>NZ_RFSK01000027.1 GCF_009923995.1 Janthinobacterium sp. | reverse complement strand
GCCAGCGTCGAGGACCTGATGTCGGTGGAGGGGATTTCCACGCAGCTGGCGGAAGAGATCTACAAGCAGTTGCATTAATGCTCGAACGGGTGCGCCAGACCTCGCGCCTGGAAGAAATCGAGAGGGGCACGATGCGGCGCCAAGCGCCGCCAGAAGCTGCTGTCGCGCTTTGGCGGCTTGCGCGGCGTGGTCGACGCCAGCGTCGAGGACCTGATGTCGGTGGAGGGGATTTCCACGCAGCTGGCGGAAGAGATTTACAAGCAGTTGCATTAACGAATGTTTGGCCTGGTCCGGCGCTGCCGCAACCGGACTAGGCTAATACCCCGGGGCCATGTAGACTAGTGGCGCTTTCTTCACGCTTTCTTCATGTTCAATTTACCCGTCGGCCGATTGCTTCCCTATGCCTTTTAATATTCCCATCCTCCTGACCTGGCTGCGCGTGGCCCTGATTCCGCTCGTCGTCGGCGTGTTTTACCTGCCGCCGTCGATGCTGCTGCATGGCGACCAGAACCTCGTCGCCACCCTGGTCTTCATCATCGCCGCCGTCACCGACTGGTTCGATGGCTTCCTCGCGCGGCGCTGGAACCAGACGTCGGCCTTCGGCGCCTTCCTTGACCCCGTGGCCGACAAGCTGATGGTGGCGGGCGCCTTGCTGGTGCTGGTGCAGCTGGACCGGGTCAATGCCGTGCTGGCCTTCATCATCATCGGCCGCGAGATCACGATTTCCGCGCTGCGCGAATGGATGGCGCAGATCGGCGCCTCGAAATCGGTGGCCGTCAGCTCGATCGGCAAGATCAAGACGGCCGCGCAAATGACGGCCATCCCCCTGCTGCTGTACCACGAGGTGATCTTCGGCGCCATCGATACCCACGTATGGGGTGAGCGCCTGCTGTGGATCGCCTGCGTGCTGACGGTGTGGTCGATGTTCTATTACCTGCGCCTGGCGTGGCCGCTGATTAAGGAAAAGGCCGGAAATTTGCACTAAGAATAGGCAGGCGGCTGCTTTATGCGGAATATTTTGCAAAAGACCAGATATTGCCCGTTGACAGCCCCTGTAATCCCTCTATAATGCTGGCCTGTTGTTGATGACGCGGGAGTAGCTCAGTTGGTAGAGCGCAACCTTGCCAAGGTTGAGGTCGAGAGTTCGAGACTCTTCTCCCGCTCCAGTTTTCTGGATCGTGTCATAGGTAAAAACAGCGAATGTAGTAAAAAGTAGTACTGGCGATGTAGTAGAGCTTCTGATACAATGTTGTCCACTGCGGGAGTAGCTCAGTTGGTAGAGCGCAACCTTGCCAAGGTTGAGGTCGAGAGTTCGAGACTCTTCTCCCGCTCCAGTGAAGACTGGATCAGCAGTAAAGCAGCACTGGTAAACGGTAGCAAAAAGCAGTAAAATAGCGGTTCGTATGCGGGAGTAGCTCAGTTGGTAGAGCGCAACCTTGCCAAGGTTGAGGTCGAGAGTTCGAGACTCTTCTCCCGCTCCAGCGAAAGCTGAAGCAGTACATGGCAGTAGCAGAAAATAGAAGCTCCAATGCGGGAGTAGCTCAGTTGGTAGAGCGCAACCTTGCCAAGGTTGAGGTCGAGAGTTCGAGACTCTTCTCCCGCTCCAGAATTCTAAAGGGAAGCTAAGCTGGCTTCCTTTTTTTATCCGCCGTAAAGCAGTTGGCGCGGCGCGATTAAGCAGCAACCAAGCTCCAATGCGGGAGTAGCTCAGTTGGTAGAGCGCAACCTTGCCAAGGTTGAGGTCGAGAGTTCGAGACTCTTCTCCCGCTCCAGTTTTCAAGGTGGGCCGCAAGGCGCATCAAGCAGTTCCTCTGGCGAGGTAGCAAAGAGGTTATGCAGCGGCCTGCAAAGCCGTTTAGACGGGTTCGATTCCCGTCCTCGCCTCCAGATGTCATGCGCAAGTATTACGCGCAGGAGAAAAAGCCCACTTCGGTGGGCTTTTTTTTGCCTGCGATTATTGGCGACGCGGGCTTTCCGCTGCGCCCATGACGGCGAGATAATCACCCTGCGGTTATTTAATTCGCCGTGCCTGCCGCAGGCAGCCGCATATTAATTAAATAAACGATTTGGCTTTATTTAATTAATGGGGCAGCGATCAGCTGACAGTAACCTGTGGATCCCAATAAAAATAACCATACAAGCTTTGCGTCTGGCCGTCGTCATTCAGGCTATATACGGCAATATAAACGTAGAAATTCTCCGTGCCGGACCTGGCTACCTGTGCCGAAAAATTGGAGAAATTACGGGATTGCTGTACTGCCGGCAAACCGTTGGATGAATCCGAATTCGGCATGACCGCATTCCTGCGGGTGAGGGTATTGGCAACAAAGGAATTGAATACCTTGTCGCCGTTCCAGTAATTGATGCCATACACGATGACTGCCGAATCGGCGTTGTCGTAGATGGACGTGCCGGTGAACGAGACATAGTCGCCCACGTTGGCCCTGAAGCTCAGGTCGGCGGAACCCTGGCCGCTGTTGATGCCGCGCGGGTCGGTGGCGATCATGTACTGGCTCGTATGCGCCAGGCCCACCGGCTTGGTCTGGTCCGGATTCGTCTGGCGGGGATTCTGGGCCATGATCAGATCGGTGTCGATGACAACAAGGATGTTGATAGTCTCATTACTGGCTAGCAATTGCGCGTCGGACATGATTCCTCCTGATTTTTCCTACTCGTATGGCTTTTCGGATGCGCCCCGTTTTTTAATGTGGTAAGCAGTCTCCACCGCTGCTGTACAGAATAATGAAGAAAATCGCATAAATACTCTCCAATTGAAACGGCGGATTATATTTATAATATTTAATTAATAATGTTTTTATTTTATAAATATAATAACGGGAAATAATATCTCCTGCGCCAGGCGGGTAATGGCGGCGCGGCTGCAAGCCGGGGCTGTTTTCATTCCATGCCGTCGTGTATTATTCTTCGCATTCTTTTCTGGAGGCTGGCCACATCATGTCCGATGCATTTCCCCAGGCGGTCGATACTTGCCGGCCCCCGATCCGCCTGCGCGCCGTCGAGCGGCTCGCGATACGTGAACTGGTGAGGGGCGATAATGCCTTCATGCTCGATGCGGCACGGGCGGGGCAGGACATCGACCGGCTGGCGCGCGAGCGCGGGGTGCAGATCGACCAGTTCATGGCCACCCTGGATGCGGCGCAGGCGGCGGCGTTTTCGGCCATGTATGTGGAGGAAGTGCTGGCCCAGGCCAGCGTCGCGGCGCAGGCCCAGGCGCAAACCCGGCGCGCCGGCGAGGCGGACCTGCGGCTGGCCATGCAGGAACTGGCGGCGCGGCGGCAGCGTGCCCTGATGCGCGCCGTGACGGGCGTGATCGTGCTGTGCATCCTCGCTGGCCTGGCCGCGTTCTGGGTGACGCGGCGCTAAGTGGCGGAACGGCGCGCGCAGGCGCGCAATAATATAATGTGAATTTCAGGAAATTACCGCGATGCCGTGACGGGCAGGCGGATGTCGATAAGGTGGTTATGCAGTCCAGGGAACAAGAGCAGTTATTGCAGCAAAGCCAGGCAGGCTTCGACGCCTACTATGACGCGCTGGGCGCGGCACTGGTGAATTTTGTCGAGCGCCTGGGCATCCAGCCCGCACACGAGGTGTTGACGAACGCGGCCGAATACCTGCCGTACATCGATGCGGCCATGCGCACCATCGTCATCCGCGATGAAAGCTGGCAATGGGTGAAAACCATGCTGGGCTATTTTATCGGCGAATATTTCGTGCAGGGCCACGCGGGCTGCTGGTACGTGGAAACGCGGCCCGAGTCGCCGTATTTCTGCCGCTACATGGTGGGCGGCTTCGAGCATGGCTTGCCGGCGGACGCCGCCATCGATCCGGAGGCACTGGCGCTGGCATTTCTGGGGCAATCCGTGCCGCGCGAGCTGGCGACACTGATGGCCGATGCGCAGGCCCGGTGCGCCGCGCCGGGCGGCGGCTGACGCAGCGATTGCCCGCCGGGGCCTGGCATGACTTTCGAAGCACTTCCATATTGAAACAGGTTCCCATGTCCCACCTCTATCCGCGCCGTCTGCGCATGGCGCTGCGCCACCGCATCGGCAGCCTCGCATGTTTCCTGGTCTTTGCGGCGGGCCTCGCCTGTGCGCAGCAAGCGCCCGGTCCCGCCTTTGATGCCGATCATGCCTTCGATGCCGGTTCGCGCATCACCTTGACCACGCTGACGCCGGCACAGACCGACAATCTCGTCATCCTCGGCAAGGTGTGGGGTTTCCTCAAGTACCACCATCCCGTCGTCACGTCGGGCCGGCTGCAGTGGGACTATCAGCTGCTGCGCGTGCTCCCCCGCGTGCTGGCCGCGCCTGACCGGGCGGCTGGCAATGCCGTGCTGCAGGCTTGGGTGGAGGCGCTGGGCGAGGTGCCCCCTTGCACGGCGTGTGCCAGCCTGGCGCCCGCGGGCCTGCACTTGCGTCCGGCGCTGGCATGGCTGGACGACGCCAGCCTGCTCGGCCCCGGCCTCGGCGGCGCGTTGCGGCGCATTTACGCACGCCGCCCGGCGGCCGGCACGCAGTTCTATGTCAGCCTGCACGAGCCGGTGGGCAATCCCGTGTTCGGACGCGAGCTGGCCTATCCCGATATCGCGCTGCCGGACGCGGGTTTTCAGCTGCTGGCCTTGTTTCGTTTCTGGAATATCGTCGCCTACTGGGCGCCATACCGCGAGGTGGCGGACGAGCCGTGGGATGACGTCCTGCGGGAGGCGTTGCCGCGCGTCGCGCTGGCGCCGGACCGGGCCGGCTTCGAGCTGGCGATGATGGCCGCGATCGCGCGGCTGCAGGACACGCACGCCAACCTGTGGAGCGCGCTGCGCGTGCGGCCGCCCGTGGGCGACTGCCATGTGCCCGCGACGCTCCGTTTCGTGGAGCAGCGCGCCGTCGTGACGGGCCCTGCGGCAGGCGAGGCTGCCGCAGCCGGTGGGCTGCAGGCCGGCGACGTCATCGAGCAGATCGATGGCGTGCCGGTGGCGCGGCTGGTCGATGCCTGGCGGCCTTACTATGCGGCATCGAACGAGCCCGCGCGGCTGCGCGATATCGCCGGCAGGCTCACCGGCGGCGCCTGCGGCGCGGCCACCTTGCGCCTGCGCCGTGGCGACGATGTCAGGGACGTGGCCGTGACGCGTGTGCCGCGGCAGCGGCAGGCGGCAGCGGAAACCCACGACAGGGAAGGGGAGACGCTGCAATGGCTGGCGGAGGACATCGCCTATCTGAAGCTGTCGAGCCTGCGGCGAGCCGATGTTGCCGCGCACATGGCGGCCGTCGAACGCAGCCGGGGACTGGTCATCGACCTGCGCAGCTACCCGCGCGAATTCGTGGTCTTTGCGCTGGGGGCCTACCTGGTCGGGCAGCCCGGCGAATTCGCCCGCTTCACGAAGGGCGACCTCGCCAATCCGGGCGCCTTCTACTGGACCCCGGCCGCCACCTTGCGGCCCCAGGGGCGGCGCTATGCGGGCAAGGTCATGGTACTGGTCGACGAAATCAGCCAGAGCCAGGCGGAATACACGACCATGGCCTTGCGGATCGGGCCGCGCGTCACGGTCATCGGCAGCACCACGGCTGGCGCGGACGGGAATATCTCGCCTGTTTCCCTGCCGGGTGGCTTGAGCACCGTGATCAGCGGGATCGGCGTGTTTTATCCGGACGGGCGCCCCACGCAGCGCGTGGGCATCGTGCCCGACATCACCGTGCTGCCGAGTATTGCCGGCGTGCGCGCGGGGCGCGACGAAGTGCTGGATGCGGCCATTGCCGAGATACGCCGGCCATAGCAGCCGGGGCGATGCGGAGCTTACTCCGTAGCCTGTTCCGCTGGCGCGCGTCCCCTTATGGCAAGCCGCGTTGAGCGTGGACGCGGCGCGAGGAAGGCGCGCGGCAAGTCATGCCTGACGGCCCGCCCCCGCTTCCGGGAGGGCGCGCAGGCAGGGGACATGCCTGGGCCGGAGCGGATGCTTAAAACTCTTCCCAATCGCCATCGGCGGGGGCGGCCACCTTGCCGCTCTTGCGCGTCACGGGCAGGCGCAGGGCCGGGGCCGCTGGCTTGCGCACGGGCGCGACGGGGGCTGCCGGCGCGGCGCGCTGTGCCGTCCTGGCGCTGAAACGGTCGCTGGCCGCCGCGTTCGCATCGAGGCGGAAGACGCTGACGACCTGTGCCAGTTCGCTGGCCTGTTCCTGCATCGCTTCGGCCGCTGCCGAGGCTTCTTCCACCAGGGCCGCATTTTGCTGCGTCACCTGGTCCATTTCGGAAATGGCCTGGTTGACTTGCTCGATGCCGGCGCTCTGTTCTTCGCTGGCGTTGCTGATCTCGCTCATGATGGACGTGACGAAGCCGATGCTTTGCACGATTTCTTCCATCGTCTTGCCCGCCTTGTCGACCAGGTCCGTGCCCACGTCGACCTTTTGCACGGAGTCGTCGATCAAGCCCTTGATTTCCTTGGCCGCCGCTGCCGAACGCTGCGCCAGGTTGCGCACTTCCGTGGCCACGACGGCAAAGCCGCGGCCCTGTTCGCCGGCGCGCGCCGCTTCCACGGCCGCGTTCAGGGCCAGGATGTTGGTCTGGAAGGCGATGCCGTCGATGACAGAGATAATATCGACGATTTTCTTCGACGAGGTATTGATCTCGCCCATGGTGGCCACCACTTCGGCCACCACGGCGCCGCCGCGGCTGGCGATGCCGGCCGCATCGCCGGCCAGTTTATTGGCCTGGCGCGCATTGTCGGCGTTTTGCTTCACGGTCGACGTCAGCTCTTCCATCGACGAGGCCGTCTCTTCCAGCGAGCTGGCCTGCTGTTCCGTGCGCGACGACAAGTCCTGGTTGCCGGCGGCGATTTCCGCGGACGCCGTGGCGATGGTGTCGGTGCCGCTGCGCACCTGGCCGACGATGCCCACCAGGCTGTCGTTCATGGTTTTCAGGGCGTGCATGAGCTGGCCTGTTTCATCGCGGCTCTGCGCCGTGATGGTGCTGGTGAGGTCGCCAGCGGCCACGGTTTCCGCCACTTTCACGGCGTCGCGGATGGGACCGGTGATCGAGCGCGTGATCCACCAGGCAAAGCCGATGCCCATCAGCACCGCGGCCACGCCCATGATGATGAGGAAGAGGCGCGTGCTGCTGTAGGCTTCGATGATGCTGGCGCCGACGCCGTCGGCCGCCTTGATCTGCATGTCGGCAAAGCGCTTCACTTCGGCCAGGTAGGCCACCGTGATGGGCGCGACTTCCTTCTCGAACACTTCCTTGGCGCCGGCCACGTCGCCGTCGGCCTTCATCTTGAAGGCGCGGCCGCGCGTCGTCACATAATCCGTGCGCACCTTGCGCACCACCTTGAACTGCTCGATCACGCCAGGGTTGCGCAGGGAGGCGACGATGTCGTCCTGCAATTTGCTGGAACGCTCCGCGTCCACCTTCAGGTCATCCTCGATCTTCGCGCGCACGGCGGGATCGGTGATCTCGAACGAGGCCACGCCGCGCACGCTGTTCAGTTCAATGATCTTCGACCATTCGGCCACCATGCGCTGGTTCTTGATGCTGGTATTGATGAGGCGGTAGGTCAGATCGCTGGCCGTTTGCATGCGCACGAGGGCGGTAACGGTCAAGGCGGCCAGCAACAGCAATACGACAGCAAAGCCGACGCCAAGGCGGCTGCCGATGTTCAGGTTTTTCATGTAATTCCTAACAGTTTAATAGTCATGATCGCCGCCGCCAGCAGGGGCGGACAGGCGCCGCAAGGCGCAGGGGATCGGGGTCTTCGGGTGCCGCACGATGGCTGTGCGGCGCGCTGCGCAAGGCGCGGCGATGGAGGTGTAGCAAGGGTGCGGCGACGTGGGATGCCGCTGACCAACAAGCCGCAAGTATAGCATTGACGTACGGAAATAGTTTTTCAAAGCAATTTTAAGTATTTTTTGCTATTGATTTCCTGTTGCTTTTTTACGTCAAGTACCCGCTGTATAAGTACTATCACTTACATTTTGCCTTACGCGGCGGGCGCCCGCCTGATAAAATACTAATGATAATCATTCGTATTTCAATATCAACAGGGAATTGTATGCCGCAACGCCGCACGCCAGGATTCAAACCGATCACTCTCGCCGTCCTCGGCGCCTGCTCCGCTTTCTCCTTCGGCGCCGCGCCCCTGGCGGCCTGGGCGCAGGAAAGCCTGCCCGCCGTCACCGTGACGGCGTCGAAGGACCAGAATGCGTACGTCGCCGGCACCTCCGCCAGCGGCACCAAGACGGAGATGGCGCTGCGCGACGTGCCGCAGACGATCAACGTGGTGCCCGCCGCCGTCATCCGTGACCAGCACGCCATGTCGGTGCAGGACATCATGAAGAACATCCCCGGCGTGGGCCTGTCCACGGGCGACGGCCAGCGCGACCAGGTGTTCATCCGCGGCTTCACGGCCATCGGCGACCAGTTCGTCGACGGCTTCCGCGACGATGCCCTGTACTTCCGCGACCTGTCGAACGTCGAGCGCCTGGAAGTGATCAAGGGACCGGCCGCCGTGCTGTACGGCCGCGGCTCCTCGGGCGGCCTGGTGAACCGCATCACCAAGAAGCCGGGCGTGGACATCACGGACGTGGCCCTGAGCTTGACGAACACGGCTGGGCGCCGCGGCGAAGTGGACGTGGGCCGCGTGGGCGAGACGGTGGACTGGCGCTTCACGGGCGCGCGCGAATTGTCCGACAGCTACCGCGACCAGCAATTCATCAACCGCACGGCGCTGGCGCCATCCGTGGCCATCCGCCTGTCCGGCGCGACGAAGCTGCTGCTGCAGGGCGACTACCTGGAAGACCGCCGCCTGACGGACTTCGGCATTCCTTCCTACCACGGTCGTCCCGTGGCCGTCGATGCGGGCACGTATTACGGCGCGGCGAATGCGCGCGATGCGGACTTCAGCCAGTCGCGCGTCGTGTCCACGGCCGCCACCCTGACGCACAAGTTCAGCGATACCTTGTCGCTGCGCAATGCCTTCCGCTATTACGACTACCACCTGGACCGCAACAACACGAATATTGCCGGCAACGTCAATGAGGTCAAGGGCACGATGAGCCTGGGACATGCCAAGCTCAACCGCGACGAGAGCGGCTGGTTCAACCAGACGGAGCTGACGCAAAAGCTGCTCACGGGCAGTGTCCGCCACGAAGTGCTGTATGGCGCCGAGTTCGGCAAGCAGAACAAGGATGCCGCCAGCTGGGCCTCGACCGTGGTGGCGACGAACGTGTCCATCTTCAATCCCGTGCTGCCCGTCGTCGACCGCAGCAAGCTGGGGGCGCGCAGCGACACCTTCGGTACCTATGACACGGCGGCCGCCTACGTGCAGGATGCCATCAGCTTCAGCGACGAGTGGAAGGCGCTGGCCGGCCTGCGCTACGACCGCTACAAGCAGCAGTCGCGCCTGGCCAATGCGGCCGGCGTGACGACGGCTGACCTGTCGCGCACGGATTCCGCCTACAGCCCCCGTGCCGGCCTCGTCTGGCAACCGGGCGCGGCGCAGTCGTACTACGCGTCGTGGAGCCGCTCGTTCCAGCCCAGCGGCGAGAACTTCGCCCTGGCCGCCAACAATGCGGACCTGGCGCCGGAAACCACGCGCAACACGGAAGTGGGCGCCAAGTATGACTTGTGGGGCGGCCGCGCCAACGCCACCGTGTCGCTGTTCCGCCTCGAGCGCGACAACATCAAGACGAGCGACCCGATCACGAACCGCATCGTGCCCGTCGGCACGCAGCGCACGGACGGCCTGGAGCTGACCTTCAATGCGGACTTGCACGATGGCTGGAAAATGATGGCTGGCTACGCCTACCTGGACGCCACCATCACCGATTCCATCGCCGTCGACAAGAGCGTCAACGTGCCGGGCACGACGACGGCCAGTGCCGTTGCCGTGAAAGGAAAGCGGGCTACCTTGACTTCGCGCAACACGGCCAACCTGTGGCTGACGAAGGACCTGGGCCACGGCTTCACCGTGGGCGGCGGTGCGAATGCCGTCGGCAGCCGTTTCGCCAATCCGGGCAATACGGTGGTGCTGCCCGGCTACGTGACGGCCGACGCCATGGCCGCGTACCGCACGGGCCGCTATGAAGTGCAGCTGAACGTCAACAACATCGGCGACACGCGCTACATCGTTTCGGGCCACGGCTCCAGCCCGAACCTGAGCCTGCCTGGCGCGCCGCGCAACGTGGCGCTGACCTTGCGCTACAGCCTGTAATCTGTCCCTGTTGCCAGTCTCCCTTAACCCGCTCGCGAGCGGGTTTTTTCATGGGTGGCTAGCGATGTGCAAGCGTGCGGGGCAGGCTGGCATTGTTTAGAGGGAACGTTCGGTATCGTCAAATTAATATTGACTAAAGGCAATTTTTTCCAGCGTACTAAGCCTTGTCCGGGTTTGAGGGGTAAAATGGCATCATACGGCACAGGCATGGTGCTTATATCTTGGTGATATGACACGACAACGACGCCGTATGACTTTTTATTTACTCACATCATAGAGGCCTGATATGGTTCAGATGTCCAGGCGCCAGTTCCTCCGGGTAACTGGCGCGACCATTGCTGGTTCCAGCCTCGCCCTGCTCGGTTTCGCACCGGGCCAGGCGATGGCGGAAGTGCGGCAATACAAGCTGTCTCGCACGACCGAGACACGCAATACCTGTCCCTACTGCTCGGTAGGATGCGGCGTTCTGCTGTATGGACTGGGCGACGGCGCGAAAAATGCCGTTTCCAGCATCATCCACGTGGAAGGCGATGCCGATCACCCGGTCAACCGCGGCACCCTGTGCCCGAAAGGCGCCAGCCTGATCGACTTCATCCACAGCCCGAACCGCCTGAAAGTGCCCGAGTACCGCGCACCGGGCGGCACGGAATGGCAGCCGATCTCCTGGGATGTGGCGCTCGACAAGATCGCGCGCCTGATGAAGGATGACCGTGACGCCAACCTGATCGAAAAGAATGCCGACGGCAAGACCGTCAACCGCTGGCTCTCCACCGGCATGCTGGCAGCGTCCGCCGGCAGCAACGAGGTCGGGTATCTGACCCACAAGACAGTGCGCAGCATGGGGATGCTGACCTTTGATAATCAGGCGCGTGTATGACACGGACCGACGGTGGCAGGTCTTGCCCCGACGTTTGGCCGTGGCGCGATGACGAATCATTGGGTCGATATCAAGAATGCCGATGTGATTTTGGTCATGGGCGGCAATGCAGCAGAAGCACATCCTTGCGGATTCAAATGGGTAACGGAAGCGAAGGCGCATAACAAGGCCAAGCTGATCGTTGTCGATCCGCGTTTTACCCGTACCGCATCCGTGGCAGATTACTACTGCGCCACGCGTACCGGCACGGACATCGTCTTCCTCGGCGCGATCATCAATTATCTGCTGACGAACGACAAGATCCAGCATGAGTACGTGCGCAACTACACGGACATGCCTTTCATCGTGCGCGAAGACTATGCGTTCGAGGATGGCCTGTTTTCGGGTTTCGACAAGGAAAAAGGCAAGTACACCAACAAGAGTACCTGGGATTACGAGATCGGCGACGACGGCTATGCCAAGGTCGACCCGACCATGGAACACCCGCGCTGCGTCTACCAGATGATGAAGAAGCACTACGCGCGCTACACGACCGAGATGGTCGAGCGCACGTGCGGCGTGTCGCCCGACAAGTTCCACAAGGTGGCCGAGGCCCTCGCTTCGACGGCCGTGCCGGGACGCGCCGGTACCATCCTGTACGCGCTGGGCTGGACGCACCATTCGACGGGCGCGCAGACCATCCGCACGGGCGCCATGGTGCAGTTGCTGCTGGGTAATATGGGTATCGCCGGCGGCGGCATGAACGCCTTGCGCGGCCACTCGAACATCCAGGGCCTGACCGACCTGGGCCTGATGTCCAACCTCCTGCCGGGCTATATGACCCTGCCGAACGAGGGCGAGCAGGACTTCGACGGCTACATCGCCGCGCGCGCCACCAAGCCGCTGCGGCCGAACCAGCTCAGCTATTGGAGCAACTACCGCAAGTTCCACGTCAGCTTCATGAAGACGTGGTGGGGCGACTTTGCCACGGCGGAGAACAACTACGCCTACGACTACCTGCCCAAGCTGGACAAGCCGTATGACTTGATGCAAGCCATCGAGAACATGCATCAGGGCAAGATGACGGGCTATATCTGCCAGGGCTTCAACGTCATCGCCTCCGCGCCGAACAAGCAGAAGGTCACGGAAGCGCTGTCGAAGCTGAAATTCCTCGTCATCATGGACCCGCTGGCCGTGGAAACGGGCGAATTCTGGCGTCCGCACGGCGAGTTCCACGAAGTCGATCCCACCAAGATCATGACGGAAGTGTTCCGCCTGCCGACCAGTTGCTTCGCCGAAGAGCGCGGTTCGCTGGTGAGTTCCTCGCGCGTGCTGCAGTGGCACTGGCAGGCGGCCGAACCGCCGGGCCAGGCGCGCAGCGACCTGGAGATCATGTCGGGCCTGTTCCTGCGCATGCGCAGCATGTACCAGAAAGAGGGCGGCAAGTTCCCCGATCCTATCCTCAACCTGACGTGGAATTATGCGCAGCCGCATAATCCGCAGCCGGAAGAGATCGCCCGTGAATTCAACGGCCGCGCGCTGGCGGACCTGTACGATCCCAAGGATCCGACCAAGCTGCTGGTGAAAAAAGGCGAACAGCTGGCGTCGTTCGCGCAGCTGCGCGATGATGGCACGACCACCAGCGGCTGCTGGATCTTCGCCGGCAGCTGGACGCAGGCGGGCAACCAGATGGGCCGCCGCGACAACAGCGACCCGACGGGCATCGGCCAGACCCTGGGCTGGGCCTGGGCATGGCCGGCCAACCGCCGCGTGCTGTACAACCGCGCCTCGTGCGACCTGAAGGGCAAGGCCTTCGACCCGACGCGCAAGCTGATCGAGTGGAATGGCACGAACTGGAGCGGGGCCGACATTCCCGACTTCAAGGTCGACGAACCGCCGGAAAACGGCATGGGGCCGTTCATCATGCTGGGCGAGGGTGTGGCGCGCTTCTTTGCCCGGGGCGCCATGGCCGAAGGGCCGTTCCCCGAGCATTACGAGCCGTTCGAGAACCCGCTGGGCTACAACCCCATGCATCCGAAAAACCCGCAGGCGACCAGCAATCCGGGCGCGCGCGTGTTTGCCGATGACCGCAAGCAATTCGGCACGCATGAGGAATACCCGCACGTGGCGACCAGCTACCGTTTGACCGAACATTTCCATTACTGGACCAAGCATGCACGCCTGAATGCCATCATCCAGCCGGAACAGTTCGTGGAAATCGGCGAAGAGCTGGCCGCCAGCATCGGCGTCGTTGCCGGCGGCAAGGTGCGGGTCAGTTCCAAGCGGGGCCACATCATCGCCAAGGCCGTCGTCACCAAGCGCATCAAGGCCCTGAAGATCGAGGGCAAGCAGGTGCATACCGTGGGCCTGCCGCTGCACTGGGGCTTCACGGGGGTGGCCAAGCCGGGGTATCTGATTAATTCCCTGACACCGGGCGTGGGGGATGCGAATTCGCAGACACCGGAATTCAAGTCCTTCCTCGTGAAGGTGGAAAAAGCATGATGGGAGATCGATAATGGCACTGCAATCCTTAGATATCCGGCGCCTGTCCGCCACCACCGTCACGCCGCCGCAGGCGCGCACGCCGGTGACGGGCACCGTGGCCAAGCTGATCGATGTGTCGAAATGCATCGGCTGCAAGGCTTGCCAGACGGCGTGCATGGAGTGGAACGACCTGCGCGACGAGGTCGGTGAAAACAACGGCACCTACAACAACCCGACGGACCTGACGCCGCAATCGTGGACGGTGATGCGTTTTGCCGAACACGAAAGCAACGACGGCAACCTCGAGTGGCTGATCCGCAAGGATGGCTGCATGCATTGCGAGGACCCTGGCTGCCTGAAGGCCTGCCCGGCGCCGGGCGCCATCGTGCAATATACGAACGGTATCGTTGATTTTCATCAAGAAAACTGCATCGGCTGCGGCTACTGCGTGGCCGGCTGTCCTTTCGACGTGCCCCGCATTTCGAAAAAGGACGACCGCGCCTACAAGTGCACGCTCTGCTCGGACCGCGTCGCCGTGGGCCAGGAACCGGCCTGCGTCAAGACCTGCCCGACGGGCGCCATCGTCTTCGGCACCAAGGAAGACATGAAGGTGCATGCGGAAGAACGTATCGTCGACCTGAAGTCGCGCGGTTTCGAGAACGCGGGCCTGTACGATCCGCTGGGCGTGGGCGGCACGCACGTGATGTACGTGCTGCACCATGCCGACAAGCCACGCCTGTATTCCAACCTGCCCGACAAGCCGAGCATCAGCCTGATGGTGGGCTTCTGGAAGGGCTGGGCCAAGCCGCTGGCCGTCGCCGGCATGGCGGCCACGGCCCTGGCGGGCCTGTTCCACTACACGCGTGTCGGTCCGAACGAAGTGAGCAAGGATGAGGAACGCGAAGCCCTGGACGAGGCCGAGCGCATCAAGGAGGGTCAGCATGAATCATCATGAACAGCACGGTGAGCGTCACGACAAGCTGCGCGACAAGGATGGCAACCCGCTGATCCAGCGCTACAACCCCAACGAGCGCACGAATCACTGGGTCACTGCCATCACCTTCGTCATGCTGGCCCTGTCCGGCCTGGCCATGTTCCATCCGTCGATGGCGTGGCTGGCCAACCTGTTCGGCGGCGGCCAATGGACGCGCATCCTGCATCCGTTCGCCGGCCTGGTGATGTTCGTCTCGTTCGCGATCCTCGTGGTGCGCTTCTGGCACCACAACAAGTTCGAGGACGCCGACAAGCAGTGGCTGAAACAGATGGATGACGTGCTCAACAACCGCGAGGAAAAGCTGCCCAAGATCGGCAAGTACAATGCCGGCCAGAAGCTGCTGTTCTTCGCATTGCTGGCATGCATGCTGGGCCTGCTGTTGTCGGGCATCGTGATCTGGCGCGCGTATTTCGCGTTCTATTTCCCGATCCCCGTCATCCGCGCGGCCGCCTTGCTGCACGCCGTGTGCGCCTTCGGCATCATCTGCGCCATCATCGTGCACATCTATGCGGCCCTGTGGGTCAAGGGCTCGATCGGCGCCATGGTGCGCGGCACCGTTACCTACGGCTGGGCGCGCAAGCACCATCCGAAGTGGTTTGAAGCGGTGATTCGCAACGGCAAGGATTAAGCTGCCGTCAGCGACACCCTGCTGCAAGAGCCGGGGCCGGTCCCACAGGATCGGCCCCTTTCTCTTTATCGTTTAGAATACTTTTACAGCACAGCCAACTCCGCTGGCTCTGCTTTGTTTTTTGGATGGGAAAACTCCATTGGTACAACGCATACTCCAGCCAGGCGAAATCGAAGGCCTGGACCATAACGCCATTCCGCGCCTGCTGCTGCCACAGCCCGGCAGCCTGTTTACGGCGCGCGCCTTGCGCTTGCGCGAATTGGCGCAGGGCAAGATCAAGGGCATCCCCGTCGATGCGGGCATGCAGGGCTACCTGGTGCTGATGGCCGCGCTGGCCGATGCGCAGGCGGCCGTGGTCGCCAAGCTGGCGCCCGACGCCGTGCCCGTGGCCGACGCCGAGGTATTGCGCCGTGCCATCGCGCACCGCATGCCGGTGCTGCCCGTCAACGGCGCCCGTCCGCCCATCTGGCGCGACATCTTTTCCAGCCTGCTCGACGAACTGGCCGCCACGGCGGCCAGCCAGCCGGCCCTGTCCGGCGGCCTGACGCAGGTGCTGGCCCAGCTGCGCGCGCTCGATGCAGCGGCGCTCGATGCCTGCGCCGATGCCGTGCTCGACGAGAACGGCGACAACCTGAACCCCATGCATGCGCCGTTCGTCGCCGCCGCCCTGCAGGTGCTGTGGTCGACGTCGGCCAGCCAGCTGCGCGCCACGCGCGTGCCGGACCTGGAAACGGGCACCCTGTGCCCCGTCTGCGGCTCGCACCCCGTCGCCAGCGTGATCCGCATCGGCGGCCAGTCGCAGGGTTACCGCTACCTGCACTGCGGCATCTGCGAAAGCGAATGGCACATGGTGCGCGTGAAATGTTCGACCTGCGAACAGAATGGCAAGATCGCCTACCAGGGCCTGGACGCGGCCGAGGCGGCACCGTTCGACCCCGTGACGGCCAAGGACGACAAGTTGCCGAACAAGGCGAACGACCCGAAGAAGGTGGCGCGCGCGGAAACCTGCGACGATTGCCACACCTACCGCAAGGTCTTCAACCAGGAACACGATTACAACGTCGAGCCGCTGGCCGACGACCTGGCCAGCCTGATGCTCGACCTGCTGGTGGGCGAGGCGGGCTACCAGCGCGCCAGCGGCAATCCGCTGCTGTGGCTGGGGAAGGGCGAGGGCCAGCAGCCATGACGACGGGGCAGACCGTGCGCCTGCCGTCGGTGGACCGCATCCTCGCCGATGCGGCTTGCCAGGCACTCGTCGCCGAATACGGCCGCGTGCAGACGCTGGCCTGCGCCCGTGCCGCGCTGGCCGAGCTGCGCGCGGCCATGCTGGCGGGGACCGGTACAGCGGGCGAGGAGGGCGCATCGATTGCCGCCATCGTCGCGCAGATGGATGAACGCCTGCAGGCGCAGTCGCGCTCGCACTTGCGCGCCGTCTTCAACCTGACGGGCACGGTGCTGCACACCAACCTGGGCCGGGCCTTGCTGCCCGACGCGGCCGTGCAAGCCGTGGTGGAAGCCCTGCAATGGCCGATGAACCTGGAATTCGACCTGGACACGGGCAAGCGGGGCGACCGCGACGACCTCGTCGAGGAATTGCTGCGCGAGCTGACGGGCGCCGAGGCGGCCACCATCGTCAACAACAACGCGGCCGCCGTGCTGCTGATGTTAAATACCCTGGCGCAGGGCCGGGAGGTGATCGTCTCGCGCGGGGAACTGGTGGAAATCGGCGGTGCCTTCCGCATCCCCGACGTGATGACGCGCGCCGGCGCCGTGCTGCGCGAAGTGGGCAGCACCAACCGCACGCACCTGGCCGACTACGCCAACGGCGTCAATGAGCATACGGCCTTGCTGATGAAGGTCCATTGCAGCAATTACGCCATCACGGGATTTACCAAGAGCGTGGAACTGGACGCCCTCGTGCCGCTGGCCGCGCAGCACGCGATTCCCACGGCCGTGGACCTGGGCAGCGGTACCCTGGTCGACCTGGCCCAGTTTGGCTTGCCGCATGAAACGACGGTGCGCGAAACCATCGCGGCGGGTGCCGACCTCGTGACCTTCAGCGGCGACAAGCTGCTGGGGGGGCCGCAGTGCGGTGTCATCGTCGGGCGCGCCGACCTGATCGCGAAGATCAAGCGCAACCCCCTGAAACGCGCCCTGCGCGTGGGTAAACTGACCCTGGCCGCCCTGGAACCGGTGCTGCAGCTGTACCGCGCGCCGGACCTGCTGGCCGAGCGCCTGACCACCTTGCGCCTGCTGACGCGTCCCGCCGCCGCCATGCGCGGGCAGGCCGAGGATCTGCTGGCGCTGCTGCAAGCGGCGCTGGGCACGGCCTACGTGGTGACGGCCGAGGCGATGCGCAGCCAGATCGGCAGCGGCGCCTTGCCCGTCGACCAGCTGCCCAGCTTTGGCCTGGTCATCCGCAGCGCTCCCGGCTCACGCCTGAGCAACCCCCTGGGCGTGCTGGAGCAGCGCCTGCGCGCCCTGCCGCGGCCCGTGATCGGGCGCATCGGCCAGGATGCGCTGTGGCTGGACCTGCGCTGCCTGGAAGGAGCCCATGAAGCGGCCTTCATCGCGCAGCTCGGCGAGTTGTCCGCATGATCGTCGGCACCGCAGGCCATATCGACCATGGCAAGACGACGCTCACGCGGGCGCTGACGGGCGTGCACACGGACCGCCTGAAGGAAGAGCAGGCGCGCGGCATTTCCATCGAACTGGGCTACGCCTACCTGCCGCTGGCCGACGGCACGGTGCTGGGCGTGATCGACGTGCCGGGCCACGAAAAATTCATCCGCACCATGGCTTCCGGCGTGACGGGCATCGACTTCGCCCTGCTGGTGGTGGCGGCCGACGATGGCGTCATGCCGCAGACGCAGGAGCACCTGGCCATCTTGCAGCTGCTGGGCGTGACGCGCGGCGCCGTGGCGCTGACCAAGATCGACCGCGCCGACGGCGCCCGCGTGGCGCAGGTGGAAGCGGACATCGAGGCGCTGCTGGCCGGCACGCCGCTGGCGGGCAGCCCCATCTTCCCCACGGCGGCCAGCCAGGACAACGATCCCGGCGTGGCGGCCCTGCTGGCGCACCTGACGCAGGTGTCGCGCAGCCTGCCGCGGCGCGACGAGCGGCGCTTGTTCCGCCTCGGCGTGGACCGCGTGTTCACGCTGACTGGGCAGGGCACCATCGTCACCGGCACGGCGCTGGCGGGCATGGCGCACGTGGGCGACGCCCTGCAGCTGGCGCCCGGTGGCGGGCAGGCGCGGGTGCGCAGCATCCATGCGCAGAACCGCGCGGCCGAGACGGGCATGGCGGGCCAGCGCCTGGCGCTGAACCTGGCCGGCATCGACCGCGAACGCATCGAGCGGGGCAACTGGATCGTCGCGCCCGCGCTGGCGCAGTGTTCCGAGCGCCTCGACGTGGAACTGACCCTGCTGCCCGACGCCGGGGTGCAGCTGAAAGCCTGGTCGCCGCTGCACGTGCACCTGGGCGCGGCGCACCAGCTGGCGCGCGCCGTCATGCTCGATGGCGAGACGCTCTCGCCGGGGCAGACGGGCAGGGTGCAGCTGGTATTCGACGCTCCCATGCACGGCGTGCCGGGCGACCGCTTCGTCGTGCGCAATGCGCAGGCCACGCAGACGGTGGGCGGCGGCATGGTGCTCGACCCGTTCGGTCCCGCGCGCAAGCGCCGCAGCCCGGCGCGCCTGGCCTGGCTCGATGCGCTGGCCGCATTCGTCGCGCACGGCGACTATGCGGCCCTGCTGGCGCAAAGCCCGCTGGGCTTGCGCGAGTCCTTGCTGGTGCGCCTGTCGCTGTTGCCGGCGCAGGCCATGGCGCTGCCGCCCGACACGCGGCGCATCGCCCTGCGCGCCAACGACGCCCTGCTGCTGGCACCCGCGGCGCAGGCCGCACTGGAAGACAGGGCGCTGGCCGCCTTGGCAGCCTTCCATGCGCGCGCCCCCGACGAGGCGGGGCCGGAACTGTGGCGCTTGAAGCGCATCGTCGACGCGGAGATGGAAGACGCGCTGTGGAGCCATCTGGTGGACGCCCTGCTGGCGCAAGGCGCCGTGCAGGGGCGCGGCGCCAGCCTGCATTTGCCGACGCACAGCGTGGAGCTGACGCCGCAGGAGCAGGCCGTGGCCGAGCCGATGCTGGCGGCGCTGCTGCAGGGCCGCTTCGATCCGCCGTGGACGCGCGACCTGGCGCGCGACTTCGGCCTGGCCGAGGAGGAAACCCGCAGGCTGCTGCGCAAACTGGCCAAGGCTGGGCAGATCAGCCAGGTGGTGCACGACCTGTTCTACCATCCGGCCGCGCTGGCCGAGCTGGCGCAGCTGGCGCGCACCCTGGCTGAAAAAACGGAGCGGGACGAGGGCTTGCCGCCCGGCGCCGGCGCCGTGAGCGCGGCCACCTTCCGCGACGCCAGCGGCCTGGGACGCAAGCGGGCGATCCAGGTTCTGGAATTCTTTGACCGCGTCGGTTATACTCGCCGTGTTGGCAATGGGCATTTATTGCGCCCGCAAGCACTGTGGACCTACAGCCCGGCCTTGCCCAGCAGCTAGCTCAAGTACCGCGGAAAGCACACTCATCCGGTGATGTGGCCGGGCTTCAAACCCGGTGGAGGGCGTCAGACGTTCTCCCGTAGGTTCGACTCCTACTGTTTTCCGCCAGTTATTTCCCCTTTTTCCACTCCCTCGTACGCCTCCAGCCCGCGTTGGCCAGCGGCCACGGTATGGAAAAACAATGATCAATTTTGCAATATTTCATGATGGCTGGCGCGAGCCGATGGTAATATCGTAGTGGTAACAGGGACGCGTATGCCCTGTGGAAGAAGAAGGCAAGCATGAAACAAGGAAGGATGGCGTGGCGGCTCGCCGCGCTGCTGCTGATGCTGCCCATGGCGGCCGGCGCGCAGGGCGTGCGCATCGTCGGCGAGCACTTGCCGCCATCGAGTATGATGGAAGGCAATGTCGTTGTCGGGCGGGAAACCATGAAGGTGCGCGAGATCATGGCGCGCGCCGGTATCGGCTATGCCATCGAGCTGTTGCCGTGGAAGCGCGCGTATGCGCAGGCGCTGCGCGAGCCTGACACCTGCATCTTTTCCACCTCGCGCACGCAGGAGCGCGAAGCCCTGTTCCGCTGGATCGGCCCCCTCAACGAAGCAGAATGGGTGCTGTACGGCCTGGCCGAGCGGCGCCTGGCGCTGCGCACGCTGGATGACGCCCGCGGCCTCGTCATCGGCACGGTGCTGGGCGACGCGCGCGACGATTATCTGCGCCAGCGGGGCCTGAACGTGGCGCCCGTGACCCAGGAGTGGCTCAATCCGCAAAAGCTGCTGCTCGGGCGCATCGACCTGTGGGCCGTCGGCATGGCGGTGGGCAGCAAGCCTTTTCTCGGCAAGGAATGGGAAGGCAAGGTGGTGCCCCTCTTGACCTTCAACCGCGTGCAGACTTACCTGGCCTGCAACAAGCAGCTGCCCGAGGCGCAGGCGGCGGCCATGCAGCGCGCGGCAGCGGCCATGCGCCGCGACGGCAGCATGGCGCGCGAACAGCTGCGCTGATCCGGGGCGCCGGCTCAGCTCTCCAGCCACTGGCGCACGCAGTTGCGCCCCTCGCGCTTGGCCTGGTACAGGGCCTGGTCGGCGTGGCTGTAGGCCGTCTCGAAGGCCGTACCGGCGCGGTTCCAGCTCAGGCCCACGCTGACGGTGATGGCGCGCGTGATGGGTGCCGCATGGCGCTGGCGGCCCACCGTGTCGCAGATGCGCTGCGCCACCTTGGCCGCCTCGTCGCGCGAGGAAGTGGGCCAGACGACGGAAAACTCTTCGCCGCCGACCCTGCCGATGGCCGTTTCCTGCCCCAACAAGCCCTTCAGGCAGTCGACCACGGCCTGGATCACGCCGTCGCCGGCCGGGTGGCCGAAGTCGTCGTTGACCTGCTTGAACAGGTCGATATCGAGCACGATCAGGGCCATGTCGCCCCGTTCCAGGCAGCGCGAGGCGTGGTCGATCACGGCGCCGCGGTTCAGCGCGCCCGTCAGCGGATCGTGCGTGGCGCGGTATTCGAGCTGGCCGGCCAGGGTTTGCAGCTGGCGGTTCAGCAGATGCATGTCGCGCTCGGCGCGGTCGCTGCGGCCGATCAGGCGCCGCGTCTCGCGCATCAGCCGTTCGTAGTGGACGATCAGTTCGCCGAGCACGCGCCGCTGTTCCGCGCCCGGCGCGCCGGCGTCGGCGTGCATGCGGCGCGCGGCGGCCAGCGCCGCCGCTTCCACGGTGAACAGGTCGGGTTCCAGTTCGGACTCGGAGATGGCGGCGCGCATGCCTTAGGTTCCCTGCACGGGGTGGTCGCGGAAGTCCAGCGCCGTGAAGTCCTGCTGCAGCTCCTGGCCGAATTCCAGGATGGTGTCGTCATCCTCGTCGTGGTACCAGTTCAGGCGCACCTGGTTGCCGTCCGCGGCGGCCTGGTTCAGGGCGTCGAACAGGGTAAACAGCATTTTCGTGCTCGAGCTGTTGAAGTAGGCCAGCGAGACATTCACGGTGATGGCGGCTGCGCGGCAGCCTTCCAGGTAGGCGCGCACGGCGGCGATCAGCGGGCCATAGAAGGCGGCCGCGTTTTCCGGATACGACTCGCCCTTGATCGACAGGGTGTGCTGCTCGAAACGGAAGTCGATTTCGGGCGAACTCGGGGTCGCGGCGATGAACAGTGGTGACGGTAATTGCATATGCTTTCCTGAGTCGGCTCTTTCAAATGATGGCTTTGATGCAGAAGATGGTGTGGCCCGGCTCCTGGGGGTCCTGGACGAATTCGAATTCCAGCGGCTCGCTGGCGTCGCGCGCCATGGTGAGGAAGCCCAGGCCCGCGCCCTTGCTGTCGGCGGGCGCCTCCTCGCGCAGGGCCTTCTTGTAGGCCAGGCGGATCTCGTCCATCGTCATGGTGTGCAGCGGTTCCAGGCGGGCGCGGATCTGCGCCACGTTGTCCGTCGAGACGGGGTTGGCGCACAGGAGGAAGAAGCTGTCGCCGCGCGTGCCGATGCAGAACGAGCCGCGCCGCATCTGCTGGTCCAGCTGCGCGTCGGGCGTCAGGCTGTCGGCCGAATAATGCATGATGTTTTGCGACATCTCGATGAACGAGGAAAAGATGCGCCGCCGCGTGGGGCCGGCCGCGCCGGCCGTATCCAGGCGCGCCTTGATGGTTTCGGATATGGCGCTGACCACGTGCTGCGAGAAATAGCCCACGTAAAAAAAGATGATGTTGCGCTTGCGCGCCACGTCCCAAAACTCGTTGAATTCTTCGTACAGCACGTCAGTGCTCCTGGCTAGCCGGTGACCCGGTGTCTGGTTGATAGGGGATGGGCGTCTAACTACAGCCGGAAACAGAAAAAGGTCAGGTCGTCGCGGCGTGGCTGCCTGCCTTGCCAGGCCGCGCTGTCGCGCAGCAGGGCCGCCGCCACGTCGCCGGCGGGCGCGTCGCGCTGCGCCAGCAGCTGCTCGCGCATGCGCCGCTTGCCGTAGGCGATGTCGCGCGCGCCGCCGATCTGGTCGAGCAGGCCGTCGGTGGTGATGAACAACAGGCTGCCGGCGGGGATTTCGGGCGCCTCGTTGCGCCAGCAGTAGCCGGCCGGCGTGTCGACGTAGCCCACGCCCATGCGCGCGCCGTCGATGGCGCGCACGGCGTCTTCGCCGGGCGCCACCACGTGCAGGGCCAGTTTCGCCCCCGCGAAACGCAGGCTGGCGCTGGCGTCGTCATAGCACAGGAAGGCGCAGTCCATGCCGTCGTTCGAGCCGGCGTGGCCCGGCGCTTCGCCGCCCGCGTTGCCATCCTGGCCCAGCAGGGTCTTGATGGCGCGGCTGACGGCGCCGATGAGGGCGGCCGGGTCGTGCGGGCCCAGTTCGCGCAGGGCCTGGCTCAGTGCGGACGAGGCGATCAGGGTCATGAAGGCGCCGGGCACGCCGTGGCCCGTGCAGTCGGCGATGGCGGCGAACCAGCCGCCCGCGTGGCGCTCGAAAAAGTAGAAATCGCCGCCGACCACGTCGCGCGGCTGCCATTCCAGGTGGGCGTCGGGCAGGGTGGCGCGCAGCTCCGCGTTGGACGTGCGCAGCAGGGCGCGCTGGATCACGCTGGCGTAGTCGATGCTGTGCATGATCTGGCGGTTCTTTTCCGCCTGCATGGTGGCCACCACGTTCATCAGCTGCAGGCCGAAGCCCACGCCGGCCAGCGCGCCATCCTCGGTGATGATGAAGCCGTCGGCCAGCGCCTTTTCGCCCGCTTCCACTGCGCGGAAGGTGAGGTCCTCGATGCTCATGGCGCCGTCGACGATCAGCGGTTCCTTGTCCATGAAGGCGATGCAGCTCTTCTTGCCGTACACCTCGTGGTAGAACGGTTTCGACATCTGCGACATGAAGATATTGCGGCTGATCAGACCGATGGGCCGCTGCTGTTCCGTGACGGGCAGGCTCATCATGTCGCGCCGTTCCGTGAACAGTTCCAGCACGGCGAAATTGCTGGCATCGGCCTGCACGGATTCCGTGGGAATGCACAGGTCGGCGGCCACGGAGGTACGATAACGGGGAAGATGCAATCGAGAAGCGTTGAACTCCACAGCGGCTACCTTTACATGACGATCGGAGCCCTTGTTGTCGCGACGGCAAGGCGGCTGACAAACAGGCAATATCATCATGGTAGCCGTCGAATATGACGGCTTGATTACCAGCTTGTCAAAACCGTATGCAAGATGGCTGCGTGGCAAGCCGTTGCCGGGCTAAGCGTGGCGCGCCAGCGTGCTAGCCTGCGCCAGCCAGCGGGTCCGCTGCGGCTCGGTGGAACCGAGGATGGGGCCGAAGCTGGCCACCCTGACGGGCTTGACGCCGCAAAATTCCAGGGTCGTCCTGCGCAGCTGGTGGATGCCGGGCATGCGGTAAACCCAGCGGAAATACCAGGGCGGTGTATCCATCGTCACCAGCAGCTGCGCCGTGCGGCCTCGCAGCAGCTGTTCCGGAAAGGCCTTGCCCGGACGGTACTTGAAGGCAAAGCCGGGCAGGAAGGCGCGGTCGACAAAGCCCTTCAGCAGGGCCGGCGCGCCGCCCCACCAGATGGGGTAGGCGAACACCAGGTGTTCGGCCCACAGGATGGCTTCCTGCGCGGCCAGCAAGTCCGCCTCCAGCGGCTGCACCTGGCGGTAGCCTTCGTGCAGGCTGGGGTCGAAGTCCAGCTGGCCCAGGCGCAGTTCGCGCACGGCGTGGCCCTGCGCGCGGGCGGCGTCGGCGTAGGCTTCGGCCAGGGCGGCGCAGAAACTGTCGCCGGACGGGTGGCCGAGGAGTATCAATATGCGCTTGGAGGATGTCTTGGTCATGGGCAGGCTTTCCGCTAAAGAAGAGCCTGCATGCTAAAGCCTGCCCCTGGGGGCAGAGTCAAGCGCGCCGTGTCACGCGGCTTGCAGGCGCTGGCGCGCCAGGCAGCCGTGGATTTCCTCATCGATCTCGCCCAGCTGCGCGTCGAGCTGGCGCAGGCGGGCGATATCCTGCTGCACCTGGGCGCGCTTGGCGGCGATGTGCCGCGACAGGGCGGCCCAGTCCGTGTCGTCGCCGGCCAGGACGGGCAGCAGTTCGGCCAGGCGGAAGCCCAGCGCCTGCGCCTGGCGGATCAGCTTGACCTGCGCCAGGTCCTGCTGCGTGTAGACGCGGTAGGCGCCGGAACGGCGCACGTCGCCCAGCAAGCCCAGCGCTTCATAGTGGCGCAGGGCCTTGGGCGAGGTGCCCGCCAGGCGGGCGATTTCTCCGATATACATGCTGCTCCTTTGCTGAGATACCGCGCAGTGTAGCGCAGGCGGGCCGCCCTGCGCTACGCGGCGTGCCGGCTCAGGAGGCCTTGCGTGGCGGCACTTTCTTCGCCGTGCAGTCGGCGCAGGTGCCGTACAGCGATAATGCGTGTTCGTGCAGCACGAAACCCCGCTCGGCGGCGATCTCGTTCTGCCGCAGCTCGATGCCTTCGTCGACGAATTCGTCGACCTTGCCGCAGCCCGTGCAGACCAGGTGGTCGTGGTGCTGGCCTTCGTTCAGCTCGAAGACGGCGTGGCCCGATTCGAAGTGCCGGCGAAACAGGATGCCCGCTTCGGCGAACTGCATCAGCACGCGGTAGATGGTGGCCAGGCCCACGTCGATCTTTTCGGCCAGCAAGAGTTTGTACACATCGTCCGCACTCAGGTGCTTGATCGTGCCTTCTTGAAACAGCTGCAGAATCCGCAAGCGGGGGATGGTCACTTTCAAGCCCGATTCACGCAGTTCCCTCAATATATCCATGTCTCCCATTCCTTTTTGTAGTCGCCCGAGCGTGCGCTGAGGCGTGACTCTGCATTATATCGCAAATGATAATCATTACCATTCTCATGTGTGAAGCGACAATAGCATGCGGCGTGGCGGGGCCGGCCACCGGTGACCTCGGCGCAATGTCGGATGGCGCCGCGTGCCTCTTGCTCACACCCGCCATGCAACAGCATGGAAAATCCCTGCCATGATCGCTACACTGTGCAGCAGGGAATAACAATGGAGCAGGACATGGACCGATTTGATGCGATGCGCATCTTTACGCGCATCGTCGAGTTGCGCAGTTTCACCCAGGCGGCGCATGACCTCGGCTATCCGAAGGCCACCGTCACGCACGCCATCAAGCAGCTCGAGGCGCGCCTGCGCGTGCGCCTGCTGCAGCGCACGACGCGGCAAGTCACGCCCACGCTTGACGGCGAAGCGTATTACCAGCGCTGCGTGCGCCTGCTGGCCGACCTGGAGGAGACGGAATCCGTGTTCACGTCGGCGGCGCAGCAGCCGGCCGGCAAGCTGCGCGTCGACCTGCACGCGACCCTGGCCCTGCATTTCGTCATGCCCGTGCTGGGCCAGTTCTGCGCCCGCCATCCGCTCATCGAGCTGGAAATCGGCATGGGCGACCGCCTCGTCGACCTGGTGCGCGAAGGCGTCGACTGCGTGCTGCGCGTGGGGGAACTGGGCGATTCATCCATGGTGGCGCGCAGGGTGGCGCTGCTGGAGCAAGTCACCTGCGCCAGTCCCGCCTACCTGGCCGCGCACGGCACGCCGCGCACCCTGGCCGACCTCGATGGCCACCGGGCCGTGAATTTCTTTTCCGCCCAGACGGGCAAGGTCTGGCCCTTCGACTTCAGGCTGGACGGCCAGCGCCACAGCGTGATCCTGCCCGGCACGGTCTCCGTCAACAATGCGGACGCGTACCACGCCTGCTGCCGCGCCGGCATGGGCCTGATCCAGGCGCCCCGCTACCACCTGGAGCAGGCGCTGGCGACGGGCGAACTGGTGGAAGTGCTGGCGCCCCTGCGCCCCGATCCGCTGCCCGTGTCCGTGCTGTACCCCCATCACCGGCAACTGTCGCCCCGCGTGCGCGTATTTGCCGACTGGGTCGCCAGCCTGTTTATGGCGGCCCATTAATTTTGCGGTGCGGCATTTCTTGACCTGGGCAAAGGAAAAAATCCCTCCCTGCATGCCATCTGGCCCTATTTGATGTGGATCAAAGTTTTTGTTGCGCTGCACTCTTAGACTTCGCAGCGTTACTTAACGACAAAAAGAGGGAACCAGAATGAAAAAGTCCGCAACTGCAGCAGCAATCGTCTTGGCCGCCATCGGCGCATGCGCCGGCAATGCCATGGCACAGGAAGGCCCATGGCTGGTCCGTGCCCGTGCCGTGTACATCGACCCGGCCGACAAATCTGCTCCGATCGGCGGCGTCGGCGCATCCGACCGTTTGCATGTCAGCAGCAAGACGATTCCTGAAATCGATATCTCGTATTTCTTTACCCCCAATATCGCTGCCGAGCTGATCCTGACCTACCCGCAAAAGCATGACGTCAAGCTTGACGGCAACAATATCGGTACCTTCAAGCACTTGCCGCCGACCCTGTCGCTGCAATATCACTTCATGCCGGAAAAACAGTTCAGCCCTTACGTGGGTGCCGGCGTGAACTACACGAATATTTCCGACGTCAAATTGCTGAACGGCGCGGGCCGCCTGGAGCACGACAGCTGGGGCTTCGCCCTGCAAGCGGGCGTCGACTACAAGCTCGACAAGAACTGGTCGCTGAACTTCGACATCAAGAAAGTGCAGATCCGCAGCGACGTCTTCATCAGCGGCGCCAAGGCCAGCGAAGTCAAGGTGGATCCGCTGCTGATCGGCGTCGGCGTCGGCTACCGCTTCTAAGCCTTGCAGATGCCCGCGTCGCGCGGGCGAAAAAAAAGGACGGCCAGGTGCAAACCCGGCCGTCCTTTTTTATATGTCAGGCAGCGCTTATTTTTTCAGCGTCTTTTCCAGCGCCAGCTGGTAGTCCGTCTTTTCATAGCCGGCCAGGTATTTGTTGGTCGCGTCGAGGAAGGCGCGCGAACGGTAGGCCGCTTCCAGGTCCTTGACCCATGGCTTGCCCTTGTCGGCCGTGCGGATGGCCACCAGGTTGATGTAGCTGTCCGAGATCTTTTCCACGGCCAGGGCGGTGGTCAGTTTCATGCCGGCGGCCAGGGCGAAATTACCGTTGACGAAGGCGTAGTCGGCGTCGGCCAGCGAGCGTGGCAGCTGCGCCGCTTCCAGCGGCACCAGTTTCAGCTTCTTCGGGTTCTCCAGCACGTCGCGTTCGGAGGCGCGCAGCGGGTCGACGTTCGGTTTCAGCTTGATCCAGCCCATCTTGGCCAGCACCACCAGCGCGCGCGCCTGGTTGGTCGGGTCGTTCGGCATGGTGATGGTGGCGCCGTTCTTCACGTCGGCCAGCGATTTGTGCTTGCTGCTGTACAGGGCGATCGGCGTGGTCGGCACGGTGATCAGGGGGCTCAACGGCAGCTTGTTATCGGTGGCGAACTTGGTCAGGTACACGATGTGCTGGAACACGTTGGCGTCCAGCGAGCCTTCGGCCAGCGCGTAGTTCGGCTGCACGTAGTCGTTGAATTCGACGATCTTGACCTTGTAGCCCTGTTTTTCCAGGATGGGCTTGATGCCCAGCTTCAGCTGGTCCGAATACGGGCCGGAGCTGGTGCCGATGACGAGTTCTTTCGGGTCCTTGGCGTGGGCAGCGGTGGCGAAGGCCAGGCTGGCGGCGACCAGGAGCAGGTTGCGGCGAATAGTGTTCATGTATGTCCTTGTTTCTGAATAGGGATTAACGTTTGTCGAGGCGCTTGGCGATGCGCGTGCCGGCGAACTGGATGGTCTGCACCAGCACGATCAGGATGGCCACGGTGGCGACCATGATGTCCGTCTCGAAGCGGTAGTAGCCGTAGCGGATGGCCAGGTCGCCGATGCCGCCGCCGCCCACCACGCCGGCCACGGCCGAATACGACAGGAAACTGATCGACAGCACGGTCAGGGCCAGCACCAGGCCGGAGCGCGCCTCCACCAGCAGCACGCGGAAGATGATCTGCATTTCCGAGGCGCCCATGGCGTGCGCCGCCTCGATGACGCCGCGCGGCACTTCGCGCAGGTTCTGTTCCACCAGGCGCGCCAGGTAGGGAATGGCGGCGAACGACAGGGGCACGGCGGCAGCCAGCGGGCCGATCGAGGTGCCCGCGATAATGCGCGTAAACGGCGTCAGGGCGACGAGCAGGATGATGAAGGGGAAGCTGCGCACGGTATTGACCAGCCAGCCGAGGACCATCGACAGCGGGCGGTTTTCCAGCGACTGGCCTTCCGAGACGAGGAACAGCAGGATGCCCAGCGGTCCGCCGATCAGGATGGCGGCGGTGAGTCCGATGCCCAGCATCGTCATGGTCTGGCCCAGCGCCACCCAGATTTCCGGCAGCAGGTTGACGACGTTATTGATCGATTCTTCAAACATGTGTTGCATCCTTCCATGCGGTGGCTTCAAACGCCTCGGTGCCGTAGTAAGCCAGCTCGCGTCCCAGCGCCGTCTTGCGCGGGGTGGCCGTGTCGCTCAGGTCGAATTGTTCGGCGATGGCGCCGTTTTCCACGACGGCGACCCTGTTGCAGATGGCGCCCAGCACCGACAGCTCATGGCTGACGATGACAATGGTCACGCCGAGGCGCGCATTGATGTCGCGCAAGGTGTCGAGCAGGGCGCGCGTCGTTTCCGCATCCAGCGCGGACGTCGGCTCATCGCACAGCAGCACGTCCGGGTGGCTGGCCAGGGCGCGGGCGATGGCCACGCGCTGTTTCTGCCCGCCCGATAATTGCGCCGGATAGCTGTGCAGCTTGTCGGACAGGCCTACCAGCGCCAGGCATTCCTCGACGCGGGCGGCGATCTGCTCGCCCTTGGCCGTGCCATGGATTTTCAGCGGGAAGGCGACGTTGTCGAAGACGCTGGCGTTCTGCAGCAGGTTGAACTGCTGGAAAATCATGCCGATATTCTGGCGCGCGTCGCGCAGCTCGCGCTTGCCCAGGCTCGTCAGCTCGCGGCCGGCCACGGTAATGCTGCCGCTGTCGGGACGCTCGAGCAGGTTGATCAGGCGCAGCAGGGTCGATTTGCCGGCGCCGCTCTTGCCGATCAGGCCGAAAATATCACCGGGATAGACTTCCAGCGTGACCGATTTGACCGCGTGGAATTGTTCGCCCTTGGGCAGCGCGAAGGTCTTGTTCGCGCCATCGATGCGAATCACCGGCGTACGGTGTGGTGTGGTCATGCAGTGTTTCCTTTTTTATTGGACCGTGACAGGCGTGCTTGCAGGGGCCAGATCGCCCGGCCTGTGACGTCGGTTGCGTAGTATACCTCCGATCGCGTTATTACTCCTACGACAGAATCTTGCTTTGAATATGCAAATAATGTCTATGTGGGTGTTTTCAAGTGGAAAAAGCGGGAAAGCGGTAATTCTGCCGAATTTAATCGCGCAGGCGGGCGTGCCAGGGGCGCGTGGTAGTGAAAAGTTCGCCCGGCCATGTGCCGGCACATGGGCGCTTTTGCTGCCCGTTTCAGTTCAGTTAGGGTTTTCTTGACGGGGGCGGGGCCGCTTGCTGCCCGTGATTGCCGCTATCGGGGGCAGATTCTGCCCCGCTGTCGCCTTGCGGGCCTTCCGGGCGGCGCAGCAGGTAGACGATAACGGCCAGTTCCATGCCGCCCACCATGACGATGACCCACCACGGCGGATGGCCCAGGCACATGGCGACGAAGCCGATGGCCATGCCCAGGCAGGCCATGGCCTTGCCGCGCCGCGAGACGGCCCGGTGTTCGCGCCACTGGCGCAGCGGCGCGCCGAAGCGGGGATGGTGCAGCAGCCAGTGTTCCAGGCGCGGCGAGGCGCGGCTGAAGCAGGCCAGGGCGAGGATGAGGAAAATCGTCGTCGGCATCACGGGCAGCATGGCGCCGATGATGCCCAGCAGCACCATCAAGGCGCCGGCCGCCGTCCACGCCCAGCGGCGCAGGCGCACGCCGTGCGCTTCGCGCGGCGCTGCCTCGGCGTGCCGGCCGTCCATCAGGCGTATGCCTCGACGTGGCCGTGCATGCGCATGAAGGCGGCGCGCGCGCCGGCGATCACGCGTTGCTCGCCGCCGGCGTCGAGCGGCGCCGTATCGAGGACGGCCGTGAAGTCGCGCCAGTGGCGCGCGCGGCCGTCGGGGTGGCCCGCCAGGTGGCGCGCGCCGAACTGCGCGTCAAGACCGATCTTGCCGGCCAGTTTGTACAGGATGGCGGCGCCCAGCTTCGAGCCTTCGCTCACATACAGCCAGCCCAGCGCGGTGGCCACGTCCGGTTCCGCGCCGAAGGGCGGCGCGGCGGCGTCGGCCGGCAGCGGGGTTTGCAGGTCCTGCAGGTCGGCGGCGATGCTGGCATAGCGGCGGCGCTGCTCCAGGTCGGGCAGCAGGGCGGCCAGGCCGGCGTGCTCGTACAGCGCATCGACATCGCGCAGGAAGGCGTACTGCGCCTGCAGGAAACGGGCGTAATTGTGCGGGTTGTCGAAGGGCTTGCTTTCCATGATGCGCTTGTCCAGCACCTCGTGCGTGGCCATGGTATCGGCCTTCAGGCGCTGGCTGCGGGGCAGGGAAGTCGTCGGGGGCGCGTTCAATATGGTGGAATCGGTCGGGGCTGCGGTCATGGTTTCCTGCTCTATTATGGATGAATCAAGGCAAACCTGCATGCCCGGCGCGTGCCGGGGCAGGTGGTGGCGGCGCTCGTGGCTGGATGGCTGGCGTGAGGCGGCGGGGAGCCGGCGGGCTGGCGCAGGCGGGCAGCGGTGCAAAGGCAGCGATGATAGCAATTGCGATGAATAATAACAAGAATCATTCGCATCTGAATTGCTGGATAACGCTGGATATTTTTGTCAATGCGGACAATAATCGGCAGCAGAAGGCGCTGTCGCGGACATAATCGGCGTTATTATCGATTTTTTCGATGCTAACTAGGTAAATTTTCCGTTTTACATCGATCTTCATGCCATGCATAATTGTTGCAACTGAAGCCAGACAATCAGCCGCCCGCATCTTCGCCGGCAGCCGGTTGCGGTTTTGACATCCACCACTCCTATCAGGAATCCATAATGAAAAAACTGCTCGCTTTTATCGCCGCCGCCGGTTTCTCGCTGTCCGCCTTTGCCGCCCCGGAAGTCTATGTCATCGATGGCAGCCACACCTTCCCCCGCTTCGAGTACACCCACATGGGCTTCTCGACGCAGCAAAGCCGCTTCAATAACACCACCGGCAAGATCACCCTGGACCGCGCCGCCAAGACGGGCGCCGTCGAAGTGCTGATCGACACCAAGTCCGTCGACACGGGTTCGACCCTGTTCAACTCGCACATCCAGGGCGAAGACTTCCTCGACACGGCCAAGTACCCCGTCGCCACCTACAAGTCGACCAAGTTCAACTTCGACGGCGACAAGCTGGCATCCGTGGAAGGCAACCTGACCCTGAAAGGCGTGACCAAGCCCGTCACCCTGACCGTCACCTCGTTCACCTGCGCACCGCACCCGATGCTGAAGAAAGACGCCTGCGGCGCCAACGCCACGGCCAAGATCAAGCGCTCGGAATTCAACGCCGGCAAATATGCGCCAGCCGTCAGCGATGACGTCACTTTGACGTTCGCGATCGAAGCCATCAAACAATAAACTGCTGGGGTCTGACCCCACATTCTCGTCGCAACGTAAAATGGCGGCGGACTTCGGTCCGCCGCCATTTTTTTATCTACCACCCCGGTTATCACGCCAGGTGATGCACCTCCTGCTGCCCGTACACGGGCGTGTGCAAGCCTTCCATGCGCGCCTTCAGCTGCAGCGACAGGTATTGCGAATAGTGGCGCGACTGGTGCAGGTTGCCGCCGTGGAACCACAGCGCCTGCTGCTGCGTGGGTTTCCACATATTGCGCTGTTCGCCTTCCCACGGACCGGGGTCCTTCGTCGTGGCCGAACCCAATCCCCACACCTTGCCCACCTTGTTCGCCACTGCCGGCGAGATCAGGTCGGCCGCCCAGCCATTCATGGAACCGTAGCCGGTGGCGTACACCACCAGGTCGGCCGGCAGTTCCGTGCCGTCGGACAGCACGATGGAGCGGGCCTTCAGTTCCTGCACGCCGACGCCGCTTTTCAGCTTGATCTTGCCGTCGGCGACCAGCTCGGAAGCGCCCACGTCGATGTAGTAGCCGGAACCGCGGCGCAGGTATTTCATGAACAGGCCGGAATCGTCGTCGCCGAAATCGAGCATGAAGCCCCGCTCCTCGAGGCGCGCGTAAAAGTCCGCGTCGCGCTCGCGGATGGCCTTGAACACGGGCTTCTGGAAGTCGGCCAGGATCTTGTACGGGATCGAGGCGAAGGTCAGGTCGGCCTTGTTTGTGGTCATGCCGGCCGCCAGCGCCCGTTCCGAGTACAGGTCGCCCAGGGCCAGGTCCATCAAGGAATCGGACTTGACGATGTGCGTCGACGAGCGCTGCACCATGGTCACGTCCACGCCCGCTTCCCACAGGGCGGCGCAGATGTCGTGCGCGGAATTGTTCGCGCCGACGACGACCACCTTCTTGCCGACGTACGCGTCCGGTCCCGGATGCTGCGACGAGTGCTGCTGCTCGCCCTGGAACACGTCCATGCCCTTGAACTTCGGCATGTTGGCCTTGCCCGACATGCCTGTCGCCAGCACCAGCTGCTTCGGCTTCAGGGTGACGGGCCGGCCCTCGCGCAGCACCTGCACCGTCCACTCGCCCGTGGCCTCGTCGAAGCTGGCCGATTCACAGGAAGTCGAACCCCAGTAGTTCAGCTCCATCACCTTGGTGTACATTTCCAGCCAGTCGCCCACCTTGTCCTTGGGCGTGAAGACGGGCCAGTTGTCCGGGAAGGGGATGTAGGGCATGTGGTCGTACCAGACCGGGTCGTGCAGGCACAGCGACTTGTAGCGCTTGCGCCAGCTGTCGCCGGGGCGGGCGTTCTTTTCGATAATGATGGTGGGGACATTGAGCTGGCGCAGGCGCGCGCCCAGCGCGATGCCGCCCTGGCCGCCGCCGATGATGACGCAGTAGGGCTGGCGCGCGTAGCCGAGTTCCGCCGCCTCGCGCTCGCGCTGCTCCAGCCAGCTGCTGCGGTCCGTGCGCGCGCCGTGTTCCGCGCCCATGGGCCGCCGGCCGCCCTTGGCTTCCTCGAAACCCTTCAACTCGCCCATGGTGGTGAGCAGGGTCCAGATCTGGCCGTTGCGGATGCGGATGAAGCCCGTGCCGCGTCCCGCGGCCGTCTCCACGCTGATCCAGCATTGCAGCACGCCGCCCGCTTCGCTGGCGTGTTCGCCGTCGGCGATGCGGATGGCGACGGGCTGCACGGCGCCCAGCTGGGCGGCCAGCATGGCGGCGATCTGCTCGCGCCCTTCCAGGGTTTTCAGGTTCCAGGTAAACAGCACCAGGTCGCGCCAGTAGCCGTCCGGCTCGAACAATTGTGCGGCGCCCGTGCTGTCGCTGGCGCGAAGGCAGCCTTCGAGCTGCTCCAGGATGCTGGCCACGGCCAGGTCGTGCGGGTTGCTATCGGTATGCATCGTGTCTCCTCCAAGTCTGCTGACTTTATGATGGGATGCGGCTGTGCTGCCGCTGACGATGTTGTATCACCGCTGTTTTGGCGCCGCATCCTGCAGCGCAGCATGGCGGCTATTGAGACGGAAGTCTCAGCTTTCCCGAACCCTTACTGCCGGTGCGGCGGCACGATCTTCAGGTGCTTGATGCGCCGGTACAGGGTGGCGCGCGACAGGCCCAGCATGGCCGCCGCCTGCAGCGGGCGCCACTTGGCCACGTTCATGGCGTTCACGATGCGCGTGCGTTCGGCCTGTTCCTGCGGCGTATAGGCCACCGCCGCCAGCGTTTCCGGCGCCTCCGCCGCCGCGCTGCCGGTGCGCGGGCGCGTGCCGGCCTGGCGCAGCGGCGCGCGCACGCGCGCATGCAGCCAGGCGCTGCTGCCGGCCACGCGCAGGGACAGCAGGTTGTGGCCCGCGCGCGCATCGAACAGGCGTTCGGCGCGCACTTCCAGCACTTCGCCGACGGGGCGCGGCAGGGTGCCCAGGCCCGCGATGACGTCGCGCGCGCAGCGGTTGGCGGCGACGACGCTGCCATGTTCATCGACGGCGATCAGCATTTCCGGCTGCACTTCCACGAAATGGCGGTTGCGGTGCGCCAGCAGGATGCAGCAGTGGCCATACGACTTGAGGAAAAAGCCGTCTTCGATCAGGGTTGCGCCCTGGCGCACCAGCTGGTTGACGAGGCGCTGGCTGTCGCGTGCGTCGGGCGAGCTCAGTGCCGACGCATCGAGCACGCCGATCAATTCGCCGTGCGGCGAAAAGATGGGGGCCGCGCTGCAGGTCAGGCCCGTGAAGGCGGCGCGGAAATGGTCGGTCTTGTGCACCGTGATGGCTTCCTGGTCGAGCAGCACGGAAGCGATGCCGCACGTGCCTTCCTCGTCTTCCGACCAGCACGAGCCGGGATACAGGCCCGCTTTCTTGAAATCCTTGCGCTGGTCCGCATCGACCGCGTAGTCGATCGTCACCCCGTGCGCGTTGGCCAGGATGACGCAGTAGCCTGCCTCGTGCACCATGGCGTGCAGCCGGGGCAGGCACTGGCCCGTGGAGCGCAGGAAGTTTTCTTCGGACTGCTGCACGGCGCGCAGCTCGGCGCCCGTCAGGATGCGCGGACCCGTGGTCGAGGCGGGGTCGAGCCGGTAGTCGTCCAGCGCGCGCCGGTACGACGACGCCAGCCTGGCCGCGTCGATGCCGGGGTTGACGACCCTGCCGGCGATCAGGTCGCGCACGCGGTCGAGGTGGCTGGTCTGGCGAACGTATGGCATGGCGCTCTCCGTGTCACGGTTGCTGTTTTGCTGCGGCTGCCTGTTTGTAGCATGAAGTGGCGGCGCACGCATGTCGCGCTGCAGCAAGACGCCGGCATGAGACGATCGTCTCAGCCGAAATGGCGGGGCGGGAAGGGAGTCTGGCCTTGCAGGAATGCGTCCCAGGCAGGTCCGCACAATAGAATGCTTTACAACAATAAAATAAAGTTTCTCTGATAACATTCGCTCAAATGGAAAGAAAGCCCGGCCCTTGTGCCTGGCCGGCTTCTGCCGCGAACGCGGCGCCGTCCGCGGGTACCACACCATGAAAAGCCGGCTATTGCAAGGATACCTATGGCAACGCAAGCGATGTTCCTCGTGCGCCGTTCCACCGCGCTGGCCTTGCTGGGGTGGAGCGCCGCGTGCGGTGCCACAGGACAGCTCGATCCCGATGGCCAGAGCGGCATGGAAAAGGAAGTGGCGCGCCGCGCCGCCGTCGAGCCGGCCATCGGCGCCGGCTGGCAAATGACGCCGTCCGTGGAAGCGGGCGCGCAGATCGCCGGCGAGAGCAAGCTGTTCTGGAAACTCTCGAATGCCCCGGCGACCAATCCCGATTTCGATTTCAGCCCCTACTGGTACGAGTTCTACGTCAAGCCGGCGCTGGGCTTCAAGCGCCACTTCGGCAACGGCATGCAGCTGTACGCGCGCGCCTCGGCCGTCGGCTCGGCCACCGTGCGCCACGACCCGTTCGGCGCGGGCGACACGGGCCGCATCTCGATCGAGGAGTTCGTCGCCGGCGTGCGCCTGCCCCTCGGCGACGCCGGCACGCTGCTGGACCTGTCGGCCGGGGCGCAGAACTTCACGCTGGGTACGGGCATGCTGATCGCCAACGGCGGCTCGAACGGCTTTGACCGGGGGGCGCTGAAACTGGGGCCGCGCAAGGCTTTCCAGAATTCCGTGGTGGCGAAGCTGAGCCACGCTGCCTTCAGCGCCCAGGCGTTTTACCTGGACCCGAATGAAAATCCCGACAACGATAGCGGCACGCGCGTGGTGGGCGTCGACGCCAGCTACGCGCCCGCCGACGACCGCAAGGCGGGCATTGCGTACGGCAAGGTGCCCCGTTCGCATGCCGCCTATCCGCAGGCGGCGCCGGGCGGCATCGGCGCGCCGCTGGCCGTGCCCGACGGCCGCAAAGACCTGCAGTTCGTGTACGGCTACGCGCGCATGCCCCTGCTGCCCGCCGTGCTGCCGAAAGGCTGGTTCGGCGTCGACGCGGCGCGTGAGTGGAACACGCGCGAACCGATGCGGGCCTGGGGCTGGCGCACGGAAGGGGGCTTTTCGCTGCCCGGCGTGGCGTGGACGCCGAAATTCACCCTGGGGTACCAGAGCTTTTCCGGCGACGATCCGCGCACGGCGCGCAACGAGCGCTTCGACCCCCTGTTCTTCGAAGGCACGCCGGGCGCCTGGGCTTCCGGCAGCAAGGCCACGTGGGTCTTCGTCAATGCCAACGTGAACGCGCTGCAGGCCACCATCGAGCTGCATCCGACGTCGAAAGACACCGTGACGGCCTACCTGGCGCAGGTGCGCGCCAACCAGATGGGCAGTCCGCTGCAGTTCGGCCAGGCCACGCGCCTCGACGTGCCGGGCGACGCGCCCGTGGTGATCGCCGGCGTGCTGCGCCCGATGCTGGCCAACGATGTCTTCCTCAAGTACGTGCGCGTGGTGAACCCGAATACCTATCTGACCCTGGGCGCGAGCGCGTCGTTCGCGCAGTCCGGCATCAAGCAGCTGGTGAAAGGCCAGGCCAGGACCTGGACGGGCTGGCTGGCCAACGTGGTCTGGATTTACTGAGGATGCTTGCATTTAATCTGTTGTTGAACACAGGAGAACCCGCATGAATGTACTGCCCAAGATCAAACGCATGGCCCTGGCGGCCAGCTGCATGGCCCTCGCATCTGGCGGCATGCCGGCCGTCGCACACGCCGCCGAGGCGTCCGCCGCGGCGCCGCTGTCGGCTGCCGCTAGCGACCCGGCCGCGCTGAAATGGATGGTGGGTTCGCCGCCGCCGCCGGACAAGATCATCCGCTTCGACGATGGCAGCTATTTCACTTTCCCGCAGCTGCGCTGGAGCGTGTCGCACTTCCGCCAGCTGATGCCGACGGTGAATGTGTCGCGCGGCCTGGGGGCGCCGCAGCCCCTGCAGCGCGCGCTGCGCAAGGATATCGACAGCCTGCGCTTCACGCCGCTGGGCAGCAAGGACAGCATGACCTGGGAGCAGTCGCTGGGCGCCAACTACACGGATGGCATCGTGGTGCTGCACCGCGGGCGCATCGTGTACGAGCGTTATTTCGGCGTGCTGAAGGACAGCGGCCAGCATGGCGCCATGTCGGTGACGAAATCCGTGATGGGCACCCTGGGTGCGGCGCTGGTGGCCGAAGGCAAGCTCGATGCGGACAAGCTGGTGGCCGACTACATACCGGAGCTGGCCAAGTCCGCGTTTGGTGACGCCACCGTGCGCCAGGTGCTCGACATGACCACCGGTCTGAAATTCAGCGAGGACTATGCCGACCCGAACGCCGAGATATGGCAGCATGCGGCGGCCGGCAATCCGCTGCCCAAGCCCAAGGACTACACGGGGCCGCGCAGCTATTTCGAGTACCTGCAGACAGTGCAGCACCAGGGCAAGCATGGCGAGGCCTTCGGCTACCGCACCGTCAATGCCGACGTGCTGGGCTGGCTCATCGCCCGGGTCACGGGACAGAACGTCAACGACTACCTGTCCGGGCATGTCTGGCAGAAGCTGGGCGCCGAGCAGGATGCCTACATGTCGGACGATTCGACGGGCACGCCGTTTGCCGGCGGGGGCCTGAGCGCCGGCCTGCGCGACCTGGCCCGCTTTGGCGAGATGCTGCGCAACGATGGCCGCTACAACGGCCAGCAGATCCTTCCCAGGGCGGCGGTGGCGGACATCCGCCGGGGCGGCGACAAGCAGCTGTTCGCCAAGGGCGGCTACGACCTGCTGAAAGGCTGGAGCTACCGCGACATGTGGTGGGTCACGCATAACGACCACGGCGCCTACATGGCGCGCGGCGTCTACGGCCAGCGCATCTATGTCGATCCGAAGGCGGAGATGGTGATCGTGCGCTTTGCCTCCACGCCGACGGCGGCCAACTCGGCCAACGACCCGACCACCACGCCGGCCTTTGAAGCGCTGGGCAAGCTGCTGCTGGCCAAGCCGAAGTAAGGGCGCTTGCCGCCATCAATGGCCCGCGCGTGCGGGCCATTTGCACATTCAACGGGGAGAAGCGCATTGAATCGTCGTACCAGAGTCGTTGCCGCGGCAGTTGCCTGCGCCAGTGCGGTGGTGCTCCTGTCCTTCTGGGGCAGCCTGCACTTTTCCGGCCTGCGGGCGCGCGAAGTCGAGCAGCTGCGCCTGCAGCGCGTGGCCGACATCGCCATGACGCGCGCCAGCAAGTCGTTTGACGAGATAGGCGCGGCCCTGCAGTCGGTTGCCACGCTGACGGTGCGCCCCTGTTCCGACGAACATATCGCGCTGATGCGCCAGTCGACGCTGGAGTCCCGCGGTGTCGCGGAAATCGATTATTTCGAGGATGGCAAGCTGAAATGCTCGTCCTGGGGCATGCCGGAGCAGGGCAGCGACATCGCCCTTGGCAAGCCCGAATTCACCACGCGCGACGGCGTGGACGTGCACACGCACGCGCCCCCGGCGGCAGGCAAGGGCAAGCCCATGCTCGGCCTGTTCAAGGACCGGCACCGGGTGCTGGTCGATCCCGCCGGCCTGGCCGACATCGTTGCCGATCCGGACGTGCAGGTCGCCGTCGCCACCTCGGGCGGCGCCCTGCTGGGCAGCCAGAATGCGCCGGACGCGGAACTGGTGGGCAAGCTGGTACGCGACAGGGGCAATGACCCCGCCATCGCCGGCGCGGACAAGATGCAGGCCGCCGTGGCCCGCAAGGGGGAACTGGCCACCGTCGGCCTGGCGCCCGAGAGCAGCATGCACAGGCAGCTGCGCAACGAACAACTGTACATATTGCCCTTCGGTTTCCTGCTGGCCGCCGTGGCCATCAGCCTGCTGGTGTGGCTGACGCGCAGCCGCCTGTCGCTGCTGGGGGAAATGGCGCAGGCGCTGAAAAACCGCGAATTCATCGTGCATTACCAGCCGCTGGTGCGCCTGAAGGATGGAGTGTGCGTGGGCGCCGAGGCGCTGATACGCTGGCCGCGTCCCGATGGCACCATGATGCGGCCCGATTACTTCATCCCGCAGGCCGAGGAGAGCGGCTTGATCGAAGCGATGACCGACCAGCTGGTGGAAACCGTGGTGCGCGAGATGCGCGCGCTGCTGCTGGCACAGCGCCACCTGCATATCGCCATCAATGTGTGCGCCTCCGATATCCAGACGGGGCGCCTGCTCGACGTGCTGGCCAGGGCGCTCGACGGCAGCGGCATCGAGCCAGGGCAGATCTGGCTGGAAGCGACGGAGCGGGGCTTCATCGACGTGGCGGCGGCGCGCAACGCGCTCGAAAGGGCGCGCGCCATGGGCTTTTCCGTGGCCATCGACGATTTCGGCACCGGCTACTCCAGCCTCGCGTACCTGCAGAACCTGCCCATCGATGCGCTGAAGATCGACAAATCGTTCATCGACACCATCGGCGGCGACACGGTGACGAGCAGCGTGACGTCGCACATCATCGCCATGGCGCAGACGCTGCAGCTGGCGATCATCGCCGAAGGCATCGAGACGCCGCTGCAGGCCGACTACCTGCGCGCGCGCGACGTGGAGTATGGCCAGGGCTGGCTGTTTTCCAAGGCTTTGCCGCCGGCGGACTTCATCGCCTACTGCCACCGGCATCGGGAGGAAGGCCAGGATGGCAGCCGTGCGGCGGCCTGAACACAATTGCAATACCATATTCCTTTTGTTATCAATTGTTGCCTGAAATGTAATTTCGGCGATGCCACCAGGGGAATGCACATTGAATACCGGCCAGCCAGAACCTGCGCCCCTGCCCCTGTGGCGGCGCCTGCTGTGGCCGGTCGCCCAGGTCGGCTCGGCATTCAAGCTGACGGGCACGCACCTGCTGCACCACGTGATCGGCGCCAGCCTGATCGCCTCGCTGATGCTGGCGCTGGAAGGCTTTCACGTGCTCGAATGGCTCGATGCGGCCATGCTGCGCGCCAGCGCGGAACAGGGCCAGCTGCTGAAGCGGGGCAAGGACGCGGGCGCCGCCTACCGGCCCGGCATCATCGAGATCGACCAGCCCGCGTTCGAGCAGGTCTTCGACGAGCGTGAACCGCTGGAACGGGCGCGCCTGCAGCAGCTGCTGGCGCAGGTGGCGCGGCGCGACGCGCGGGTGCTGGCCATCGACCTGGATCTGGCACCGGCCGTCTACGAGCAGCATGCGCCGGGCGAGCGGCCGCTGGACAGCCTTCTCGACGGCCTGGCCGCCGAAGGCCGGCGGCTCGTGCTGATCCTGCCCGAACAGTCTGACCGGAACGCGAACCTGCCGTGGCTGCGCGCGCGTTGCTCGGCCGGCATCCACTTTGCCAGCCCGCAGATCCGCGAGCGCATGGGCGCCGTCACGCGCATCGAGCTGAAAAGCCCCGTGCTGGCCGCCGTCGCGTTCGAGCTGGCGCATGGCGCGCAGCAGCAGGAGCACAAGCAGCCCATGCCGGCCGCCCTGTCCGAGCAAAAGGAAGGCTACCGGCTGGCCGACAGGGTGTGCCAGCTGGCGCGGCGCGCGCGCAGCGAAAAGGAGTTGGCGCGCTGGGCCTTCGAACCCGTCATCCATGGCGACGCCAAGGATGCGGCGGAGCAGAACGCCGTCACGGCGCCGTTTCACCCGGCCGCCGTGGCGCCCGCGTTTCTCGACCCCATGCGCGCTGGCGTGCGGCTCGTCGACGGCAAGGCGGGCGTGGCGGCCGATGCGCCGCGCAAGAAAGTCCTGTTCGTGGGCAGCACCTACGACGTGCGCGACCGCTACACGACGGCCGAAGGCGAGCAGGCGGGCCTGCACCTGCACGCGGCCGCCTACACCTCGCTGGGCATCGGCACGGCGGACGTGAACAAATACGTGGTCTTCGCCGCCGATATCGTCATCGGCGTGCTGCTGGGCTGCCTGTTCGGCGGCCTGTGGACCCTGTACGGCCGCGCCGAGCTGGCCATCGACAAGCGCATGGCGGACCACGATTTCAGCCGCCTGCACCGCATGGGCACCCTGGCCGAATTCTATGGCATCCGCCTGATGCTGGTGCTGGTGTGGGCTTCGCCCTTCGTCATCGGCGCGCTGGCCATCTACCTGTCGCGCGGCTTGCTGGAGCAGGGCTGGTGGGTCAATCCCGGCCCCCTGATCGCCGGCATGTTCCTGCACGCCATGTCCTTGCGCGACGAAGCCCATCATCCGCACGAGGAAGTGCCGGGCCTGAACGTCTGGGCGCAGCTGCGCCGCACGCATCCCGGCATCGTGCTGGTGCAGGCGCCGCTGGCGGTGCTGCTGTTGGTCATCGCCGTGATCTAGCGCAAACCGTGGCGTAGCAGCAGCGCTAAACTGGGCGCCTTCCGCCGCAAAGCCATCGCCGCAAAGCCATATTTATACGGAGACGCAAGTGGAATGGGTGAAATTGGTCGATGGCTTGCCACGGTATCGTGGCGCGCGTAGCGACGGGTAAACCGCCTTTTAGCCCAAAGGCAGAATCTGGGGTCGGACCCTCAGGGTCCGACCCCGGCATTTGCGCCGTTGGGTTTGTAAAAAAGATCACCCGATCAGCTTCAAGCCCGGCGGCAGCGCTTCGCCCAGCATGCGTTTCGTGTTCGCTTCGTCCAGCTGCGTGACTTCGCCCACCATGGCTTGCCACAGGGGCGGGGCGCCCACGGCCTTCAGGCGGGCGAGGATGGTGGCGCGCAAGTCGTCATCGATGTCGCGCGAGCGGTCGCCCGTCATGCGCGCCAGGTGGGTGGCGGCAAAGGCGGCCGGCTCCGTCTTTTTCCAGTCCAGCGCCAGCAGCACGTGCAGCCATTCGGCCACGGTGGCGCTGTCGACCACCTCGTGCGCGCTGCCGTGGAAGGGTTGGCGCGCGCCGACCCGGGCCAGCGCCCACAGGGTGTTGGTATCCGCCGGCTCCCCCTTCTTGCCGGCCTTGTCCAGGCGCTTGAGCAGCCAGGCGCCCACTTCCGCCTTGTAGGCGCCGGGGATGCGCTCCAGCGAGGCGCCCAGGCGCAGCATGTCGTCGTCGCTGCCGTTGACGAGGGTGACGGGACGGCTGCCGCGCTGGGCCGCATCGGCTTGCAGGTTGAAGGCGAAATCGTCGAGCAGGCGCAGTTGCTGCTCCGAGCTCAGGCCGCCGGCCACCCGGCGCCACAGGGTCCACCATTCGGCGCACACCTGGCTGTCCTTGTGGTGCTGCACGCCCGCCTCGAACATGGCCCACAGCTGCTCGATGCGCCATGGGTCGAGCGCATCGCCATAACCGGGCCGCAGACAGTAGCCGGCCAGGTTCAGCCACACCCGCTCATGTTCGGCCGAGCGGCGCCGGCCGCGCGCGCGTTGTTGCAAGGCGTCGAACAGCTGGCGCAGCAGGGGCGTATCCCAGCTTTCGCGCCCGCCCAGCCCCCGTTCCAGGTGCTGGCGCAGCTGGCGCACGTCCTTGACGTCCACCTTCTGCGCCTTGCCGCCGAAGATGCGCTCGATTTTTTCTATGGCTTCCGTCACGCGCGGCGGGACGCCGGCCGTTTCGCTTGCCGTTTCCTCCTCGCCGCGCAGCTGGAATTCCAGCAGCCAGCGGTGGCTGGCATCGGCTTCGGCCACGCAGTGCACTTCCAGCGTCCCCACCTCGGTCATGACGGTGGCCAGCTGCACAGTGATGTCGCGCTTGTCATTGCCGCCGTCCTTGGCGTGCAGCACGCTGGCCAGCGGCGGCAGGCGCAGGTAGTCGCCCGCGTCCAGGTCGACGATGTCGCCCAGCTTGGGCGGCGTGCCCGCTTCCGCGATGGAGGAGGCCAGGTGAAAGCGCACGGGGCGGCCCAGGCGTAGGGCGAACAGGCGCTGCGTCAGGCGGATTTCCTCGCCGCTGGCGCTGCCGCGGGGCAGGATGCAGACGGCGCGGCGGTCCTTGCCCGCCTCGCCCAGCACGAGGAAATAGCTGCGCGGCGAACCGCCGCCGATGCGCGGCGCCTGGCCGCGCCGGGCCAGCGCATAGGCGACGGCACCGCGGGCCACGGCCACGTCGGGATTATCGTTGTGCAGGATGGTGAGGGGCTGGCCCCGCCAGTGCGCCAGGGTCTCGGCCAGGCGGCGCGCCAGCGCGTCGGCGCGGAACACGCCGCCGTTGAGCAGCAGGGTATCGGGCAGGTCGTCCGGCAGTGTCCCTTGATTCTGCTGCAGGAAGCTGGCCAGGTGGCGCGTGATGGCCGCATCCTGCGCATACGGCAGGCCGAATGCGACGATGCCGGCGCGGCCTTTTTTCGCCGTCTCGTCCCGTGCCACCATGGGGAAGAATCCGTCGACCACCATGGCCGCCACTTCCTCGCGCGTGACGTCAACGGAACGGCTGCCGCCGATCAGGCGCGATCCCGCGCCCAGCAGGGTGACGGTGGTTTTCTCCGGCGCGCCGGCGCAGAGCAGCAACTCCTTGGCGGCGCGGCAGCGCTCCATCAGCTGCGACAGGCGTGCGGCCGACAGCTTCATGCCGCCCTCGCTGCCGGCGGCCATGCGCGTTTCCACCAGGTGGGCCAGCGCCAGGTCCATATTGTCGCCGCCGAGGATCAAATGGTTGCCCACGCTGCTGCGTTCCAGCCGCGCTTCGCCGTCTTCGTCGAAGGCCACGTCGATCAGGCTGAAATCGGTGGTGCCGCCGCCCACGTCGCACACCAGGATGCGGCGCGTATGGGCCAGGTCGTCGCGCAGGGTGGCGCGCCGGCGCTGCAGGTAATCATAGAAGGCCGCCTGCGGTTCTTCCACCAGCCGCAAGGTGGGCAAGCCCGCCATGCGGGCCGCCTGCAGGGTAAGTGCGCGCGCACCCTCGTCAAACGAGGCGGGGATGGTCAGCACCAGTTCCTGCTCTTCCAGGGGCGCATGGGGGAAGCGGTGATTCCACGCGGCGCGCACGTGGGCCAGGTAGCTGGCGCTGGCCGCCACGGGCGATACCTTGGGCACATCGGCGTCCGCGCCCCACGGCAGGATGGGCGCGTGGCGGTCCACGTTGGCATGCGACAGCCAGCTCTTCGCGCTGGACACCAGCCGGCCCGGCACCTGTGCGCCCAGCTGGCGCGCCAGGGCGCCCAGCACGGGCTGCGCCACGCCGGCCACGTCGTCCTGCTGCCATGGCAAGGGTAGATCGCCCGCCGCCAGCTCGCCGGGGGCGGGATGGTAGCGCAGGGACGGCAGCAGGGGGCGTGCGCCCACTTCGCCGGGAGCGACCAGCTGCTCGATGGCGAACAGCGCGATGCCCGCCTGCGCATCGGCGGCATCGGCCGCATTCGCATAGGCGACCACCGTGTTGGTGGTGCCCAGGTCGATGCCGACCAGATAGGCCGGTTTGCCCGCAGCGCTGGCCATGCTTATTGCTGTGGCGTGCCGCGCACGTCGAATTCCACCTTCCAGCGCTCGGCGCCGTCAGGGGAGACGGCCAGCAGCTCCAGGGTGCCCGCTTCCGTCACGCGCGCATGCAGTTTCACCTGCACCACGTCGCCGGCCGAGCGGCCTTCGGCGGACAGGGTGGCCTGGATTTCGCTCAGCTCCTGCAGCTCGTCGGGACCCCAGAAGTCGAGCAGGTCGCCGATCTGGTCGTTGCGGCGCGTGGACGAGGCGAAGAAGCGGAAGTGTACGGGCTCGCCCACCACCAGGCCGAATTGCTGGCCCGGCAGTTCCAGTTCGCTGCCTTCTTCCATGCCGAACGGCGCCACGCACAGGGCCTGGATGGGCGGTTCCATGCCGGGAATGGCAGGCATGGCCGATTCGATGGCCACGTAGAAGGAGCTGGCCGTGCCGCCGCGGATGCGCACGCCATGGCCGCGCCGCACGTAGCTGTAGTAGGCCGCGCCGCGCGCGACGGCCAGGTCCAGGTCGGCCCCGGCCAGCATGCGCGCCGGCTCCGCGCCTTCCATGTACAGCCAGTCGTTGACGGTGGCCATGATGCGCTGCACCAGCAGGTCGGACTTGAAGACGCCGCCGTTGAACAGCACGGCCGTCGGGTGCAAAAAGCTGGCGTCGGCCGACTGGCGGCCCGCAAAGCCTTCCAGTTCGGACGTCGCCGCCACTTGGCGGCCCAGGAAGGCGGCCAGGTGGCGCGTGATGGCCGCGTCCTGCGCGTACGGCAAGCCCAGTTGCGTCAGGCCGGCGCGCGTGCGCACGGCAGGACGGCTCGACGCTTCCACCTGCGGGAAGAAGCCGTCCAGGATGAAGGTGGACACTTCCGCGCGCGTCAGTTCCGTGCGGATGGAGCCGCCGATCAGCTTGGAGCCGCGACTCGGCACGACGATGGGCGCCGTGTCCATGCCGCTGTCGGCCAGCAGGCTTTCCTTGGCGCTGCGGCAGCCGTAGGTGAGGGCGCGCATCTGCCAGGCGTCGAGCTGGGTGCCGTTGGCGGCGAGTTTACGGGCCACCAGGTGGGCCAGGGCCAGGTCCATATTGTCGCCGCCCAGCAGGATGTGTTCGCCCACGGCCACGCGGTGCGGTTCCAGCACGCCGTCGCGTTCCAGCACGGCGATCAGCGAAAAGTCGCTGGTGCCGCCGCCCACGTCGACCACTAAAATGATGTCGCCCGGCTTGACTTCCTTGCGCCAGCGGCCTTCGCTGGTCTGGATCCAGCTGTACAGGGCCGCCTGCGGCTCTTCCAGCAGGGTCAGCGAGGTGTAGCCTGCCGCCTGTGCCGCTTCCATCGTCAGCTCGCGCGCGGCCGGATCGAAGGAGGCGGGGATGGTGACGGTGATTTCCTGCTGCGCGAACGGCGCTTGCGGGTGGGCGTGGTCCCACGCCTGGCGCAAGTGCGTCAGGTAGCGCGTGGCAGCCGTGATGGGCGAGATGCGCGCCACTTCGGCCGGCGCGTCGTTCGGCAGGATGGCCGCGCGGCGGTCCACGCCCGGGTGGCACAGCCAGCTTTTCGCGCTCGACACGAGACGGATGGGCGTGGTGGCGCCGCGGCTGCGGGCCATCTCGCCGACGACGAAGGGCGCTTCCGCTTCTTCGGTGACCCAGGGCAGGGCCAGGTCGCCCGCCGCCACTTCCTCCGCGTGGGGCAGGTAGACGAAGGACGGCAGCAGCGGCAGCTCTTCGACCGTGCCCGGCGCCGACAGCTGCGGGACTTTCAGCACGCCGTGGCTGGACTTTTCACCGTCGCTTTCGACCAGGTTGACATACGACAGGGCGCTGTGCGTGGTACCCAGGTCGATGCCGATGGCGTAGCGTGGAGTGTTGTTGGTTTGATCGTTCACAGTTCCACCTCCGCCGGGGCCAGGATGGCGGCGTCGTGCTGCGCGCTCAGCTTCGGCAGGCGCACGCTGGAGGCGCGCCAGCCGCGGTGGCTGAGGGTGCCCGTGAACGGCGCGGAACCGACGACGTTGCCCGTCAGGCGCACTTGCGCGGAATCAAAGCCTTCCTGCAGCACGATGCGGCTGCCTTCGGCTTCCTGGCGCACGGGGTCGATGGTGAAATACTCGCGCATGACCTTGGCGCAGCCTTCATGTACGACGCGCGCGGCCGCGCCGATGTCGGCATCGGCATGGCTGCCCAGGTTTTCCTGGGTAAAGTCGATCAATCGCGCTTCGCGTTGCAGCAGGGCCAGCAACTGCAGGGCGGCGTCCGGCGTCGCTTCCTTCAATATGACGGGCGCGGCGGCCGGCGTCGGCACGGGGGCAGGCGCAGGGGCCACGGGCGCCACCGGGGCGGCTTCGGGCAGGGCCAGCTTTTCCACGCGGGCCGCATAGGCGGCGTCGGACAGGGTACTGAAGAAGGCGCCGAAAGCCAGCGGGACTCGGCGCCAGAACGATGGGTGGGACGAAGATGTGCTCATGGGAACTCGTTTCTCTGATCTGTAGGGTGGCGTCGGCGGCGGGAGCCGCTTCGCAGGGTAGTGCATGTGCCGCGCCCATATGGCCGGCTGCGTTTGCCCGCATGATACCAGCTACGGCGCCGGCGCCAAAGCCGCCGCCGCCCGCTGCGCCTCGCCGGGGAGGGGATTTTCTTTGTTCCTGCGCAAGGAAACGGTGGATTTCCCGCCGCTTCGACTAAAATCCGGCATTACTTTTTCACAAGACCTTTTCTCCCTGAGCGCCATGACGACCGATTTTGCCCCGTATCTCGCCAGCAGCACGCATATCGACAGCGACCATCCGGCCGTGCGCGCCAAGGCGGCCGCACTGGCGGCCGGCGCGGCAGGCGACGCTGCCATCGCGGCCCGCTGCTTTGCCTTCGTGCGCGATGAGATCGCCCACAGCTGGGATTACCAGCGCAATCCCGTCACCTGCCGCGCTTCCGACGTCTTGCAGCACGGCACGGGATATTGTTATGCGAAGAGCCATCTGCTGGCCGCGCTGCTGCGCGCCAACGGCATTCCTGCCGGCCTGTGCTACCAGCGCCTGGCCGTGGGCGAGGCGGGGCCGCCGTTCTGCCTGCATGGCTTGAACGCCGTATATCTGGAGGATTTCGGCTGGTACCGCATCGATGCGCGCGGCAACAAGCCGGGCGTCGACGCGGCGTTCGTGCCGCCACACGAGCAGCTGGCTTTTCCCGTGCTGGCGCCGGAGGAACGCGATTTGCCGGAAATCTGGGCGGAACCATTGCCGCAGGTGGTGGCGTCCTTGACGGGCCATGCGACCGTGCAGGAGGTGGCCGCGCATCTGCCTGATGTCAAACTGCTGCCGCAACATCAATAACTAGAAGAAAGAAATCATGAAAAAAGTCTATATATGTCTGTTCGGACTGTTGCTGTTGGCCGGTTGCGGGAAGGCAAACCGCTTTGTCCAGCCCAGCGATACGCGCGTGACCACAGAGGCTAAAGGGAAAGATTACCTGGCCTACGAACATAACGTCGACGTGATGGCAGGGGAGGCGCAGATACGGCCCCTGTACGAAAAAGTCGTGGCGGCCTGCAAGGCCGATACGGAAAACGGCTGCCTGCTGCTCGATTCCAGCATCGACAGCGGCCGCTACGTGCATGCGCGCATCAGCATGCGCGCCAAGCCGGCCGGCATCAAGAAGATGATGGCGCTGGTGGGGAGCGAAGGCGAGATCACCAGCCAGGGCACCAAGGTGGAAGACCTGGGCCGCCCCGTGCTCGACAGCAAGAAGCGCCTGGAAATGCTGAAACAGTACCAGGCGCAATTGCAGGACCTGGAAAAGCGCTCGGGCACGAATGTGGACGCCCTGATCAAGGTGACGAAGGAACTGGCCACCGTGCAGGCGGAACTGGAGCAGGCGACGGCGGCCGACGCGCTGTTGATGCAGCGCATCGACACGGACTTGCTGAACGTGGCCATCAGCGCGGAAGGCCGGCAATCGTTCTGGACGCCCGTCAAGCGCGCGCTGGGCAACTTCACGGACAACCTGTCGGAAGGCGTGGCCAACGCCATCACGGCCATGGCCTACATCCTGCCGTGGCTGATCGCCTTCGTGCTGCTGTTCCCGCTGGGCCGCAAGGGCTGGCGCCGCTTGCGGGGCGCGCCGCGCAAGGATTGACGCGCCCGGCGCACCGTTTTACGGCAAGTTGAAACCTGGCTGCACAGTCCTTGTGCAGCCAGGTTTTTTTTCGTGCGGCATGGGGCGTGCGGCCGGCACTCGCTTGCACCACGGCATGGCACGCGCACCATGGCGCTCGCCTGTCGATGCTGGCATGCATTCTGCTTTAACAACATCGTATGCCCATCCATTGATACTCATGCAGTTCTTCACTCAGGAGTCCACATGTCACGACGCATCATCTTGAAAGCGGCAGCAGCAGGCGCACTGGCCTTGGCCACCTCCATCACCATGCAGGCGGCCTGGGCGGCCGACACCATCAAGGTGGGCATCCTGCACTCCCTGTCGGGCACCATGGCCATTTCCGAAACGTCGCTGAAGGACGTGGCCCTGATGACGATCGCGGAAATCAATGCCAAGGGCGGCGTGCTGGGCAAGAAGCTGGAAGCCGTCGTCGTCGACCCGGCGTCGAACTGGCCGTTGTTTGCGGAAAAAGCGCGCCAGCTGGTGGCGCAGGACAAGGTGGCCGTCGTGTTCGGCTGCTGGACGTCCGTGTCCCGCAAGTCCGTCTTGCCGGTGTTCAAGGAACTCAACAGCCTGCTGTTCTACCCCGTGCAATACGAGGGCGAGGAACTGGAAAAGAATGTGTTTTATACGGGCGCCGCGCCGAACCAGCAGGCGATCCCGGCCGTGGAGTACCTGATGAGCAAGGATGGCGGCGGGGCCAAGCGCTTCGTGCTGCTGGGCACGGATTACGTGTATCCGCGCACCACCAACAAGATATTGCGCGCCTTCCTGAAAAGCCGTGGCGTGAAGGATAGCGATATCAGCGAGGTCTATACGCCGTTCGGCCACGCCGACTATCAAACCATCGTCGCCAACATCAAGAAGTTTTCCGCCGGCGGCAAGACGGCCGTCATTTCCACCATCAATGGCGATTCGAACGTGCCGTTCTACAAGGAACTGGGCAATGCGGGCCTGAAAGCCACGGATGTGCCCGTCGTCGCGTTTTCCGTGGGCGAGGAAGAGCTGCGCGGCATCGACACCAAACCCCTGCTGGGGCATCTGGCGGCGTGGAATTACTTTGAATCCGTCAAGAACCCCGTCAACGCGGCCTTCATCAAGCAGTGGAAAGCCTATGCGGTGGCGCAAAAGCTGCCGAACGCGGCTTCCGTCGTGACGAACGACCCCATGGAAGCGACCTATGTCGGCATCCACATGTGGGCGCAAGCCGTGGAAAAGGCCAAGTCGACGGACACGGACAAGGTGATCGCCGCCATGGCGGGCCAGAGCGTCAAGGCGCCGTCCGGCTTTACCCTGACCATGGACCCGACGAATCACCACCTGCACAAGCCCGTGATGATCGGCGAGATCAAGGCCGACGGGCAATTTAATGTCGTGTGGAAAACCAAGGAGCCGATACGTGCCCAGCCGTGGAGCCCGTTTATCAAGGGCAATGAGGGCAAGCAGAAGCTGTAGGCGCTAGCTATGTAGGCGCTATTCACCCACCCGCAAATGCCGGGGTCGGACCCTGAGGGACTAGGCGTCCCCATCCGACCCCAGTCCTCGCCTTTGGGGTAAGCATAGATCCCTGTGCAGTCATTCTTTGGAACGCAAATGCAGCTCCTCTTCAAACTGCTGATCCTCGCCTGCCTGTGCCTGTCGTCCATGGCGCAGGCGGCCATCCCTGCGGACTTGCTCAAACCGCTGGCCGGCGACGATCCCGACACGAGGGTCGCTGCCGTGGCGCAGATCGCCGCCCTGGCCACGCCCGAGGCGGCCAGGGTGCTGCAAGCCTTGCAGGACGACGCTTTATATGCGGCGCCCGACGGCAAGGTCTACATCGTCGAGGGCGAGCGGGCGTATGACCCCGCAAGCGGCAAGCGCGTGCCGCTGCCGGACGGCATCGATGGCGTGATGGTCAACAACCGCTTGCGCGCGGCCGTGGCGGGTGCCCTGTCCGGCTTGCAGCTGCTGGCGCCGCAGCGCGCCCAGCGGCTGGCTGCCGCGCAAGCTTTGCAGAAGGCCGTCGATCCCGCCCAGCTGCCCCTGATCCGCACGGCGCTGGCGCAGGAAAGCGACGCCGACATCAGGCAGATATTGCAGGTGCTGATCGCCAGCGCCAGCCTGCATGCACCCGATGCAGCCACGCGCAAGCAGGCCGTGCAGGCCCTGGCCGGCAGCAGCGATGCGCGCCTGCTGCCCGCGCTGCAAGCCATGCTGGATCAAGGGCCAGACGGCAAGGCCGGCGAGCCGGACGAGTCCGTGCAGCTGGCCGCCATCGACACCATGCGCCAGATCAAGGGACGGGTGGCGCGCATGGAATTCGCCGGCAATGTGTTTTACGGCATTTCCCTGGGCAGCGTGCTGCTGCTGGCGGCCCTGGGCCTGGCCATCACGTTTGGCTTGATGGGCATCATCAACATGGCGCATGGCGAACTGCTGATGATCGGCGCCTACACGACCTATTTGTGCCAGCTTTTCTTCCGCCACTTCCTGCCCGGGGTGCAGGACTGGTACTTGCTGGCCGCCTTGCCGGCCGCCTTCCTCGTCGCGGGACTGGTGGGCGTGGTGCTGGAGCGCACGGTGATCCGCTGGCTGTATGGCCGGCCGCTGGAAACCCTGCTGGCCACCTGGGGCATCAGCCTGATCCTCATGCAGACGGTGCGCACCATCTTCGGCGCGCAAAACGTGGAAGTGGCCAACCCGGCCTGGATGTCGGGCGGCGTCACCGTGCTGGGCGGCCTCGTGCTGCCCTACAACCGCCTGGCCATCATCGCCTTTGCCACCGTCGTCGTGGCGGCCGTGTGGCTGATCCTCAACAAGACGCGCCTGGGCCTGTTCGTGCGGGCCGTCACGCAAAACCGCCGCATGGCCGATTGCGTGGGCGTGGCCACGGGCAAGGTCGACATGCTCACCTTCGGCCTCGGTTCCGGCATCGCGGGGCTGGGCGGCGTGGCCCTGTCCCAGCTGGGCAACGTGGGGCCGGACCTGGGGCAAAGCTACATCGTCGATTCCTTCATGGTGGTGGTGCTGGGCGGCGTGGGCCAGCTGGCCGGCACCGTGATCGCCGCGCTGGGCCTGGGCGAAGTGAACAAATTCCTCGAACCCGTGGCGGGCGCCGTGCTGGCGAAGATCGCCATTCTGGTATTCATCATCATCTTTATCCAGCGCCGGCCGCAGGGCCTGTTTGCCATGAAGGGACGCAGCGTCGAATGACTACCTCCCATCCCATCAAGCCTGGCCTGTTCACGCGGCCCGTGTGGCTGGTGATTGCCGCCTGTACATTACTGGCGGCGTTGTTGCCGATTTTCAATCTAGTGTTTGCCGAAGGCCATGCCTTGCACGTGTCCGCCTACACGGTGGCGCTGGTGGGCAAGTTCATGTGCTACGCGCTGGCGGCGCTGGCGCTGGACCTCGTGTGGGGCTACACGGGCATCTTGTCCCTGGGACATGGCGTGTTCTTTGCCCTGGGCGCGTATGCGCACGGCATGTACCTGATGCGTGCCATCGGCGGCGAGGGCCAGTACCACAGCAGCTTGCCCGACTTCATGGTCTTTCTCGACTGGAAAACCTATCCCTGGTACTGGGCGTTTACGGAACACTTCTGGTACTGCATGGCCCTCGTCGTGCTGGTGCCGGGCGTGCTCGCCTTCGTCTTCGGCTATTTCGCCTTCCGTTCGCGCATCAAGGGCGTGTATTTTTCCATCATCACGCAGGCGATGACGTATGCCTTCATGCTCTTGTTCTTCCGCAATGACACCGGCTTTGGCGGCAACAACGGTTTCACGGATTTCAAGACCATTCTTGGTTACAGCGTCACGGCGCCCGCCACCAAGGCCGTGCTGTTTTTGCTGACCCTGGCCATGCTGCTGACGGCCCTGGTCGGCGCGCGCGCCATCGTCACCTCCAAGCTGGGCCGCGTGCTGCAGGGCGTGCGCGACAGCGAGGCGCGGCTGATGTTCCTCGGCTACAACCCGCTGTGGTTCAAGCTCTTCGTCTGGACCCTGTCCGCCGTGCTGTGCGGCATCGCCGGTGCCCTGTACGTGCCGCAGGTGGGCATCATCAACCCGTCCGAGATGTCGCCGGCCAATTCCATCGAGATGGTCGTGTGGGTGGCCGTGGGCGGACGCGGCACCCTGCTTGGCCCGATCCTGGGCGCCTTCACGGTGAATGGCTTGAAAAGCTGGTTCACGGCCGCCTTGCCGGAACTGTGGCTGTTCGCGCTGGGCCTGCTGTTCATCGGCGTGACCCTGTTCATGCAGCAGGGCATGCTGGGCGTGTTGGGCAAGCTCAAACGCAAGAAAGCCGCCGCCGTGGCAGAGGAGGCCGCATGAGCATCCGCATGTTGCCCGGCATGGCCAGCGCCGAAGCGGGCGCCAGCGCCGCCTATGCGCGCGTGAAAGGCGAGGGCGTCGACACGACGCATGGCGCCATCCTGTACCTGGAAGACGTCAGCGTGTCCTTCGACGGCTTCAAGGCCATCAACAAGCTGAGCCTCGACATTTCCGTAGGCGAGTTGCGCTGCATCATCGGCCCGAATGGCGCCGGCAAGACGACGATGATGGATGTGATCACCGGCAAGACGCGGCCCACGTCCGGCACGGCCTGGTTCGGCCAGACCATGAACCTGGCCACCATGACGGAAGCGCAGATCGCCCACGCGGGCATCGGCCGCAAGTTCCAGCGCCCCACCGTGTTCGAGCAGCACACGGTGTTCGACAACCTGGAACTGGCCATGAAGCTGGACAAGCGCGTGGCGCCGACGCTGTTCGCGCGCCTGACATCCGAGCAGGCGGGCAGGATCGAAGCGATCTTGCGCCTGATCCGCCTGAACGGCCAGGAAAGGCGGCTGGCCGGCTTGCTGTCGCACGGGCAAAAGCAGTGGCTGGAAATCGGCATGCTGCTGATGCAGGAGCCGCAGCTGATTTTGCTCGATGAACCCGTGGCCGGCATGTCGGACGCGGAAACGGCGCGCACGGCCGAATTGCTCGATGAATTGCGCGGCAAGCATTCCATCATGGTGGTCGAGCACGACATGGGTTTTGTCACGGAAATCGCCCGGCAAGGCATCGTCACCGTGCTGCATGAGGGCGCCGTGCTGGCGCAGGGGCGCATGGACGAGGTGCAGGCGGACGAGCGCGTCATCGAAGTCTATCTGGGAAGGTAATGGGGGAGATCACAGACCATGCTCGAAGTGCAACAATTAAACCAATACTATGGCTCCTCGCACACCTTGCGCGGCATCAACCTCTCGGCGCGCCAGGGGCAGTGCCTGGCCTTGCTGGGCAGGAATGGCGTGGGCAAGACGACCCTGCTGAAATGCCTGATGGGCGTGCTGCCCGTGGCGCAGGGCCAGGTGCGCTTCAAGGGCCGCGACATCACGCGGCTGGCACCGCATGCGCGGGCAAAGCTGGGTATCGCCTACGTGCCGCAGGGGCGCGACATCTTCGCGCGCCTGACGGTGGAGGAAAACTTGCTGATGGGCATGGCGGTGAAGCGGGGCAGGCCGGCGTCGCGCATCGATCCCCACGTGTATGAGCTGTTTCCAGTGCTCAAGGAGATGCTGCAGCGGCGCGGCGGCGATCTGTCCGGCGGGCAACAGCAGCAGCTGGCCATCGCCCGCGCCCTGCTGGCCGAGCCGGAATTAATCATCTTCGACGAGCCGACGGAAGGCATCCAGCCCTCCGTCATCAAGGATATCGGCCGGGTCATTTCCCTCTTGAAGCAGCGCGGCGACATGGCCATCGTGCTGTGCGAACAGTATTTCGATTTCGCCCGCGAGCTGGCCGACGAGTTCATCGTGCTGTCGCGGGGGCAGGTGGTGGCCAGCGGCAAGGCGGAGCAGATGGATGGCGACGCGGTGAAACGGCATTTGGCCGTGTGAGTCAGGACAGGCGTTGATGCACGAGGTGGGCCAGCTGCCTGTGCGCGGGCAGCAGGGGATGGTGCGCGGGCAGGCGCACCACGTCCGTAAACAGTTCGGGGCGCAGCTCCGCCTCCTGCACGATGCCGTCATTCGCCGCGCCGCCAAACGGCTGGCGGCGCCCGGGAAAGCCGAGGGTGCCGGCCACGCACGTGAGGGGAATGTCCGGCGTGCCGATGGCGGCCATGCGCTGCGGCGAGGCGACGAGCTGGCCGCACTCGCCAAATAGCAGCTTGTACAGGCGAAAACGGTTCAGATAGATATTGGTGCGCGTGGCCACCATGGGCGAGCCGACGAGGAACAGATGCCTCGGCTGGCGCGTGCCGGCGGGCAGGCTGCAGAGCGCATGGCGCAGCAGCACGCCGCCCAGGGAATGCCCGATCAGCGCATAGTCGCCGTCGCGCGCCAGCGCGGAAAGGCGCGCGACCAGCCGCGCCTGGATGGACGCCAGCGTTTCAACGGAGGCGAAATAGGCAAAGGTGGCCGTCGCGTGGCCGGCTTTCCTCAAGCGTCTCAGGGTGGGAAAGGCGTCCCATGGGGTCGCACCCATGCCATGCACAAAGAGAATCTTCATCGCGTCTTTTCTCATACCAGCTGCAGCCACCCCAGCACGGCGCCCGCCGCCAGCAGCCACAGTAAATGGATTTTCGTGCGCCAGATGAGGAGGCCGGCCACGATGGACAGGCTCCACAGGGGCCAGTCCGTGCGCAGATCGTGGTTGGCGCCGCCCAGGATCATGCCCGTGGAAATCAGGAGGGCGACGACGATGGGCGCCATGCCCTGCTTGAAGGCGCGCACGGGGCGCAGGTCGCGGTTGCGGTAGCCCCACTGGGCGGCCACGTAGGTGAGCGTGGTGCTGGGCAGCATGATGCCCACCATCGTCACCAGCACGCCGAAATAGGCGGCCGCGTAGCTGCCCGCATTCATGCCCACGTTCCAGCCCATCAGGGCGACGAACAGCACGTTGGGCCCCGGTGCGGCCTGGGCGATGGCGATCGACTCGTTGAATTGCGCTTGCGTCAGCCAGCCGTGCTGCTCGACGAGGAAGCGGTGCATTTCCGCCGTGGTGGAAATCGCGCCGCCGATGGACATCAGCGACAGCATCAGGTAGTGGCCGAACAGGTTCAGCCAGTCCCCCGTGCTCAGCACCAGTTGCAGGGGCGGGTTCATGCGGACAGCTTTCGATAGGTCAGCAGGCAGCCGATGCCGCCCAGGCCCAGCAGGATGTACAGCAGGGGCCAGCGCAGGATGGCCACCATCAGCACGCCCAGCACGACGAGGGGCAGGGTCAGCCACAGGGGCAGCGGATGCTTGCCCAGCGCGGCGGCCAGTTTCACGCCCGTGGCGGCGATCATGCCGGCCGACACGGCGGCCATGCCGCGCAGGGCGCCGGCCATCTGCGGATTGTCGCCGAAGCGCGTGTACAGCACGCCCAGCAGCAGCACGATGACGAGGGGCACGGCCAGCATGCCGGCCAGCGCCGTCAGCGCGCCCCGCAAGCCGAAGTAGCGTCCGCCCACCATCAAGGACAGGTTGACGACATTCGGCCCCGGCATGATTTGCGCCACGGCCCAGTCTTCCAGGAACTCTTCCTGCGTCAGCCAGCGCTTGCGTTCCACCATCTCGCGCTGGATCACGGCCAGCACGCCGCCGAATCCCTGCAGGGCCAGCCAGGTAAACGAAAAGAACAGGTCGGCAAGCGAGGCGGGCTGCGGGCGGGGGAGGTCGGGCGGGGCGGCGGAGGGCGAGGGCATGGCTGATTATCGCCGTGGCCGCTCGCCCTTGTCCATCGCTTTCGGCTACGCCTGTGCCTGCAAGAAAAAACGGCGCCTCATGTTTCCCTGCCATTGACATCGAGAATTTATCGGCAATACTTTACCGGCAATACTGCCACTGTCCGTGCCCGCGCTGGCGCCCGGCTATCTTCTGCTGGCCGCCGCCCCCGTTCCCTTCCGCAGGAGTTGTCCACCATGCCTAATTCCCCAGAAACCTTGCATATGCCCCCCAAGACCGTGCAGATGCATGCCAGGGTCGACCAGAAGATGTGCGATATCGTCAATCTGGGTATCGCCGTGCAGGCCGCCTTCAGTACCCTGTGCGCGCTGGAATACCTGAAGTCATACAATATCGACCCGGATTTGATCGAGCGCGTGCTGCTGCATCCAGAGCAGCGCCGCCAGGTGCTGCATTGAGCGGCGGCCTGTCCCGGCCGGCGCTTCCTGCCGGGACAGGCTTCTTGTATGGCGGCAACTGTGTTGCCTGTGGCCAGGATCGGGCGTTGTCGAATTGCTCATTATGGCTCAGTTATGCACAAATGATGGGTTAGCGAAATTGCCGAAATAATTTTCACGTGATTATGTGTGAGTTTCTAAGTATCTGATTTTATTGGGTTTTATTTTTGCTGTTTGATTGAGCAGTTTATTGAAAGCCGCACGGGCTGTGGCTTTGGGGCCTGTCAATAGGCGCTTATCCACAAAGATATCCACAGTCCGTGTGGATATCTGAAAAAGCGCTTAACAATCCGCCACTTAGGAAAATACGGGCGATCCGCGCGCGCCGCGGGCGGGCAGGAAGGACCAAAATGGGGCGTCGCCGAAGGCTGTATGCCCATCCAGTGTTCCTGTTTTATAACCAGAAGTAACGCCCGCAGCGCTTGACGGATCAGGGCGTGCCGGCGGGCGGCGGCGGGGTCGAGCCGCCTTGCCGGGCCAGGGCTGCGGCCAGGTCGGCGACCTGCTGCTCGGCTTCGCGCAGGGTGGCGTAGGTGCGCAGCGAGGCGATGACGGTGGTAAACAGCTTGCGCGTGGTCAGGTCGGTCTTGCACCAGAAATCGTTGATGTCGTAATCGATGATGATGCGGTGCTCCAGCGCCTGGCCCGGCTGGCCCGTGCGCAGGATGATGCGCACGGCGCTGTTGTGCAGCTCTTCGCGGATCTGGCGTGCCACCTGCAGGCCCGCATCCTGGGTTTCCATGATGACGTCGAGCAGCACGACGGCGATGTCGGGCGTGCTGCGCAGCACGGCCAGCGCCTCGGCACCCGAATACGCATGCAGGAAACTGAGCCTGCGCCCCTGGAAGCTGGCCTGGCTGAGGGCGAACTTGGTCACCACGTGCACGTCGACATCATCGTCGACGATCAGCACGCGCCATGGCAACGGTGCGCTGGCGGCCTCGGATGCGGTGCCGGCATGCTCCAGCGGCTCGTCCATCAGCCAGTCCGGTTCGTCCGCCGCCTTGGCGGTGCTGTCGCTATCCATATTCATGCAGATTCCAACGTTGATCGTCCCCCTTCACTCCACACTATGCCAGTCCGCAAGGTTTGTCAAAACAATGCCGTTCTTACAAAACCCGGCTGGCCCCGGCCGCGCAGGGGCGGCGAAATATATTTTCATGGCGGTAGCGCAACTTTGCTCCAGCGCAAATTCATGATTGCAAGTCATTGATTTCATTGGGGTAAAAAATTGCCTGTGAAATCAGCAAATTGTTGAAACCCGCATCAATGCTGGCGTTGCGGCTTGTCAAGAGGGGCTTATCAACAACTTTATCCACAGTTGCTGTGGATATCTAAAAAAGCCGTGTAAAAACCGGGACTTGGCGTCCGCTGGCCCGGCCGGGGACAGCCGTTCAGGCGGCCATGCCCTCCCTTGCCAGTTCGGCAAACGCGAGCAGGAAGCGCTGCTTGGCTTCGGCCGGTCCCATGACGTCGATTATACCGGGCAAGGGGGCGATGCCGTCAAGGTAGGCCCAGCGCTCGGCCGAATGGGGCATCAAGTCGCGCTTTTCCGTGGCCAGCGCGATCAGGTCGGCCCGCTTGATGGGCGCGTAATCGGAAAAGTCGATGCCATACGTGGCGGCGATGATGGCGCTGACCTTGTCTTCCAGCGCGGCAAATTCGGGCAGCAGCACTTTCAGCGGCTTCACCATGTCGCCCAGGTAGGCTTCGGCCGCGTCGTGCAGCAGGGCCGCCAGGCGCAGGGACGGCGGCACCAGGCTGGCGACGATCAGGCTGTGCTGGGCGATCGAATAAAACACCTGCGTCTGGCCATTGAAGCGGCACTGGTAGGCCAGGCCATGGGCGATGTCCTCGATGGCGACCTTGTCGATGTGCGGGCGCAGCGGGTAAAAACGGTTGCCGGAAAAAGTGGACACATAATCGGTGGTAATCATTGCTTTACTCAGCTCGCTTGCGGATGCGTGATGCCCCATCCTACACCGGATGGCGTGCGCCTGCCGTCGCCTCCCGTTTCGCGTTTCCCGCACACCTCTTTCCTGCTGAGCCTATGCATCTTGGCAAATCCTTTAATTTATTTCATATCATTCATTGTTCTTTCTCAAATACACTATAGCAATCTTGTTTTTCTGAAACTGACTTTGGAGGCAGGGCAATGACGGCGATACCTTCGGCAAGACCTTCGTATATCTACCAGGGCGGTTCGGTGATGATGCATGCGCCGCTGCAATTGAAACAGTCTGAAATGTTCGGCTATTTCGTCAAGGGCGACCTGGCGAAGCTGCAGGCCACCGTCAACACCACCCTGAACCAGGTGGCGGGCAGCAGGATGACCCTGAAGGTACTGTCGCCGTATGTGATGCTGACCTTTACGCGCGTCAACCATGCCGATTCCGCCAACCCCGTCGACCAGGCCAAGGGCTGGATCACGGAGGTGGATATCGTCACCTGGATCATGGTGGGCCAGATGGATGACAAGGGCAAGCTGGCGCATATCTACTGGTACCCCTGCCACATCTTCGTGGACGACGCCATGGCCCTGATCAACGGGCGCGAGCTGTTCGGCTATCCGAAATACCTGTGCGAGTACGAAATACCGGCCGCCGGCAGCGAGCCGCTGCGCTGTTCCGTGGCCGCCAAGGGTTTCCAGCATTTTTCGCCGGAAACGAAACTGGCCCTGCATCCGCTGCTGGAAGTCAATGCCACCGTGCAGACGGGCCAGCATAAACCCGTCAACAGCTTCCTCGAACTCATCGAGCAGGCGTTCCAGATCTTCCTTTCCATCCCCGATTTCTTCGACATGGACCAGGCCGGCTGGGCCGATATCCTGTCGTTGCTGCGCAATCCCCGCATCGACCAGATCTTCCTCAAGCAATTCCCCGACAGCGCGGGCGTGAAAGCCGTGTACCAGGCCCTGGTGGCGGCGCCGGCCGAGATCAACCGCCTGCACAGCGCGCGCCTGCTGGGCTACGAGTACGAATGCACGCTGCATGCCTTCGACAGCTTCCCGCTGGACCAGACCCTGGGCCTGCAACTGGGGCCGCAGGCGGCCATCCTGCCGTTCAACGTCAACTTCGATTTCACGGCCATGCCGGGCGAGGAACTGGTCGACAATTCGCAGATCGCGCCGGAAAAGATCGCCATCCTCGGCGGCGGCGTGGCGGCCATGACGACGGCGTATTACCTGACCAACCAGCCGGGCTGGCAAAACCAGCACGACATCACCGTCTACCAGCTGGGCTGGCGACTGGGCGGCAAGGGCGCCAGCGGGCGCAATGCGCAGGCGGGCCAGCGCATCGAGGAGCACGGCCTGCACATCTGGTTCGGCTTCTATGCGAATGCCTTCAGGATGATCAAGGAAGCCTATGCCAGCCTCGATCGCCCGCCAGGCAGCCCGCTGGACACCTGGCGCGACGCCTTCAAGCAGCACGATTACGTGGCCCTGTCCGAGGACGTGAAGGGACAGTGGCGCAACTGGTCCATCGTCTTTCCCACCTTGCCGGGCGAGCCGGGCGAGGGCGGCGAGGACGTCACCCTGTGGCAGATGGCCGTGGCCATGGTGGGCTGGATCGAGCAGTGGATACGCCAGATCCGGCAAGTGGCCGACGCCGACGCGCGCATCGTGCGCGCCAGCGCCTCGCAGGGTGAGGGCGTGTGGCCGGGCTGGCTGCGCCGCCTGGCCGACGAGGTGGTGGGCCAGGCCGACGAGCTGGGGCTGGACGTGGGCCTGTCCGTGGGCGCGCTGGTGGCGCTGGTGGCCGACCTGGCGCCCGACTCCGCGCGCCACGACCAGGCCCGCCACCAGCTGCTGGCCAGTACCCTGAACGGCATCCGCGCCTGGCTGCGCCTGCGCTACCGCGCGCTGATCGACGGCGACGACGAACTGCGCCGCCTGTTCATCTGCCTGGACCTGGGCATCACCGTCATGAAGGGCATGTTCCAGGATGGCGTCTTCAGGAACGGCTTCGACGTCATCAACGACATCGATTTCCGCGACTGGCTGCGCAAGCATGGCGGCGACGAGCAGTTCAGCGTCAATTCGGCGCCCGTGCGCGGCTTCTACGACCTGGTGTTCGCCTACGAGGGCGGCGATTTCGCCCGGCCGAACATCGAGGCGGGGACGCTGCTGCGGGCGATGGCGCGCATCGGCCTGGCCTACAAGGGCGGCATCATGTTCAAGATGCAGGCGGGCATGGGCGACACCATCTTCACGCCCCTGTACGAAGTGCTGGAAAAGCGCGGCGTCAAGTTCAAGTTCTTCCAGCGCGTGGAAGAGCTGGTGCCGGGCGCGGGCGACATCGACAGCATCCGCATCACCGAGCAGGTGCAGCTGCGGGACCCGGGCGCCGGCTACGCGCCGCTGGTGGACGTGAAGGACCTGGCCTGCTGGCCCAGCGCGCCCGACTACGCGCAGCTCGACCCGGCCCAGGCGGCCCTGCTGCAGGAAAAGGACGTCAACCTGGAGTCGTACTGGAGCGACTGGCCGCAGCAGTACCAGCAGGCGTTCGGCCAGCCGCTGCCCGCCACGGTGTTAAGAAAAGGCGTGGACTTCGACAAGGTGGTGTTCGGCATTTCCATCGGCTCGTTGCCCGCCCTGTGCCCGCAGCTGCTGGCGCAAAGCCCGGCCCTGCGCTTGAGCGCCGAGAAGGTGAAGACCGTCGCCACGCAGGCGTACCAGGTATGGCTCAACAAGAACCTGGCGCAGATGGGCTGGACCACGCAGCCGCAAGGCCAGCAGCCCGTGCTGTCGGCCTTCACGGAGCCGTACGACACGTGGGCGCCGATGGACCAGCTGCTGGCGCGCGAGGACTGGCCGGCGGGGCTGGAGCCGAAGAACGTCTCCTATTTTTGCAGCGCCTTCCCCGTCGACAGCTATCCGCCCGTCACCGACGCGGATTTCCCCGCCCGCTGCGCGCAGCGCGCCAAGGAGGGGGCGCTGCACCAGCTCGAGCGCGAGATCGGCGCCCTGTGGCCCGAGGCGGGCGCGCCGGGCGCGTTCCCGTGGCAATGGCTGGTCGACGCGAAGGAGGGGGCGGGCGCGGCGCGTTTCGACAGCCAGTACTGGCGCGCCAACGTCGACCCGTCCGAGCGCTACGTCATGTCGGTGGTGAACAGCACGCAGTACCGGCTGGCCACCGACCAGTCGGGCTTTTCCAACCTGTTCCTCACGGGCGACTGGATCAGGACGGGCATCAACGCGGGCTGCGTGGAAGCGGCCGTGATGGCGGGCATGCAGACGTCGCGCGCCATGACGGGCTATCCGGCCGTGATCCAGGGCGAGACGGACTTCTAGGTATGATGGCGTTTCATTGACTCCTGCGCGAGCTTGCCTATGAAACGCCTGCTGCTGCTTTGTCTGGCCTTCCTCCACCTGCCGGCGCACGCCGCGCCGGCAGGCGCGCTACTCCTGTGGCCCGGCGCGCCGCCCGGCGGTGCGGCGCCCGGTCCGCAGCGCGACAGCGCGAAAGGCTCCATCACGCAGGTGGCGCAGCCCTACCTGCTCGTGCACCGTCCCGCGCAGCCCAACGGCATGGCCATGCTGCTGGTCAGCGGCGGCGGCTATGCGCACATCGAGGCGGGCAAGGAGAGCGGCCCGGCCGCCGCCTGGCTGCAGGCGCAGGGCATCACGGCCTTTGAACTCGTGTACCGCCTGCCGCAGGAGGGCGGCGGGGTGGCCGCGCCGTTCCAGGATGGCCAGCGCGCCATGCGCGTCATCCGCGCGCGCGCCGCCGAGTGGCGCATCGACCCGGCGCGCATCGGCATGCTGGGTTTTTCCGCCGGCGCGCACCTGGCCGGCATGACGGCCGTCGAACCGGATGCGGCCCGCTATGCACCTGTCGATGCGGCAGACCGCGTCTCGGCGCGGCCCGATTTTGCCGTGCTGCTGTATCCCGTGCTGACCATGCAGGCGCCGTTCGACACGACGCATGCGAAGAAGGAGCTGCTGGGCGCCCATCCCGCGCAGGCGGCGCGCGACGCGCTGTCGGTGGAACTGCAGGTGGACGCGCGCACGCCGCCCGTCTTCCTCGCGCAGGCGCTCGACGACCCGATTTCCCCTCCCGAGAACAGCACGCTGATGGCCGCCGCCCTGCGCCGCGCGGGCGTGCCCGTGGAACTGCACCAGTTCCAGCAGGGCGGCCATGGCTGGGGCCTGGGCCGCAAGGGCAGCGAACCGGCCGCCTGGCCGGCGTTGCTGCTGGCGTGGCTGCGCACGAATGGCTGGCTGGCCGCTGAGGCCGGCCGCTGATCAGGTCGTGGGAAAGGATTGTGAAGTCATGAAGAACAGCGCCGGATGCGCTGCAAGGCGCCCGTTGCGACGCAGTGCGGGCACTGCCAGCGGCGGGCAAGCCTCGTCGGCCACCTTGCAGGACGCCGGTGATGGAAGTCAGAAAGCACACTAATTTATTGCGACCTGCTTAGTCGACGGCGTCGGCCGGCGCGCGCAGGTCGCGGCGCGCCTCGTCCAGCGCCGCCTGCAGCTGCGGCAGGAACTGCTCCACGCTATCGAGCTGGCCGTTTGACGCCAGGGTTTCCATCTGGTGGCACAGGCCGTGCAGGGTAGGGCGGCTCAGGTAGCCGGCGCTGCCTTTCAGGGCATGGAAGGCGGCCGCCGCCGCGCTGGCGTTGCCGTCGCGCACGGCGTGGCAGGCCAGGTCCAGGCGCCGCGGCGCTTCCATCAGGAAGGCTTGCGCGATGCGCTGCAAGTGCTGCGGCGACAGGCCCGCCAGCGGCAGGATGTGCACGGGCGCGGCCATGGGATCGGCCGGTGACGGCGCCGCCTCCCCGGGTGTCCCGCTGGCGCCGCCGAGGCCGAACTGGCGCGCCAGCGCGTCGTCCGCGTCGGGCAGGGCCGGCGGCAGCGCGTGGCCGCGCGCCAGCAGCAGGTCGATGACGGTATCGAGCTTGTCGAACAGCAGCGCTTCATCGACGGGCTTGCTGAGGAAGTCGTCCATGCCGCAAGCCAGGTAGCGCTGGCGGTCATGTTCGCTGGCGTTGGCCGTCAGGGCGATGATGGGGATCTGCGCGTCGGGAATGGCAAACTGCGCGTTGCCGCCGTCGCGAATCACGCGCGCGGCCTGTTCGCCATCCATCAGCGGCATGCGGCCGTCCATCAGCACGCAATCGTAGGCGTCCGTGCCCAGCGCGCGCAGCGCCTGCTCGCCGTTGTCGACGATGGTGACGGCGTGGCCCATGCTTTCCAGCAGGGTGCCGATGATGATCTGGTTGGTGCGCACGTCTTCGGCGCACAGGATGCGCAGGCGGCAGGCGTGGCGCGCGTGGCGCGGCGCCAGGCGGTCATGCGCGGCCGGCGCGCTGCCCTCGGCCAGCGGCAGGCTGAAATGAAAGCGCGAACCGATGCCGACGCGGCTTTCCACGCCGATCGTGCCGCCCATCAGCTCGACGAGCTCCTTGCAGATGGCCAGGCCCAGGCCCGTGCCGCCGTAGCGGCGCGTGGTGGAGTGGTCGGCCTGCTCGAATTTCTGGAACAGGCGGGGCAAGGTGGCGGCATCGATGCCGGGGCCCGTGTCGCTGATGACGAAGTCGATCTGGCTGCGGCCATCGCGGCGCGGCGCCGCGCGGGCGCGCCGCACTTCCAGCAGCACTTCGCCATTGGCCGTGAATTTCAGGGCATTGCCCAGCAGGTTGATGAGGATCTGCCGCAGGCGGGTCGGGTCGGCGCGCACGTAGCGGGGCAGGTCCAGCGCCAGTTCGCGGCGCAGCAGCAGGCTCTTGGCGTCGGCCTGGCCCTGCACGATGCCGGCCGCGTCGCCGATCAGCGCCAGCAGGTCGAAGTCCAGCGTTTCCAGGGTCAGCTTGCCCGCGTCGATCTTCGAGAAATCGAGGATGTCGTTGAGGATGGTCAGGAGCGACTCGCCGTTGTGCAGGCCGATGCGCAGGTATTCCTGCGTGCGGCCCTTGACGGACTGGTCGCGCAGGGCGAACTTCAGCATGCCGATGACGCCGGCCAGCGGCGTGCGGATGTCGTGGCTCATGGCGGAGAGGAAATCGATGCGGTGGCGGCTGACCACTTCCGCGTGTTCCTTGGCCGTCAGCAGGGCGTCGTTGCTGAGGGTCAGGGCCAGGGTGCGCTCGCGCACGCGCTGTTCCAGGTTGTTGCGCAGCAAACGGATCTGGTCGGCCAGGGCAAAGGCCAGCAGCAGGCCGTCCAGGGTGCCGCCCAGCAGGGTCACCAGCTGGGCGTTGGCCACCATGGCCGGCATCAGCCCCAGGTTGGCGGGCAGGATCAGGAAGCCGGGCAGCATCAGGGCGACGAAGGCCAGCACGAAGAAGCGCGCCGGCTGGTAGCCGCGGCGCCAGACGACGATGCCGCAGGTGAGCGCCAGCAGCATCCACAGGCTGATGGCGATGGTGGCCAGCGCGTGCGCATACTGCAGCGCGAAGTAGCAGCTGGGCAGGAGCAGCAGGGGCAGCACCAGGTTGACCTTGCTGATGCGGTACAGCAGGGGGGAATGGTCGCGCAGGTGCAGGAAATGCATGTAGAACAGGGTGCTGAAGACGGGCAGCAGGAAAAACGGCACGTAATGCAGCTGCAGCAGGTGCCAGTCGAACAGGTCGGCGAAGACGTGGAAGGTCATGGCCCAGGCCAGGCCGTACGTCAGCACGTACAGCGCGTAATACGCCGAGGCTTTTTCCAGGGTGATGGAAAAGATGAAGAAATTGAACAGGCCCAGCGCCAGCAGGGCGCCGATGGAGGCGACGATGAGGAAGTTTTCCTTGCCCACCAGCTTGCGGTACGCCTGCTGCGTCTGCACGCCGAACATGGGCGCGCGCGCATAGTAGGGGCTGGAAAAGCGGATCAGGACGGCGTACGTGGCGCCTGGCGCCAGCTGCACGTTCTTGCCGTAGTGCAGCAAATACTCGTGCGGGCGCTGGTAGCCCGTCAGCAGGGTGCGCGGCGCGTCGTGCTGGCCGGGGCCGTACACGTGGATGTCGACCAGGTCGATCAGGGTGTCGTTCGGGTCGATGACCCAGGCCGTCTCGCTGCTGTCGTTGCGCACCTGCGCCAGCAGCCAGTAGGCGCCGCCGAACAGGTCGACGTCGGCGGCCGGGCGCTGGCGGGCCAGCCAGGCGGGCAGGGCGGCCGCATCGGCGGGGGCGGCGCTGTCGTCTCCGGCGAGAAACAGACGCGCGCCGCTGCCCAGGGTGTGGATGCCCTGCGCCGTCAGCGGCAGCGGCGTGGCGGCGGGCTGCGCCTGCGCCCCGCACGCCAGGCCCAGCAGGCCGAACAGGCACAGCCACCCGCATAGCCAGGCGCTGACGCGGAAGCTGGAAGCGCGGTGGCTGGACGGGAGCGGGTGGGCTGGCATCGGTGAGTAGGGTGACTGTCGCGCGGAAATGGGCGGCAACGCCATTTGCTGTGGAGTGCCCATTTTAATCGACTCTCGGTGGCACACGCGCAATTTCCTGCCACAAAGACATGCTGCCCGCCGGTCGGTCGGCCGGTCCGCTCCGGTATCATGTCGCCTTTTGCCTGCGAGTCATTATGCTCAGTCCCGACCAGTTCCTGGCCTTCCTGGCCGCCGCCGTCCTCATCACCGCCAGTCCCGGCCCCGACAACCTGATGGTGCTGGGCGTGGGCATGTCGCGCGGGCGCCGCCAGGGCATGGCGTTCGGCCTGGGCTGCGCCCTCGGCTGCCTGACGCACACGGTGCTGGCGACCATCGGCGTGTCGGCCCTGCTGGCCGCCTCGCCCACGGCGTTTACCGCACTCAAGGTGGCCGGCGGCCTGTACCTGGTGTGGCTGGGCATCGGCGCCATCCGCAGCCGGGGCGGCGCGAAAGTCGATGGCGCGGCGGCCCTGCCCGACGAATCCTTGCTGCGCCTGTTCTGCAAGGGCCTGTTCGCCAACAGTATCAATCCGAAAGTCGTGCTGTTCTTCCTGTCGTTCCTGCCGCAGTTCATCGTCGCGGGGCGGGGCGATGCCAGCTGGCAGACGGCGCAGCTGGGGCTGGTGTTCACGGCGCAGGCGTGCGTGCTGTTCGGCCTGCTGGGCTACTTTTCCGGCGCCGTCGGCACGTGGCTGAACCGCCGCCCCCGCGCCGGCCTGTGGCTGGACCGCGTGGCCGGCACCATCTTCATCGCCCTGGGCCTGCGCCTGATCCTGGCGCGCTAAGGTCGGCCCTGGCGGTGATGCGGAAGGCCAGTTCCATCTGGTCCTGCACGGCCATGGCGCCGCCCAGGATGGCGAAGGGCACGATGCCGAAATCGCTCTGCTTGAGCAGCAGGCTGCCGCTGGCCTGCAGGCTGCGCCCGTCGGCCGCTTCCTCGATCCGCACGGGCAGCTGCACCGCACGCGTCACGCCATGCAGGGTGATGTCGGCGTCGAGCAGTGCCATGTTTCCTTCGCCGCCCGCCTCGCTGCGCCGGGCGTCGACACGCCGGGCGTCGATACGCCGGGCGTCGACACGCACCCACGGATAGCGCTCCGCCTCGAGCACGCGCACCAGCATGTTGTGCCGCGTGCCGGCGATGGCATCGGCCGACGGCGTCGTCGTCAGGCCGGCCGCCTGGCGCAAGCCATCCTCGTCCACGCTCATCTCGTCCAGCCGGAACTGGAAGGCGGCGCGTCCCGCCCGGGGCGCCACCACGCCCTGCAGGCTGCGGCTGGCGACCACGTGGTCGTGGCCCAGGCGTGCCAGCGCGCCGCCGCGGCGCACGGTGATGGTCAGCAGCGATTCCTGCGGCGCGATGTGCAGCAGGCGCATGCCGCGCTGCTGCCAGGCGGGCGCGGCCATGGTTGCCGCCCCGGCGGCCGGGGCCGGCGTCAGGGCAGGGGGCGGCGCGCCGAACGGCGAACAGGCGGTCAGCGCGGCGCAGGCGCAGGCCAGCAGCGCGCGGCGATACGGCATCGAAGGGCAGTCCTGGCGGGAGAGCGGCATGGGCATGGCGTCGGGGCGTTGAAGGCGATGGGGGCATAGTAAGCGATCCGGCCCGCGGCGGGCTAAGTAGGTCGCAACAAATTATTGTGATTTCCGACTTCCATCACCGGCGCCCTGCAAGGTGGCCGACGAGGCTTGCCCGCTGCTGGCAGTGCCCGCACTGCGTCGCAACGGGCACCTTGCAGCGCATCCGGCTCTGTTCTTCATCACTGCACAATCACTCCCACGACCTGCTTCGCCGCGCGCGCGCGCCGTTCCGGCAGGACCAATTCGCCCGGCGGCATGCCCTTTCTAGCAGGGAAACGGGGCGCCATGCCGCCCGACTGGTATTCACGGCGGGCGCCTGGCCATGCATCTGGCTCCGTGCGCAATGGAATGGAAAAGCCGCTGCGAATTAACAAAGGCAGGAATGGAGATAATGGGGGCGAATCGACATTAATAGTTTCTTTTAAAAAACAAACTACGCGTTTGATAGTTTCGCATGATTATGTAAATGATAATTTAAATATTATGTCGAGCTGATCAGTATGGGGCAGAAAAAAGAATGTCGGCATGACTATATGATTAATTTGTGGAATGTGTTGCTAAATATCAACGAGATAATTTAATTTCTTTATTGGAAATAAAAAAACCACGGTTGTCGTACGCTTGGACTGTTACTTGTTCATATAATCATGTCAATTAAATGTCATTTTTATATGTATCTGCGGCTTGCAGCGGTACTTTCTTAGCGGACAACATGATCAAAACACTACAGGAAACGGCAGGCCGCCTTGGCCGCCACGCAGCTTTGTCATGCACCGGGCGCGCCAGCGGCAGCCTGGCGGCGATAGTCCACCGGGTCCGCTTAGCCCGTCTTTCCAGATCTCCCCTCGTCCCGCTGGCGCTCGCCGCCGCGCTGCTGGGCGCCGCCGCGCCTGCCGCCGCACAGGTGCTGTGGGAGGATTACCGGGGCATTTCGCGGGTTCCCGCCAGCCCGGCCACGCCGAATTACGACAACAGCTTCAACGCCGGCAGCACGGCGCGGCTGGCCAGCCTGATGGGGCTGGCCGCCAATCCGGCCGTCAACGCGGCGCGCACGGGCACGTCGCCGCAGCTGGACTGGGCCAATGGCACGACGGCCAGTCCTGGCCAGTTATGCAACTTTGATACGCAGCAAACGTCGCCTGCCTGCCGCGCCTGGATCATGGGCCGCGTGATGTACACGCTGGTGGTCTTTCCCCAGGCGGGCAATTACAAATTCAGCGTCGCGCATGACGATGACGTGAAAGTCGATTTCTCCACCCAGTATTCGACCAATTACCGCAGCGCCGTGTATAACGTGGCCGTGGGCAGCGTGGCCGAATATTCGAATAATGAAACGGATTTCCAGAATCTGGCCGGCAATTTCAATAGCGCCACGCCGGGCGGCTGTTATCTGGCCCGCGTGCTGTGGAATAACGTGGGGGGCATCAATTATCTGCACATGCGCTGGACGCGTCCCGACAATGTGACGGAAATCATCCCCGCCGCCCAGTTGCGCGACCCCAGCCTGGCCAGTTCCTATGCCAGTTGCACCAATGCCAAGACCGACCTGGCCGTCAGCAAGGCAGGACCGGCGACGTTTTCCGTCGGCAAGCCCTTGAGCTACACGCTGAAGGTGTGGAACCGTGGTCCCGCCGTCAGCGCGGGTGCCACCTTCAGCGACGTGCTGCCTGCCAGCCTGAGCAATGTCAGCTGGACCTGCGCCGCCAGCGGCGCCGCTTCGTGCGGCAGCACCAGCTCGGGGGCGGGCAGCAACAACGTCGCCCTCACCATGGGCACCTTGCCCCTGAACGCGGCCACCAGCGCACCCACCAGCGGCGCCTACCTGACCCTCACCATCACGGCCACGCCGGGCGACGCGGCCAGCATCGTCAACACGGCCAGCGTCACCGTGTCGCCGAATGAAACGGATAGCGACCTGAGCAACAACAACAGCAGTACCACGGCCACCGTCACGACGCAGACCTTGAGCGTGATCAAGTCGCTGGCGCCGGCCAGCGACAGCGGCCTGTTCATCATGAATGCCAACGGCACGCCGGGCGCGCCGGGCGGCAATGGCGCCACGGCCAGCGCCGTGACGCGCGTGGGCAACCTGGTGACGTTCGCGGAAAGCGCGGGCGCGGGCACCAGCCTGGCGCAGTACCAGAGCAGCTACAGCTGCGCGCGCACGGATACGGCCGCCGTCATCGCCAGCGGCGCGGGCACGGCGGGCAGCGTCACCATGCCCGACGCGCCCGTCACCTGCACCATCAGCAACCGCCGCCTGCAGGCGGACATGCAGGCCGTCACCACGGTGCCGCCCGGCCCCTACAATGCCGGCGCCGCCATCACCGTCACGGGCGTGTGCACGAACAACGGCCCCGACAACGCGGCCGCGCCCACCTGCGTCATGAGCGGCTTGCCGGCCGGCACCACGGCCAGCTGCAGCGCGCCCGTTTCGCCCTTCATTCCCGGTTCGCGCATCAATTGCAGCGCCACCTTCAACCTGCCCGCCAGCGGTGGCCTGACGATCACCACCACGGCCGGCAGCACCACCCTGGACCCGGTGCCGGCGAACAATGTCGACAGCGATACCCTGGGCGTGGTCAGCCCGCGCGTGGGCGTGAGCAAGAGCGTCGACAAGACGGCCGCCACGGTGGGCGACACGGTGCAGTGGACCTTGACGGCCAGCAATACCGGCACGGGCGCCACGACGGCGGCCCTGACCCTGAGCGATACCTTGCCCGCCAGCCTGGCCGGCATCGTCGTCACCCCCACGGCGCCCGTCACCTGCGCGCCCGTGGCCGGCAATACGCTCGTCTGCACGGTGCCGGCCGGCCTGGCGCCGGGCGCCAGCGCGCTGGTGGGCATCGCCGCCAGCCCCACGGCGGCGGGCAACTTCGTCAACGGCGTGGTGCCGTCGGGCGGCAATGGCGCCAGCTGCGCCACGCCCGCCGCCTGCCAGACCACCACCGTCGTCAGCAAGCCGCTGGTCGACGTCACCACCACCCTGAACGGCTTTCCCGGCACCTCGAACGCGGGCGACGTCATCAGCGGCGTGGTGAGCTACGCCAACCTGGGGCCGGGCACGGCCGAAGCCGTAACGTACAGCCTGCAGCTGGCCACGGGCCTGTCCGGCGTGTCCGTCACGGGCGTGAGCGGCAGCTATGATGCGGGCACGGGGCTCGTCGTGCTGACGGGCCTGCCCGTGACCCTGGCGCCAGGGCAGGGCTTTTCCTTCAACCTGGCCTACACGCAACCCGGATCGAATATTTCCGCCGTCACCAGCGTCATCGCCACCACGTCCACGGAAGTGGCGAACGACCACCCGAACCGGGCCATGGTGACGGTGCCGGGGCCGAACGTGCGCGTCACCAAGACGGCGAACAAGGCCACGGCCAACGTGGGCGAAGACATCATCTGGACGATTACGGCCAGCAATACCGGCAATATCGCCAACCAGGGCGCCGTGACCCTGGCCGACCTGCTGCCGCCGAACCTGGTGGTGACGAGCGTGGTGGCGGCGCCGGGCGTGACGTGCCCGCCGCTGGCGGCATGGGTGGCGTCGAGCACGCAGACCTGCTCGGTGGCCGCCGGCCAGCTGACCGCCCTGAACGGCAGCCGCACGGTCACCATCACGGCGCATGCCACGCAGGGCGGCGGCAGCCTGGCGAACCGGGTCATGCCCGGCGGGCCGGACAATCCTGCCTGCAGCGCGCCCAGCGCCTGCCAGACGACGAGCACCATCACCAGTCCGAAAGTGGCAGTGAAAAAAACCGTCGACCAGGCCAGCATCAATATCGGCGCCACCCTGAGCTGGAGCGTGACGGCCACCAACAGCGGCGACGGCGCCAGCACCGCGCCCGTCACCCTCACCGACACCTTGCCCGCCAACCTGCTGAACGTGAACGTGGCCGTGACGGGCGGCGCCACCTGCACGGCGCCCGTGGGCAACCTCCTCACCTGCACCGTGCCGGCCGGCCTGGCAGCGAATGGCGGCGTGGCCGGCTTCACCGTCACGGGCCAGCCCGCGGCGGCGGGCACCTATGCCAACAGCGTCGTGCCGTCCGGCCCCGACAATCCCGCCTGCGCCACGCCCGGCGACTGCGCCACCACCAGCACGGTGACCAGCCCCAGCGTGGCCGTGACGAAGGGCGTCGACAAGGCCACCGTCAACCTGGGCGACACCATCAGCTGGACCTTGCGCGTGCGCAACAGCGGCAGCGGCCCCACCACGGCGCCCGTCACCCTGACGGACAGCCTGCCGGCCAACGTGGGCGCGCTGCAGATCCTGCCCGTGGCGCCCGCCAGTTGCGGCGTGCCCGTCGGCACCACCCTCAGCTGTACCGTAGCGACAGGCCTGGCCGCCGGCGCGGAAGCGAGCATCGTCGTGAAAGCCGTGGCGAACGCCGCCGGCACCGTGGCCAACAGCGTCGTGCCGTCCGGCCCCGACAATCCCGCTTGCGCCACCGCGGCGGCATGCCAGACCACCACCATGGTCACCCGTCCGAACGTGACGGTGAAGAAAACCGTCGACAAGACCACGGTCAACGTGGGCGACACCATCACGTGGACCTTGACGGTGAACAATAGCGGCACGGGCGCCAGCACGGGCAGCGTGAGCCTGGCCGACACCTTGCCGGCAGGCCTGGCGAACGTGGTCGTCAGCGCCCAGGCGCCGGCCACCTGCGCTCCCGTCGCCGGCACCGCGCTGGCGTGCAGCGTGCCGGCCGGCCTGGCCCCGGGCGCGTCGGCGAAGGTCGTCATCAGCGCCACGGCGACGCTCGCCGGCGCGGCCGTCAACAGCCTCGTGCCCGGTGGCCCGGACAATCCCGCCTGCGTGCTGCCCGGCGATTGCGGCACGACGACGACGGTGGTCAAGCTGCTCGTCGACGTCACCACCACCCTGAACAATTTCCCGCCCAATACCCTGGCAGGCGACAGCATTTCCGGCACCGTCACGTATGCCAACGTGGGGCCCGGCCCCGCCGAAGGCGTGAGCTACACGCTGAAGCTGACGCCCGGCCTAGCCGGCGTCGTGGTCACGGGCGCCGCCGGCAGCTACGATGCCGGCAGCGGCGTGCTGACCCTCAGCGGCCTGCCGCCTACCCTGGCCAATGGCCAGAGCACCAGCTTCAACATCCGCTACACGCAGCCGGCCGACAACCTGTCCATGGTGACGTCGAGCATCGCCACCACTTCCGTGGAAGTGCCCAACGACTTGCCGAACACGGCCACGGCCACGGTGCCCGGCCCCATCATCCGCGTGACGAAGCTGGCCGACAAGACGACGGCCAACGTGGGAGAGACGGTGACGTGGACCATCACGGCCACCAACACGGGCAGCCTGGCCAACCTGGGCGTGGTGACCCTGACGGACATCCTGCCCGCCAACGTGCAGGTGCTGTCCGTCACGCCGGGTGCGGGCGTGACGTGTCCGCCGCTGTCGAGCTGGCTGGCCAGCAGCGCGCAGGCGTGCAGCATCGCCCCCGGCCAGCTGGCGGCCCTCACGGGCAGCCGCAGCATCACCATCAGCGCCACGGGCACGGCCGGTGGCAGCCTGGGCAATAAAGTGCTGCCAAGCGGACCCGACAATCCCGCCTGCGCGCAGGCCGCGTCCTGCCAGACCACCACCACCATCCTCAGTCCCCAGGTGGCCGTGCGCAAGACCGTCGACAAGAGCAGCATCAATGTGGGCGATGCCCTGACGTGGACCATCGCCGTGGCCAACACGGGCACGGGCGCCACCCGCGGCGTCATCACCCTGAACGATACCCTGCCGGCCAACCTGACCATCTGGCAAGTGCTGCCCGCCGCGCCAGCCACTTGCGCGGTGCCGAACGGCACCCAGCTCAGCTGCTCGATTCCCGCCGGCATGGCGGCGGGCAGCGCCCTGAATATCGTCGTCAAGGGCGTGGCCAACGCGGCCGGCGCCTACGTCAACACGGTCGTGCCCAGCGGCCCGGACAGCCCGGCCTGCCTGCAGGCGGGCGATTGCAGCACCACCAGCACGGCCGTCAAGCTGCTGGTCGACGTCACCACCACCCTGAACGGCTTTCCCGGCACCACGCATGCGGGCGACCTCATAGCCGGCACGGTGAATTTCAGCAATATCGGACCCGGCGCGGCCGAAGGCGTGACGTACAGCCTGCAGCTGGCGCCCGGCCTGGCCGGCGTGAGCATCAGCGGCGTGACGGGCAGCTACAACGCGGGCTCGGGCCTCGTCACGCTGTCCGGCGTGCCCGCCACGCTGGCGCAAGGGCAGGGCTTCAGCTTCCAGCTGGGCTATGTCCAGCCGGCCAGCAACCTGTCGACGGTCGTCAGCCGCATCGCCACCACCTCGACGGAGGTGGCGAACGACCAGCCGAACGTGGCGACGGTCACCATGCCCGGCTCCATCATCCGCGTCAGCAAGACGGCCAGCAAGAGCGTGGCGAACGTGGGCGAGGAAATCATCTGGACGATTACGGCCAGCAACACGGGCAGCCTGGCCAACCAGGGCGCCGTGATCCTGACGGACTTGTTGCCAGCCAATATCGTCGTCACGGCCGTGACGCCCGACAGCGGCGTGACGTGTCCGCCGCTGGCCAGCTGGGTGGCGAACAGCCAGCAGAGCTGCAGCGTGGCCAGCGGCCAGCTGGCGGCCGGCAATGGCCAGCGCCAGATCGTGCTGACTGGCAAGGCCAGCGCCGGCGGCAGCCTGGCCAACCAGGTCATGCCCAGCGGTCCTGACAACCCCGCCTGCTTCCAGGCCAGCAGCTGCCAGACGAACACCACCATCACCAGCCCGGCCCTGGCCCTGAAGAAAAGCGTCGACAAGCTGGCCCTGAACATCGGCGACAGCCTGAGCTGGACGCTTACCCTGGCAAACAGCGGCACGGGCGCCAGCACGGCCGTGGCCAGCGTGACCGATACCCTGCCGGCCGGCCTGGCCGACATCGCCGTCGCCCCGGCCGCGCCGACGACGTGCGCTCCCCTGGCGGGCAATGTGCTCACGTGCAGCGTGCCGGCCGGCCTGGCCGCCGGCGGCGCCGCCACGGTACAGGTGACGGCGCGCGCCGTCGCCGCCGGCAGCCTCGTCAATGGCGCCAGCGCCAGCGGCACGGACAATCCCGTGTGCCTGCAGCCGGGCGATTGCAGCACCACCAGCACCGTCAGCTCGCCCTTGCTGCGTGCCAGCAAGACGGTCGACAGGACGGCGGCCAGCGTGGGTGACACGCTGACGTGGACCTTGACCTTGCGCAATACGGGCACGGGCCCCAGCACGGGCGTGGCCACCCTGAGCGACACGGTGCCGGCGGGCCTGGCGAATCTGCTGCTCACGCCGGTGGCGCCCGTCACGTGCGCCGTGCCGGTAGGCAATGTCGTGACGTGCAGCGTGCCGGCCGGCCTGGCCGCGGGCAGCGCCGCCAGCGTGAAGCTGAGCGCCACGGCCAGCGTGTCGGGCAGCCTGGTCAATACCCTGGTGCCGGGCGGAGCGGACAACCCCGCCTGCGCCGCTCCCGCCGATTGCCAGACCACCACCGTGGTGTCGAAACTGCTCGTCGACGTGACGACGACCCTGAACGGCTTCCCCGGCAGCAGCAATGCGGGCGACGCCGTGCGCGGCGTGGTGACGTTTGCCAACGTGGGTCCCGGCGTGGCCGAGAACGTCAGCTACAGCCTGCAGCTGGAAAGCGGGCTGGCGGGCGTCTCGCTGAGCGCCATCAGCGGCGCGCCCGGCATCAGCGGCGCCTACAACAGCGGCACGGGCCTGTTCGGGCCTGTTCGTGCTGAGCGGCTTGCCGGCCACCCTGATCAGCGGGCAGAGCGCCAGCTTCAACCTGTTCTACACGCAGCCGGCCAGCAACAGCTCGCGCATCACCAGCCTGGTGGGCACCAGCTCCACGGAAATCGTCAATGACTTGCCGAACACGGCGACGACGAACCTGCCCGGCCCCGTGATCCGCGTCAGCAAGACGGTCGACAAGGTCAACGCGGCCGTGGGCGATGTCCTGACCTGGAGCATCACGGCCGTCAATACGGGCAACCTGGCGAACCAGAACCCCGTCGTCGTCAGCGACGTGCTGCCGGCCAACATCGTCATTCTCGGCGTGACGGCCTGTTCGTGCTGAGCGGCTTGCCGGCCACCCTGATCAGCGGGCAGAGCGCCAGCTTCAACCTGTTCTACACGCAGCCGGCCAGCAACAGCTCGCGC
>NZ_RFSK01000026.1 GCF_009923995.1 Janthinobacterium sp. | reverse complement strand
TCGCCCTTGCAAGGGCGAACCGTTGCGCAGGCACGCAGCTGTGCTGCGTGAATTCCCTGCTTCACCAACGTTTGGCAATGAGTGGCGACTAGCGTTGCAAGGAGTTCGCCCTTGCATGGGCAAACCGTGGCGCAGAGCTGCGCTGTGCGCCCTCCCTGCTGCCGCGACGGTTTCGCTTAACCAAGACTAAGGTACGAATTGCAATAATTTGTAAAGATAATTGCCGCGGGAGCACGGGGCCGCTCTTTATTGTATGATCGGCCTATGCATATCGTCCTTATCACCGGAATCTCCGGCTCCGGCAAATCCGTCGCGCTCAATGTGCTGGAAGATACCGGTTATTATTGTGTCGACAACCTGCCGCCCGCATTGTTGCCGAGCCTGGTGCAAACCCTCCTCGATGAGGGTACGCCGAAACTGGCCGTGGCCGTCGATGCGCGCAGCGCCGAGTCGCTCGTCAGCCTGCCCCACAATGTGGCGCTGCTGCGCGACCAGGGACACGATGTCAAGGTCATGTTCCTCACGGCCACCACGCATTCGCTGGTCGCGCGCTTCTCGGAAACGCGGCGCAGCCATCCCCTGTCGCACGAACTGCGCCCGAACCAGAATCCCGCCAGCCGCCGCACCTTGATCGAATGCATTTCGGAAGAGCGCGAACGCCTGTCGACCATCGAGCAGCTGGGCCATGTGATCGACACGTCGGAACTGAGCGCCAACAAGCTGCGCGCCTGGATCAAGGAAATGGTGGCGTCCGAACGCGCGCCGCTGACCCTGTTCTTCGAATCGTTCGCCTTCAAGCTGGGCGTGCCTCTGGACGCGGATTTCGTCTTCGACGTGCGCGCGCTGCCCAACCCGTATTACGACGTGGCCCTGCGCCCGCTGGATGGGCGCGACGCTCCCGTGATCGCCTTCCTCGACGCGCAGCCCAGCGCGCTGGAGCTGCTGGCCGACATACGCGCCTTCATCGAAAAATGGTTGCCGTCATTCAAGTCCGACAACCGCAGCTACCTGACCGTGGCCCTGGGCTGCACGGGCGGCCAGCACCGCTCCGTGTACATGGCGGAACGCCTGGCGCAGTACTTCGGCCCCAACGAGCGCGTCGTCCTGCGCCACCGCGAACGCAGCTAGTTAATCAAGGTGGCGCAGCGGATGCGCCTGCGCCGGCCAGACGGGCGCAAAGAAGGCCGCCACCATGGCCGCATCGACTTCATCCAGGCTGGCCGGCCGCCAGCGCGGCGCGTTGTCCTTGTCGACCACCAGCGCGCGCACGCCCTCGAGCACTTCGCCATGCATGAAATTATGGCGCACCACCGTGCGTTCCATGCGCAGGCAATCGGCCACGCCCAGGTGCGCGCCCCGTTGCAGCAATTCCAGGGTCACCGACATCATCAGCGGCGAGCGCAGGCGCATGGCCGCCAGCGCCTTGGCGGCAAACGCGCCGTCGTCCTGCGCCAGCGAGGCCATGATGGCCGCCACCGAAGCGGCGCCGAAGTGGCGGTCCAGCGCCGCGCGCGCCGCGGCCAGGGGAGCAGCGCCCGCCTCGGCCTGGAATGGCGCCGCCAGCGCCTTGATGGCGACCGGCAAGGCCTCTCCCGGCGTCGACTCGAACAGGGCCAGCAATGCCCCCATCTGCGCCTCGGGCAGGTACACGTCGGCCAGGCCCGTGTACAGGGCATCGGCCGCGCCGATGGTCAGCCCCGTCAAGCCCAGGTACAGTCCCAGCCGCCCCGCCAGGCGGGACAGGAAATAACTGCCGCCCACGTCGGGGAACAGGCCAATGTTGACTTCCGGCATGGCCATGCGCGTGCGGTCCGTGACGACGCGCAACTGGTTGCCGGGGCCCGCCTGCGCCACGCCCATGCCGCCCCCCATCACCACGCCATCCATCACGGCAATATAAGGTTTCGGATAGAAATGAATGAGGTGGTTAAGGGCATATTCTTCCGTAAAGAAATCTTCCAGCAGCGCGCTGCCCCCTTGCGGCGTGGCCAGGCCCGCATCGTAAAAGAAACGGATGTCGCCCCCGGCGCACAGGGCCTTTTCACTGCTCGAACGGATCACCACGGCTTCCACCTGCGGATCGTCGCGCCAGGCCAGCAAGGTGGCGCTGAGGGTGCGCACCATCTCCAGCGACAGGGAATTCAAGGCTTTCGGACGGTCGAGCACGATGTGGCCCGTGCGGTTGCGGATGGAGGTCTGGACGAAGTCGCTCATGGCAGAATGGAAAGAAGTGAGTGTGGGAGCATTCTAGCGCCTGCGGGGCGAACCATGCGTACAACAGGTCCAGGCGCAAAAAAGGGCGCAATGTGCGCCCTTAGTTGATCACAACCGGTTGAAAGTCGCGGCCCGCTTAAGCGGCGGCGAATTCTTCTTCCGAGCTGTCTGGCAGATGCTTGATCGCCTCTTTACCGTGCCCTTGCACTTTGGTCTTGTACTTCATCACTTGCCGGTCCAGCTTGTCGATCAGGGTATCGATGGCGGCATACAGGTCTTGCGCCAGGCTTTCCACGTACACGGTCTTGCCGCTCAGACGCAGGTTGACTTCGGCCTTTTGACGTTTTTCTTTCTCTTTGAGGTTGTCCACGGTCAGAATCACGGCGATATCGATGACTTGATCGAAATGACGTTTCACGCGCTCCAGTTTCGTTTGTACGTATTCACGGATGGCTGGTGTCACTTCAAGATGATGTCCGCTGATGGTGAGATTCATACACACTCCTAAAGATGATTCGGGTTCGTGCGGTCCATCGTATCCGGCCCGCAGAGGAACCGAAAAAAACTTACAAACACTTACGCAGGCTCACTGGCGGAATTTTCAATGCTTCCCGGTATTTGGCAACAGTACGTCGCGCAATCACCATGCCTTGTTCCCCCAGCATGTCCGCAATCTTACTGTCGGATAAAGGATTTTTAGGGTCTTCTGCTCCTGTCAGTTGCACGATCAATGCCCGTATCGCCGTCGATGACGCTTCGCCCCCCGCTTCGGTGGCGACGTGGCTACCAAAGAAATATTTCAACTCGAACATGCCGTGCGGGGTCAGCATGTACTTTTGAGTTGTTACCCGCGAGATAGTACTCTCGTGTAAACCCAGTGTATCAGCTATTTCACGGAGCACAAGGGGGCGCATGGCAACGGCCCCATGCGAGAAAAAGTTCTTTTGTCTTTCTACTATCGCCTGGGCCACGCGCAGGATGGTGTCGAAGCGCTGGCGCATGTTCTTGATGAGCCACTTGGCTTCCTGCAGCTGTGCGCCCATGGCGCCTTCGCCCTTGCCCTGCTTCAACAAATTGGCATACATGGCGTTCACGCGCAGGCGCGGCATGACATCGTTGTTCAGGGTCACTTGCCAGCCATTGCGCGCGCGCTTGACGACGACGTCGGGCACGACGTAATCGGACACGTCCGAGGCAAACACGGCGCCCGGGTGCGGGTTGCACAGACGGATCACCGTCTGCGCCTCGCGCAAGTCTTCGTCGTCGCAGTCGAGGGCTTTTTTCAGCTTGTTGAAATCGCGCTGGGCAAACCAGGCCAGGTGTTTTTCCACGATGACGAGGGCCATGCGGCGCGTCACCAGGGCGACGTGCGGCAAGCGCTTGATCTGCAGGGCCAGGCATTCGGCGGCGTTGCGCGCGCCCACGCCCGGCGGATCGAAACTTTGCAGCAGGGCCAATGCCGTGCGCAACTCGTCGGCGTCGATTTCCAGCTCTTCCGGCAGGCGCGCCAGGATGTCGTCGAGCGACTCTTCCAGGTAGCCATTGTCGTCGAGGGCATCGATGATCAGCTCGACGAGCGCGCGGTCGCGCAATTCCAGCACCGTCACGCGCATCTGCTCCATCAGGTGCTCGCGCAGGGTGCAGTGGTGGGCCTCCAATTGCGGACGGGAATCTTCATCGTCGGGCGCCTTGCCGCGGCTCGCTTCGCTCCAGTCGCTGTCGGCGCCGTCCATGGCGGCCGGGGCGTCGCTGCCCTCGCCGTCAAACGTGTCGCCTTCCGCCGGCGCGGCGGGCGCGTCCTGGCCTGGCGGCTGGGGCGGCGCCTCGGCCGGCGCAGCCGTGGAACTCAGGGCGCCATCGGACAGCAGGCGCAGCGAACGGTCGAGCGGATCGTCGAGGCGCTCGAGCAGGGGGTTGTCCGTCAGCAGTTGCTCAAGTTCCTGGTGCAATTCCAGGGTAGACAATTGCAACAGGCGTATCGATTGCTGCAACTGCGGCGTCAGTGCCAGGTGCTGCGACGTGCGCAGCTGCAATGATTGTTTCATTGGCTCACATGCGGAAGTGTTCGCCCAGATAGACCCGGCGTACCGACTCGTTCGCGATGATGTCGTCGGGGCGTCCCGACGCCAGCACCGAGCCCTGGTTGATGATGTAGGCACGGTCGCAGATACCCAGCGTCTCGCGTACATTATGGTCGGTGATCAGCACGCCGATATTGCGCTCCTTCAAGAAACGCACGATGCGCTGGATCTCGATCACGGCGATCGGGTCGACGCCCGCGAACGGTTCGTCGAGCAGCACGAAGCGCGGGTCGGTGGCCAGGGCGCGGGCGATCTCCACGCGGCGGCGCTCGCCGCCGGACAGGGACAGGGCCTGATTCTCGCGCAGCTTCTCGATCTGCAGGTCGGCCAGCAGTTTGTCCAGGCGCTCCTCGATCTCGGCCTTCTTCAGGGGACGGCCTTCGACGGTCTGGATTTCCAGCACGGCACGGATATTGTCTTCCACCGTCAGCTTGCGGAACACGGACGCTTCCTGCGGCAGGTAGGACAGGCCCATCTGCGCGCGGCGGTGGATCGGCAGGCTGGAGATGTCCACGCCGCTGATGTCGATGGTGCCGCCGTCGGACGGCACCAGGCCGACGATCATGTAGAACGAGGTGGTCTTGCCGGCGCCGTTAGGCCCCAGCAGGCCCACCACTTCGCCGCATTCGACTTGCAGCGACACATCGTGCACGACTTGCCGCTTGCCATAGGTTTTCTGCAGCCCGCGAACGATCAGGGTGCTGCCGCAACGTGTATTTTCCATTATTTCTTTCCTGGCGCTGGCGCCGCAGGCGCTTTTTCCGCCGCTGGGGCCTTGGTCTTCGGCTGGATCACCATGCGCACGCTGCCGGCACCGGGGGTGCTGGTGCCGCTGTCGGAATTTTCCATCGTAAACACTTCCTTGCGGCTGTCATACGAGATGAAGGCGCCATTGGCCACGTCCGTCGGCTTCGTGCCTTCCAGGCGCGTCAGCTTGGCCTTGGAAAACAGTTTCACCACTTCCGTCTTGTTGTCGTACTCCACGCGCTCCGCCTCGCCCTCCACCCACAGGTCGCCCGCGCCGTCGCGCTTCTGGCGGAAGGTGGCCAGCTTGCCGGGATCGGCCCAGAAGGTGATGAACTGGTAGCCCTGCGGGTCTTCCGTGATCAGGGCCCGGCCCGCCTTCATGGTCAGGGTGCCCTTCACCAGCACGACGTCGCCCGTCAGGGTGCGCGTCTGCTTGACGTCATCGACCTGGCCGCGCTGGGCCGTGATGACGGCTTCCTTCTCGGAATCGGCCTTTTCGGCATGCGCCGTGCCCATCACGGCCAGCGAAAACAGGGTCAGCAGCAAGATGTTTTTCATATTATGGTTTCCTAGTTTCATTCTGTCATTTGGCCGCGGCACCTGGCCGTGGTTTCGGCGGCAGCACGATGCGCAAGGCATTCTGCACTTCCACCACGCCGGTCGCGTTGTTCGCCTTCATGCCCACGCCGTTGATGCGCGAGGAACCCGTCAGGATATCGACAGGCACGTCCGTTTCCATCCGTTCTTCATCCGGGTACACCGTCAGCGCTTCCGTCTTCAGGGTCAGGTTCTGCGCCTTCGGGCTGGCCACGCGGTCGACGACGACGTGGCGGTGCAGTTGCAGCCGGGTATTATTCTGGTCGATATGCGCCAGTTCCGCGTTCATGTTCATCGGCGGCATGCCGGGCGTGAGCTTGCGCACGAAGGGCTGGTCGATATCGGAGGAATCGTCATGCGGATAGTGCGTGAGCTTGGTACCCGACACGATATAGCTGGGCTTGCCCGTCAAATCCATGCGCACCAGGCTGAAATTGGTGATGAAATAATCAGGTTCGTCGAGGTGCTTGCTGGCATTGATATCCTGGGCATTCTTGTTCATCACCTCGAGCAGCCAAAAGCTGCCCAGCGCGACGACCACCGCGCCCAGCACGGTAAAGATGATGCGCCAGCGATGGGCGCCTCCTGGCTTTTGCATAATGCTTCACTCTCTCCAATGGCCCTGGCGGCAAGGCGCGGGCCTCACTCCAGGAACGGCGCCATGACGCGCGCATAGTTGTCCTGGGCGCGCAGCAGGAATTCACAGATCTCGCGCACGGCGCCACGGCCGCCGCCGGCCTGCGTCACATGGTGCGCCAGGCCCTGCACTTCCGCGCGGCCGCCCGGCACGCTGACGGCAAAGCCCACGCGGCGCAGGATGGGCGCATCGATGACATCGTCGCCGATATAGCCGCATTGTTCTTCCGTCAAGCCCGTCAGCGCCAGCAGTTCACGGAACGGCGTCAGCTTGTCATGGCCACCTTGATGCACATGGGTAATACCCAGGTCTTGCGCCCGGCGCGCCGTGATGGGCGAGCGGCGCGCGCTGATGATGGCCGTCTGCACGCCCGATTCCTGCAGCAGCTTGATACCCAGGCCATCATACACATTAAACGTTTTCATCATTTCGCCGTCCGGGCCGAAATGCAGGCTGCCGTCGGTGAGCACGCCGTCGACGTCAAAGATCATCAGTCTGACCTTGGCCGCGCGGGCCAGGTTGTCCGCTACGCTGTCCATCAGATCACCTTCGCTTGCGTCAGATCATGGATATGCAGGGCGCCGACCAGCTTGCCGTCGGCATCGACCACCAGCATCTGGTTGATGCGGAACTGCTCCATCACGGCCACGGCATCGACGGCCAGGCGCTCGGGCGCGATGCTGCGCGGCTGCGCATGCATGACGTCGCGGATGGCCACTTTCGTGAAATCCTGCACGCGCTCGAACATGCGGCGCAGGTCGCCATCGGTAAACACGCCCACGGGACGGTTGTCCGCATCGACGATGGCCGTCATGCCCATGCCCTTCTTCGTCATTTCTTCCAGCGCCTGCAGCAAGGACGCATCCACCGGCACCTTCGGCACCTGCTCGCCGCTGCGCATGACGTCATGCACGTGGGTCAGCAGGCGGCGGCCCAGGGCGCCGCCCGGGTGCGAGCGGGCAAAATCTTCTTCCTTGAAGCCGCGCAAGTCGAGCAAGGCCACGGCGATGGCGTCGCCCAGGGCCAGGGTCACGGTGGTGCTGGCCGTCGGCGCCAGGTTCAGCGGACAGGCTTCTTTCTCAACAGAAATATCCAGGTGTACGTCGGCCAGCTGCGCCAGGCTCGAACCCGGCTTGCCCGTCATGGCGATCAGCACGCCGCCCATGCGCTTGACGACGGGCATGATGGCCATCAGTTCCGACGATTCGCCGGAGTACGAAATGGCAATAAAGGCATCGTCCGACGTCACCATGCCCAGGTCGCCATGGGCCGCTTCGGCCGGATGCACGAACAGGGCCGGCGTACCGGTGGACGCGAGGGTGGCGGCAATCTTGCGCGCGATATGGCCGGACTTGCCGATGCCGGAGACGACGACACGTCCCTTGCATTGCAGCAACAGCGCCACGGCGCGGCCGACACTGTCGTCCGTGGCCAGGCGCGCGTGCAGCGCATTGATGGCGTCGGACTCGATCTGCAAGGTGGTGCGGGCCAGCGCGACGGCGCGCTCGGTGGTCACTTGCATGTCAATTCGATCAAAAGCTTTCAGCATTGTTTTTTCATGGGTTACACTCATGCCCAAAGTATAAACGAATTAGGAAAGCAAAAAACTTGCCAGTCACAACAAACAACGATTTCCACTGACCGCACCGGGCAACCCATGTTTTCCTCGCTTGAACTGACCCTGATGTTACTCGGCAGCGCCGTGCTGGGCGTGGTCGCTTTCAGAATGTTGCACTTGCCGCCCATGCTGGGCTACCTGGCCGTCGGTATCGTCATCGGCCCCCACGCGCTGGGCCTGGCGGCGGAAAACGAGGCGAGCCACACCCTGGCCGAGTTCGGCGTCGTCTTCCTGATGTTTTCCATCGGACTTGAATTCTCTCTTCCCAAGTTTCTCGCCATGCGGCGCATCGTCTTCGGGCTCGGCATGGCGCAGGTGGTCACCACCATCGTCGCCACCGTCGTCTTCGGCTGGTTCGTCGGGCGCTACCTGTCCGCCTACATCCACCTGAGCTGGCAGGCCGCCTTCGCCCTAGGCGGCGCGCTGGCCATGTCGTCGACGGCCATCGTCTCGAAGATGCTGACGGAACGGCTGGAACTCGAAAGCGAGCACGGCCGCAAGATCATCGGCATCCTGCTGTTCCAGGACCTGGCCGTGGTGCCGCTGCTGATCCTCATCCCCGCCCTCACCCGCGATTCGGACAACCTGGCCGAAACCCTGGCCTGGGCCGGCGGCAAGGCCCTGGTCGTCCTCATTTTGCTGCTCTTCCTCGGCCAGAAGATGGTGCGGGGCTGGCTGACCATCGTCGCCAAGCGCCGCTCGCAGGAATTGTTCATGCTCAACCTGCTCCTGATCACCCTGGGGGCGGCGTGGATCACGGAGCGCGCCGGGCTGTCGCTGGCCCTGGGGGCGTTTGTTGCCGGCATGCTCATTTCCGAGACGGAATTCAAGCACCAGGTGGAAGAGGATATCAAGCCCTTCCGCGACGTACTGCTGGGCCTGTTCTTCATCACCGTGGGCATGCTGCTCAATATCCGCGTGGTGCTCGACAACTGGTGGCTCGTCCTGCTGCTGCTGTGCGGCCCCGTGCTGCTGAAATTCGCCCTGATCGCGGGCCTGGCCCGGCTGTTCGGTTCCAGCAACGGCGTGGCCCTGCGCACGGGGCTGGGACTGGCGCAGGCGGGCGAGTTCGGCTTCGTGCTGCTGAACCTGGCCGGCGGCATCAAGCTGATGGACCCGTTCGTCGTGCAGGTGGTGCTGGCCTCGATGGTGCTGTCGATGCTGGTGGCGCCCTTCCTTATCGCCAAGTCCGACGCCATCGTCATGAAACTGGCCGCCAACGACTGGATGATGCAGTCGCTGGCGCTCACGAAGATCGCCACGCGCACGATGGCATCGCAAAAACACGTGCTGATCGCCGGCTTCGGCCGCAGCGGGCAAAGCCTGGCCACACTGCTGGCGGAGGAAAAGATCGAATACCACGCGCTGGACCTGGACCCGGAACGGGTGCAGGAAGCGCAGCTGGCCGGCGCGCACGTGTCGTATGGCGATGCGGGCCGGCGCGAAAGCCTGGTGGCGGCCGGCATCTACCGGGCCAGCGCCGTCGTGATCACGTATGCGAACACGCCGTCGGCGCTGCGCCTGTTGCATTTGCTCAATGATATGGCGCCCACCTTGCCCGTCATCGTGCGCAGTCACGACGACAGCGATCTCGACCAGTTGAAGAAGGCGGGCGCGGCCGAAGTGGTGCCGGAGTTGATGGAAGGCAGCCTGATGCTGGCCTCGCATGCGCTGATCATGATGGGCGTGCCCCTGCGCCGCGTGGTGCACCGCGTGCAGGCGGCGCGCGAGGAGCGCTACGCCTCGCTGCGCGGCTATTTCCATGGCAGCAGCGACGCGGGCGACGATGCCGAGCTGGAGCGCCTGCATACGGTGACCGTGGGCGATGACGCGCACTGCGTGGGCTTGCCCCTGAGTACGATCGATGTGGCCGGCTGCGGCGCCTTTGTGACGGCCATCCGCCGCGGCCGCGGCCGCCTGGAGGTCACGCCCGAGACGCAGCTGGCCAGCGGCGACGTGGTGGTGCTGCGCGGCACGGCCGACGCCGTGGCCAAGGCGGAAACCTTGCTATTGAAGTAACTACCCTATCTGCGCCTGCCAGCTGACGACCTGGTTGCGCCCGGCCGCCTTGGCCTGGTACAGGGCCTGGTCGGCATGCGCCACCAGCTGCTGCGCCACCGTCTCGATGGGCAGCAGCGCCGCGTCCCCGTCCAGGCTGGCCACGCCGATCGACACGCTGACCCACGTCTGCGCGCTGCCCGGCAAATCGAACATGGTGCCGGCGATGCTGGCGCGGATGCGCTCGGCCACGAAGGTAGCACTGTCGAGGTCGGCATCGATCAGCAGCACGACGAATTCCTCGCCGCCGAAGCGGCCCAGCGCATCCGAGCGGCGCAATTCCTGGCGGATGCGCGCAGCCACTTCGCGCAGCACTTCGTCGCCGCCCTGGTGGCCATGCGTGTCATTGACCGATTTGAAATGGTCGATATCGATATACATGCATGAAATACAATAGTTCTGGCGCCGCGCGCGGGCGATTTCTTCCAGCAGACGCCGGTCGATATAGCGGCGGTTATACACGCCCGTCAGGGAATCGGTGAGGCCGATGTATTTCAGCATTTCATTGCTGATCACGTTTTCCAGGCAGATGGCGATGATGGACGCCATGTGCTTGATGAAATCCGTGCCCAGCACGGGCGTAAAGCGCGTCACGTCGCTGCTGGCCAGGTTCAGGCTGCCGATCAGGCGCTTGTTGCGCAGCAAGGGCACCAGGGCCACGCTGCGCAGGGGCGCGTCGATTTGCGGAAAACGGGGGCCATGCACGGCCGCGTCGAACTGGCCCAGCAAGGGCAAGGGCGGCAAGGCCGCTTCGCCCTCGGCCACGGGCAGCGGCGGCGCAAAGCCCAGCTGCGCCACTTCGTGCACGAACAGCAGTTGCGGAAAGGCGCTGAAATCGACGCCCAGCTTTTCCATCACGAGCACGATATCGTCGTCCTCGTCGAGCAGGCTCAGGGTGACGCCATCGAGGTCGGAAATGACGGGCAAGGTGCGGAAGATGGTGCCGATCAGCTCGGGAAACGTGGACGCGCCGACGATTTCCAGGTCGAACGCCTGGTGGCGGCACATGATGTCGTGGTTGCGCTCGACTTGTTCCAGCAAATAGGCCATGCGCGCGCGCAAAGCCTGGTTCTCGGCTTCAAGGCTGGCAAGGCGCTGGGCCGGCGCGGCGGCATCGCTCCCCGGCTGGCCCGGCTCTGGCGGTATTGCTTGATTCATAGAAACCTTAAACCCTTCTGTGCGGGCGCCGCGCTTAAAATGCCAGTTCGAAACCGATTTCCTGCCCCACCACGATACGCTCGTCGTCGCCTTCGGTGACGATGGCATTCATGCCGAAGCAGATGGCGCCGTCCAGCTCGGGCTTGGCGCGGTAGCCTTGCATGACGTCGAGCGGGTCCGGACCCGGCACGCCCGTGGCCTGGTCCACGGACGGGATGGGGCAGCGCGAGCACGGCTTGACGGGTTTTAAGACGGTGGCGCCGAACTGCAGGAAATCGGCGTAGTCTTCCTCGAAGGCGCCGATGCCGCCGATGACCAGGTTGGGCCGGAAGCGGTTCATCGGCAGCGGCGCGCGGCCGGCGGCGCGCAGCTTCTCATTGACGTCCTCGAGCGAGGCATTGCCGGCGATCAGCACCGGGTAGCCATCGGCAAACATGGTCGAGGCGGCAACGCCATCCGTCCATTTGGTGCTGGTGGCGCGCACCACGTCCGGGTGAAAGCGCGCCAGGCGGCACGGCACGCCGATGGCCTGGGAAAACCAGGTGGCCGTGACCTCGTCGCAATCGTAGGCGCGCACGGTATCGTCCCACACCTGCACCTCCAGCATGGGCGCCAGCTGCGGATGCGGCAAGCCCAGCTCGATTTCCAGGCGCAGCATGCCCGGCGCGCGCAATTCCAGGGTGGTGGCCTTGATGGACGGCACGATCAGCGCCATGCGCGGGTGTTCGCGCTGGGTCAGGAAGCGGCCCTGCGGGTCCACCACCATCCATTCGCGGTCAAACACGTGCTCGCTCATCAGGCCGGAACGCGTCAGGACCGCCTCGCGCAAGTGGATGCCGGCGCAGGATTTGATGGGGTACAGAATGATGTCGGACAGGATGGCCATGGACCAAGGCAGTATCGCAGCTTCTGCCAGGAAGTTATTCAGAAGCGAAGTATGGCAGCAAAGCGGGCAAGCGTAAATCCGCCAGGCTCAGCCCGTGTGGCTGGCCCGGCGTGACGGGGATCAATAGGTATAGAAAATGCGCTGGATTTCTTGCGTGCTGTTGGTTTTGGTCAAGGCCAGCATCAGCAGGATGCGGGCTTTTTGCGGGTTCAGGGTGTCGGAGACGACACTGTCGAGTTCATCGTCATTGGCTTCGCCATTGCGCGCCACGATGCCCTGGCCGACGCGGCTCGAACGCACGATGAGCACGCCCTTCTGGCGCGCTTCCACCAGGGCCGGCTTCATTTGCGCGGCCACGCTGCCATCGCCCACGCCGGCGTGGATGATGCCCTTGGCACCGGCGGCGATGAAGGCGTCCATGCCGACGCGGTTCATGTTGGCGTAGCCATACACGATGTCCACTTGCGGCAGGGCATCGAGCTTGCTGATGTCAAATTCCGACTCCAGGGTGTGCTTGCGCGTCGACTGGCGGTAGAAAAACGCCTTGCTGCCCTGGATGTAGCCCAGCATGCCCAGTTCCGGCGACTTGAAGGTATCCGTGGTGGACGTATTCGTCTTGGTGACTTCGCGCGCGGCGTTGATCTGGTCGTTCAAGGCCACCAGCACGCCCTTGCCCACGGCTTCCTTGCTGCCCGCCAGCATCACAGCGTTGTACAGGTTGATGGGACCGTCGGCCGAAATGGCCGTCGACGGGCGCATGGCGCCCACGACGACGACGGGCTTGTGGCTTTTCACGGTCAGGTTCAGGAAATACGCCGTCTCTTCGATGGTGTCCGTGCCGTGCGTGACGACCACACCGTCCACGTCAGGCGAAGCCAGCAGCACGTTGATGCGCTTGGCCAGGGTCAGCCAGTGTTCATTGCCCATGCTTTCGCTGGCGATCTGGAAGACTTGCTCGCCTTTCACATTTGCCACTTTCTTGAGCTCCGGCACGGCCGCGATCAGGCGCTCCACGCCCACGGTGGCCGAGGTGTAGCCCACGGTGGTGGTGCTGTCGGCGCCGCTGCCGGCGATGGTGCCGCCCGTGGCCAGGATCACCACATTCGGCAATTTGACGGCCGCCTGCTGCGCGCGCGCGGGCGCGGCAGCGATAAAGCCCATCAGCAAGGTGGCCAGCATCAACTGTGCACAAGAATGGAATTTGCGTGAAAACATGGTGCTCCTATTCGGTGATGTGTCAAAGATAACAAAGTCGTGTGCAAATTATATGTCATCCATGCCCGGGAATTCCCCATTTCACCGCGGCGGCGCAAACGTGCGCCCCTGCCCGTGCGCTACAGTGGCGTCATGTCCACACTGCCGCCCCCGACCATGCCGCGCCGCGCCATCCTTGCCCTGGTAGTGGTGGCGCTATGCGCCTGCTCCACGCAGGTGGAATTGCGCATGGCGGCACAGCAGGAACAGTTCGGGCGCGAGGCGGCCAGCCAGGGCGACTGGGCGCAAGCCCTGCGCAGCTACGCGGCCGCGGCCAAGAATGTCGAATTGGGCCATGGCGACGCGGCGTGGCAAGCCAGGCTGCACGACCTGGCCGGGCGCGCCGCCAGCGCCGCCTGCCGCGACGAGGCGGCAGAATGGCATTTTCGCAACGCCATCGCCCTGGCGAGGCGGGACGGACAAGCGCCAGCCCCCGGCGACAAGGAGGTGATGGACCGCTATCAACGCCAGGCCAAGGCGTGTGGCACCGGAGACTAGCCGCCACAAAAAGGTTGCATCAGAGAAAAAGTTATAGATAATGGCAAGCCTGGCCCGTGCGGCGCCCGCCGCGCGCCAGCACACCGATTCTATGCCTGCCAGCAAACTCCTACCCATAGTCCTGCTCGCCGCGCTGTTGCCAGCCTGCCGCAGCATGCCGCCCTATGCGGGGCCGCACGGTCCCGGCACGCCCGCCGTCATCGAAAGCTTTGTAACGCCGCTGAGTTTTTGCGGCTTGCTCACGCCGGGGATTTGTCATGCCGACATCTTGCTGATCGACAAAAGCAAGCTGACGCAAGAATTGCCTGAAATCGCCCTCGACGCCGGCCCGCACCGGCTGGTGGTGCGTTGCCTGAGCAATATGACCCTGGCCACGGGCGGCAACGAGACGTCGATCCACACCTTCCGCATGGATTTCCGTCCCGGTGCCCGCTACCGCTTCGACGCCAGGGTCGTCGACAACCGCTGCCAGCTGGCCATCGCCGACAAGGCCAGCGGACTACGCAGCGAAGCGGTGGAAACGCATTAAAAATCCATCGTTCCCGACAGCATGAAGGTGCGCGGCGCGCCCAGGCCCAGGCTGGTCCATTGCGGCAGCGCCCAGTAAGCCTTGTTGCCCACGTTCGTCACGCTGGCGCGCACCGTCAGCGGCCGGCCCGCCGCCGTCGTGGCATAGCGGGCGCCCAGGTCAAACACGGTACGGCCCGGCACGGACAGCGAGTTGTCGGCATTGATGTATTGCTTCGATGCCGACGTCGCATTCGCCGTCAGGGTCACGCCGGGCACGGCCGGGGTATCCCATTCGACGCCCAGCTTGGCTTGCAGCTTGGGCACGCCCGTCGCCTGCTTGCCCTGGTTGGTGCCGCCCATGGTCTTGCTCAGGACGGGATCGACATAGGCCACGCCGCCCATCAGGCGCACGTCGCGCAGGGGCGAACCGAAGAAGCCCCAGTCGACGCCGCGGTTGCGCTGTTCGCCGCCAAAGGAAAAGACATTGCTGACCGGATCGACATAGCTGCTGGGGCGCTTGATTTCATACACGCTGACCGTATGCGCGAATTCGCCCAGGTCCACCTTGAAACCCAGTTCCGCCTGCTTCGACTTGTATGGCGCAAACACCTCGCCCGCATTGGCCGCCGTCAGCGGCGCCGTGGCGCCCTGGCTCAAGCCTTCGATGTAGTTGCCGTACAGCGAGACAGTCTTGCTGGCCTTGACCAGCAGGGCAACGGCTGGCGTGGTGGCGCTTTCATCGTAGCGCGAGGTGCGCGCACCCGTCCTGATGTTGAAGTTGTCGCTGAGCACTTCCTGGCGGCGCACGCCCACCGTCAGCTGCACGGTGTCTTGCGCGAAGGACAGCGTGTCGACGAGGCCATAGCTGGCCAGGCGCAGTTCCGCCTTGGAAATTTGCGGCGCTTCGAAGCGGGTCGCCGGTCCCCAGACGGGGTTGTAGATATTCGTGATCCAGTCCTGCGCCAGGGTATTGCGGCGCCCGTACTGCTTGTCCGTGTGGTGATAATAGGTGGCGTTGACGGCCCATTGGTGGCTGATATTGCCCGTGCGCAGCTTGCCCCGCAAGCCCGCTTCCGCCGACTGCTTTTCCACGTCGAAACCCAGGTCGGCAACATTGGTGCGGTAGTCGCCGGCCGTGTTGAATACCTGGATCACATACGCGCCCGTCGACTGGTAATCGGCCTGACTGCTGCCCACGGCGGCGTAGGCCATGACTTGCTCGTTCACATCCAGCTCGCCGCGCAGCATGACGCCCTTGTCCTTGGTGTCGTAGAAGGCCCAGCTGGGATTGAGCAGGGTTTCCGGCTTCGGCGGACGGGGCACGGGCAAGCCGGCGGCCAGGTTGACGCCCCGGTTCAAGCCGTCCGCGCGGTCTTCGCTGTGGTACAGGTCGGCGGACAGGCGCGCGCCGTCGCCGCGCCAGTCCAGGCCCACGGAGACGAGCCGGGTCTTCTTTTTCTGGTGATCGATGGCGCCGTCGCCATCGCGGTAGACGCCGTTGACGCGGATGCCGAATTGTTGCTTGTCACCAAAGCGCTGCCCCAGGTCCACATGCCCGCCCCATTGCGCATCGGACATGTACGACGCCGTCACGCGGGCCAGCGGCGTGTCGCCCGCGCGCTTGGGCACGAGGTTGATGCTGCCGCCCACCGAGCCGCCCGGTGGCATGCCGTTGAGCAAGGCCGACGGTCCTTTCAGCACTTCGATGCGCTCGAACATTTCCGGCGAGGTGCGGTAGTACGGCGAGATGCCGTACAGCCCGCCAAACGCGACGTCGCCGATATTCGAGCTGAAGCCGCGGATGGAATAATTCTCGCCGATGATGCCCGTCATGCCGCTGCTGAAGACGGTGGGATCGGTGGCGGCAATCACGTCGGTGATGTCGCGCGCCTGACGGTCCTCGATGAATTTATCCGTGTAGCTGATGGTATTGAAGGGCGTTTCCATGAAATCCTTGTCGCCCAAAAAACCCACGCGGCTGCCGGACGCCACCTGGCCGCCCACATAGGCATCCGTCACCGCGTTGCCCTTGCCCCACACCGTCACGGCGGGCATGGTGGCGGCCGCATCCGCTGCCGCGCCGTGCACCGCTTCGCGGCGCAAGGTGTAGCTGCCATTGCCTTCGCGCACGGCTTGCAGGCCGTGGCCGCGCAGCAATTCATAAAAGCCTTCGGCCACGCTGTAGCTGCCGGACAGGCCGGCACTGCTCTTGCCTTGCAGCAGGCTGGCCTCGGCCGTCAGTTCGACGCCCGCCTCGGCGGCGAAGGTATTGAGTGCCATGCCCAAGGAACCGGCCGGCACGCTGAACGCCTGCCGGGCCTGCGCTGCCTGCGCGTAGGCCGGCGGGGCAGCCACGCCCAGCGCTCCCACGGTCAAGCCCGTGATGAGCGCCAGTTGCACGGCGGTGGCGATGCGGCTCAGGGTCAGGCCGGGAAGCTGGCGCGATGCCATGCGTTTGGCCACGATTTTTTGCATAAGGAAGTCCTCTCAGATGGGATGATTGCTTGTTCTCACCCTATCTCCCGAACGAAAAGGCAAAACCCTCAATACAAATACGAATCATTACGAAAAATAAGAGGCGTTACTGGTAGCCCTTGAGCACGTCGTCGATCACCCTCTTGAGCGACGTCACGCTGGCGCCCATGATGTACCAGGCGTCCGCATCGACGAAGACGACACGGCCGTTCTTCCAGGCATTGGTCTGGCGCAACAGGGGATTGCCCATCTGTTCGGCCGTCATGACGGGACGGTGCTCCATCACGGCCGTGCGGTCCACCACATAGATGATGTCGGGATTGGCTTGCTGGATGAATTCGCTGGAAATGGGCTGTCCATGCAAGCCCGCCTCGACAGCCGTGCTGGCCGGCTTGACGCCCAGCGCATCGAAGACGAAGCCGTAGCGCGACTGCACGCCGAACGCGCTGAAGGCGCCGTTGTTGTGCAGCACGATGAGCGCCTTCTCGGGACGCGCCTGCGTCACAGTGCGCGCATGCGCCACCTTCGCGTCAAGCTCGGCGGCCTTCCGGCTGGCGATATCTTCCTTGCCGAAGATGCGTCCCAGGGTCAGCAGGTGCTGTTTGATCACGTCGATGTGCTTGCTCTGGCTGTTCTTGAAGTCCACGTCGAAATGCACGGTGGGGGCGATCTGGCTCAGCTCCTGGTAATGGTTGGCCTGGATCGAGGTCATCAGCACCAAATCGGGCTTGAGCGCATGGATGTGTTCCAGGTTCGGCTGCACGATGGCGCCCAGGTCGCGGATGCCCGCATCGTCCTTGTAGCGCGTGAGGAAATGCGGCACGTAATCCTTTACCATGCCGGCCACCGGCACGCCCAGCTGGTCGAGGAAATCGACCTCGTTCATGTCGAGCACGGCGACCCTCTGCGGGCGCTGCGTGACCACCGTCGTGCCCAGCTTGTGCACGATGGTGATGGGAGAAAATGCCTGCTGTGACGCGGCGGCGGCAGGCGCCGGCGCCAGTGTCGCCGCCTGATCACTGCAGCCTGCCAAGGCGGCCGTGGCGGCGACCAGCACGGCCAGCGCGCAGAAAGGTTTGTTCCAGATCATGTCAAGCTCCTGTGGGGGTAAAGTAATTGCAAACGCAGCCGCGCGCATTGCGCACGATGTCGAAATCGATGTCGTACAGTGCCCGCAAGCGCTCCTCCGTGACGACCTCGTGCGCGGGGCCACTGAAGCGCACGGCGCCGTCCTGCATGGCGACGACGTGGTCCGAATAATTGGCGGCGAAATTGATGTCGTGGATCACGAGGACCACGGTGCGGCCCTGCTCGTCGCACAGGCGGCGCAGCGCGCGCATGATCTGCACGGCGTGTTTCATGTCGAGGTTGTTCAACGGCTCGTCGAGCAGCAGGATCTCCGTCTGCTGGGCAATCGTCATGGCCAGGAAAGCCATCTGGCGCTGGCCGCCGCTCAGTTCATCGACGTAAGCGAGGCGCAACGGCTCCAGCGACAAAAAGGCGATGGCGTCGTCGATGGCTTGCCGGTCTTGCGCCGTCAGGGTACCCCGGCTGTAGGGGAAGCGGCCGAAGGCAACGAGCTCTTCCACCGTCAGGCGCAAGTGAAAATCGGGCGCCTGGCGCAGGGTGGCCACCTGCCGCGCGTAATCCCTGACCTTGATGTGCGCGATGCTGCGCCCGCCCACCGTGATGTCGCCGTCGCCCGGTTCCAGCAGGCGCGCGATGAGCATCAGCAAGGTGGTCTTGCCGGCGCCGTTCGGCCCGATCAGGGACGTCACTTTGCCCTTGGGAAACTGCGCGCTGACGTTGGCCAGCACGCGCCTGCTGCCGTAGCTTTTTTCGATCTGTTTGACGTGGATCATGCGGTACCCCGGGTACGGACCATGAGCGCAAGGAAATACGCGCCACACACGAGGTTGACGAGGATGCCGACGGTGGTCCGGTAATTGAAAACGTGTTCGACCAGCAACTGGGCGACGAGGAAGATGGCGATGGCAATGGCACAGCCCAGCGGCAAGGTGGCGCGGTGGCGTCCCGTGCGGGCCAGCGCATACGTGGTGTTCGCAACAAAAATGCCCATGAAGGCCGTGGGCCCCAGCAAGCTCGTCGATACAGCCACGAGCACGGCGATCAGCGCCAGCTGCAGCCGCACCATGCGCCGGTAGTCGATACCGAGCGACGTGGCTTGCTCGCGCCCCAGCGCCAGCACGTCGAGCGCCGGCAAGGTTGTCACGATGGCCACGCAGGCGGCGCCCGCCAGCACGGCCGAGTACAGCAATTGCACGGGCTGCGCCTTGTTGAACGAGGCCTGGCTGAACCCTTGCAAAATGGCAAATTCACCGGGGCTGATGCGCAGCTGGATGAACTGGGTAAACGTGCCGATCACCATCGTCAGCACGAAGCCCAGCAGCAGCAAAAAATACACATTGTTCCGGCCATCCTTGAACAGCCAGTAATGGATGGCCCAGGAATAGGCCAGCATCAGGGCGATGGACAGCGCGAAGTTGCCGTTCTGTCCCAGCAGCACCAGGCTGTGCATGCCCATCACGAGGATCAGCAGCGACTGCAGCAGCAAATACACGGCTTCGTAGCCCATGACGGCGGGCGTCAGGATGCGGTTGCCCGCGATGGTCTGGAACACGATGGACGAGACGGCCACGCAGACGCCGCCGATGACGATGGCGGCCAGGCGCGCCAGGCGCTTGGGGATGACGTACTCCACATCAAAGTTTGCGCCCACGCAAAGGAACACCAGCGCCAGAACAAGCACGGCCAGCCACAGCGTCCGCGGGTTGACGATCCGCCTCATTGCCGCCCCCGGATGATCAGGAAGAGGAACAGCAGGCCGCCCACGCCGCCCGCCGTCAGGCCGATCGGCACTTCGAAGGGGTAGATCAGCAAGCGCCCGGCGATGTCGCAAGCGAGCAGCAGCGAAGCGCCGCACAGGGCGACGATGGGCAGGGTGCGGCCCAGGTTGTCGCCGTAGCGCAAGGCCACCAGGTTCGGGATGGCCAGGCCGACGAAGGGAATCGCGCCCACCGTGATCACCGTGGCCGCCACCGTGACGGCCACCAGCATCAGGCCCAGCGCCACCGTGCCCCCATAGTTCAGGCCCAGGCTGGTCGCCATGCCCTCGCCCATGCCCAGCACCGTGAAACGCTGCGCGTACAGATACGTGAGGGCGACGATGGGCAGCACCAGATAGATGATTTCATAGTTGCCCTGCACGACCTTCGAGAAGTCGCCCAGCAGCCAGCCCTGCATGCTTTGCAGGATGTTGTTGCGGTAGGCATAGAACTCGGCCACGGCGCTCAGCACGCCGCCATACACGAGGCCGATGACGGGCACGAGTATCGTGTTCTTGAAGCGGATGCGGCGGATCAGCGCCACGTAGACCAGGCTGGCGGCGAAGCAGAAAGCCAGCGCGAAGGCCATCTTGCCCGCCGTGCCCGCCGCCGGCGCCACCGTCAGCGCGACGAGGATGCCCAGCTTGGCTGCGTCCAGGCCGCCCGAAGTGGCCGGCTCGACGAACTTGTTGCGCACGATGTGCTGCAGGATGACGCCGCAGACGGACAGGCCCACGCCCGTCAGCACCAGCGCCGCCAGGCGCGGCAGCCGGCTGGCCGTCAGGGTCAGCCAGATGTCATCGGACAGCCCGTCGGACAGCGAAAACAGCTGCGTCCAGGCAATGTCCCGCGCGCCCACCAGCAGCGAAGCACCACACAGCAGGAAGAACAGGCAAAACAGAGGTGCGCGTGTCAACTCGTCATCCCGTTCATTGCTGCGGCGCCACGGAGGCGATGCGCCAGCCCTTGGCCGCCTGGCGCTGGGCCAGGAAGTGGGCATACAGACCATCGCGTGCGCGCAGCTGTGCCGGCGCGCCCTGCTCGCGGACCCGGCCCCCATCGAGCACGACGATCTGGTCGGCCATGGCCACCGTCGACAGCTGGTGGGCGATGACGATCACCGTGCGCTTGCCGCGCAGCCGCGCCAGCGCGTCGGCGATGGCGGCCTGGTTTTCCGCGTCGAGCGCGGCCGTCGCTTCGTCGACCAGCAGAATCGGCGCATCCTTGATCAGCGCGCGGGCAATGGCGATGCGCTGGCGTTCGCCGCCGGACAGGCGCGCCCCGCCCTCGCCTACCGGGGTATCGAGTCCCTGCGGCAGGCGGGCGATGATCTCGGCCACGCCCGCCAGGCGCGCCGCTTCCAGCACCTCGGCATCGGCGGCGCCCGGCTTGCCGAGGCGGATGTTGTCGCCGATACTGCCCTGGAACAGATAGCTGTCCTGGAAGATCTGGCTGATCTGGCCGGCCAGCTGCTCGCTCGACATGTGGCGCACGTCGACGCCGCCCACCAGCACCGAGCCTGCGCTGGCGTCGAAGAAGCGCGCGACCAGGCGCACCAGGGTCGTCTTGCCGGAGCCGGACGCGCCGATCAGCGCCGTCATGCTGCCCGGCGCGCAGTGCAGGTTGATGCCCGTCAATACGTCGGCTTGATCCTGTGCATAGCGGAAGTGCACATCGCGCAACTCGACGGCACCGCCGTGCGGCGCCCGCGGCGCGGCCGCCTCGGGCAGGGGCTGCACGGCGAAGATATCGCGCGCCGCGTCGAGCGGCCCCCGCGCGCCGCGCAGCACTTCGCCATAGCTGGCCACTTCCTGCAGCGGATCGACGAAGCGCACCACCAGCAGCAATGCGACGATGACGGCGAGGGTATCGCCCGCGGCGGATGCGGCACCCAGCAAGCTCTGCAGCCACAGCGCGGCGGCGGCCAGCAGGCCGGCGAAGATGGCTTGCACGACCCAGGCATTGAGCACGGACGCCAAGGCCGACAGATAGATCAGCCGCGTGCCGGCATGGCGCTGCGCGTCGATGGCTCGCTGCAGGAAACGCGTGCCGCCGCCATCACCGTCACCATTGAATGCGCGCAAGACGGATTGCGCTTGCGCAAACTCCACCAGGCGCTGGCTGGTCTGGGCAAAATGGTGGTGATAGGCATCGTCGGCGCGCTGGCCCAGGTGCGCCGTGAGGCGCAGGGCGCCGGCCAGCAGGGGCAGCGCCAGCAGCGCAACGAGGCCCAGCGGCCAGTGCAGGACGAACAGCGCGGCCAGCAATACCACGGGCGTGACGGCGCCGCAGATGACGGGCGTGAGCACGTGGGCGGGCAGCTGGGCCACGTTCATCATGCCCTGCGTGATGACGTGACCGAGCTTGGCCGTGTTCTCCGGCGTGAACCAGCCGACGGGCAGGCGCGCCACATGGTCGCCCAGGCGCTGGCGCGCCCCTTGCAAGACCGTCACGCCCACGCGCACGCCCGCCCTTTCCACCTGGCGACGCCAGCCCCAGCAGGCAAGCAGCCCGGCCAGCAGCACCAGCAGCCACAGGGCCGCGCCCCCCACGTCGGCGGACAGCAGCCGCCCCAGGGCCAGCACCAGCGCCGTGATCGTCAACCCGCTGAGTACGCCATACGCGATGGCCATGGCGCAGTAGCGGCGGAACACGGGCGCATCATCGCCCAGCAATTGAATGAACGTCTTCAGCATGGGAACTCCGCTTCTTCGGGGGACGCCAGGCAGCCGCCCAGCGCCCACAGTTGCGCATAGCGGCCCTTGCCTGCGAGCAAGCTCGCGTGGCTGCCCTGCTCGACGATGGCGCCGTTGTCGACGACGACAATATTGTCAGCGTGCATGATGGTGTCGAGCCGGTGCGCAATGATGAGCAAGGTGCGGCCCCGAGCAAAGCGCGACAGCGCATCCTGGATCGCCACTTCATTTTCCGCATCGGCCGCCGCCGTCGCTTCGTCGAGCACCAGCACGGCCGGGTCGAGCAGCACGGCGCGGGCGATGCTCACCCGCTGCAGCTCGCCGCCGGACAGTTGCGCATCCTCGCCGATCACGGAATCGTAGCCGCGCGGCAAGGCCAGGATGCGTTCATGGATGTTCGCCAGGCGCGCCGCCTCTGCCACCTCGTGCAGGCTGGCCGAGGGCCGGCCCAGCGCGATGTTCTCGCGCACGCTGGCGTGGATCAGCCGTACTTCCTGCAGCACGAAGCCGATGCGCCGGTACAGCTCGGACGTGGCGACGTGGCGCAAGTCCACGCCGCCCAGGGTGATGCGCCCTTGCGTGGGGTCGAAAAAGCGCAGCAGCAGCCGCGCCAGGGTCGATTTGCCGGAACCGGAGGCGCCGACGATGGCCGTCACCGTGCCGGGCGCCAGGGTCAGGTTGATGTCCGACAAGACCTTGTGCTGCCCGTCGTAGGCGTAAGCGACGCCTTCCATGCGGATCTCGGTGCCGTTCGGCAATTGCTGCTGCTCCGGCGCCGGCTGCGCCAGCACGGGCGTATCGAGCAAGGCTTGCACGCGCTGGGCGGCACCGGCGGCGTTGTTGAGGTCATGCGTGAGGTAATGCAGCAGCAACATGGGCGCGGACATGCCGGGCGCCACCAGCGCGAACGGCAGGATCTCCAGGGGCGCCATGGTTCCCACGGCCACGAAGGCGGTGCCGGCAATTACCACCACGCCCAGCACGGCCACGGGGGCGATCAGCGCATTGGCGTTCGCCATCGAGCCGACGAGGGGACGCGTGAAGGCGGCGAAGGCATCGGCAAACGCGTCGACGGCCGCGCGGTAGCTGCCGTGCGCGCGGCCCGTGGCGCCGAACGCCTTGACGACGGGGATGCCGTTGACGAACTCCACCACGGCATTGTTGATGCGCCCCATGCCGGCGACGAATTGCTCCATGTTCGTCCCGCTGGCCTTCATGGCGCGGCCGAAGAACAGGAAGAAGCCGGGAAATGGCAAGAGCGAGACGATGGCCAGGCGCCAGTCCATGGCGAACAGATAGATGACGGAAATGGCGATGGCGCCGACGGCGCGCCCCGTCGTCGTGTAGAAGTGGGCCGTGAGGCTGTGCAGGGTGTTGATATCGTCCTGCATCGCCTGCTTGACCTCGCCCGAGGCGCGGCTCGTGAACCAGCCCAGCGGCACCTGCCCCAGGCGCTGCATGGCTTGCAGGCGCAACTGGTGGGTGATGCGGTTGTCGGCCAGGTGCGCGGCCAGCTCGCCCAGCGAGATCAGCGCCATGCCGAGGAACAGGCAAGCCACGCTGGCGAGGATGATCGGCCAGGGAGCGTCTTGCGCTGGCGCAGGGTCCATGGCGATTTGCGCGATCCGCGCGATGCCGGCCAGCGGCACCAGCGTCAGCATGGAACCGGTGCCGGCCAGCACGGCGGCAACGATCAGGCGCCCGCGGATGGGATGCAGTATCCGGCTGATGGGGCCGGCCTGTCTGGATTCGGCCGGGGCCGCGTCATGGGTACTCATGAAAAAAGGACATGCATGGTGTCAGAAGAAAAGAGTGGCTCTCACCCTATATCCCGAACGAGATGCCAAAACCCTCAACCGGGCCGGCAAAATTGTCAGGCCGCGGCCTGGGGGAGGGCTTGTACCGTGACCCAGTAGCGCGTGCGCGCGACGATCTGCACCGGCAAGGCCAGCGCCAGGTTGTGCAGCGCGCGGTCCGTGTCGCGCAAGGAAAACACGCCATTGACCGTCAGGCCGGCCACGGCGGCATCGCAGCGCAGCAGGCCGGGCCGGTAGCGGGCCAGTTCCGCGAGCAGTTCATCGAGGCGCAGGTTGTCGGCCACCAGCACGCCCTTCGTCCAGGCCGCCGCGCTGGCCGGCACGGGGTCGGCGGACTGCACGATGTCGGCCGAGAAGACGGCGCCCCCGCCTGCCGCGATGCGCACGGGCCGCCCGGGCGCATGCGCGAGGCGCACTTCCACCGCCCCCTCGAAGACGGCCACGCGCGAGGTGTGTTCGTCTTGCCGCAAGGTAAACCGCGTGCCCAGCGCCCGCACCGTGCCGTGGCGGCTTTGCACGCGGAAAGGCCGCTGCGCGGGATCGTGCGCCGTGGTGACGAGGATTTCGCCGGCCCGCAAGACCAGCAGGCGCTCGCCGGCGTCGTAGCGCACGTCGATGGCCGAAGCCGAGGCCAGCATGACGCGCGTGCCGTCAGGCAGCATGATGTCGCGCAGTTCCCCTGTCGCCGTGCTGTGCCCGGCCGTCGCCACTTGCCAGGCATCCGTGCCGCGCGCCGCATACAGCATGCCGCCCACGGGCAGCAGCACGGCCAGCAGCTTCAGGGCGCGGCGGCGGTTCAGGTAGGCGGCGGGCGCCGGCTCGCGCAGCGCGTGGCGGGCCACGTCGCGCGGTACGCTGTGCAGCTTGCCTTCGAATGCCTGCAGGCGCTGCCACGCGAGGTCATGCTGCGGGTGCTCGGCGCGCCAGCGGGCACAATCGGCCTGGTCCGCGTCGCTGGCGTCGTCGGACCACAGGCGGGCCATCCACCGGGCGGCCTGCCGGACGATGGCCTGGTCGATGGGGGCGTCATCGTTGTTCCGGCTGTCGGAGCGCAGCGTGGACATGCGTAAGGTCAGTTGACCGGGCCGTGCAAGGCCTGGTAGCAGGCCAGCAGGCCGGCGGCGATGTATTTTTCGACGGATGAGACGGATACCTGCAATTCGGCGGCGATGTCGCGGTAGCTCATGCCGTCGAGCTTGCACAACAGCAAGGCGGTGCGCGCCTTGGCTGGCAGCCGGTGCAGCACGGCGTCGATTTCCGCCAGCGCTTCGAGCACCAGGGCGCGCTCCTCTTCGGACGGCACCAGCGCTTCGGGCACGAGGGCCAGCACTTCCAGGTAGGCCGCTTCGATCTGGCGGCGCCGGTACAGGTCGATGACCATGCCGTTGGCGATCTGCGTCAGGTGGCGCCGCGATTCCCCCGCAGGCGGCACCTTGCCCGTCTTCATGAGGTGCAGATACACATCGTGCGCCAGGTCGGCCGCATCGAAGGCATTGCCCAGCTTGCGGCGCAGCAAGCCCCGCAGCCAGCCATGGTGGTCGGTGTACAGACTGCTGACTTGCTGCTGAAGCGCTAACTCGGCGGTGCTCACGATGCCCTTCCTGTGGTCGATGGCCAGCGGGATGGCGGGCACATAGGTATAAATGAGAATTATTCTCATTGTATAGGAAAAAGCAAGGCGCGCGCAACCGGCCTGGCCCGCAGCTGCGGCATGGGAAAGCGTCGGCCTCCGCCGAACAGGCAACAAAAAACCCTGCAAATCAATGACTTGCAGGGTTTTTTTGCTGCCCGCGCGGGGCGGGTGCGGGAATTAAACGTTGAACAGGAAGTTCAGCACGTCGCCATCCTTGACGACGTATTCCTTGCCTTCGGCGCGCATCTTGCCCGCTTCCTTGGCGCCCGCTTCGCCCTTGTAGGCGATGAAATCGTCATAGGCGATGGTTTGCGCGCGGATGAAGCCACGTTCGAAGTCGGTGTGGATCACGCCGGCCGCCTGCGGCGCCGTGGCGCCCACGGGGATGGTCCAGGCGCGCACTTCCTTCACGCCCGCCGTGAAGTAGGTTTGCAGGCCCAGCAGCTTGTAGCCGGCGCGGATCAAACGATCCAGGCCTGGCTCTTCCATGCCCATGTCGGCCAGGAAAGCGCCCTTGTCGGCGTCGTCCAGGTCGGCGATTTCCGCTTCCAGCGCGGCGCAGATGGCGACGATGGGGGCGTTCTGCGATTTCGCGTAGGCCGTCAGCTGGTCCAGCAGCGGGTTGTCCGTGAAGCCCGTGTCCGACACGTTAGCCACGAACATGGCCGGCTTGGCCGTGATCAGGCACAAAGGCTTGATCAGTTCCATTTCGTCGGCATCCAGGCCCATGGCGCGCACGGGTTTCGCATCGTTCAGGTACGGCATCATGCGTTCCATGATGGCCAGCAGCTTGGCCGCATCCTTGTCGCCCGAGCGGGCTTTCTTGTTTTCGCGGTGGATGGCTTTTTCCACGGTGCCCATGTCGGCCAGCGCCAGTTCGGTCTGGATGACTTCGATATCGTCGAGCGGGTTGATCTTGCCGGCCACGTGGATGACGTTGTCATCTTCGAAGCAGCGCACGACGTTGACGATGGCGTCCGTTTCGCGGATGTGCGACAGGAACTGGTTGCCCAGGCCCTCGCCCTTCGATGCACCGGCCACCAGGCCGGCGATGTCGACGAATTCCACGATGGCGTTGACCATGCGTTCCGGCTTGACGATGGCGGCCAGCGCATCCATGCGCGGATCCGGCACTTCGACGACGCCGACGTTCGGCTCGATGGTGCAGAACGGATAGTTTTCAGCCGGGATGCCGGCTTTCGTCAGTGCATTGAACAGGGTGGACTTGCCGACGTTCGGCAAGCCGACGATACCGCATTGGAGACTCATGAAAAACCTTTAATAATCAAAGCACATGGCGCCGCCAATCGGCGTGCTTGCGGTGCTGTTAGGGAAAATGGGGCGATTGTTCACCATTTTCCGGGGATAGTGCGTGTGCTGCATTTCAAGGGGTCAATTGTACCCCTGACAGGCGCGCATCAAAAGCCTTTGCTTGCCAGGCAGCGGCAAAGCGTGCGCATCGTGCCGCCATCAGGCCGTATGCAGCTTCATCGTCGCCGCCTCGAACTTGCCGTCGACGATCTGCGGCATGACCTGCAAGGATTTCTCGATCGCTTGCTCGATCAGCTCCTGGTCTTCGCGGCGCGGGCGGTGCAGCACGAAATCGGCCACCTGCTGCTGCAGGCTCAGGGTGCGCGGGTGGCCGATGCCCAGGCGCAGGCGCCAGTAATCCTGCGTGCCCAGCGCGGCCGTGATGTCCTTCAAGCCATTGTGGCCGCCGGCCGAGCCGCCCTTCTTCAGGCGGGCGATGCCAGGCATCAAGTCGAGTTCATCGTGCACGACGAGCACTTCATCGGCGGCGATCTTGAAAAAGCGCGCCAGCGCGCCCACGGACTGGCCCGAGCGGTTCATGAACGTCAGCGGTTCGAGCAGCCAGACTTCCTTGCCGGCTATCGACGTTTTCGCCAGCATGGCGTTGTAGCGGGAATCGCGCTGCAGGCGCGTGCCGGGCAGGCTGTTGGCGAGGTTGTCCACCAGCCAGAAGCCGGCATTGTGGCGGGTTTGTTCGTATTCGGGTCCCGGGTTGCCGAGGCCGACGATCAGGCGTATGGGCATGGCTGTGTCTGCTAGGTAAAAGAAAGCATTATCGGTGAAAACAGGCAGAAAAAAACCCGCGCGGCGAACCTGGCGGGTTTTTCCTTGCAACTACCGCATTGCTGCGGCGGCAAAATTACTTCTTGTCAGCAACAACTTCAGCAGCAGCGGCTTCAGCAGCAACGTGGCCAGCCGGTACCGAAGCGGTAGCGATGGTCAGGTTGGCGCCGTGGGTGACAGCGGTCACGCCAGCTGGCAGGACCAGGTCGCCAACGTGCAGCGAGTGACCGACGTCGATGTTCGACAGGTCAACGTTGATGAATTCTGGCAGTTGGCCTGGCAGGCACGAAACTTCGATTTCGTTCGCTACGTGGCTGATGGTCGCGCCGTGCAGTTTGACTGCTGGGGAAACGTCAGCGTTTACGAAGTGCAGTGCCACTTTCACGTGGATAGCTTGCTTAGCATCAACGCGTTGGAAGTCAGCGTGCAGAACCAGTTGTTTGTATGCGTGGACTTGGAAGTCGCGCAGCAGAACTTGCTGGGAAACGCCGTCGATTTCCAGATCCAGGATCGACGAGTGGAACACTTCTTTTTTCAGCGCGTGGTACAGGGCGTTGTGATCCAGCGAGATCAGCACTGGGGCTTCAGCGCCGCCGTAGACGATACCAGGGGTTTGGCCGGAAATGCGCAGGCGGCGGCTCGCTCCGGAACCTTGCAATTCGCGTTTAAATGCGATAACTTTCATGTGAAACTCCAAGAAGAACAAGGCTTGCGCCTTGTGTTATGAGGACTCCCGCGACCAGGAATCCTCGAAAATGGGCGCATGCGCGCCCCGAAAACTAAAATACTACGGCGCAACAGGCAAAAAGCCGGTCGCGCCGCAGGTGACGTCTGTTGCTGCTCTTGTCGAATTAATCGATAAAGAGGGAAATAACCGAATCGCCCTTGATGATGCGCTTGAACGTCTCGGCCAGCAGCGGCGCGCACGTCAATTGACGGATCTTGCCGCAGGCCAGGGCCGCTTCGGACAGGGGAATCGTGTCGGTCACGACCAGCTCATCGAGTGGCGAGGCCGAAATACGGTCGATCGCCGGGCCGGACAGCACCGCGTGCGTGCAATATGCCACGACTTTTTTCGCGCCGCGCTCCTTGAGCACTTCGGCAGCCTTGGTCAGGGTGCCTGCCGTGTCGACCATGTCATCCATGATCACGCAGTTGCGGCCTTCGACTTCACCGATGATGTTCATCACTTCGGACACGTTCGCCTTTGGACGGCGCTTGTCGATGATGGCCAGGTCGCAGCCCAGGCGTTTTGCCAGGGCGCGCGCACGTACCACACCGCCGACGTCCGGCGACACCACCAGCAGGTCCTGGTAGTTTTTCTTTTGCAGGTCGCCCAGCAAAATTGGCGAAGCGTAGATATTGTCGACTGGAATATCGAAGAAACCCTGGATTTGGTCAGCGTGCAAGTCCATGATCAGGACGCGCTCGACACCGGCTTCTTCCAGCATGTTCGCCACCACCTTGGCCGAAATCGCCACACGCGCGGAGCGGGGACGACGGTCTTGGCGGGCGTAGCCGAAGTAAGGAATCGCGGCGGTGATGCGGCCAGCGGAAGCACGTTTCAAGGCATCAACCATCAGCATGATTTCCATCAAGCTATCGTTGGTTGGAGCACAGGTGGATTGCAAAACAAAAACATCCTTGCCGCGCACGTTTTCGTTGATCTCGACCATTACTTCGCCGTCGGAGAATTTCGAAACGTTTGCTTTACCGAGAGGGATGCCGAGGTTTTTTGCGACCCCCTCTGCTAACGCTGGATTCGCGTTGCCGGTAAAAACCATCAGGTTTTCGTAAGCCATGGGAGTCCCAAGAGGTGATATAGAAGTCTTGAAAAGCACTAACCGGGCATAGGCCCGGTCAGTCACTGTTTAGAATATGCCGCGTGGCGACACATCTGCTTTTTCCCGCACTGGACGCCAACTTCGCATCGACAGACTACGGTGAAATGGGTGGCAGGGGAAGAAGGATTCGAACCTTCGCATGCTGGAATCAAAATCCAGTGCCTTAACCAGCTTGGCGATTCCCCTACGTTACTGACTGCTTGCCGTCATGTTGGCCAGTATTATACCGACTATTTGACGCTAAGCAAAATCTTTTTTTGCTGCTTACTTTTCATCACAACATCGTGAGCATCGGATGGTGATTCAGCCCTTTTGCCTTCCAGGCTACCCAGACAGGTGGCACATTTCTGAGCACCGCATCCGCTTCTTCTGCACTGGAAAACGCACTGAATACACAAGCACCGGAACCAGTCATCCTGGCCTCACCGTAAGCACCCAGCCATTCTACCGCATCTGCTACCGGCTTGAAAAGACTGCATGCCACTTGCTGTAAATCATTTTTACCAAACCCGCCCGCATCGTTTCCTTCTGCGAGGTGCCTGGAAAAGTCCGCTATTGTGACGGGTTCAGTATTCCTCGTCAAGCCTTCCACGCAAAAAATTGCAGCGGTGGGCACCTGCACGCCCGGCTCGATCACCACGTACCAGCAATCGGGCGTGACGACAGGCTGCAGGGCCTCGCCCACGCCTTCGGCAAAGGCATTCTCGCCAAAGATGAAAAACGGGATATCGGCGCCCAGCGGCAAGCCCAGCGCCATCAATTCCTCGCGGCTCAAACCCGCCTGCCACAGGCGGTTCAGCGCCATCAGCACCGTGGCCGCATCGGACGAGCCGCCACCCAGGCCGCCACCCATGGGCAGCACCTTGTCGATGGCGATATCGACGCCGCGCGGCAAGGCGCCCGTGCGGCGCAGCACCTCGGCCTGCAGCAGTTTCGCGGCGCGGATGATCAGGTCCTGCTCTTCCGGCACGCCGGCCAGTGCCGTCACGCGGCGGATCGCCGTATCGTCGCGCAAGGCGAAATGCAGGGTGTCGCCATGGTCCAGCAGCTGGAACACCGTCTGCAGCAGATGATAGCCATCGGCGCGGCGGCCGTTGACGTGCAGAAATAAGTTCAGCTTGGCGGGGGCCGGGCAATTGTTCAGGGTCGTCAGTGTCATGGTGCGGTTACAGGTGCGGAAGGCGCGGGATCGAGCACGATGCGCAGCGACACGGCATCGGCCTGCGCGCTGGTGGTGCGCTCGGCATCGATACGCCGCGGTTGCGGCAAGGCGCCCGGTGTATTGTCAGCAGCATCTTGCCACGACACATAGCGCAAGCGCCAGCCATCTTTGGTCGTCACGCTGTCATTGGCGGGCGAGGCGACGAAGCGCTTGCCGTCGGCGCCCATGGCATAGCCTTGCAGCCAGTCGCGCAAACCCGACACGGGCAAGGACCAGCCCAGCATCTGCGCACTCAGGGTATCGACGTCGGGTGCGCGGCGCGGCGCCTTGCCGCTTTGCGTCAGGACGGCTTCCTGCGGCGTGACGGCGATGGTCGCCAGGGTGCTGCCCACGGGCGTAAACAGGGTCACGTCGGTGCGCTGAGCCGTCTGCTGCCAGTTGAAGTTGACGGTGGCCGACTCGGGCTTGTCATCCTTCTGGTAGACGACGTTCAGGCGGCCCGTCAGCTCCACCTGCTCGCGGTAGGGCGCCACGCTTGCGCTCGATGTCGGGGCGCCGGACGAAAATGGGGAAGGCAGGGTCGAGCAGGCCGACAGGGCCAGGCACAGTGCAGCCAGGGGCAGGAGATGTCTAGACATGGGCAAAAGGAAAAACCAGCGCCGCGACGCTGGTTTGGATAGTGGAGTTAATCGATGCAATCACAGGCTGACATTCAGGCGCGCCAGGGTGCTTTTCAGCGCATCGTTTTTCGGGTCCTTGACTTGCGCTTCGCGCCACAGCTTTTGCGCTTCGTCCTTGTCGCCCTTCTGCCACAGCACTTCACCCAGGTGGACGGCGATTTCCGGATCGCTGCGCACGGCATAGGCGCGGCGCAGCGCCGTTTCCGCGGCGGCCAGGTTGCCCATACGGAACTGCACCCAGCCCATGCTGTCCATGATGAACGGGTCGCCAGGCGCCATCTGCAGCGCCTTCTCGATCAGCGCGTACGCTTCCGGCAGGCGGACGCCGCGCTCGGCCAGCGAGTAGCCCAGGGCGTTGTACGCATGCTGGTTGTCGGGCGCCAGCGCCATCACGCGGCGCAGGCTGGCCTCCATCAGATCGAGTTTGTCCAGGCGCTCGGCCAGCAAGGCATAGTCGTACAGCAGTTCCGGATTGTCGGGGAAGCGCAGCAAGGCGTTTTCCAGCACCGTGTAGGCGCTTTGCACGTAGCCGGCGTCTCGCAGGAATTGCGCGTCCACCAGCAGCACCTGCGCCTGGTTCGCCGGATCGTCCGTTTCGATTTCCGTCAGCGCCTTGCGCGCCGCATCGAGATTGCCGCCACGGGCGATCAGCTGGGCGCGGCGCAGGCGGCCATCGAAATAGCCGGCCGACTCGCGGTTGTCGATCTTGTCCAGCCAGGCGATAGCGCCGGCCGTGTCGCCGCGCGTCTCGGCGATCTGCGACAGGATCATCAGGGCCTTGAACGGATCGCGCGCATCGCCAGGCGATTTGTCGAGCACGGCCAGGAAACGCTTGAAGTACTGCTCGGCGCCCTTGGTATCTTCCAGCTGCAGCGCCACGATGCCGAGCGCATACAGGGCGCCCACGTTATCGGGCTGGCTTTTCAGCAGCAGCAGGAACTGGTCGCGCGCCGGCTCGAGCTGCTTTTGCTCAACCAGCAGGCGTGCATACGCGCCGCGCACCTCGACGGCATCGGGATTCTTGTCCAGGAAGGCGGCCAGCACCTTGCCTGCCGCCTCGGCTTCGCCTGTCACCTGCGCCAGGGTCAGCACGGCCAGTTCGGAATTAGGCTTGATGGCCAGCGCCTTGTTCGCTTCGCCGATGGCGCGGTCACGTTCGCCGATCGACAGGGCGCCCTGCGCCAGCACCAGGTGCGCCTCGAACATGTCCAGGTAGGGCTGCACCAGGCGCGTCACCATCGAGTAGGCATACAGCTTGTCATTTGCCCGCGCCAGAATCTGCTGCATCTGGAACAGGGCCACGCCGCGCGCGCCCGCCGGCGCATTGGCCAGGCGTTCGGCGAAAATCGGTTCCGCCTCCTCGATCTTGTCCGTCAGGACGACGAAGCCGAGGAAAAACTGCGTCGCTTCGTCCGATTCCGGGGCCAGCTCGCGCCACAGACGGATAGCCGCCAGCGCCTCGCCACCCTGCTTGGCGGCGAGCGCCATTTCGGAAGCGCGGCGCGCCAGGCGCGGATCGCGCGTCTGCTGGGCCGCCACCATCATGGTCACATACGGCCCCTGCCACTGGCCGCTCTTGAATTCCATTTCAGCCTTGGTCAGCTTGTACAGCAGGTCGCTGCTCAATTCCACCTTGGGCAGCTTCTCGTCCCTGGCGTCGTCGCCGGACTCGGTGCCCGGCAAGGGCTGCGCCGTGGCCGCAGCGGGGCTGGCCGCCCCATCGGCAGGGACGGCAGGCGTCTGCGCCATGGCATGCGTGGCCATCAGGGCGGACAAGGTTACAATGGCGAAAGCGTTTTTCAAAGGCTGATCCTGGCTAAACGGCAAAGTTTGATTCTACGCCCAACCCGCAGATTGCGTACTTCACGTATGTAACGAAATATATACACTGGCGTGACGTATGCTCTCCGGGCCAGCCATCGGCCGGTCGCCCGCCTGTTTTTTGTCCGCTGTTCATTCGTTCGAGCCCTATGCCAGAATTGCCAGAAGTTGAAGTTACACGGCGCGGTGTCGCGCCCCATCTCGAGGGCCGCGCCGTGCGTTCCGTCGTGCTGCGCCGCGACGGCCTGCGCTGGCCCTTCCCCCCTGCCCTGGGCGAACAGCTGTCCGGACAAACCATCGGTCTGACGGGGCGGCGCGGCAAATACCTGCTGATCCACTTCCGCCACGGCACGCTGATCATCCACCTGGGCATGTCGGGCCACCTGCGCGTGCTGCCGCCGGGGACGGAAGCGCAAAAGCACGACCATTTCGACCTGATCGTGGAAGACGCGGACGGCACCAGCCAGGTGCTGCGCATGACGGACCCGCGCCGCTTCGGCGCCGTGCTGTGGCACGATGAGGCCGACGGCCCGCTCGACAGCCACGTGCTGCTGCGCGGCCTGGGAACGGAACCGCTGGAAGGCGGCTTCACGGGCCGGCTGCTGTTCGAAAAAACGCGCAACAAGGGCACCAACATCAAGCAGGTGCTGATGGCGGGCGACATCGTCGTCGGCGTGGGCAATATCTATTGTTCCGAAAGCCTGTTCCGCGCAGGGATCAACCCGAAGACGCCGGCGCGGCGCATCGGCCTGGCCCGCTACGAGAAACTGGCGCAGGCCATCCGCGACGTGCTGGCCGAAGCCATCGTCCAGGGCGGCAGCACCCTGCGCGACTTCATCGGCGTGAACGGCCAGTCCGGCTACTTCCAGCAGACATATTTCACGTACAACCGCACGGGCAAGCCATGCCGCGTATGCGGCGCGCCAATCCGGCAAATCGTGCAGGGACAGCGTTCCACGTTTTACTGCGTGAATTGCCAGAAGTAGCGGTCAAAAGCAAGAAGTCATAGGCAAAGGGAGCCAGATGGTCAGGGACTTGGAACAATACAGCGCATGGCGCCAGGACGTGCTGGCCGCCTTGCAGGCATACCGGCAGGCCGCCAGCGCGGCGGGCCTGGTCGACGGCGCCAGTGCGCTGCGCCTGGCGCGCTGCGTCTCCCGCCTGCTCGATGACCGTCTATCGGTCGCCTTCGTGGCGGAATTCTCGCGCGGCAAATCCGAGCTGATCAACGCCATCTTCTTTGCCGGCTACGGCCAGCGCATCCTGCCCTCTGGCGCTGGGCGCACCACCATGTGTCCCACCGAACTGCTGTACGACGCCGCCTGGCAGCCGTCCATCCGCCTGCTGCCCATCGAGACGCGCGCGCAGAACCTGTCGACCAGCGACTACCGCGACCTGCCCGCCGCCTGGACCGTCCTGCCGCTGAACATCGAGGCGGGCGGCGACATGCAGGAAGCCCTGCGCCAGGTCAGCCTGACCAAAAAAGTCAGCGCGGAGGAAGCCGCCCGCTACGGCCTGTACGACGCCGACGATGCCGATGCCCCATCCATGGTCGATGAGCACGGCCAGGTGGAAATCTCCATGTGGCGCCACGCCATCATCAACTTCCCCCATCCGCTGCTGAAGCAGGGCCTCGTCATCCTCGACACGCCCGGCCTGAACGCCATCGGCACGGAACCGGAGCTGACCCTGAACCTGATCCCGAATGCGCACGCGGTGCTGTTCATCCTGGCGGCCGACACGGGCGTCACGCGCAGCGACATCGAAGTCTGGCGCAACCATATCGGCGCCGGCGCGGGGCGCCTGGTGGTGCTCAACAAGATCGACAGCATGTGGGACGAGTTGCGCGGCGATGCGGAAGTGGCGCAGGCCATCGAACGCCAGCAGGCCAGCGTGGCGCACCTCCTGACCCTGGACGCCGGCCAGGTATTTCCCGTCTCCGCGCAAAAGGCCTTGGTGGGCAAGATCAACCACGATGCGGCGCTGCTGGACAAGAGCCGCCTGCAGGCGCTGGAAACGGCCCTGTTCGAGGAGCTGATCCCCGCGCGCAAGGACATCATCCGGCACCAGCTGACATTCGACCTGGATGCGATTCAATCGGCGCAGCAGGTGCAGGCGGCGGCGCGCGCGCGCGGCATCGCCGAGCAGCTGCACGAGCTGCATAGCCTGCGCGGCAAGAACCAGAGCGTCATCGCCCACATGATGCGGCGCGTGGATATCGAGAAGAAGGAATTCGACAGCAGCCTGTTCAAGCTGCAGGCGACGCGCGCCGTATTTACGCGCCTGTCGACGGAGCTGTACACGAGCCTGGGCATGGACATCGTGCGCGACGATATCGACGGCGTGCGCACGGCCATGCAGCGCAGCCGCTTCTTCACGGGCTTGCGCGACGCCATGCGCCAGTATTTCGAGCGCATCGGCCATAACCTCGACCGTTCGGAAGGCAAGACGACGGAAATCACGGAAATGATGAACGTGATGTACCGCAAATTCGCCGCCGAACACGGCCTGGCGCTGGCCTTGCCGATGCCGTTTTCGCTGGCCCGCTACCGCCAGGAGATTGCCGACATCGAGGCCGTCTACCATAAGCAATTCGGCACGGCGACCCTGCTCACCACCAGCCGCGTCGTGCTGATGGAAAAATTCTTCGACACCATCGCCTCGCGCGTGCGCCGCAGCTTCAGCAACGCCAACGACGACGCCAGCGCCTGGCTGAAGGTCATCATGGCGCCCCTCGAAGCACAGATCGTCGAATACAAGGAACAGCTGAAACTGCGCTTTGCCTCGATCCAGCGCATCCACGACGCGACGGGCAGCCTGGAACAGAAAATCGCCGGCTTTGAAGCCAGCCTGGCGGCGCTCGAACGCGACAAGGTGCAGCTGGCGCAGCTGCTCGCCACCGTGCGCGCCACCAGCGCCACTTAACACACACGCCATAACACGCTACAAGATACTGGAACCCTGCATGAAACGTCTGCTGCATCCGCTCTCGCCCGCCACGGGCGCGGCACTTTTTGAAGACTATATTGACCCCACTTTTTCCGCCACCGTCATCGCCTGGCAACAGCAGCATGGCCGCCACGCGCTGCCGTGGCAAAACACGCGCGACGCTTACCTGATCTGGCTGTCCGAAATCATGCTGCAGCAAACGCAGGTGACGGCCGTGCTGGGCTACTACGCGCGCTTCCTCGAACGCTTCCCCACCCTACGCGACCTGGCAGCAGCCCCCGTGGAAGACGTGATGGCGCAGTGGAGCGGCCTCGGTTACTACACGCGGGCGCGCAACCTGCACAAGTGCGCGCAGCGCGTGGTAGCCGAATATGACGGCGTCTTCCCCAGCGATCCCGCCCTGCTGGCCGACCTGCCCGGCATCGGCCGCTCGACGGCGGCCGCCATCTCCGCGTTCTCCAGCAGCACGCGCGCGGCCATCATGGACGGCAACGTCAAGCGCGTCTTCGCCCGCACCTTCGGCATCGATGCCTATCCCGGCGAAAAACGGGTCGAGGAAGCCATGTGGCGCCGCGCCGAAGCGCTGCTGCCGGAGACCGGCATCGAAGCCTACACGCAGGGCCTGATGGACTTCGGCGCCACCCTGTGCACGCGCAGCAGCCCCGATTGCGGCCGCTGCCCGCTGCAGCCGCGCTGCGTGGCCTACGCCACCGGCCGCACCAAGGATCTGCCCGTGCGCAAGCCAAAGAAGGCCAGTCCGGAAAAACACGCCGTCATGCTCGTCATCATCGACGACGGCCAGGTGCTGCTGGAGCAGCGCCCCGGCTCGGGCATCTGGGGCGGCCTGCTGTCCTTGCCCGAACTGGATGGCCACGTGCTGGCAGATGCAGACTCTCCGCGCGCCATCGATCAGGATGCGCTGGCGCGTGCCGTGGCGCCATTCGGTACCATCGAAACGCAGGAACGGCTGCTGCCCATTGTGCACGTCTTTACGCACTACAAGCTGCACATCGTCCCCTGCCGTATCACCCTGGCGCGGCGCCTGGCGCTGGCCGGAGAGTCCACGCACATCTGGTACGACGGCGCGAAAATCGCCGAGGCGCCCCTGCCGGCGCCCATCAAGAAACTGCTGCTGGACCTGTTCGGTGATGCACGCGCGGCACAGCGCAGCATGTTCTAGTGCGGCGTCTTGTACTGTTCGCGCTGGCGGCGCTGTGTCTGCACGGTGCCCGCGCGGCGGATGGCCTGCCCGAGCTGCCGGAGGTGAGAATTGGCGTGCTCGCCTACAAGGGCGGCGACGCCGTGCAGCGCGACTGGTCGTATGTGACGCGCCACCTGCAGGCCAGCATCCCCGGCATCCGTTTTACCTTGGCCGACTACGACCAGGCAGGACTGACGCGCGCCGTGCAGTCGCAAGCGATCGCCTTTGCCATCACCAGCAGCGGCCATTACGTGGCACTCGAACACAGCGACGGCGCCAGCCGCATCGCCACCCTGGAATCGCCATGGACGGACTCGCCGCGCCAGGCCATCGGCTCGGCCATCGTCGTGCGCAGCACGGCGCCCCTGCACGACCTGGCGGACCTGGCGGGCAAGAACGTGATGGCTGTGGCACCCGATGCGTTCGGCGGCTACCAGATCGCCGCGCGCGAACTGCGCGAAGCGGGCATCGATCCGGCCCGCGATTTTGCCAGCCTGCGCTACAGCGGTTTTCCGTCGCAGCAGATCATCGACGCCGTGCGCGCGGGGCGCATGGATGCGGGCATCGTGCGCACCTGTTTGCTCGAACAGATGGTGGCGCGGGGAGAAGTGCAGTCCGATGAACTGCGCGTGATCACCACTCGGCCGATACCGGGTTTTCGCTGCGCCACGTCCTCGCGCCTATATCCGGACTGGCCTTTCGTCGCCCTGCGCCAGACGCCGCCGGCACTGGCAAAAAAGGTGGCGCAAGCGCTGCTGGCCATGCCGCGCACCAGCGAAGGCTACAGCTGGACGGTGCCGAGCGACTACCAGATCGTCGATGAGCTGTTCCGCGACTTGCGCATCGGCCCCTACGCCTACCTGGACAAGCTGACGTTCGAAACGGCGCTGCGCCGCTACTGGGGCTGGATGCTGCTGGTGCTGGCCCTGCTCGTCGCCTGGGCCGTGCACACGGTGCGCGTGGAATACCTGGTCAGCCGCCGCACGGAGCAGTTGCGCGCAGCCCAGCACCAGCAGCGCGCGCTGGAAGAGCAGGCGCGCCAGCGTCAGGCCACGCTCGACCACACGGCGCGCCTGGCGATCCTGGGCGAGATGGCCAGCGCCATCGCGCACGAACTGAACCAGCCGCTGGCGGCCATCGGCAATTTCGCGCGCGGCATGGCGCGCCGCATCGCGGCGGGCCGGCTGGAGGCGGCCCCCTTGCTCGACGGCGCGCAGGAAATCGCCACGCAAAGCGAGCGCGCGGGTGCCATCATCCGCCACATCCGCGCCATGGCGCAAAAGCGTCCCACGCACAGCACGCCCTTTGCCCTGGCCGACGCCGTGGAGCAAGCCGTGACCCTGTTCCGCGCGGCCCATCCGCAAGCGAGCATCGACTGGCGCCACGAGGCGGTCAGCGCGGCACCGCGCGTGCTGGCCGACCCGCAGCAGGTGCAGCAGGTGCTGCTCAATCTGCTGAAAAATGCGCTCGATGCGCAGCTGGAAAACGGTAATCCCCAGCACCCGATCGGCGTGCTGCTGCACCGCGAAAACGGCGCCTGTACGGTAGCCGTGCGCGACGCGGGATGCGGCCTGGAAGCGGCGCAGATGGCGCGCCTGTTCGAACCGTTTTTTACCACCAAGGCCGAGGGCCTGGGCCTGGGCATGTCGCTCAGCAAAAGCATCATCGAATCGTTCGGCGGCAGCCTGTCGGCCCATGCCAACGCGGACGCGCCAGGCTTGACGGTCTGGTTCCGCCTGCCGGAAGATACGGGCATGCAAGCAAACAAGGACACACCATGAACGAAAGCGATGCGATCATCTTTGTCGTCGACGACGACGCCGCCATGCGCCGCTCGCTGGCCTATCTGTTCGATTCGGCCGGCTGGCAAGTGCAAGCCTTCGAATCGGCGCGCGACTTCCTGCAGCGCTACGATGGCCATGTCCCCGGCTGTTTGCTGCTCGACGTGCGCATGCCCCTGATGAGCGGACTGGAATTGCAGCAGGAGCTGTCGCGCCATGCGATTGCGCTACCCGTGATTTTCCTCAGCGGCCACGGCGACCTGGCCATGGCCGTGCAGACGATGAAGGCGGGCGCCTGCGATTTTTTAGAGAAGCCGTGCAAAGACCAGGTCTTGCTGGACGCCGTCAGCCGGGCCGTGGCACGCAGCGTGGAGGAAAGCCGCAACGCCGCCAGCACGACGACGGCCCAATCGGCGCTGGCCAGGCTTACCGCGCGCGAGCGCGAAGTGGCGCTGCTGATGGCCGAAGGCAAGGCCTCGAAAGTCATCGCCCGCGAGCTGGGCATCAGCGACAAGACGGTGCAGGTGCACCGCCATAACACGATGGAAAAACTGGGCCTGCATTCAGCAGCCGAGGTGGCCCGGCTGCTGATGGCGGGTGGGGCGATTTAAGCCCGCACGATACGCGCCGGCAGTCCCTGCCGCACCGACGTGCCTGACACGGGATCGACAAACACGTTCTTGTCGCCGCGGCTCGGGTCCGTCAATCCCAGGTCGTTCAGGTTGATGCCCGCGCCGATGGCCGGCTCGTCGGGCTGGCGCAGCTTGCCGATGCGGTGGGCGCGCGCGCCGTGCTCCTTGTGGCCGAAGCCGTGTTCCACGGCGATCACGCCCCGCTGCACGCCATGGCGCAGCATCACCGTGGCCCTGGCCCTGCCACCCGGCGTTTCCAGATAAATCTCATCGCCATTTTCCAGCTTCAGGCGGGCCGCATCGTCGGGATGCACGGCGACCGGGTTGTCGGGGTGGATGCCGCGCAAGCGCCGCGCGCCGATGCTGTACGAGTTCTGCAGCGCCGATTTAAAGCTGATCAATTCGAACGGCCATTCGCTCACCGGATAAGTCTTGCGCACGGGCGTGCCGTCGGCAAACGCCGCCACCCGCCAGGCAGGCGTACCGGGAAAGCGCTTGCCGCTCAAGCTGTTCTTGCTCACGCCCAGGCCCTCGTTGTACAGCATCATGGGCTTCAGATAGCGGTGCGTGGACCAGTCCTGCGGATACGGCGTCTCATCGACGGCCGGGGCAGGCGCCACCGGCGCCTTGGGGTTCGCCGGTGGCGGCAGGCGCAGGCCAAACATCTCGCCATAGCTCTGGTAACGCCCTCCCCGCGCCAACATGAAGGCCACCTTGCGCCACTCTTCCGGCTTCAGGGTGCGCTCCAGTTCGGGGCGGATGCGCGCCACGCCGGAGAGCGCAATGTCGTCGTCGCTGGCTTCCGGCACGGCTGTCTTGCCCTGCCAGGCGATGTTGGCGCCGCCCCGCAGATACCAGTCTTCCGCCCGCTGCAGGGGGAAGCGCTGGCCATCCATGTCCTGCAAGGCATCGGGGCCGAAGCCGGGCAAGTCCATCGTCTTCGCCAGCGCGATGAAGAACGTTTCCATGCAGATGGGCTGGCCGTCCGGCGTCTTTTGCACGCGCGGCTCGACCACGGGCCAGCGCGCCGTGCTCATCTTGACGGGCATGCCGCCCCAGGCGCCGGCCCAGCCCCAGCTTTCATACAGCAGGGTGTCGGGCAGCAGATAGTCGGCAAACGCCGAGCTTTCATTGATGAAGGGGTCGATGGCGACGATGAGGGGAATCTTCTTCGGATCGGCCAGCTCCTTGCCGATCTGCGTGCGCAAGCCCGTGATGCCGTACACGGGATTGCAGCTCCACAGGATCAGCGCCTTCAGGGTGTAGGGGTAGCCATTCATGGCGCTGGTGAGCCATTCGGTGGCCAGCGCGGGCGCGTTCGGATACCACGGCGCCTTGGCCGGATACGCCTTGCCCGCTTCTTTCTTCAGCTTGAATTCCGAGGTTTTTTCATATGGCACATTGCGCCCGATGGGCATGCCCGCCGCCTTGATCTCGCCGTCGAAACTCTCCAGGTTGTAGCGCGGACCCGGGCCCGCATCCTTGAAGCTGCCGCCGTTGACGAGGGTGCCGCCCTTGCGGTTCAAATTTCCGATCAGGGTGTTGAGCATGACCAGGGCATACGCGTTATAAAAGCCGGCGCCCGACATCATGCCGCCGTGCGCATTGACGGCGGCGCGCTTGCCATGGCTGGTCAGTTCCTGCGCCAGGCCTTCGATGATGTCGCGCGAAATACCGCAGGCAGCCGCGTATTCCTCCATGCTGTGGCGCTGCGCTTCCTCGTTGAGCATCGTCATGGCCGTCTTCAGGTGCAGCGGCGCGCCCGCAACGTCCAGCGGGCCATCGAAGAACAGCCGCGCCTCGCCCTTGGCGGCGCTGTGCGGCACAATGGCCTGCGTGGCAGCGTCAATCACGCAGAACGGGTCGCCATCCTTGTAGCGCTCTTCTTCCGCCAGTTCGACCGCGCCGATGTCGGAGCCGCGCAGGTAGCGGCCGTCGCGCGGATGGCCCTTTTCGCTGATGATCAAATGCGTGGCATTGCACCAGGCGGCCTCGCCCGCCGCCTCCGCCACCTTCAGGTTCGGCTGCGCGAGGAAGTGGCGGTCATAGCGTTCGTGCTCGATGATCCAGCGTATCATCGCCATGGCCAGCGCGCCATCCGTGCCCGGCTTGATGGGCACCCAGCGGCTGCGGTCGCCCGCCGCCAGGCTGTCCGCATTCGTCAGCACGGGGTCGACGACGACGTAGCTGAAATCGCGCTTGCCCGAGCGCGCCTTGGCGATCAGGGTGCCCTGGCGCTTGAACGGGTTGCCCGCATTGCCAGGGGCAGTGCCGACGAACATGCAGAATTCCGTGTTTTCCAGGTCCACTTTCGCGTGCGGCATTTTCTTCATGTCGCCGAACATGGCGCCCGAACCGCTGCGGTAGGCGCCACCGCAATACGAACCGTGGTTGACCAGGTTCAGGCTGCCGTACGACTGCTTGAAAAAACGCGTGCCGAATGCCAGGCGGCCATCGTCGGTGCTGCACATCAGGCCCACCTGGTTCACTTGCGGGCCCAGCTCCGGCTGCGCCGGATCGATGGGTTTTTCCAGCTCGCGCAGCGCGCGCAAACCCTGTACATGGCCTTCGCCAAACAGGTCGCCGCCTTCCGTCACTTCCTTCACTAGCTGGTCGAAGGCGATCGGTTCCCACTGGCCGCCGCCACGCGGTCCCACGCGCTTCATGGGCGCCAGCACGCGGAACGGCGACTCCATCTGTTCCAGCACGCCGTTGCCACGGCCGCAGGCCGTGGAGCGGCCCTTCAGCCCCTTTTCCTGGAAGCGCGACAGCGAGACAAAGCTGTCGCGGATCGGCGTCTGGTAGGGCAGCGCCGGGTCGGCCGACATGGGGCTGTACGGGTTGCCCGCCACGCGCAGCACCTTGCCGCTTTTTTTATCCAGACGCACGCGCACCCCGCAAAACGTGGTGCAGCCCATGCACATGGTGTAGCTCACTTGCTGGTCCGGATTGACCGTCAGCTTGCCCGTGGCCGTGTCGACGGAAAACTCGGGTACCAGGGAATTGCCGTGCAGCTTCTGCACGGGTTTGTCTTTGCCCAGCGCGTGGTCGACCATGCGGCCGGCCGTGGTGGAAAAGCTGGCGGCAAAGGCGGCCAGGCCGCCGCCGATGGCGCCGTAGCGCAGCAGCTTGCGGCGCTTCTCGTTCTCGTCTTCCGGGACGTCGTTGCGGTCGTCGTTATGGGTGCGTTCGTTCATTTTCAACTCCTCAGTGCGTGGCCATGGCGGGACGGCTGCGTACCAGGCGTCCCGCCCATGGCAAAAATTCCAGCATCAGCAACAGCAACGCGATCCACAGGCCGGCCGTGCCAATGATCCCCATCAAGCCATCGTTCCCCATCGGCAGGTGGTAGTCGTACAGGCCCGCCCCCGTCTTCGGGATCGTCTGGCCGCCGATGAAGATCGTCCAGCGCATCATCCAGGCGCTGTGCAGCGCGATCAGGCCGTTGACGAGGCCACTCGTGGCCGGACGCCAGATGGCCAAGGCCATCGGCACGATGGACGACAGCACGGCCCAGACGGCCGTGAACTGCCATTGCGGCATGCCGGCCACCTGCGTAAAGGCCATGCTGTGGCTGGCGCTCACGCCAGAAAGACTGACGAACAGCCAGCCTCCGCCCAGGGCCAGCACCAGCGCCAGCGACAGGACCAGCGCGCGGTTCAGGGACACTTCCAGCGCCTGGTCGCGGCCCGGCAGGCAGCGGTTGAACAGCAGCGCCAGGCCCACGGCCCCGACGAAGGCCGTGGCGGCAAACTGCGCCGGCAGGAAGGGCGTGAACCACAGGGGACGGGCGCGCACCACCATCACTTCCATGCCCGTGTACAGGCCGACGACGAAGGCGGCCAGCAGGGTGAAGGCGGCGGCGACGCGGATGGCCCGCAGGGAAGCGGCACCGCCGCGCCCCAGCAGGCGGTAGGCGAAGGCCAGGCGGTCCTGGCCCTGCCCCCCCGTGGCGAAGTCCACGCGCAGCGCCAGCCACGCGTACACCATCAGACAGCCCAGATACAGGGGAATGAAGAAGGAACCCCACGACATCCACGACTGCGGCTGGAAGTAAATGTAGAAGTGGTAGAAGCGGCCCGGCCCGTGCAGGTCGGCCAGCAGCGCCACGGGCGCTGTCATGCCGCACACGAGGGCCGCCAGCAGCGCGATGCGCCCCAGGCGCTCATACGCCTTGCGGCCGAAGACGAAGTACGGCAGGGTCAGCATGAAGCTGCCGTAACTGAGGCCGATGAGGAAAAAATACTGCACCGCCCACGGCAGCCATGCCGCTTCGCGCGTGACGTTGAGAATTTCGGTGATGTGGCTGTCCATGGTTTATTTCCCGTGTTTGCTCGGTTGCCAAAGTGTCGCTTCGCCCTCGACGTGGCCGGCGAAGCGCGTGTCAAGTCCCAGGTAAAACACGTGGGGCTGGGTGCCCTGCTCGGGTTTGAGCACCTTCACCTTGTTCTCGGTCAGCAGCTGGTGCACGACGCTGTGCGGGTCATTCAGGTCACCGAAGATGCGCGCACCGCCCACGCAGGTTTCCACGCAGGCGGGCAGCAAGCCTTCGTCGACGCGGTGCGCGCAGAACGTGCATTTGTCGGCCTTGCCCGTCTCGTGGTTGATGAAGCGCGCGTCGTAGGGGCAGGCCTGCACGCAGTAGGCGCAGCCCACGCAGCGGTCGCCATCGACGACGACGACGCCATCCTTGCGCTGGAAAGTGGCGCCCACGGGACAGACGGGGATGCAGGGAGGGTTGGCGCAGTGGTTGCACAGGCGCGGCAGCATGTAGGTGCCGCAGCGCTTGTCTTCCTTGACTTCATAGGTGGAGACGACGGTGCGGAAGCTGTTTTCCGGCACGGCGTTTTCCATGATGCAGGAGACGGTGCACGCCTGGCAGCCGATGCACTTCTGCACATCGACCACCATCGCCCAGCGCTGGCCGCCTTCGCCCTGGGTGGCCGCCATGGCGGCCTTGCCGGGCAGCGGCGCGATGGCCGCCCCGATGGTAACGGTTGGCAAGGCGCGCAAGAAACTGCGGCGCGATTCAATCATGGCACTCTCCTTGACGATGGGCGGCAAGCCCTTGTTGACTTGCTGCCATGATAGAAAAGAAGGTGCGGCTAGGGTATTGGGGGGATCGGGTGGGGAGCTAGATGATCATGCCGATTGACAGGATCGAAAATGCGAGGTAGGCCGGAGTGGCGCGGCAAGGCCACGCATAATCCGACCTACAACTCATCCAAAGAATATAAGCGACGGTGTTCGCGGATCGCGTAGCGGTCCGTCATGCCGGCGATGTAGTCGGCGATCTTGCGCGCCTGCTTGCTGACATCGTCACCGCTGACCTGATAATCGGGCGGCAGCAGGGCCGGTTCGGCCATGAAGCTGTCATACAGTTCGCGCACGATGCGGCTGGCCTTCACACGCATGCGGTTGACCTGGTAGTGGCGGTACAGGTTGGCGCGCAAAAAGCGCTTGAGCTCTGTCGCATCCTTGCGCATGGGGTCCGAAAAACGGATCAGCGGTGGACTGGCGCGCACTTCGCTGACGTCGCGCGGGGCGGCGTCGGCGATCAGCTGCGTCGAGGTGACGATCAAATCGTCGGCCAGGGCCGTGATCAGGCGGCGCAGGGTTTCGTAGATGGCGCGCCGTCCCGACAGGCCGGGGAACGCCTGCTGCACGTCGCGCCACAGGCGGCCGAAGAATTCCACCTCTTCCAGTTGGTCGATGGTGATCAGGCCGGAACGCAGGCCGTCGTCGATATCATGGCTGTTGTAGGCGATTTCGTCCGCCAGGTTGGTCAGCTGCGCTTCCAGCGTCGGCTGCGTGCGGTCGATGAAGCGCTGGGCTACGGGACCCAGTTCGCGCGCGTGCGCCAGCGAGCAGTGTTTCAGGATGCCTTCGCGCGTCTCGAACATCAGGTTCAAGCCGTCGAAGGCGCCGTAATGCTCTTCCAGGGTATCGACCACGCGCAGGCTTTGCAGGTTGTGCTCGAAGCCGCCGTGCTCGCGCATGCATTCGTTGAGCACGTCCTGGCCCACGTGGCCGAACGGCGTGTGGCCCAGGTCATGCGCCAGCGCGATGGCTTCCACCAGGTCTTCATTGAGGCGCAGGTTACGCGCGATGGAGCGGCCCACCTGCGCCACTTCCAGGCTGTGCGTCAGGCGCGTGCGGAACAAATCTCCCTCGTGGTTGAGGAACACCTGGGTCTTGTACTCGAGGCGGCGGAAGGCCGAGGAGTGGATGATGCGGTCGCGGTCGCGCTGGAACTGGCTGCGCGAGGCGTGCGGCGCCTCGGCAAAGCGACGTCCCTGCCCCTGCGCCGAGTGGGCCGCATAGGGGGCGAGGAAGTCTTCGGGCAGCATGTTACTGCACTCCGGCGGCCAGGGTGGCCAGCACCAGCTCGTGCGGCGCGGACGTGATGTTCGGGCTGCCCAGGGGTTGCAACAGGATGAACTTGATGGCACCGCCCTCGTTCTTCTTGTCCACTTCCATCAGTTCCAGCCAGCGCTCGACACCGAGGTCCGGCGCCTTGATCGGCAGGCCGGCGGCGGCGACGAGCTTGCGCACACGCTCCACAGCCGCCTGGTCGATATAGCCCATGCGGCACGACAGGTCGGCCGCCATCACCATGCCGCAGCCGACGGCTTCGCCATGCAGCCAGTGGCCGTAGCCCAGGCCCGCTTCGATGGCGTGGCCGAAGGTGTGGCCGAAATTCAGGATGGCGCGCAAGCCGCCTTCACGCTCGTCCTGGCGCACCACGTCGGCCTTGATTTCGCACGAACGGGCGATGGCATACGCCAGCGCGCCCTTGTCGCGCGCCATCAGCTTGGCCATGTTCGCCTCGATCCAGTCGAAAAACGCTGCGTCGATGATGGCGCCATGCTTGATCACTTCGGCCAGGCCGGCCGACAGCTCGCGCGCCGGCAGGGTTTCCAGGGTCGAAGTGTCGGCGATCACGGCGCGCGGCTGGTAGAAGGCGCCGATCATGTTCTTGCCCAGCGGGTGGTTGATGCCCGTCTTGCCGCCGACGGAGGAGTCGACCTGCGCCAGCAGGGTGGTGGGCACCTGCACGAAGCCGATGCCGCGCATGTAGCTGGCCGCCGCATAGCCGGTCAGGTCGCCGATCACGCCGCCGCCCAGCGCCACCAGGGTAGTCTTGCGGTCGCATTTGTTAGCCAGCAGCGCATCGAAGATCTGCATCAGGCTGGCCCAGTTCTTGTACTCTTCGCCGTCCGGCAGGACGATGCTGATCACTTCGCGGCCATCGCTGGCCAGCGCCGCCTGCAGGCGGCCCAGGTACAGGGGGGCGACGGTGGTATTGGTGACGATGGCCACCTTGTGACCGCTGATATGGCGCAGCAGCGCATCGGCGTCGGCCAGCAGGCCGGGACCGATGGCGATCGGATAACTGCGTTCGTCGAGGTCTACGCTCAACAACATTTTGGATTGCTCGTTCATCGAAGGCTCTGCATGAATGACGCAGTTCGGCGAGGCCTCGCATTCGAGGCTGGCCAGCTGCATCAGGATAGTCTGAACCATCGATTGTACGTTAGGACGGCCCGTGTCGATCACAATGTCGGCCACTTCCAGGTAATGGGGCTCGCGCTGCGCCGTCAATTCTTCCAGCTTCTTGCGCGGGTCGGCCGTCTGCAGGAGGGGCCGGTTCTTGTCATGGCTGGTGCGCGTGAGGATGTTGCTGACGCTGGCGCGCAGGTAGACCACCGTGCCGCGTTCCTTCAGGTAGGCGCGGCTGTCTGCATTGAGAATGGCCCCGCCGCCCGTGGCCATGACGATGCCTTCCTGGGCGCTCAGGTCGCGGATGACTTCGGCCTCGCGCCGGCGAAAGCTGGCCTCGCCCTCGATTTCAAAGATCCACGGGATGGTCGCTCCCGTGCGTGCCTCGATTTCGTGGTCGGAATCGACAAAGCGCAAGCCCAGCTTGCGGGCCAGGATGCGCCCGATCGTGGTTTTACCTGCGCCCATGAGGCCGACAAGGAAGATATTACTGTTAGAGATTTCAGACACTTTTTATATCATTCAGAAAATAAACGGACGCCACGAGCGGCCTGCCTCCTGCGCAGCACCGCCCGTCCCCCTCGCGTCAAGGACAAGAGAATGCCAGTTTAAACGGATAACTGGTGGTGTTGCCCAGCGGCGTCGTCACCGTCACATTAAACGTGCTGGCCAACGCAACCGTGCAACTGGTCGGCGTCAGGCTGTTAATTGTAACGGCATGCCAGCTTCCCTGGTTACCTTGAATGTTGCCGCCCGTCCTGTCGTCGACGCCGGCGCCATCATGCGGGAAGATGTTTTGCACGCTGATCGGCGATATCGTGGCGGCACCGTTGACCAGGCTGGTGATCGCCACCGTACTCCCGGAAGGCATGGGATTCTGGTGCAAATCGCTGATACGCAGCGTGAACTGGCGCACGTCCGCAGCCTTCACGGTGCCCAGATCGTAGGTACTGCCATCGAGACTGACTCTCTTCGTGCCGTCGGCCAGCGTGAGGTTCTCGGCACGGCTGCCGCTCAAAAAGATGCCAATCCTTGCAAACAGGGGCTTGCTACCGTCTGTCGTGCTGGCGCACACAATGGCCAGGCCCGGCCAGTCGGCGTCGGGTGTGCCGCCATGGGCCACATCGTTGCACGGCGTAGTCGGCGGATTGGTCGCCACGCGCGGATTCTGGCTGCGGAAATCGACCGTGCAGCCGCCATTCGTGGTCGTGCACCCACCCATGCTGGCAGAACCGACTGCCCCCAGGCTGCTTTGGAATGCCACCGGCGTGCCATCGGGGACAGGATTGCCCGCCTGGTCGGCCAGAAGGACCGTGATGGTCGTCGCGGGGCTGCCGACCGCACTGTCATACGACCAGCCTTCCACATTGGGTTTGGCCACGCTGAGGGAAAATGCCGTCTGCACCGGCAGGCCCGTCGTCACGAGGATGGAGTCGGACAGGGTCGAGACGCCGGACGCCAGGCTGGCCTTGACGCGGAAAGTGGTGGGCGTCTTGCCGGAATTGACGGTGGTAATGACTTCGCCGTTGGCGTCGGTGCTATCGCTGGTTTTGTTAAGCGTAATGTCTGCCCCGTTCACCAGGTCAAATACCACCGGCTGACCAGCCAGCGGCTTGTTGAAGGTATCGAAAACGCGGAAAGTGAGGGTTGCCGTTTCCGTGCGCGACAAGCCGCCCTGGCCCTGGATCACGATCGATTTGCCCACCGGACTGACTGCGGAGAACTGCACCGATGCCGCCGCTGGCCGGGCAACCGACATGGTGGCGTGCGAACCGAATCCCGTGCCATCGACGGTGGCGTTAATCATGTCGTTGTTGCCACAGCCATTGTCCCGGTACACGGCTGTCGCCGTACCGCCGCTGGTAGGTACGCTGGCAGCCAGCGTAGCCTTGCCTGCAATGGTGCAGCTGGAACTGAAACTCACGTTGACCTTCTGCGCCGTATACAGATTGCCGCCTGCCAGCACGTCGACGGAAACCATCGACGAACCATAGGCAGCGATGCTGGCCGGAGCAAGCCGGAGCGTGCCCAGCGTCAGTTCGGTCGCCCCTACCGAGTAATTGACCTCGTTGCTGACGACGGCACCATTGACCGTCGCGGTCGCGCGCAAGTTGGCGGCGCCGCTGGCAGACATGCTCACGGGCCGCAAGGTGACATTGGCCACGCCGGCGGCATCCGTCAATGCCGTGCCCGTCGATGAGGACATGACGGCCAGGCTGTTGTCTGTCGAGAACACCACAAGCGCGCCAGCGAGCGGTTTTCCGCTCAAGTCGCTGACCAGCGCCCTGGCCGTCAGCGGGGTCGCGCTCGACAGCGCACTGCTGGCGCTCGACCCGTTCAGCAGGGATAGCGCCAGCTTGGCACCCGATGCTTGCACCGAGGTAACTGCATAGTTCGCCTCAGCGCTGACGGTGGCACTGCCAGCCGTCACCGTGGCGCTCAGTTTACCGGCACCGGTGACCGACGAATTGAGCGGCGACAAGGTGATGCTGGCGATACCCTTGGCGTCGGTGAGCGCCGCGCCATTGCTTGTTGAAAAGGAAACCAATGTGGCATCTGTGGAAAACGTCACCAGTGCATTACTGACAGGCGTGCCATTCTTGTCGACGACGGAAGCCCTGGCCGTCAGCGGCGTCGTGCTGCTCAGTGCGTTGCTAGGCTGACCAGCCGCGTTATACAGCGTGACGCTGACCGCGGCCGCCACGCCCCCCGTCGTGCCGCCACTGCTGCCGCCGTCGATGGTCGGATCACCCCCACCGCCGCCGCAGGCCGCCAGCAAGGCGCCCAACGCCAGCAAGACCAGCCAATTCGATACCCGACTCCAATAAGTGTTGCCCCAAGATACATTCCGCATAGTCGCCATCAGTCCGCTTTCGTCCGCATTGTTACTTAAACGTAAAGATGTGACATTAACGTGTTGCTGGCTGATCTGCCACTATTTTCGGTGTAATGAACACCATCAGTTCCGTTTTTTCTTGACTGCGGCCCGTGCTGCGAAAAAAAACACCGAGCACGGGGATGTCGCCCAACAACGGTACCTTGCTGTCCGTGCCCCGTTCGGACTGCTGATAAATGCCGCCCAGCACGACCGTGCCGCCATCCTCCACCATCACCTGCGTGCGCACGTGCTTGGTGTCGATGGCGAAGCCGGACCGCGTTTCCTGGCCCACGCTGTCCTTGTTGACGTCCACTTCCAGCACCACGTTGCCATCGGGCGTGATCTGCGGCGTCACTTCCAGGCGCAAATTCGCCTTGCGAAACGTGATCGACGTGGCGCCGCTGCTGGTGGCCACCTGGTAGGGCAATTCGATGCCCTGCTCGATCAACGCCAGCACCTTGTCGGCCGTCACCACGCGGGGGCTGGAAATGATCTTGCCCCTGCCGTCCGCCTCCAGTGCGGACAGCTCCAGGTTCAGGAAACGGTTGGCCGCCGCCGAAAACAGGCTCAGGGCGAAACTGGCCGGCTGCAAGCCATTGATGCTGGCGGCCGGCAAGTTGACGAATTGCGTGTTCGGCACGAAGGCGCCGCTGCCAGCCACCGTTTGCCCCGTCGCCTCGCCCACGCCCTGGTAGCTGCCGCCGATGGCCGCGCGGCGTCCGCTGCCGCCCAGGGAAAAGCCGGGCACCTGGCCCGCCGCCAGGCGCTGGTCGGAAAACCCCAGGCGCGCGCCCAGGTTGCGGCTGAAGCTGTCGTTTGCCTCGACGATGCGCGCCTCGATCATCACCTGCCGGGTGGCAATGTCCGTCCTGGCGATCAACAGACGGATCTGCTCCAGGCGCGCCGGCACGTCGGTGACGAACAGCTGGTTCGTACGCGGCTCGATCAGCACGCTGCCGCGGCGCGACAGCAGCCGGCTGCGCCCCTCGCCCGCATCGAGGCCGAATACCGTGCGGAACGCTTCCGCTTTCTGGTAATTGAGCTGGAAGATGGCCGATTGCAGCGGTTCCAGTTCCGCGATCTGCGCGCGCTGTTCCAGTTCCAGCTTTTCGCGCGCGAGGATTTCTTCGCGCGGCGCGATCCACAGCACGTTGCCATTGCGCCGCATGTCCAGGCCCTTGGCCTGCAGCACGATATCGAGCGCCTGGTCCCACGGCAAGTCGCGCAGGCGCAGGGTCAGGTTGCCCGCCACGCTGTCGCTGGCGACAATATTTTGTCCGGAAGCATCGGCCAGGATGTGCAGGGCGGCGCGCACGCCCACGTTCTGGAAATCCACGGAGATTTTCTCGCCCGCATACAGACGCGGCGCCGACACGTGCGCCACGTCATCCTGCGCGATGCAGCCCGCATGCAGGAACAGGGCCGCGGCCACGAGCATGCGGCGCGCGTTCATGGCACGGCCTCGGGCGGGCTTGACGGTGCGACGGCGCCGGTTGCCCCCGCCGCCTGCAAGGCCAGGCTGCCGCGCCGTTCGCGCCACGGGCCGTCCGCCTCGCGCAGCAGTTCACGATATTGCACGGCCTGCTCGCTGATGGCCGTCACCACACCATGGTCCGGTCCCAGATGCTGGCCCAGCTCCACCCGGTACACGCGTGGCCCCGCCTGCAGCAGCGCGCTCAGGCGCCCCGCGTGGCGCACGCTGCCGACCATGCGCAAGGCCGCCATGGCCATGCTTTCCAGCGGTTCGCGGGGACGGCGCAAGTCCGGTCCCGCCACACCGGCCGATGCTGGCGGCGATCCCGGCAGCCGCGTACCGAACGGATCGGGCAAGCCGGCAACTGCATACGGATGCGGCACGAAGGCGGGCGCCGCCTGCCAAGCCACTGGCGCCGGCCGGGCCGGCTGCGGCAAGCGGGCTTGCGCGGCCCGCTCCTGCGCATCGGGCAAGCGATACGCGTGCAGCACGGCATCGAGGGTCAGCATGCCATCCTTGCCCGCAGTCAATGCCAACTCGTGCACGGTCACGATGCGCGGCAACCGTGCCAGGTCCGCCATCAGCTCGCCCATGGCGTGATAGCCGCCGCGCAGCTGGACGGCGATGGGCAGCGCCACATAGTGCGCCTGCGCCTGGGGGGCGCCCGGCTTGAACAGGGTAAATTGCAAACCGCGCGACTGCCCTGCCGTATTGATATCGGACAAGAGCACCGCCATCTGCTGATGGTTCGGCAATTGCTGTTCCAGATTGGCGAGCTCGGCGCTCGCCTGGCGCTGCTGTTCACGCCAGGCCGGCAAGCGTCCTGCGCCGGCATGGGCTTGCAGGTAGGCCGTGCGCAGACGCGCTTCCTCCCCGTGCGCAGCCTGCACGGCGGCATGCAGCCCGTCGAGCCAGGCCAGGTGCAGCAGCGCGGCCACCAGGACGGCGCCCAGGACGGCCGCGGCGAGGCGGGCCCGCAGCGGCCACAGCGACGCTTGTTTCAGGCTCAGCATGATCAGCCACCTCCCGATTTACGGTCGCTTGCCAGGCGCTGCCGGTGCAGGCCATGTCAGCCGTATCGTCCATTCCACCGCACCGTCCGCCGCGCCGCGCACTTCCAGCAGTTCCGGCTTCGACGCCGGCGCCGCCTCGGCCAGCGCCAGCATGAGCGCCGCCACCTTGTCCTGCGCAACGGCATGCCCTTGCAAGCGCAGCAGCGCCGCTTCCTGGCGCACGCCGCGCAAGGCCACGCCGGCCGGCATGGCGCGCGCCAGCACTTCCAGCATGTGCACCCAGGCATTGCGTTGTTCTTGCAGCCCGGCAATCGCCTGCCGCCGCGCCAGCAATGCCGCCGTCTCGTCCTGCACCCGCCTGCCCGTCTGCAGGGCAAGCTCCACCTGCTGCGTGGCGCGGCGCCAGTCGTCCTGGCGGCGCGCCAGCGCATCGAGCCGCAGATGCAGCCAGCCCGCCGTACCCAGCGCCAGCAGCAGGCCTGAGAATGCGCCGCCGGCTAGCAGCCACAACAATGCCTGGATGCGCCGCCGCCGCGCCGCCTGCCGATGCGGCAACAAATTGATGCGCGGCACTGGTGCCTGGCCCTTCATCGGGCGTACCGGTGCAAGGCCAGGCCCCAGGCCAGCTGATAGGCGCCGCCATCGGGCAAGGCTTGCCAGCCCCCTTGCGCCAGCGCCGCCTGCACGGCCAGCGCCTCGCTATCCATGACGACGGCCTGCAAGCCTGCCGCCTTCGCTGCGTCGAGGCGGCGCTGCACGCTGGCGCGCCGCGCCGCCACCAGCAGCACGTCGATCTCCGGCCCTTGCTTGCCCGCCAGCGGCGGTGCCGGACCCAGGGTGAGAAAATCCAGGCTGGCGTCTTCCAGCGCAAACGGCATGTACTGCGCCGCCTCCAGCTCCACGAGGATTTCCAGCTGCTCTTCCGGCAAGCCTGCCGGCAGCCGGATCGCATGCGTGATCAGGGCCGTGGCCGGCATGGCCAGCGCCACCCGCGTGCAGGTGCTGCCACTATCGCGGCAAGCCTGCTGCAGGGCCGCGGCCAGGGCCGGCACATCCTCGACATTGCCCTCCAGCATGATTCCCGGTGCCAGCGGGGCGGCACCACGATACCGGCAAGACAATGTCCCCCGCCGGCGCACCAGTTCGACGACGCGTATGGCATCGTGCCCCACATCAACGCCGAGCAAGCCCCAGCCCGGTAGACGACGCATGGATATGTTTTTCATGAAGAAATGTCACCGCGGGATGGCCACTGTCGTCAGAAATCCTAGCCCCGGCAGTGACGGCTTGTAAACGGCTTTCCCGCCTGGACTTGCGGCACGCGGCGACTATCTGGGGGTGATGTGATCTGGCGCAGAATAATTGTTACCAAATCCTGGTTGCCAGCGAGCCAATACGCGCTTATATAGAGTAGCGACAAGTATCAAGCAGCCCGCAGGCAGGCGCCATGGCGCGCTGCCGCCCCGGCAAGCTCGCTTATAATTAAGCGGCATAAATTTACTGAAAGACATGACACGCATGACATCTTCATCCTCCGCCGGCAACGCTGGCTCGAAACCGCCCCAGAAGGGCAGCAAACCCAAACGCTTTCTGCTGATGGCCCTGGTATCGTTCCTGGGTCTGGGCGTCGTCGGCGTGCTGCTGGTGGTATTCGGCCTGGCCATGGCGTATCCGAACCTGCCGGCGCTCGATACCCTGACCGACTACAAGCCGAAGATGCCGCTGCGGATTTTCACCTCCGACAGTGTGCTCATCGGCGAGTTCGGCGAAGAGCGCCGCAACATGGTGCACATCAAGGATATTCCCGATGTGATGAAGAAAGCCGTGCTGGCCATCGAGGATGACCGCTTCTATGAACACGGCGGCGTGGACTATCTGGGCATCACCCGCGCGGCCCTGCACAACCTGACGGGCGGCGCCAAGCAAGGCGCGTCGACCATCACGCAGCAAGTGGCGCGCAACTTCTTCCTGTCCAGCGAACAGACGCTGAAACGCAAGGCCTATGAAGTGTTATTGGCCTGGAAGATCGAGAAAAACCTCAGCAAGGACCAGATCCTGGAAGTGTATATGAACCAGATTTATCTGGGTCAGCGCGCCTACGGCTTCGCCTCGGCCGCGCAAATCTATTTCGGCAAAAATATCCAGGACCTGACCGTGGCCGAAGCGGCCATGCTGGCCGGCTTGCCGAAGGCGCCGTCGGCCTACAACCCCGTCGTCAACCCGAAACGCGCGCGCATGCGCCAGCAATACATCCTGCAGCGCATGGCGCAGCTGGGCTACATCACGCCGGCGCAGTACGAAGAAGCGAAAAATGAAGAGCTGAAAGTGAAAACCGACAGCAGCGCCTTCGGCGTGCATGCGGAATACGTGTCAGAAATGGCGCGCCAGCTCGTCTACGAGCAATTCAAGGAAGACACGTACACACGCGGCCTGAACGTCTACACCACCATCACCAAGGCCGACCAGGACGCCGCGTATATCGCCCTGCGCAAGGGCGTCATGGATTACGAGAAACGCCACGGCTATCGCGGCCCGGAAGCGTATATCGAGATTCCGAAAACCAAGGCCGAAGCGGATGACGCCATCGAAACGGAACTGGCCGACCACCCGGACAGCGACGACATCATCGCCGCCATGGTGCTGCAGGCGTCGCCCAAGTCCATCCAGGCCGTCACGTCGGCCGGCGAGGAAATCACCATCACGGGCCCCGGCCTGACCTTCGGCTCGGCCTGGCTGTCGGAAAAAGCGGCACCGAACCGCCGCATCAAGCGCGGCGCCGTGATCCGCGTCATGCAGGAAGGCGGCAACTGGGTCCTGACGCAGATGCCGGAAGTGCAATCGGCGTTCGTCTCGGCCAGCACCACGGACGGCGCCATCCGCGCCATGGTGGGCGGCTTCGATTACAACCGCAACAAGTTCAACCACGTCACGCAGGCATGGCGCCAGCCCGGCTCCGCCTTCAAGCCCTTCATCTACTCCGCCTCGCTGGAGCGGGGCCTGTCGCCGGCCACCATCATCAACGACGCGCCCATCTCCTTCGACGCGGGCCAGACGGGCGGCCAGGCGTGGGAACCGAAGAACTACGACAGCAAGTACGACGGTCCGATGACCATGCGCAAGGGCTTGATGAAATCAAAAAACATGATTTCCATCCGCATCCTGCACAAGATCGGCGCCAAGTACGGCCAGGAATACGCGACGCGCTTCGGCTTTGACGCGGACAAGAACCCGCCCTACCTGACCCTGGCCCTGGGCGCCGGCAACGTCACGCCCCTGCAGATGGCGGGCGCGTATGCCGTCTTCGCCAACGGCGGCTACAAGATCAACCCTTACCTGATCGCCAAGGTGACGGACAGCGACGGCAATGTCCTGTCGCAAGCCAAGCCGGACCTGGCGGGCGAGGAAGCCAACCGCGTGATCGACGAGCGCAACGCCTTCCTCATGAACAGCATGCTCAACGACGTCGTGCGCTTCGGCACGGCCAACAAGGCCATGGCCCTGAAACGCCCCGACCTGGCCGGCAAGACGGGCACCACCAACGATTCCATCGATGCGTGGTTCGCCGGCTACCAGGCCAAGCTGGTGGGCATCGCCTGGATCGGCTACGACCAGCCGCGCAACCTGGGCAACCGGGAAACGGGCGGCGGCCTGGCCCTGCCGATCTGGATCAACTACATGGCGAAAGCCCTGAAGAGCATCCCCGTCGAGGAACGTGCCGTACCGGAAGGCCTGATCCTCGTGGGCGACGAGTATTACTATGCGGAAAATCCACCGGGCACGGGCGTCGGCAGCCTGGAAGGCGCCGCGCGCGGCACGCCGGAGGAAGAGAAAGCCAAGGAAGCCGTCAAGAACGAATTGTTCTAAAAACACCCAACCAAACCTGCTGCGCGTCGCGCTTTGCGGTTTCCGATGCTCACTGTGCTAAAGCACAGCTCCGCTTCCCAGCCGCAAATCCCATCCGCTCGCTACGGTGTTGTCAGGTGTTTAAAATAAAAAAAGGGCAGCCTGCACAGGCTGCCCTTTTTTTATTGATGCGGCGCAAAGATTACTTCAGGATCACGGGCGCGCCCGCCTGCTCGCTGGCCATGGCCGACAGGGCCGCGAACAGTTCCGAGCCGTCGCGCGTGTTGATCCACGCGTCGCCCACGCGCTTGTAGTGGAAACCGCCGGAACGGGCCGCCACCCACATCTCGCGCATGGGGGCCTGGCTGTTGACGATGATTTTCGTGCCGTTGTCGATGAACTCGATTTCCAGCACATTGCCGCTGCGGCTGCATTCGACGTCGAGCACGTCCGCATCGTTCAGCCGGTCCAGCGCCGCCTCGATGTCCGTCAGGGTGGCTTCGGCCAGGGCCAGGAATTCCGATTCGCTCATGCTACACTCCAAAGATCTTAATCAAACCGTGATTCTAATCGTGAAGTCATCCTCAGCGTTTTATATCGGCATCGCCATTGTGGTTACTAGCGTCCTGGCCGGCTGCGGCCAGCCGGGGCCACTGTACCTGCCCAAGCCGCCAGCGGCCAAGGGCGCGCCAGCCAAAGGCCCCGTCGAACCGGCCCCCGTGCCGCCGCCGCCCGTGATCGTGCCCGTGACCTAAGCAGAACGCACCGGGGTGGCTGCCGCGGCCGCCCTGGCGCTTTTCGCGCGCTTGCTCCAGGCGAAATACACGCGTATTGCCAGCAGTAGCGCGACGATGGTACCGAACAGGATCGGTTGCGCGAAATTGTGCTTGCCCGCCTTCATCCACCAGAAGTGCAGGATGCCCAGCGGCGCGATGAGGTAGATCAAGCGGTGCAGCCACTGCCAGCGCTTGCCGCCCAGGCGCTTGACCATGCCGTTCGTGCTCGTCACGGCCAGCGGAATGAGCAGCACGAAAGCGATGAAGCCCACCGTGATGAAGGGCCGCTTGAGCACATCCTTCCACATTTCCTGCACATCAAAGAAGTGATCGAACCATAAGAAAGTGGTGAAGTGCAATGCCGCGTAGAAAAACGCGAACAGGCCCAGCATGCGGCGCAGCTTGATCAGCCAGTTCCATTGCGTGAAGCGCCGCAAGGGCGTCACAGCCAGACTGATGCACAGGAAATACAGGGTCCAGTCGCCCGTACCGCGCGTGATGAATTCCAGCGGCTCCACCAGCTGCCCCGTGTAGGTCAGCCAGACCATGCGCACGAAGGGAATCAGTGCCAGCAGAAAAATCAGGCTTTTGACTAGCGACAACTGTTTCGGCGTGGGGTTGATGGCCATGCTCTTCCCTTAAAAGAATTTCTTCAGATCCATGCCCGCATACAACGGGGCGACATCGTTATAGCCGTTGTACATCAGGGTCTTGCGCTTGCGCGTGAGAAAGCCGTCTTCACCGATGCGCCGCTCCGTGGCCTGCGACCAGCGCGGATGGTCCACGTTCGGATTCACATTGGAATAGAAGCCGTACTCGGATGGCGCCGCCAGGTTCCAGGCCGTGCGCGGCTGTTCCTTGACGAAGCGGATCTTGACGATGGACTTGGCCGACTTGAAGCCGTATTTCCACGGCAACACCATGCGCACGGGCGCGCCATTCTGGTTCGGCAGGGTTTCGCCATACATGCCCAGGGTCAGCAGCGCCAGCGGGTGGTTCGCCTCGTCGAGGCGCAAGCCTTCCACATACGGCCACTGCAGCACGCGGCTGCCCACGCCCGGCATCTGCTTCTTGTCGGCCAGGGTGACGAATTCCACGTACTTGGCGTTGCCCGTCGGTTCGACCTTCTTGATAATTTCAGAGAAGGAATAACCGATCCACGGGATGACCATCGACCAGCCTTCCACGCAGCGCAGGCGGTAGACGCGCTCTTCCAGCGGCGCCAGTTTCAGCAAGGCATCGAGATCGAGGGTCATGGGCTTCTTGACCTCGCCTTCGATGCTGACCGTCCACGGCCGCGTGCGCAAGGTGCCCGCGTTTTGCGCCGGCTCGCTCTTGTCCGTGCCGAACTCGTAGAAATTGTTATAGGTGGTGGCGTCCTTGTAGGCCGTCTGCTTTTCCAGCGCGGAATAGGCGGGATTCAATTTGGCAGCCAGCTTGGGATTGGTGCCCTGCGCGAAGGCTTCGCGGCTGGCCATTTCCAGCAAGGCCGCGCTGGACACGGAGCCCAGGGCGATTTGCTTGATGAAACTGCGGCGCGACTCGAACACGGCGCGCGGCGTGATTTCGGAAGAATACGGCAATTCGATGCCGTTGGGACTGCGCTTGATCAACATGGCGGCTCCGGGAAAAGGTGATTATTTGTACCTTACACCAGTTTTCCCGGGCCGTTCATGACGCTTCTGTCATGCAAAAAAACGTTACTACAGTGCCCGAAAAAAGTTCAGGGCAAGGCGCCTTGCCGCAGGCAGTACGCCTAGTACGACAAGGCAAGGCAACGCCGCCATGGGCTTTTTCTCGGCTACTTTTACAGTTTTCCGTAAGAATGGAGTCCGGAAAGGAACATATTCACGCCCAGGAAGGCAAACGTCGTCACCAGCAAGCCCACCAGCGCCCACCAGGCGGCAACGCGGCCGCGCAAGCCCGTCATCAAGCGCATGTGCAGCCAGGCCGCGTAATTGAGCCAGACGATCAGCGCCCACGTTTCCTTCGGGTCCCACGACCAGTAGCCGCCCCACGCTTCGGCCGCCCACAGGGCGCCCAGGATGGTCGCTACCGTGAAGAAAGCGAAACCGACGGAAATGGCCTTGTACATCACGTCATCGAGCACTTCCAGCGACGGCAGGCGGTCGACCAGGTAGCCGCTCGACTTGAGCAGGTAGGCCGAGGCCACCATGGCCGACAGCGCGAACGTGCCGTAACCGATGAAGTTGGCCGGCACGTGGATCTTCATCCACCAGCTTTGCAGGGCCGGCACCAGGGGCTGGATCTCGGCCGCGTCGCGCGTGACCGTGTACCACATCAGGAACACGACGGCCGCCGAAATGACCAGCATGACGAAGGCGCCCAGCTGGCGCGTCGCGTAATGCTGCTCGTAATACAGGTAGAACATGGCCGTGATCAGCGAAAACAGGATGAACACTTCATACAGGTTCGACACGGGAATATGGCCCACGTCGGCACCGATCAAATAGGACTCGTACCAGCGCACCAGCATGCCCGTCAGGCCCAGCACGACACCAGCCCAGCACAGCAGGGAGCCGACGGACGAGCCGAAATCCGAGCGGGCGACGAGGCCGATCCAGTAGAACAGGGTCGACAGCACGAACAGGGTGCCCATCCACAGGATGGCGGACTGGCTGGACAAGATGTACTTCAGGAAAAACTTCTGGTTTGCCATGTCCAGGTGGCCGCCGTACAGCTCGATGGCGAACAGCGACAGCACGGCCGCCACGGGTATCAGCCAGCGCACGGGCTTCCAGTGCCAGCCCAGCCACGCAAACGTGGGCGCGGCCGCCAGCAGGATGGCTTTTTCATAGATGTCCATGAAGGCGCCGAAGCGGGCCAGGCCGAACAGCGAGGCGGCCAGCAAGCCGGCGCCGTACAGCCAGTCGATCAGGCTCAGGCGCTTAAAGAATCCTGGTTCCTGCGTATATATTTGCTTGTTTGCAATTTCCATCATTTTCTCCATTCCCGGTCACGCTGCAGCGCCCCGGACACAGCGCAGCTTACGCCGATTGCGGCAGCTTTGCCTTCAAGTTCTCAAATTCTTTTTCAAAATCCAGCGTCTTGCGCTGCGTGCTCATGGCCATCAGCGCTTCGCTGCTGCCCTTGGCATCGTCGGCGCCATCCTTGATCCACACCCACAGGCGGCGCTCGCGGATATAGAACATGGAAAACACGCCGATCACGAGGAACAGGCAACCCAGGTACACCACGCTCTTGCCCGGCGAACGCGTCACCTGCAGCACGGAAGCCTTGATTTCCGTGAAGTCGTCGAGCTGCAGGTACACGGGCGCGCCATAGAAGAAGCTATCGGACAGCGCATTCGTGGCCAGCTGCAGGAAGCGGCCATGCTTGTCATCGGCCTCGATGGCTTTCAAGCCATCCTTGGCGCGCGCCGCCTGCCACAAGTCCCACAGGCTGCCATTGAGGATCTTCATGAAGATATCGGCCGCTTTTTCTTGCTCGGCAGCAGGAATTTTCTCCAGGAAACGTGAAATGGCGAGGAAACCGCCCTCCTGCCCGCTGCCGGCAAAGATGCCCAGGCTCTTCGCCGCCGACTCCTGCAGCTGGCCGCGCAGGGCTTCCGCGCCCGGCTGCGGCATGGCCCGCGCCGCATAGCGCGCGGCAGCCTGCTGGCGCAGTTCCGGATCTTGCAGGGCGGCGCGCAGGCGCATCCACTCCGTCACGCTGTAATTGTCGTCGGCAGGAATGCGCAGGTAGCTGAACGGATCGCTGGGATTGACGCGCATGCCGGCCAGGAACACCGTCGCGCCGTCGACCGTCACGGGCTGCATGTAGTTCTGGTACTCGCGCGCCTGGCCCGTCTTGTCGCGCAATTTGTACTGCACCGACGGGCCGACGTTCTTCAGGTCCTTGTTATGCGCATTCTTCGCGGCCGAGCCGAGGCGCTTGTCCAGGCCCACGGAGAACTTTTCGTTGAAGCTTTCCGCCTTGTTGACGGCGCGCACGTCCTGGCCGGCGCTGAGGTTTTCCACGTTGAACGGACGGAAACCCGACCATTCCACCGTGTAGGAATTGCCATCGCTGCGCTCGAGCGGCGTGCTGCCGCCCACTTCGCCGCCGATGTCGAAGCGTTTCGTCGTCTTGCCCGTCATGGGGTAGCCCGTCAGCTTGAGCTTGCTGCCGCCATCCTCAAAGCTGGACTGGTACAGGGCCAGGCCCTTGTACAGCAGCGGTTCGTTGACTTTAATTGTTGCTGGGAAACTTTCTCCTGTGACATGGTCGGTGACGACCACGTCGCTGGCAAACAGCTTGGGCATGCCCGTGCTGTAGAAATCGATGTGGAATTTCTTCAGCAGGATGGTGATCGGCAGGTCCTGGATCAGCACGCCATCGGCCTGGGGAATGATGGCCGTGCTGCTCGACGAGCCTTCCGGGATCATGGTATTGCCGCGGAAAGTGGGGTTAGACAGGCTCAGGCGGTGCTGGGCGGGAATGTCGGCGATCACGCCGCTGCCCGCAAACGGCGTCTTGCCGAAGAACCATTGCTGTACGCGGATCGGCATTTCCGAGTCGAGCAAGCCGCCCACGCAGATGATGACGATGGCGCCATGGGCGAAGATATAGCCCCATTTATTCGCCGCGCCCCGCTTGGCGGCCACCAGGGTGGCATTGTCCTTCTCCACCACCTTGGCCTGGTAGCCGGCGTCCTTCAGGCGCATCACCATCTGCTGGGCCAGCACGGCGCGCGGCAGCGGCGCCTGCCATTCCGCCTTGTGGTGGAAATTGCGCAAGGATTGCTCGCGCACATTGTCGCGCCAGCTGCGCATGTCCTTGAGCATCTTCGGCGCATTGCGCACGATGCACAGCGACGTCGAGGCGACGAGGAACCCCATGATCACGAGGAACCACCAGGCCGAGTACACCGAATACAGGCTCAGCTTGTCAAACACGGAGAACCAGAACGGCCCGAACTGGTTCACATAGTTGGGCATGGGCTCGTTCTGCTTGAGCACGGTGCCGATGATGGAGGCGACGGCGATCAGGGTCAGCAAACTGATGGCAAAGCGCATCGACGAGACCAGCTCGACGAATTCAGCCAGGCTGCGGCGTTGGGTCTTTAACTCGATTCCGGTCGTGCCTGTGCTCATACGTTGTTACTCATACGGGATATGCAATCTTCAAGAAAATGGGGCATGGAGCAAACATAATTTCTCCGCGCAAGGCGGCAGCATACTCCTGTTTGGCCCGTGCCATAAAAAAGGGCAGCCCATCGAGATGGCCGCCCTTGTTCATGTGCGCTGCAGCGCGTGGCAAAGCATTGCCACTATGAAAACTTACTTCAGGCCGGCGATGTAATCGGCAACGGCGGCGATTTCGTCATCCGACAGGCGGGCGGCGATGGTGTGCATGTCCACGCTGTTTTTACGGGCATCAGCCTTGGTGCTGCGGAACTGGGTCAGCTGGGCCACCGTGTAATCCTGGTGCTGGCCGGCGATGCGCGGGTACTGGACGGGAATGCCATTGCCCGTCGCGCCATGACAGCTGGCACAGGCGGCAACGTGCTTGGCCGCGATGCCGCCGCGGTAGATTTTCTTGCCCAGGTCGATAGTGTCCTTGTTTTTCGCGGCACCCGGCTTGGACAGCTGCGTGCCCAGGTAGGCGGCGATATTCTTCTTGTCGGCGTCGCTGAGCATCTTCGCGTACGTCGTCATGACAGGCTGGTTGCGCTGCGGCGTGGTGAAATCGACCAGTTGCTTGTAGATATAGCTTTCATGCTGGCCAGCCAGTTTCGGGTTGACCGAGATGGTCGAATTGCCGGCCGCGCCATGGCAGGACACGCAGGCAGGCAAGCCGCGCGCCGCATCGCCGTCGGCGTACAGGGTGGCGCCCTTGGCGGCGTCCGCCTTGACGGCGACCGCTGGAGCGGCGGCTGGTTTCGGTTCTTCGACCGCGGAAGCTGTTGCCGATACGGCCAGCAAAGCGAGCAGCATGGAATGGACAAACGGTGAAAACGCACGATTCATTCAGGCACCCTGAGACAGTGAGAAATTAGTGGTGGACATTGCCGCGCCCTGGGGATTTTTGCTTTATTTTCAGGGCCGCAAGCCGCATCGCTGCTACGCCGGCAACAATAAACAACCCCTTATTGTACAATAGCTTCTTGGCGTTATCGCTCCCTTATCGCTCCCTTTTGTTGCTTTACTATTCCCATGTCAAAACTCTGGCAAGCCCGTTTCTTTACGACCGTCAACCAATTGCGTGACCTGCCCGATACCACGGTGCCGGAAATCGCTTTTGCCGGCCGCTCCAATGCCGGTAAATCGACCGCCATCAACATCTTGTGTAATCAGAAAGGCTTGGCGTTCGCCTCCAAGACACCTGGCCGTACCCAGCACATCAATTACTTCTCCATCGGCGGCGCCCACGTGGCGCAGCACCGCAAGGATGCCACCATCGTCGAAGAGATCGAATGCCTGCTGGTCGACTTGCCGGGCTATGGCTATGCGGAAGTATCGGGTTCGGCGAAGTTGCACTGGCAGCGCCTGCTGGGCGACTATGTGCAGCGCCGCGAACAGTTGGCCGGTTTGATCCTGATCATGGATTCGCGCCGCCCGTTCACCGACCTGGACATTCAAATGCTGGAATGGTTCGCCCCGACGGGCAAGCCGATCCACTGCATCCTGACGAAAGTCGATAAGCTCAACCGCAATGAGTCGGTCAACGCGCTGCGCCAGGCAAAAGCCAAGCTCGACAGCTATGTGGATGAGGACGGCATCGGCTTCCCGTTCACCGTGCAGCTGTTCTCGGCCCTGAAGCGGGTCGGCATCGAAGAAGCCAACGACAAGATCATGGAACTGGCCGGCATCAGCGAAGACGGCGCCGCCCAGATGGTCGACCTGATCGAGATGGAAGACGACGTCGAGCCGGAAGCGGATAAACCAGCCTGAACGAGGCCAGCACGTCCCGGCTGAAACAGCCGGCGTAAAAAAAGCGGCCGCATGGCCGCTTTTTTATTGTGTGGAAGCCTTAGCGCCGTCCCGGCCCCGGCCGCTTCTCGGAAAAGAATTCCTGGCGCAGGAAGGCGCTCAGCTCGGCCGTATCTTCGACGCGGGCGCTGAGGTTGACGTTGCGCCCCAGGCGCCGCGATTCCCAGACGAAATCGCCGGGTTTTTCGGCACGGATCAGCTGGATCATCTTCTTGATGATGGCCGTTTCGATATCGGGCTCGTTGCCCAGTTCCACTTTTTCCTGCTTCAGCCAATTGCGCTTGAAGTTGCCATTCCAGCCCTTGAACTTGACTTCGGCACTGAACGAGGTTTGGTTGACGATGGAAAACACGCCGCCCGAATCCTCGCGGTCGCTGCCGGAATTGCGTCCCTGGGCGCCGGCGATATTCGCCTTGGCCACGCGCATGGCACGGTCGTTTTCGCTTTCCTCGGCCGGCGGCGCAGGATTTTGCGCCTCGCGCTGCTTGCGGCGCTGCTCGATCATCGAACTCATGTCTTCGGCCGGCGGCGGCGGCAACGGCACTTTCGATACCAGCGGCGGCGTAAACGTTTCCAGTTTCGGCTTGTCGCGCGGCACGTCTTTTGTGACCACGCGCTTGCTCGGCGCCGGCGGCGGTTTCACTTTGGCAACTTTTGTATCTTTCGGCTTCGGCGTGGGTTTCGGCTGCGGCTTCGGTTGCGGCTTGTCCTTCAGCGGCGCGATATACACCATCGCGCTTTCCTTCTTCGGCGGCGGAATCTTTTCGATCTTGTCGCTACGCAACAGTACATAGGCGGCCAGCAGCACGTGCAGCAAGACGGACACCCCCAGCGCCACCTTGCGCATGGTGCTGGTCTTGGACCCGTAGGCCGGTGGTGGCTGGATCACTTGCCCGCAGGTGGGACAAATGTCGGAATCGGCAGCCATCAGATGGGTCGTGTCATGCAAAATGAATCGTGCTTTCTGTGTAGCGAAGAAATAACATTACAGGGCAGCCATAGTGCCAGAGTCCCTTGCTTTTGGGAACACTTCCTCGGCCTTTCCAACCCGAAGCGTACAGGATAGCGACATTCCTTGCAGCGCTACCAGAGTACCCGAGCCGGCCCTTGACGGTTGTTACCGTATGTATCATGGCCCATACAAAACCGGCGCCGCATTCACGATGGAACGGGGCGCCGGCGAGAAGCATGCTGCCTGTCAAGCCTTGCTGTCGAGTACCAGCAATTGCTCGTCCGTCAACGGCCCCGTGCCGCTGTACTTGTCCAGGAACAAATAGATGACGGGGGTGATGAACAGGGTAATCACTTGCGAGAAGATCAAGCCACCCACCACGGCCAGCCCCAGCGGCTGGCGCAGCTCGGCACCCGCGCCCAGGCCCAGGGCGATGGGCAAGGCGCCCATCAGGGCTGCCGCCGACGTCATCATGATGGGACGGAAGCGCAGGATGCACGCCTGGCGGATGGCTTCCGGCGGGCTCATGCCCTCGTTGCGCTGCGCATGCAGGGCGAAGTCGATCATCATGATGGCGTTTTTCTTGACGATACCGATCAGCATCAAGATGCCGATGATGGCGATCATGGTCAGGTCCATGCCGAACAGGCGCAAGGTCAGCAAGGCCCCCACGGCCGCCGACGGCAGGCCGGCCAGGATGGTCAGCGGGTGGATGTAGCTCTCATACAGCACGCCGAGCAGCACGTAGATCACGGCCAGCGCGGCGATGATGAGGATGATCTGGCTGGACTGCGAATCCTGGAACACGGCCGCATCGCCGCCGTAGCGCGTGATGATGGAGGCCGGCAAGCTCATGTCCTTGCCCATCACGTCGATCTTGCCCGTGGCGATGCCCAGCGGCACGTCCGGCGCCAGGTTGAAGGCGATGGTGACGGCCTGCAGCTGCCCCTGGTGATTGACGGACGTGGGACCGATCGTGCGTTCCACATAGGCAATACTCGACAATTTGACCAGCTCGCCCGACTTGCTGCGCACGGACACGCGCGTGAGCGCATCGTCATACTGGCGATCCGGCGTGGCCGCTTCCAGGATCACGTAATAGCTGGCTGCCGAGGAATAGATGGTCGAGACTTGCCGCTCGCCAAACGCGCTGTACAGGGCCGTGCGGATGTCGGACATCTGCACACCGAGCAGATTGGCCTTGTCGCGGTCGATCCGCAGGGAAGCCTGCAAGCCCTTGATCTGCGAATCGCTGGTGACGTCGCGGAAGGCCGGATCGGCGCGCATGCCCGCAATAAACTTTTCCGCCCAGTCATTCAAGGCGTCGGGGCTGACGCTTTGCAGGGTGTACTGGTAGCGGCTCTTGCTCTGGCGGCCGCCCAGCTGCAAGTTCTGCACGGGACGGAAATACACGGCCATGCCGGGCACGGCGCTTGTCGCGCGGCGCAGGTTTTCCAGCACCACGGGCATTTTCGGCCGCTCGCTGCGCGGCTTGAGCACCATGAACATGCGGCCCGTATTGCCGCCGCCGACGAACGACGTCACGTCCTGCACGCTGGGGTCCGCCTTGAGCACGGCCGCCACGCGGGATTGCAAATCTTGCAATGCCGCCGAGGAAATATCCTCCGAGGCTTCCGTATTCACCTGGATCTGGCCCAGGTCTTCCTCGGGGAAGAAGCCTTTCGGGATGGTGGCGTACAGCACCACCGTCAGCGCAAAGGTGCACACGGCAATGAACAGCACCACGTTGCGGTGTGCCAGGGCCTTGTCGAGCAGATGCACGTAGCCGTTGCGCAGTTTCGTGAATGCCGCCTCGAAATGGCGGCCGATGAAGGTTTTCTCACCGTGCGTGGGATCGCTGTCATTGTGTTCGCGCGAATCGGCCGGCAGGAAGCGGCTGGCCAGCATCGGCACGAGGGTCAGCGAGACGATGGCCGACACGAGGATGGACAGCGAGACGACGACGGCAAACTCATGGAACAGCAGGCCGATCACGCCCGGCATGAAGAAGATGGGGATGAACACGGCCACCAGCGAGACGGAAATGGAAATGATGGTGAAACCCATCTCCTTGGCCCCCACCAGGGCCGCCTGGATCGGCTTCTTGCCCATCTCGATATGGCGCACGATGTTTTCCAGCACCACGATGGCATCGTCGACCACCAGGCCCACGGCCAGGGTAATGCCCAGCAGCGACACGTTGTCGAGGCTGTAGCCCAGCCAGTACAGCAGGGCCAGCGCACCGAGCAGGGAAATGGGCATGGTGACGGCCGGAATGAAGGTCGCCGCCGCGCGGTGCAGGAACAGGAAGATCACCAGCACCACGAGAATCACCGTCAGGGCCAGGGTCAGGTTGACGTCGTGGATGGCTTCGCGGATCGAGACGGAACGGTCGTTGACCAGGCTGATCTGGATGGAAGCGGGCAATTGCGCCTTGAATCCTGGCAAGAGTTTGCGCACGGCATCGACCACTTGCACCGTGTTCGCATCCGGTTGGCGCTGCACCAGCAAGGTGATCGAGCGCTCGCCATTGAAGCTGCCGGCCGTCTTGGTCGACTGGAAACTGTCTTCCACATCGGCCACTTCCTTCAGGCGCACGGGCTGGCCGTTGCGCGTGGCGACGATGAGTTCGGCAAAATCGGCCGCCTTCATCATCTGCGGGTTGCCCTGGATGGTCAAGGTCTGGCTGGGGCCATCGAGGATGCCCAGCGGCGAATTCGTGTTCGAGGCGCGCAGGGCCACGGCCAGCTCATCCATCGTCAGGTTGCGCGCATTCATCAGGTCGGCACGGGCACGCACGCGCACGGCGAAGCGTTTCTGGCCATTCACGCTGACCTGGGCCACGCCAGGCAAGGTCGACAGGCTGGGCGCGATCAGGTTTTCCGCATAATCATTCAGATCCGACAAGTTCAGCGATGGCGACGTCATCTGGATGAACAGCACGGGCGCATCGGCCGGATTGACCTTGCGGTAGGACGGCAAGTCCGTCATTTCCGTCGGCAACTGGCGCTGCGCGCGCAGCAGGGCCGCCTGCACGTCGACGGCCGCCTCGTTGACATTGATGCTGGCATCAAACTCCAGGGTCAGCGAGGTATTACCCAGCGTACTCGTGGAAGTGATCAGGCTCAAGCCCGCGATGGTGGAAAACTGCTTTTCCAGCGGCAAGGCCACGGAGGACGCCATGGTATCGGGGCTGGCGCCGGCCAGGTCGGCGCTGACGTTGATGACGGGCGTGTTGTAGCTTGGCAAGGCGGCCACGGGGATATGGCCATACGCCAGCACGCCGGCCAGGATGATGGAGAGGGACAGCAGCACCACCATGACGGGGCGGCGGATGCTCAGTTCGGACAGATTCATGCTGGCTTGCCCTGCGGTGCGGCGGCGCCATCGGCGGCCTTGTGTTTGTCCGCCAGGCGAACCTTGCCGCCTGGACGCAGGTTTTGCTTGCCATCGACGATGACGTGTTCATCGCCGTTCAAGCCCGTGACGACGGCATTCGCCCCGAACGCATACACACGGGCAATCTTGCGCACCTTGGCCGTGTTATCGGCTTCCATCGAATACACGAAGATGCCCGTGGTATTGGTGATGATGGCGTTTTGCGGGATCACCAGCGCATCCTTGAGGGTGCGCACGGTCAGCTGCGTATTCACGTACTGCCCAGGCCACAGGTCCGTGCCGCCGTTATTGAAGCGGGCCTTGACCTTGATCACACCGGTCGCCGGATCGACGGCATTGTCGATGAAACTCAGCTTGCCGTCGAGCTGCTTGCCACCCGCATCGGACAGCAAGGCCTTGACGGTCACGTCGCCCGCTTTTTGCGCCGCCAGCAGGCCCGACAGGCTGCTTTCCGGCAAGGTGAACGACACGTCGATGGGGTCGAGCTGGGTGATGCTGGTCAGCGAGGTGGTCGGCTGCACGAGGCTGCCGGCATAGACGTTGATGGCGCCCACGCGGCCACCCTGCGGCGCACGCAGGACGGTGTAGCTGGAATCGACCTGGGCAGCGCGCAAGGCGGCCTGGTCGGCAGCCAGCAGGGCACGCGCCGCGTCGAGCTGGCTTTGCAGGGTATCGACGACGCCCTGGGCGATGAAGTTCTTGCTCAGCAAATCCTTGTTGCGTTTGAGCTGGCGTTCGAAGTCTTCCACCGAGGCACGGTCACGCAGCACTTGCGCTTGCGCCTTGTCAACATTCGCGTGCTCGGTGCGCGCGTCCAGCGTAAACATCAGCTCGCCCTGCTTGACGAACTGGCCTTCGCGGATATGCACCTTGGTAATCGTGCTCGTCGTTTGCGGGTGCAGGTCGACGCTGCTGATCGGCATCACGCTGCCGTTGGCTTGCAGCACCATCGGCACGTCCTGGCGCAGGGGCAGCACTACGCTGACCGTGGTCGCTGCTTGCGCCCCGCCCTTGCCTCCCTTGCCTCCCTGTCCATCGGCCGATGTGCCGGACTGATGATTGAAATACCAGATGCCGCCACCGATACACAGGGCCGCACCCACCAGGATTGCCAGGCTAGTCTTTTTCATTATTCTGTCACGCTGTTGCAGCGCAAGGCTGCAGGTTGAAAGTGGTTACCAGAGGGCTTAAAGCGCGATATTGTCGCACGGAAATGCTTACTTTCCTGCGTAATACTCTGGCACGATGAGGGTGACTTCCAGTCCACCATCGACGTGATTGGCGAGCAAGACCGTGGCGCCATGCTGCTCAGCAATATTGCGCGCAATGGTCAGGCCCAGGCCCGTGCCGCCCGATTCGCGCGAGCGCGAGGTTTCTATACGGTAAAACGGTTCGAACACCTTGGCCAGTTGATCTGGCGCAATACCAGGTCCGCCATCGCGGATGCGGATGCGCGCCGCGCCCGCGATGCGCTCGACGGTCACCTGCGCATACTGGCCATATTTGACGGCATTGTCGATCAGGTTCACCAGACAGCGCCGCATGGCGATGGGGCGCGCCATCAAGGCCATGCCCGCATGGCCGCTGAGGGTCACTTTCTGGCCGGCATCGGCGGCGTCGGAACACACGCTGTCGAGCAGGGAATCGAGGTCGAGCGCCTGCATGGCTTCCGTGCTGTCCATCGAGCGGGCCAGGTCCAGCCCTTCCTTGACCATGCTCTGCATGGCCGACAGGTCGCCCACCAGGCGGTCATACAATTCCGTATCGGCCACCTTTTCCAGGCGCAGGCGCAGGCGCGTGAGCGGTGTCTGCAAGTCGTGCGTGATGGCTGCCAGCATCTGCGTGCGCTGGGAGATATGCTGGCGGATGCGCGCCTGCATGGCATTGAAGGCGGCGCTGGCCTGGCGGATTTCACTGGCGCCCGACAGGGTCAGCGGCGGATGGTTGATGTCGTTGCCCAGGTCTTTTGCCGCCTGCGCCAGCTGTTTCAGCGGACGCATGGTCATGCGCGTGACGAGGTAGGCGAGGATGGCGATGCTGATCAGGAATGGCAACAGGGTGACCCAGTCGCTGTGCTCGCCAAATGGCGGCTGCTGGCGCGGCGGCAAGACCATCAGGCGCAGCACATGGCCATCCTGCATGCGTACATCGAGGTTTTCGCAGGTGCCGCCCCAGGGCTTGGGGCCGAACAGGCCGCTCGACTTGCGCGGCTGCGTGCAGGCGGACGGCCGCTCGGCCAACGCGCTGACCTTGAAGCCGTCGCCCAGCTTGGCTTGCAGGGCCGTGGAAAATTCCGTCGGCGCGCCAGGCAGGTGTTCGGCATCGGGACGCAGTTCCAGGCGCACGCTGCCCTTGTTGGCCACTTTCAGATAGGCCGCGCGCGATGCGAGCGGCACGATGTCGGCCGCCATCACCAATTGCTCGGCCCGCTCCACGGCATGGTAGTCGCGGTATTGCTCCAGCGCGCGCTGGCGTTCGCCCACGGCCAGCCACTGCGTCAGCGCGGCCGAAGCAACGATACCGATCAGCAAGAACATGAAGACCCGGCCGGTCATCGACCCCAGGAACGCCCTCACGCGTGCGGCTCCACGTTGACCTGGCCGGCCAGCACATAGCCGCCGTTGCGCACGGTTTTGATGATTTGCGGCAAGCGGGCATCTTCACCGAGCTTTTGCCGCAGGCGGCTGATCTGGATGTCGATCGAGCGGTCGAAGGGATCGGCATCGCGGCCCTGCGTCAGGTTCAGCAACTGGTCGCGGTTGAGCACGCGATTCGGATGCTCGAGGAACACGCGCAGCAGGCGGAATTCAGCGCCCGACAGCATGATTACCAGGCCGTTGGGATTGAGCAAGTGGCGCGCCGTCAGGTCCAGGGTCCAGCCGGAAAAGCGGATTTGCTGTGCCTTGTCGGACGGGGCATTCGACGGCATGGCGTGGCTGCGGCGCAGCACGCTGCGTATGCGCGCGAGCAATTCACGGGGTTCAAACGGCTTGGGCAGATAATCGTCGGCCCCCATCTCCAGGCCCAGGATGCGGTCCAGGGGCTCATTGCGCGCCGTCAACATGATCACGGGCACCGTCGACTGGGCGCGCAGCTTGCGGCACAGGGTCAGGCCGTCGTCGCCCGGCAGATTCAAATCGAGCACGATCAAGTCGGGCCGCGTTTCATCGAGGATTTTCCACATGGCCGTGCCGTCTGCCGCGCCGAGGGTGCGGTAGGCGTTCGTTTCCAGGTAATCCGCCAGCAGGCTGCGGATATCGCGGTCGTCGTCGACGATGAGAATTGTAGATGAGGGTTCCATATGACGAATTATCCCCACTTCGAACCGCCTTGCACAGCGCATTTGTATCGTCTTGTATATAGGAGACGCGAGGAAACATATAGATACAAACTGCCGGGCAGCGGACACTTCGGGGAAACATGGGGCGCCCAACATAGCTTCCATGTGCAGCAACATGTACATCTCTCATCACTTATAAAGGAATCAAGATGAACGCCTCAATGAAAACCTTACGCAAGAATATGATCATCGCCATGAGCGTGCTCAGCATGGGTGCGGCATCGCTGACCGTCCACGCCCAGGAAGCCGCCGCCAGCGCGCCAGCTGCCAGTACCAAGATGCAGCACGACGGCCCGCGAGGCCAGCACCGCGGTGGCAATCCCGCCGAACGCATGGCCAAATACCAGGCCCGCTTGCATGACAAACTGAAGCTGACGGCCGCGCAGGAACCGGCCTGGGCCACTTTCACGGCCGCCAATGCGCCGAAACAGCCCATGGGCGACTGGAAAGCCAAGCGCGAAGCGTTTGCCAAGCTGTCGGCACCGGAGCGCATGGAACAATGGATCGCCATGTCGAAGGAACGCATTGCCAGCCAGGAAAGCCGTCTGGCCTCGCTGAAGACCTTCTACGCCCAGCTGACGCCGGAACAGAAGAAAGTGTTTGACGACAACGTGCCCGGCGGCAAGCATGGCGGTCACCGCGGCGGCCACCACGGCATGCAGCAGCATCCCAAAGCCGGTTAAGTACGCGTAGCGGGTAGCAAAAAGGCCTGCAATGCAGGCCTTTTTCTTGTTTATAACGCCAGTGAACGCTTACTGGCCATCGAGCTTGCGCAAGGAAGCGAGGAAGGTGGCGGCATTCTGGAAGCCGATCACGCGCGACTGGGCAATTTCCTGCCCCTGCTGGTTGAACATGATGATGCCGGGCGGCCCGAACAGCTGAAAACGTTTCAACATGGCCTTGTCGTCCGCATCATTGGCCGTCACGTCCACCTGCAGCAGCACGGCTTGCCCCATCTTCTCGCGCACGGCGGGATCGACGAAGGTCAGCTTTTCCATTTCGATGCAGGACACGCACCAGTCCGCATAGAAGTCCAGCAGGGCCGGCTTGCCATTCAGCTGCGCCAGCGCCGCATCGAGCTGCGCCACGGTCTTGACGCGCGTAAAGGCTTGCGCATGCACCTGGCCGCCGCCCAGGTGCGCCAGCGGCGCCAGCGGGTCGCGGCCGCCGCTGGCCACGCCCACCAACTGCAGCACGCCCAGCACGGCAAACACGAGGCCGAAGGCTTTGGCCACCCACGCGTTCTTCGCGCCGCTCTTGCCCACCAGCAGATACATGCCGTAGCCAACGAACAATACCGTCCAGCCCAGCATCTGCACGGCGCCCGGCAGCACGGGCGACACCAGCCACCAGGCCACGCCCAGCAGCAGCACGCCGAAGAAGCGCTTGACGGCATCCATCCAGGCGCCCGCGCGCGGCAGCAAGGTGCCGGCCGACACGCCTACCAGGATCAAGGGCACGCTCATGCCCACCGCCATGGCGAACAGGGCGCTGCCGCCGATGACGACGTCGCGCGTCTGGCTGATGTACAGCAAGGCGCCGGCCAGCGGCGCGGCCACGCACGGTCCCACGATCAGGGCAGAAATCGCGCCCATGACGAACACGCCCGCCAGGCGGCCCGACGATTGCTGGTTCGACACGGACGTCAGCTTGCCTTGCAGAAAGGCCGGCACTTGCAGTTCATAGAAGCCGAACATCGACAGCGACAGCGTCGCCATCAGCAAGGCAAAGAAACCCAGTACCCACGGATTCTGCAGCTTGGCCGCTAGGCCTTCGCCGGCCAGGCCGGCCGCCACGCCCAGCGCCGTGTAGACGATGGCCATGCCCAGCGCGTACGTCAGCGACAGCAGCAGGCCGCGCGAACGGCTGACCTTGGCACCATCGCCAACGATGATCGACGACAGGATAGGCACCATCGGCAGCACGCATGGCGTGAATGCCAGGCCCAGGCCCAGCAGCATGAACAGGGGCACGATGACGAGCAGCTTGCCGCCCTTCAGGGCCGATTCGATCTTGCCCATCTCGCTTTGCGCTGGCGCAGCGGACGCTGCCACGGGCGCTGCCGCCACCGGCTCGGGCGTGCTGGTGATATCCGCCTGGGGAATGCTCATGACAGACACGCCAGGCGACGCCTGCGCCTGCGGGCCGTTGACGGCCGCCATATCGGCTGCCGGCGCGGCCGGCAAGGCGAACTTCGATGGCAAGCCGGCGCCAGGCGCCACGCTCTGGCCACCGCCGCCCACCAGCTGGGCAGTGGCGTCCTGCGGCGCGTAGCACAGGCCCTTGTCGGAACAGCCCTGTCCCGTGGCCTTCAGGGTGAAGGCGCCGGCCGCTTCCACGGGTATCGTGATCGTCAGCGTCTTGCGGAAGGTTTCCACGTTCTTCTGGAAGGTCTCGTCAAACTTGACCTTGCCAGCCGGATACACGGGCGTGCCCAGCTTGGCGCCCACGGCCTCGAACTTGAAGCGCTCGTGGTACATGTAGTAGCCGTCGGCGATCACATAGGTGACGGCGATGGTGGACGGGTCCTGCATGCGCGCGGAAAACTTGAAAGCCAGCTCGGGATCGAGGAATTCATCGTCGGCGCGGGCATGATTGGCGCCAAAGACGGCCATGGCCAGCAGCAAACAGCTGGCAAACCAGATCAGCAGCTGACGTAATGGGGCGGCGCGCGCGGTGGCGCTGGAGGGGAAACGGGACATGAACTACCTTTTCAACCATTCGACAGAGGACGCGCGGAGCGTGCAGTGGCTGCAGGGCCGGCGCGAAAGAAGAATAGTACACCGCAGCAAGGATAGCTGCAGCAGAAAACAAAAAAGCCAGGCTAGGCCTGGCTTTCTCAGATGCAATTACTGGGATTACTCGCCAGCAACTTCAACTGCTTCGGTCGTATCTGGACGATCCATCAGTTCAACGAACGCCATAGGAGCGTTATCGCCGACGCGGAAACCCATTTTCAGGATACGCACATAACCACCGTTACGGTTGGCGAAACGTGGGCCCAGTTCAGCGAACAGTTTGACGACCATTTCACGGTCGCGCAGGCGGTTGAAGGCCAGACGCTTGTTTGCCAGGGAGTCGGTTTTGCCCAGGGTCAGAATTGGCTCGACAACGCGGCGCAGTTCTTTTGCTTTTGGCAGGGTGGTTTTGATCGCTTCGTGACGCAGCAGCGATACTGTCATGTTGCGCAGCATTGCCAGACGGTGGGACGAGGTACGATTCAGTTTACGGAGGCCGTGACCGTGACGCATGATAAATCCTTTCGGTGAGTGTTTAAATTCCAGCTCTTCGATCAATGAGGCAGAAGCTTCATCGCGGGCCGGTTTGGTACTACAAAATAAAAGCCTGGGACACCTGTCCCAGGCAGTTTGCTACAACTACGAATTACTTTTCCAGGCCGGCAGGCGGCCAGTTTTCCAGCTTCATGCCCAAGGTCAAGCCGCGCGATGCCAGCACTTCCTTGATTTCGTTCAGGGACTTGCGGCCCAGATTTGGCGTTTTCAGCAGTTCGTTTTCCGAACGTTGGATCAGGTCGCCGATGTAGTAGATGTTTTCCGCTTTCAGGCAGTTTGCCGAACGCACGGTCAACTCCAGGTCGTCGACTGGACGCAACAGGATAGGATCGACCAGCGGCGCGCGCGATGGCGCTTCGGCGGCAGCTTCCGTGCCTTCCAGGGCAGCGAACACATTCAACTGGTCCACCAGGACGCGGGCCGACTGGCGGATCGCTTCTTCCGGCGAGATCACGCCGTTGGTTTCGATGTTGATGATCAGCTTGTCCAGGTCGGTACGCTGTTCAACGCGGGCCGATTCAACGAAGTACGATACGCGGCGCACTGGCGAAAACGACGCATCCAGGATGATGCGGCCGATGGTCTTGTTCGTGTCTTCCGACAGGCGACGCACGTTACCAGGAACGTAGCCGCGGCCTTTTTCAACCTTGATCTGCATGTCCAGCTTGCCACCAGCGGTCAGGTGGGCGATCACGTGGTCAGGGTTGATCAGTTCGACGTCATGCGGCAGGTCGATGTCGGAGGCCAGGATCGCGCCTTCGCCTTCTTTTTTCAGGGTCAGGGTTACCGAATCGCGGTTGTGGACTTTGAAAACCACACCCTTCAAGTTCAGCAACAGGTCGACGACGTCTTCTTGCACGCCATCGAGGGAAGAATATTCGTGGACGACGCCAGCGATCGTCACTTCGGTCGGCGCGTAGCCTACCATCGACGACAGCAGAACGCGGCGCAACGCGTTACCCAATGTGTGGCCATAGCCGCGCTCGAACGGTTCCATCACGACCTTGGCGTGACCTGCACCGAGAGCTTCAACATCGATAATACGTGGCTTCAACAAACTGTTTTGCATGAAATGTCCTTTTCAATACCCTCGGCTCATTACACCGATAAGGCTGATGGCATTAGTAAAACGCCCACTCGATCGAGTGGG
>NZ_RFSK01000025.1 GCF_009923995.1 Janthinobacterium sp. | reverse complement strand
AGCGGCCCGCGGGCCGCTTTTTTCATGCCAGGGTCACGCTGATGCCCATGTCGCGATACGGCGCCACGAGCGCGTCTTCCACGTCGCGGTGCACGACGATATCGTTGACCTGGCTCAAGGGCGCGATCTGGAACGGCGATGCCGTATGCAGTTTTTCCGGCGAGGCCAACACGATGGTGCGGGCGGATGCGTCGCTCAGGGCCCGCTTGACGCACGCTTCCTCGTAGTCGCCCGTGGTGATGCCCGCTTGCGGGTGCAGGCTGGCCACGCCCATGAAATACAGGTCGGCGCGGATGCGGCCGATGGCTTCCACGGTGGCCGCGCCGACGCCCACGATCGAGTGCTTGTACAGGCGCCCGCCCAGCATCAATACCTCGATGCCGGGGTGATTGACGAGCTCGACGGCAATGCTCGGGCTGTGCGTGACGATGGTGGCGCGCAATTCCCGCGGCAGCTGGCGCGCCAGCTGCACGGCCGTCGTGCCGCCGTCGATGAACACCACTTGCCCCGTCTGGACCATCGTCGCCGCCGCGCGGCCGATGGCGGGTTTGGCTTGCGGCGAAATCTGTTCGCGTCCGGCAAACGGCGCCAGAGCGGGAGAGCGGGGCAGCAAGGGCAGGGCGCCGCCGTGCACGCGTTCCAGCAATCCCTCTTTCGCCAGTTCGCGCAGGTCGCGCCGTATCGTGTCTTCCGACAAGCCCAGGCTGTCGCTGACGGCCTTGGCGACGATCTGGCCTTCGCGCTGCAGCAGGTCCAGCAGGTATTGCTTGCGTTGGTGTGTGAGCATGGCTTTTCTTGTATTTTCTTGATATTGCACGAGTTTGCATGATAAAGTCGATCCACGCAAGCACAAGGAGACATGATGCACGAAGACAATACCAAACAGGAACGGGTGCGTATCCAGGGCGTGCAAACCCTGTCGCATGACTGGTACCTGCTGCAAAAGACGACGTTCGATTATCTGCGCCGTGACGGCCAGTGGCAGACGCAGACGCGGGAAACCTATGACCGCGGCGATGGCGCCACCATCCTGCTCTACAACAAGGCGCGGCGCACGGTGATCCTGATCCGCCAGTTCCGCTTTCCCACCTATCGTGAAGGCCACGACGGTTTCCTCATCGAGGCGGCCGCCGGCTTGCTGGAACAGGCGAGTGCGGAGCAGCGCATCCGCGCGGAGGTGGAAGAAGAGACGGGTTACGCCGTGGGCGAGGTGCACAAGGTATTCGAAGCCTTCATGAGTCCTGGCTCCGTGACGGAGCGCCTGCACTTCTTTGTCGCCGAATACGATCCGGCTAGCCGCATCGGCGATGGCGGCGGGCTGGCGCACGAAGGCGAGGATATCGAAGTGCTGGAACTGCCCCTGGCGCAGGCGCTGCGGATGGTGGCCGACGGGCGCATCTGCGACGGCAAGACCATCATGCTGCTGCAGCATGCGCAGCTGCACTTGATGCCGCGCAAACGGGGGCTGCAGATCCTGGTGGCTGGTCCGTATCGTTCCGGCACGGGCGACGATCCCATCTTGATGGCGCGCAATGTGGCGGCCATGCAAGCCGTCTGTCTGCCCCTGTATGCAGCGGGGCACATGCCCGTGCTCGGTGAATGGCTGGCCTTGCCCATGCTGGCGCTGGCCGGCTCGACCCAGGTGGGCGACAGCGTGTATGACGCCCTGTTCCACGCGCATGGGGAGCGCCTGCTCAGCCATTGCGATGCCGTGCTGCGCATCGGCGGCGCGTCGCAGGGCGCCGACCGGATGGTGGCCGTGGCGCAAGAGCTTGGTTTGCCCGTGTATTGCTCGCTGGACGAGATTGCACAGGCGTAAAAAAAGCGAAGCCCGAAAGCTTCGCTTTTTGTCATTTTAGGGAGCGCCTGAAAAATGCCCAGGGCTAGGCGTCTTGCCGAAGGCAGTACGAATGTACGACGAGGCAAGGCAACGACGCCATGGGCATTTTCTCAGGTGCTCTTAACGGGACTTGACGAACGGGATACCGATAGCTTTCGGTGCAACCGATTTGGCCATCAAGCCCGCCAGCACGATCACCGTGACGACGTACGGCACCATCTGGATCAGCGAGCCGGGGATGCGGCCCACGACGGGCAAGTCCACGCCTTCGATCTGGATCTGGATGGCGGCGAAGAAGCCGAACATCAGGCAGCCCAGGAAGGTGTAGACGGGGCGCCAGTTGCCGAACACCATGGCCGTCAGGGCCAGGTAGCCGGCGCCGGCCGACATGTCGCGCAGGAAGAAGCCGCTCTGCACGATGGCCAGATACGCGCCCGAGAACGAGCACAGGATGCCGGCCACCAGCATGGCCATGTAACGCGTCGCTTCCACGCTCACGCCGGCCGAGTCGGCCGCATGGGGGTTTTCGCCGCAGGCGCGCAGGCGCAGGCCGAAGCGCGTGTGGTACAGCAGCCAGTGCACGAGCGGGATCAGGAGGAAGGCCACGTAGACGAGGATGGAATGGCCGCCGATCAGGTGGGCATACACCCAGCCGATGAAGGGAATGTGTTCCACGTATTGCGTGCCGGGCAAGACCACGTCGAACAGCCGCGCCGACCCCAGGTCCGGCGTGCGGCCGCCCTGCTGGAAGAAGAATTGCGCCAGCACAAACGTCAGTCCGCTCATGGCGATGTTGATGGCCATGCCGGCCACCAGCTGGTTGCCCTTTTGCGTGATGCTGACATAGGCTTGCAGCAGGGCCAGGGCGACGCAGACGAGCATGCCGGCAGCCATGCCGTAATACGGGTTTTGCGTCGTGTAGGCCACGGCGGCGGAAGCGAAGGCGCTGGCCAGGATCTTGCCTTCCAGGCCGATGTCGATCATGCCGCTGCGCTCGGCAAACAGGCCGGCCATGGCGGCGAAGATCAGGACGGGCGCATTGCGCACGGTCGATACCAGGATGCTGGCGAAATGAAAGTCGTCGAGTGTCATGGTTTAGCCTTTGGTGCGCTTGAGCAGGGCGGAAATGGCCGGGGCATAGAAGTTTTCCATGGCGCCGCAGAACAGGATGATCAAGCCCTGGATGAAGATGAAGGTTTCCGTAGGGATATTCGGTTTTTCCAGCGACAGGTCGAAGCCGCCCTGGATCAGCGCGCCGAACAGCACGGCCGACAAAAAGATGCCGACCGGATGCTGGCGGCCCATCAGGGCGATGGCGATGCCGATGAAGCCGGCGCCGCCGACGAAGTTCAGCGACAGGTAGTGCGTCGAACCCATGATGGAATTGACGGAACCGAGGCCCGCCAGCGCGCCCGAGATCAGCATGACGATGATGATCATCTTGCTGATCGACACGCCCGCATAGTGGGCCGCATGCTTGTTCAGGCCCGTGGCGCGCAGCTTGAAGCCCCACGACGAACGCCAGACCATCACGCCATAGATGACCAGCGCCGCAATTGCCAATAGGAAACTGACGTTCAGCGGCGTATCGCCCAGCGCCGGGAACCAGGTGTTCAGGCGCGGCATTTCGCCGCTTTCCGCGAAGACGCGGCTGGCCGTATTCTGTTCGCCCGGGGGAATCAGGTACTTCACGATGATGAAGTTCATCAGGCTGGCGGCGATGAAGTTGAACATGATGGTGGTGACGACGATGTGGCTGCCGCGCTTGGCTTGCAGGTAGCCGGGCAAAAAGCCCCACAGCGCGCCGAACAGGGCGGCACCTATCATGGCCGCCGGAATCAGGAGCCAGGCGGGCAGGGTCTGGTCGAAGGCCAGCATGGCCACCGTCAGGCCCAGGCCGCCGATGTACATCTGGCCTTCGGAACCGATATTGAACAGACCGGCCTGCATCGCCACGGACACGGACAGGCCCGTGAAGATGAAGGTGCTGGCGTAGAACAGGGTGTAGCTCAGGCCTTCCGGATTGAGGATGGCGCTGTTGACGAGGATACCCAGCGATTCGGCCGGATCTTCGCCCAGCATATAGATCACCAGGGCTGCGACCAGCAAGGCCGACAGCAGGTTTAACATGGGCATGACAAAGGCTGTCGCCCAGCGTGGCAAGTCGTTATTCATGATTTATGCATTCCCCCCATCAGCAGACCGATGCGGGTGGTATCGAATTCTTCAATTTTCAGTTCGCCGGTGATGCGCCCGCCGCACATGACGAGAATGCGGTCGGCCAGCGCCCGCACTTCTTCCAGTTCGACGGACACCAGCAGGATCGCCACGCCCGCGTCGCGCAGGGCCAGCAATTGCGTGTGGATGCTTTCGATGGTGCCGATGTCGACGCCGCGCGTGGGCTGGCCCACCAGCATCAGTTTCGGCTGCGCCAGCACTTCGCGCGCGATCACCACCTTTTGCTGGTTACCGCCAGACAACAAGCCGATGCGCAGGTCCGGATTGGCCGGGCGCACGTCGAAGGTCTTCAGCAATTCCGCGCAGCGCGCGCCGATGGCCTTGAAGTTGAACAAGCCCCAGCGGTTCTTCAGGCGGTCCTGGTAGCCGAGGATGGTGTTCTGCATGACGGAGAAATTCTTCACCACGCCATCGCGCAGCCGGTCTTCGGGAATGTGGGCGATGCCCAGTTCGCGGAAGGCCAGCGGCAAGCCGTCGGCATCATGGCGCTTGCCAAATGGCAAATCCTTGTCCAGGAAGCGCAAGGTGCCGGACGTCGGCAAACGCATGCCGGACAGAATTTCCAGCAGCTCGCTCTGGCCATTGCCCGAGACGCCCGCGATGGCGACGATCTCGCCGGCGCGCAAGTTGAAGCCGATGTCGGCCAGCAGCTTGACCTGCTGCTCGTCGGCCAGCTGCAGCCCGTCCACTTCCAGCACCGTGGCGCCCGGATTGTAGGGCGCGCGGGGCAGATGGCTCTGGATGGGGCGGCCGACCATCATGTTGGCCAGCTCTTCCTTCGAGGTGCCGGCTGTCGCCACGGCGCCGACCACCGTGCCGCCGCGCATGACGGTGACGTTGTCGGTGATTTCCAGGATCTCCTGCAGCTTGTGCGTGATCAGGATGATGGTTTTGCCCTGTTCCTTGAACAGGCGCAGGATTTCGAACAGCGAGGCCGTTTCCTGCGCCGTCAGCACGGCCGTCGGCTCGTCGAGGATCAGGATGTTGGCGCTGCGGTAAATCTGCTTGAGGATTTCCACGCGCTGCTGGGCGCCCACGGACAGGTCTTCGATCTTCGCCAGCGGGTCGACGTCGAGGCGGTAGCGGGCGCAGATCTCGCGCAGCTGGGCCTCCGCTTCGGCGCGGTGGCTGGCCAAACGAAAACCGCCTTCCGTGCCCAGCATGATATTGTCGAGGACGGTGAAGTTCTCGACCAGCATGAAATGCTGGTGCACCATGCCGATGCCGAGGTTGATCGCTTCCTGGCTGTTGCGGATAGGCTGTACTTTTCCGTCGAGCAAGATTTCTCCGCCGTCGGCACGGTAATATCCGTACAGGATGCTCATCAAGGTCGATTTGCCGGCGCCGTTTTCCCCCACCAGGCCATGGATACTGCCCTTGGCGATGGAGAAGCTGACGTCGGCGTTCGCCTTCACATGTCCAAATTGCTTGGAAATGCTGCGAAATTCTACTGCTGGCTGCATAGGTTCATAACTGGATAGTTTCATGGAAACGCGCCGCGCGGGGACTGGCCCCGGCGGCGCGCTTAGTGATGAAGAGTGAGTTTAGACCGGGCAGCTGCTGCCGACGCGGTAATCGATCACTTTGATCTTGCCATCGATAATGTCTTTACGCGCACCCAACACGCGTTTTTCGATTTCCGGCGTGATCAGCTTGCGGTTGTTCGCGTCGAGCGCCCAGTCCACGCCGCCTTCTTTCAAGCCTTTATAGCTGACGCCGCCCTTCCAGGTACCGTTCTTGACTTCCATGAAGCTGTCATAGACCGTGTTGTCGACGCGCTTGACCATCGAGGTCAGGATGCTGCCTGGATACAGATGGTTCTGGTTCGAATCGACGCCGATCGCCAGCTTGCCTTTTTCCTTGGCCATCTGCAGGGTGCCCATGCCGCTGCCGCCGGCAACGGCGAAGACGACGTCGACGCCGCGCTCGAATTGCGAGCGGGCCAGTTCGCCACCCTTGGCCGGGTCATTCCAGGCGCCGGAGGTGGTGCCGACCATGTTTTGCGTGATTTCCGCCTTCGGATTGACGGCCTTGACGCCTTGCGCGTAGCCGCAGGCGAAGTTGCGGATCAGGGGAATATCGATGCCGCCGATGAAGCCGACTTTCTTGCTCTTGCTGGCCATGGCCGCAGCCACGCCCACCAGGTAGGAGCCTTCTTCTTCCTTGAAGACGACGGAATTGACGTTGCTGCCGGCAGCCTGGCCGTCGATCAGCACGAATTTCACGTTCGGGAATTCCTTGGCGACCTTTTGCACGGCTTGCGTTTGCGCAAAGCCGATGGCGGCGATCATGTCGAGTTTCTTGCGGGCCAGGCCGCGCATGACTTGCTCGGCTTGCGTATCGCTCGATGCCTGTACTTCGATGAAGGAAATGCCCGTGTCTTTTTTGAAGCGCGAGGCGCCTTCGAAAGCGGATTGGTTGAACGACTTGTCGAACTTGCCGCCCGCGTCATACACGACACCCAGTTTTGGGGTAGCCGCGGACGCTTGAGCAGTCAGGAATACGGCTGCGATCGTCAAACTAAATTGTGTAAGTTTCATGAATTGGCTCCTGGAAGATCGATATTGTATATTTTTTATAGGTGAAACATATAATTTGGGGCCGATTTAGCCTGTTTTTCATGCACGAGCTGATAGTTCCTTATCAACATTGCACTGTATTGCACAAGATCATGCACAAGATCATTGCTGGCCTTATATGCTTTTGTGTACACAGTGTGATGCTCATGCAACAGTCGCGCCCCGTCTCTTTTATATTTACAACATCGAATGGGGTGCCGGCGTGGGCCAGGATACGCGTCAACAAGACGGGCAGGGCAGACACAGGACCGGCGCCATGATGGGCGTCCGAATCACTATGCATCATGCCAGATATGTATGACAAATACGTTTTTGTTTAACTATTTATATGAAAGCCATATAAATTGGCTGGATCAAGTCGCGCCACGCCAGGCCGGGCCGGGCCGCGTCAGGCCGATGGGGGATTAAGTATATTTAAAAAGGCCCGCACCACGGGCGCGTCGTCGAGCGTGGTGTAACTGATATACAGGTTGGCGGAAGGCGGATTGGTCTTGATCGGCAGAAACACGACGCCGGGCCAGCCGATGCGGCTTGTCGTTTCCGGCACCAGGGTCACGCCCAGGCCGGCGCCCACCATGGCCAGCAGGGTTTGCGGTTCGCTCGCTTCCTGGAAGATCACGGGTTCGAAGCCCGCATTGATGCAGCATTGCACGAGGTAGCGGGGAAACGCGGATTTATCGAGGTTCAGCGTCAGCATGGGTTCGTGGGCGATGTCGATCAGCTCGATGGCCGTGTTTTTCGCCAGCGGATGGTGTTCGTTGACGGCCACGCACACGTTTTCGCGGAAGCACAGTTCCTGGCGCAGATTGTCGTGGCGCAAGTCTTCGTCGTTCAGCCGGGGTTCGCGCCAGAAGCCCACATCGATCTGCTTGGCGCGCAAGGCTTCGTATTGCACCGTGGGACCGAGTTCGTGCAGGGTCCAGGTGACGCGCGGAAATTTGGTCTGGAATTCTTCCAGCAGGCTGGGGATGGGACCCCACATGGCCGAGCCCACGATGCCCACGCGCAAACGGCCCACTTCGCCGCGGTCGATCTGGCGGATGGTATCGATGGTCATGCGCATCTTGGCCAGCAGGTCGGCCGCCTCGTTCATCAGCGCCTTGCCCGCCACGGTCAGTTCGAAAGTGCGCGTGGTGCGCGCAAACAGGCGCACGCCCAGTTCGCTTTCCAGTTTCATGATCTGCTGGCTCAACGGCGGCTGCGAGATATGCAGGCGTTCGGCGGCGCGGCTGAAGCTTTTCTCCTCGGCAACGGCAAGAAAATACTTTAACTGTTTCAGATCGATGGACATGCTTTCCTTGGCGTTGCGTGTTGCTAGGCGATGGAACGGCGCGCGCACAGCAAGGCGCGCGCTTTCTTTACAGCAGTCCTATTATCGTGCCACCACTGCCTGCATGGCAATGGCAAGTGCCGTGCCGACTTGCGCATTGTGCTTGACGAGGGCGATGTTCGTTGCCAGGCTGCGGCCATCCGTCAGCTGCTTGATGCGCGACAACAGGAATGGCGTGACCTGCTTGCCCTTCACGCCGCCCGCGTCCGCTTCCTGCAGCGCCTGCGTGGTGATCGCGTCGATCTCTTCCTTGGGCATGGCTTGCGCGGCCGGCACGGGATTGCTGACGACGACGCCGCCTTTCAGGCCCAGCTGCCATTTGGTGCCGATGAAGGCCGCCTGTTCCGCGGGTGTGTCGAGGCGGAAATCGGCCTTGAAGCCGCTTTCGCGTGTGAAGAAGGCGGGGAAGCCTTCCTGGCCCACGCTGATGACGGGCACGCCATGGGTTTCCAGGTACTCCAGGGTCAGGCCGATGTCGAGGATGGATTTGACGCCCGCGCAGACGACGGCCACCGAGGTGTGCGCCAGTTCCTGCAGGTCGGCGGAAATGTCGAAGCTCGTTTCTGCGCCGCGGTGCACGCCGCCGATGCCGCCCGTGACGAACACGGAAATACCCGCCAGTTCCGCGCAGATCATGGTGGCGGCCACGGTGGTGGCGCCCAGCTTGCGCTGCGACAAGACGAACGGCAGGTCGCGGCGGCTGACCTTCATGGCATCGGGCGAGGTGCCCAGCAATTCCAGCTGCTCGGGCGACAGGCCCACGCAGATCTTGCCATCGATGATGGCGATGGTGGCCGGAACGGCGCCGCCGTCACGGATGATCTGTTCCACTTCACGCGCCATTTCCACGTTTTGCGGGTACGGCATGCCGTGCGAAATGATGGTCGATTCCAGCGCCACGATGGCCTTGCCGGCGGCGCGCGCGGCTAGCACTTCTTGCGAGAACGAGAGGAAGTTGCCGAGTTGGGTGTTGAGTTGAGTCATGTTTCAGTCCTGTTGAAAGAGGGTAGGTGGGGGCGGCGCCAGGTCGGCGTCGTCGATGTCGTCAAGTGCGCCGGCCGAAATCAGGGGCGACACGGTGGCAGCCGATTCCAGCGTCATGGCGGCCAGTTTCAGGCCGCGCCGGCACGCCAGTTTCAGATTGCCGCTGTCGTGATACAGGGACCAGCAGACGGCGGCGGAAAATGCGTCGCCGGCGCCCGTCACGTCGACGGCGACCACTTCGCGCGCGGCCAGGTGCTCGACAGGCGCGTCCGGGCTGTCGCCATCCGTGAAATACACGCCTTCGCCGCCGCAGGTGACGATCACCTGGCGCGCGCCCTGGCGCTGCACTTCGCGGCAGGCGGCGCGCACGTCAAACGCCGTCGGCAAGGCCCGCGCCACGCGGGTTTCCAGTTCGCCCCGGTTCAGGATCAGCAGGTGCAAGCCCGTCAGGTCCTGCGGCAGGTGCGCCATCTTCGGCTGCGAGACGGCGACGATGACGAGCGGCGTCGCGTGGGCGGCGTCCTGGCGCGCATCGGCCAGCAGCGCCTGCACGCTGTCGTGACCCAGGTTCAGGTCGCATACGGTGAGGGCGGCGGCGGCGCGCTGCGGCTGGCGGCTGTGCAGGAAAGCGGGCGTCAGCTTTTCGTACAGTTGCATGTTCGCCATCGCCAGCAGCATTTCGCCATGTTCGTCCAGCACGGCCGTGTACGTGCCGCTGCTCGTATTGCTCAAATGCAAGCTTCCGCGCATGTCGATGCCCGCATCTTCCGCGTGTGTCTGCAGGGCGTGGCCGGCCGCGTCGTCGCCCAGCGCCGTCAGCAAGGCGACGGGCAGCGACAGGCGGGCCAGGTTTTCCGCGATGTTGCGGCCCACGCCGCCAAATACCTCTTCCGAGCGCACGGGATTGGACGTGCCCATCTGCAAGGTAGCCAGGGTGCGCATCTTGCGGTCCAGGTTGGCGGCACCGATGCACAGCACGGGGCGGCTGTCCGGCAGCACATAGGCGCGCCCCAGCAGGCGGCGTTCGCGGATCAGTCCGGCGATATGGCCGGCGACGGCCGAGCGCGACAAGCCCAGTTCGCTCGCCAGGTCTTGCTGCGAGATGAAGGGGTTGTTGCGGATCAGCGTATATAACTGGTCTTTTTTGTTGGTATCGGTCACAAGGTTTTCGCTCAGTATTTAAACATTTGTCTGTGACTATAAACATTTGTCTGAGTGGTGTCAAGCGGGCAGCCTGCGTACGGGCAAGACGGTCGTATGGGGCTTGTATGCATGCAATTTCCGGGGCTGCGCAAGGGCTAGGCCGCCGCTGGCGGGCCAGCCCTTGCCTGGACTATAATATCGGCCATTTATATTTGAATTGTATAAATGGGTAAGAAAAATGGTATTTGCCATACATATTCCGATTGATGCATAGTGGCGGCTAATAGTTGCAATACGCATTTGGATATACCCATAACACGCACCCATACCCGATAGCTGGGCCGCGGCAACTTGTCTTGCGCCGTCGCGCAGCCAGCATTCATCATTAGTCACTACGAGGATAACCATGTCGAACAACGCCCCTTTCCACGCCGCCGAAATCATCCGTGCCCGCGCCCCTGAAAATTTCAAGCCGCGCGTGGCGATGATCCTCGGTTCCGGCCTGGGCGTATTGGCCGAGCAGATGACGGACGCCGTCAGCATCAGCTTTGACGAGCTGCCGGGTTTCCCGATCAGCACCGTGCACGGCCATGCGGGCGAGCTGGTGGTGGGCACGCTGTCGGGCGTCGCCGTCGTCTGCATGAAGGGCCGCGGCCACTTCTATGAGGGTTATGGCATGGGCGTGATGACGAGCGCCATCCGTACCCTGAAACTGCTGGGCTGCGAAATGCTGTTCGTGACGAATGCGGCCGGTTCGCTGCGCCCTGAAGTGGACGCGGGCAGCCTGGTGGCCATCAGCGACCATATCAACCTGCTGCCAGGCACGCCGATGGTCGGCCCGAACGACGACCGCTTCGGCCCGCGCTTCTTCAGCATGGCCAATGCCTACGATGCGGACCTGCGCAAGCTGGTCAAGGAAACGGCCGCCTCGAACGGCATCACCCTGCACGAAGGCGTGTTTGTCGCCTACCCGGGCCCGAACTTCGAGACGGCTGCGGAAATCCGCATGATGGCCCGCCTGGGCGCCGACACGGTCGGCATGTCGGTGGTGCCGGAAGTGGTCTCGGCCCGTCATTGCGACCTGAAAGTGGTGGGCGTGTCCGTCATCACCAACCTGGCCGAAGGCATGTCGCCATTCGCCCTGTCGCACGAGCAGACCCTGAAATACGCGGCCATCGGCGCGAAAGACCTGGTCAAGCTGATCCTGGCTTTCCTGGCCACCGTCTCGGCCACGCCGCAAGCCTAAGCGCTCTTCCTTACGCAGCAGCGGCGCGCCAACCACTGGCGCTGCCGCGCGGCAGGCCGGGAAAATCCGGCCTACACTGACCGCATCATCTTTGCATCACTCCATAAAGCGAGCCTTATCATGTCACGCGCATTTATCCTCCTGCTTGATTCCTTCGGCCTTGGCGCGACGCCAGACGCCGCCAAGTATGGCGACGCAGGTGCCAATACCTTTGGCCATATTGCCAGCACTGTCGCCAAAAGCGGCAAGACCTTGAAACTCCCGAACATGGAACGCCTGGGCCTGGGCGCCGCCGCCCACCTGGCCAGCGGCGAATGGGCCACGGGCTTCGACCAGCGCGACGGCTTTACCGGCGCCTACGGTGCCGCGCGCGAGCGCTCCACCGGCAAGGACACGCAGAGCGGCCACTGGGAAATCGCCGGCGTGCCAGTCGAATTCGACTGGGGCTACTTCCCCCGCACCACGCCGTCGTTCCCCGCCGACCTGACCGACAAGCTCAAAGCCATGTCGGGCGTGCCGGGCTTCCTGGGCGACTGCCATGCCTCGGGCACGGATATCATCAACAAGCATGGCGACGAGCACGTCGCCACGGGCAAGCTGATTATCTACACCTCGGGCGACTCGGTGATGCAGATCGCCGCGCACGAAGAATCGTTCGGCCTCGAGCGCCTGTACGAAGTGTGCGAAATGGCCTTCAAGCTGGTCGAGCCGTACAACATCGGCCGCGTCATCGCCCGCCCGTTCACGGGCAGCAACGGCAATTACACGCGCACCACCAACCGCCACGACTACGCCGTCGCGCCACCCGCGCCGACCCTGCTCGACCACGTGAAGAACGCGGGCGGCGAAGTCGTCGGCCTGGGCAAGATCAGCGACATTTTCGCCACCCAGGGCATCTCGCGCGTGGTCAAGGGCGTCGACAACATGGCGCTGTTCGAAGCGCTGCTGAAAACCACCGATGAGGTGCAGGACAAGTCGCTCACCTTTGTCAACTTCGTCGATTTCGACCAGGCCTTCGGCCACCGCCGCAACGTCGAGGGCTATGCCGACGCGCTGCGCGAAATGGATGCGCGCCTGCCGGAATTCATGGCCAAGCTCAAGGAAGGCGACCTGGTCGTGATCACCGCCGACCATGGCTGCGACCCGACCTGGCACGGCTCCGACCACACCCGCGAACACATTCCGATGATCTTCTTCGGTCCCGGCGTCGCCCCGCGCGCACTGGGTATTTCCGAGACCTTCTCCGATATTGGCCAAACCCTCGCCAAGCACCTTGGCGTACCACCACTTGCTAATGGAACCAGCTTGTTATGACACTCATGCACCCCGAATTCAAGCGTAACGAGGCCGTTGGCCTCGACCTGGGCTGGATCAACCAGATCCGCGTCAACCGCGCCGCGACGGACCGCCGCGCGGCCAGCCTGGCGAACCGCCGCACGGTGAAAAAGGAATACCAGGCAGCCTGGCTGGTGAAAGCCATCCAGATGATCGACCTGACCACCCTGGGCGGCGACGATACGCCGGGCCGCGTAGAGCGCCTGTGCATGAAGGCCATGCGCCCGCTGCGCGCCGACCTGATGGCAGCACTGGGCCTGACCGACCTGAGCACCGGCGCCGTGTGCGTGTACCACGAGATGATCCAGCCAGCCGTGAAAGTCATCCAGGGGCGCCTGCCCATCGCCGCCGTGTCGACGGGTTTCCCGGCCGGCCTGACGAGCATGGAAACGAAGCTGCGCGAGATCGAACTGTCGGTCGCTGCCGGCGCCACGGAAATCGATATCGTCATCACGCGCCAGCACGTCCTGAACGGCAACTGGCAAGTGCTGTACGACGAAATGCTGGCCTACCGCAAGGCCTGCGGCGAAGCGCACGTGAAGGCGATTCTCGCCACGGGCGACTTGCTGACCCTGGAAAACGTGGCCAAGGCTTCGTGGGTGTGCATGATGGCCGGTGCCGATTTCATCAAGACTTCCACCGGTAAAGAGGGCGTGAACGCCACCATTCCCGTGGCCCTGACGATGGTGCGCACGATCCGCGAATACCACGAGCAGACAGGTTTCCAGGTGGGCTTCAAGCCGGCCGGCGGCGTCAGCTCGGCCAAGAGCGCCCTGCAATACCTGACCCTGATGAAGGAAGAACTGGGCAACGAATGGCTGCAGCCGCACCTGTTCCGCATCGGCGCTTCCAGCCTGCTGACCGACATCGAGCGCCAGCTCGAGCACTACGTCACCGGCAGCTACTCGGCCAATCATCGTCACGCACAACCTTAAAGAACATTCGTCATGCCTACAATTAACGAGATTCTCAATACTATGGACTACGGCCCAGCTCCCGAAAGTCAAAAAGAAGCACAGGCGTGGCTCGACGGCCACCAGCGCAAGTTCGGTCTGTTCATCGACAACGCCTGGAGCGAGCCGGCCGAACTGTTCGCCTCGACCAATCCTGCCGACGGCGCGCAACTGGCCGAACTGACGCAGGCGACCGATGCTGACGTGGAACGCGCCGTGGAAGCGGCGCGCCGCGCGCTGCCCGTGTGGCAGGGCATGGGCGGCCATGGCCGCGCCAAGGTCATGTATGCGCTGGCCCGTTTGCTGCAAAAGCATTCGCGCCTGTTCGCCGTGCTGGAAACCCTGGACAACGGCAAGACCATCCGCGAAACGCGCGATATCGACCTGCCGCTGGCCGCGCGCCACTTCTACCATCATGCCGGCTGGGCGCAGCTGCAGTCGGAAGAATTCGCCGACTACCGCGCCGTGGGCGTGGTGGGCCAGATCGTGCCGTGGAATTTCCCTCTGCTGATGCTGTCGTGGAAAATCGCCCCGGCCCTGGCGGCCGGTAACACGGTCGTCTTCAAGCCGGCCGAATTCACGTCGCTTACCGCTATGCTGTTCGCCGAACTGTGCCTGCAGGCGGGCGTGCCAGCCGGCGTGGTCAACATCGTCACCGGCGACGGCCGCGTGGGTTCGGCCATCGTCAACCACCCCGGCGTCGACAAGATCGCCTTTACGGGTTCCACGGAAGTGGGGCGTCTGATCCGCGAAGCGACGGCCGGCAGCGGCAAGAAGCTGTCGCTGGAACTGGGCGGCAAGTCGCCATTCATCGTCTTTGAAGACGCGGACTTGGACGGCGCCGTGGAAGGCCTGGTCGATTCGATCTGGTTCAACCAGGGCCAGGTGTGCTGCGCCGGTTCGCGCCTGCTGGTGCAGGAATCGATCCAGGAGCGCTTCCTGAACAAGGTGCGCGCGCGCATGGAAAACCTGCGTCTCGGCTCGCCGCTGGACAAATCGATGGACGTGGGCGCGCTGGTTGACCCGGTACAGCGCCAGCGCATCGCCGCGCTGGTCGATTCGGCCCGTGCCGAAGGCTGCGACGTCTGGCAACCCGCGTGCGAATTGCCGGCCGACGGCTCGTGGTTCCCGCCCACCCTGATCACGGGCGCGTCGACGTCGGCCGCCGTGGCGCAGGCTGAGATCTTCGGCCCCGTGCTGGTGGCGATGAGCTTCCGCACGCCGCCTGAAGCGGTGCAGCTGGCGAACAACACGGTGTACGGCCTGGCCGCCAGCGTGTGGACCGAGTCGATCAGCCTGGCGCTGGACATCGCGCCCGCCATCAAGGCTGGCGTCGTGTGGATCAACAGCGCCAACCAGTTCGACGCGGCCTGCGGCTTCGGCGGCTACCGCGAATCGGGCTTCGGCCGCGAAGGTGGCCGCGAAGGCATGCTGGAATACATGACGGCCCTGGCCGAAGATGCGCGTCCGGCCCTGCCGGTGGTGGAAGCGAAGGCCAAGGCGGCGGCGAAGCCGGCGGCAGCCGATCCCTTCGCCATCGACCGCACGGCCAAGATGTACATCGGCGGCAAGCAGGCGCGCCCTGACAGCGCCTACAGCGCTCCCGTGTTCGGCGCGAACGGCGCCCTGCTGGCCGAAGTGGGCGTGGGTAGCCGCAAGGACATCCGCAACGCCGTCGAAGCGGCGCACAAGGCGTCCGGCTGGACCGGCGCCACGGCGCACAACCGCGCGCAAGTGCTGTACTACATCGCCGAGAACCTGGCGGCGCGCGCCGACGAATTCGCCGCCCGCATCGCCGCCATGACGGGCAACAAGAACCCGGAGAAGGAAGTGCAGGCATCGATCGAACGCCTGTTCTACTACGCCGCCTGGGCCGACAAGTACGACGGCCTGGCGCACCAGCCGCCAACCAAGGGCATCACCGTGGCGCTGAACGAAGCGGTCGGCGTGATCGGCATCGTCTGCCCGAACGAAGCGCCTTTGCTGGGCTTCATTTCGCTGGTGGCACCGGCCATCGCGCTGGGCAACCGCGTGGTGGTGGTGCCGTCCGAAGCGCATCCGCTGTCCGCGCTGGACCTGTACCAGGTGTTCGATACGTCCGATTTGCCGGGCGGCGTCGTCAACATCATCAGCGGCAACGCCGATGAACTGGCGCGCACGCTGGCCACGCACGCCGACATCGACGCCGTGTGGCGCCATGACGGTTCGGCGGAAGGCTGCGCGGAAGTCGAGCGCCTGTCGGCCGGCACCCTGAAGCGTACCTGGGTCGGCGGCGCCAAGGGCCGCGACTGGTACAGCGCCGCGCAGAGCGGTGGCCGTGCCGTGCTGGCACATGCGTCGCAAGTGAAAAACGTGTGGATTCCTTACGGCGTCTAATGTAAATCGCAGTACTGCCGGGGCCGCAACTCCATCGCAAAGGCGATCGGGGGGCGGCCCCTAAGTCATTCATTTATTGGAGTTATTCCATGTTTTTGACCCAAGAAATCATCCGCAAGAAGCGCGACAAGGGTGTGCTGAGCGCCGAGGAAATCCAGTTTTTCGTGCGCGGCATCACTGACGGCAGCGTCAGCGAAGGCCAGATCGCGGCGCTGGGCATGGCCGTCTTTTTCAACGACATGAACATGGACGAGCGCGTGGCGTTCACCCTGGCCATGCGCGATTCCGGCCACGTGTTGGACTGGCGCGCGCTGAATCTGCCGGGTCCCGTCGTCGACAAGCATTCCACGGGCGGCGTGGGCGACGTGGTATCGCTGCTGCTGGGCCCCATGGTGGCCGCGTGCGGCGGCTACGTGCCGATGATCTCGGGCCGCGGCCTGGGCCACACGGGAGGCACGCTGGACAAGTTCGACGCCATTCCCGGCTACTGCACCGTGCCGGACAATGAACTGTTCCGCAAGGTGGTACAGGAGATCGGCGTGGCCATCATCGGCCAGACGGCGCAGCTGGCGCCGGCCGACAAGCGCTTCTACAGCATCCGCGACGTCACCGCCACGGTGGAATCGGTGGCCATGATCACCGGTTCCATCCTGTCGAAGAAGCTGTCGGCCGGCCTGGACGCGCTGGTGATGGACGTCAAAGTGGGCACGGGTGCCTTCATGCCGACCTACGACAAATCGGTGGAGCTGGCCGAGAGCATTGTCGCCGTGGGCAATGGCGCGGGCATGCAGACGTCGGCCATCCTGACGGACATGAACGAATCGCTGGCGCCGTACGCCGGCAATGCGCTGGAAGTGCGGGGCGCCATGGATTACCTGACGGGCCGTTCGCGTCCCGCGCGCCTGCACGAAGTCACGCTGGCGCTGTGCGCCGAGATGCTGGTGCTGGGCGGCCTGGCCGCCACCGAGGAAGAGGCGCGCGTGAAACTGATGGCGGCGCTCGATTCGGGCGAAGCGGCCGAGCGCTTTTCGCGCATGGTGTCCGCCCTGGGCGGCCCTGCAGACCTGGTCGACAATCCGGACAAGCACCTGGAAAAAGCGCCGTTCGTCGTGCCGGCGCCAGCGCTGTCGGCCGGCTTTGCCAATGTGCGCGATTGCCGCGCCATCGGCCTGGCCGTCGTCGCCTTGGGCGGTGGCCGCCGCCGTCCGAGCGACAGCATCGATTTCGCCGTCGGGCTGACGGACCTGGTGGGACTGGGCGAGCAGGTGGCCGTTGGCCAGCCGCTGGCCATGGTGCACGCGCGCACGGAAGCGGCGGCGCAGCAAGCCGTCAAGGAAATCCAGGAAGCGTATGCCATCAGCGCCGTGGCGCTGACGGCCAATCCGGTGATTTATCGTACCATTCGACCGTAGTTGACAACTGGGGTCAGACCCCCGCTTGCGATAGCGTCGAGCTATGTGTCAGCGGTGTTGAGGGTCTGACCCCGGCCTTAATGATTTCAAAGGTATTGCAGAAAAAATGAACAACCAAGAACTGATCGCCGAAGCCAATGCCGGCCGTGAACTGGCTTACTCGCCATATTCACGCTTTAAAGTGGGCGCGGCGCTGCTGTGCAAGGATGGCCGCGTCTTCCGTGGCTGTAACGTGGAAAATGCGGCGTATGGCCTGTGCAACTGCGCCGAGCGCACGGCATTTTTCAGCGCCATCGCGCATGGCTGCAAACCGGGCGACTTCGCCAAGCTGGCCGTCACGGGCGACACGGCCGAGCCGATTTCTCCGTGCGGCGCCTGCCGCCAGGTGATCTTCGAAATGGGCGGCGCCGACCTGCCGGTGATCCTGACGAACCTGAAAAACGATGTCATGGAAGTGACGGCGGGCTGGCTGCTGCCGCATGGCTTCGGCAATTCCGACCTGGACATGAAGTAACTTCAGCACATGGCATCCGCTTGAACAAGACGATCGACATCCAGGCCGCCGTGGCCATTGCCGCGGCCGAGGCCCTGGCGGCCAAGACGCAAGGTACCTTTGGCGTGGGCGGCGTGCTGCTCGATGGAGCCGGCAATGTGCTGCAATCGATGCACAACAACGTCGTGCGCCACGGCCTGGTGTTCGATCCCACCGCGCATGGCGAGCGCCAGCTGGTGGACTGGTATTTTGCCGAGCGGGCCAAGGGCACGCCGCTGCCGCCGCCCGGCGAACTGACCATCGTCACCTCGCTCGACCCGTGCTGCATGTGCACGGGCGCCATCCTGGCCGCCGGCTTCAACGTGGTGGTGGCTGCGCCCGACATCAAGGCGGGCATCAATTACGATGGCAGCGCCACCTTCACGGCCTTGCCGGCGCCGCTGCAGGCGCAGGCGGGGCGCAGCTTCTGCTACCCGGCCGTGCGCGGCGCCACCGAGTACGCGCGCGCGCCGTCCGGCGCCGCGCCCAGGTCTTTTTTCATCGGCAAGAGCATCCATGAGGCCACGCAGGCCCTGTGCTCGCTGGTATTCGAATCGACGTCGGCGCAGGTGATGCAGCTGCTGAACGCCGGAGACGATGTGCAGCGGCGCGATCCCGCGACCTTGCCGTCCGAGCATGCCGTGGTGCGCGCCTTGCGCCGCCGCTATCCCGACGCCCTGACTTACCGCTGCGCGCCGCACGCGCCCGACGCCGGCCTGGCACCCTTCCTGCAGGCGGCCATGGAGCAGGACCTGCGCGACGGTGGTCAGGGGGACGCGGCCGCCTTGCTCGACTCCTTCGGCAACCTGCTGCTGTGCATGCCGGGAAAACTGTCGCAATCAGCGATACGCACGCCGTTCATGGAGTGCACGCGCCAGTATGCGCAGCTGCGCTACGAATTGATGGCGGGCGCCGCGAACACGGACCCTGCGCTGCAGGAAGAGATCAAAAGCTATCTGGGCCATCCCAAGCATGGCACTTTCGTGCTGGCCATCGGCCCGGACAATAGCGCCGCCAGTGTCATGACCCTGGGCGCCTACGGCTCCACCATGGAGGGAGCGCTGCCGGAAAATAACCCGGCCCAGTTCCAGTACGTGCGCCCGGCCATGGCCGACGAGGCGCTGCTGGCGCTGTGCGAGGCCATGCCGCCCCTGTATCGCAAGCTGATACGCATCCGCCCGTGCCAGGTGGCGAGCCAGGCTTTGATCGACGCACTCGCTTAGGCGTCGTCGTCGGGCAGGTTTGTCAGTAAAAAGTCGCGCACGTTTTCGCCAGCGACGCGGCGGACCTGCGCTTCCGACAAGCCCGCGTCGAGCAGTGCCTGCGTCAGGCGCGGCAGCCCGGCCGTGTCGATGGCGGTGGTGACGGCGCCATCGAAGTCCGAGCCGTACGCCACGTGCTGCGCGCCGACCAGCTTGACCGTGTAGGCGATGGCACGCGCGATGGACGCCACGTCCTTGCCGCAAACGGCCGTGTTCCAGAAACCGATGCCCACGAGGCCACCCTGGGCGGCGATGCGTTTCAATTGTGCGTCGCTGAGGTTGCGCCCGTTGGCGCAGGTGCCGCGCACGCCCGTGTGCGACACCATCACGGGGCGTGTCGCCAGGCTCAGGACGTCGTCGATGGTGGCCGGCGAGGCATGCGCCAGGTCGACGATCATCTTGCGCTGCTCCATGGCGCGCAGCCATTGCCTGCCCAGCGGTGTCAGGCCGCCTTTGTTCAGGCCATGCTGGGAGCCGGAGAGTTCCGTATCGAAGAAATGCGTGGGCGCGGCCATGCGGAAGCCGGCCCGGTACAAGGTATCGAGGTTGTCCAGCTTGCCTTCGAGCGCATGCGCGCCTTCCAGCGTCAGCCAGCCGGCCACCAGGCGGTGATCCTTGTCGCGCGCGGCGATGAAGCTGCGCAGCTGTGCGCGGCTGCCGATGACGCGTACCTTGCCATGGCTGCCGGCCGCTTGCTGGCGCAGCTCGTCGGCCTGGTAGGTGGCGCGCGCCAGCAGGCTGTTCCAGGTGGCGGGCGGCAAGCCTTGCGCCACGACCAGGGGCGTGATGTTGTCCGTGTCGCTGCCATTGCGCTCGATATTCATCTTGCGCGGCGTCTTCGTGACGACGGAAAAGGCTTGCAGTGCCACATTGCCCCGTTGCAGGCGGGGAAAGTCCACGTGGCCGCGCTGGCTGTCGCGGTTCAGCTTGCGCTGCCACAGCAGGCTGTCCGCATGCAGGTCGGCGATCCACAGGCTCTCGTGTAGGGCCATGGTGGCCGCCGCCGGCGTCTTGCCTGACGGGGGATGGACGCGGTTGAGGTGCTCGTCGACGAGGATGGGAGCGGACAGGAAGCCGCCAACCAGCGCGAGGCTGGCGGCGGCAACGGTACTGATGATCATTGTTCTCCGTTTCACCATGGGTCGTAGGTGCCCAGGCTCCAGATGTGGCCTTCCGGATCGCGGCACGTGAAGCCGCGTCCGCCGTATTCTTCATCCTTGATATCGAGCACGATGTCGGCGCCAGCCTCGCGCGCGCTACGGTAGACGGCATCGGCGTCGTGGACGACCAGGTAGCAGCTTTGCGTGTTGGCATTGCCTATGTCGCCCGGCTGCTTCATCAGGCGGCCATACTCGCTGTCGACCACGGAGCCGAGCATGATCATGCCGTTGCCATAACTGAGCTGGGCATGGGCGATGCCGCCGTCGCTGTCGGGGACGACCAGCTGTTTTTCGAACCCGAATGCCTTGCATAGCCAGTCGATGGCCGCCGGTGCATCGTGATAACGCAGGCAGGGAATGGTGGTGGCCCTGGTGTCTTTTGCTGTCGTGGTCATATGGAAACTCCTGTAGGGGGATGGAGTAGTTTCGATCATGAATGGTGCGCAGCGTTCACCAGGACGGGTATTCAAGGTTGTGGTGTTGATACCTGTCATGGCCGCGCTTCACTATAGGCCACTCCCGTCCCCCCTACAAGGGCGTCACGCCTGAGGGGGCTGTTCCGGTTGGGCTGCTTTTTTTTCCCAGCTGAAGCCGCCCGCATTGCCCGCCCACTTCAGCAGCACGAAGATGACGAACAGGGTGATCGCCAGCGGCAGGATGGTGATGACGAAGGCCAGGCCGATGGCACAGGCCAGCAGCATGGGCCAGGACATGGCCGACAGGGCTTCCAGGCCCTGGCGCGCATACGCGCACAGTTCGCTCCAGAAGGCGGTAAAGGATGTGTTGCCCGGGGCCGAATTGATGTCTTTCATGGTGCTCTCCTGTCGTCGTTGAGTGCCGTTGCCGTCGTGATGGCCTGGCGATGACTGCACTATAGCCAGGCGCTTGCAGGCGTGCATCGGCTCTGCGACGAACGGCAGGAATGGCAGGCCGAACGGCGACATGCCTGGACGAACGGCTAGTCGAAGACCTTGAGTTTCAACTGGAAGCTGAGGGCGCCATACAGCCGGTCCTTGTAGGATGGCACGATGGCGAGATTCACGCCCACGCGCTGGTATTCATAGCTGATGGTGGGCACGAGGGCGGGGAACCAGCCGCCGTCACGCATCTTTGGATAGCCGCTGAAGCCGCCGACGACGGCACCTACGCGGAACGGCCCCATCTGGATAGGCTGGTAGTACACGCCCAGGTAGTTCGAATAGGCGCGGTCGCTATTGTAGAAACGGCCGGCCGTGGCCGAGGCGACGGTGGAAAAGCGGTACTCGGCGCCTAGGCCAGGGTTGCTGTCGTTCAGGCCCTTGTCGCGCTGAAAATGATACGAATAAAAGCCGGCATTGAGCCAGGTCTCGCTGAGCGGCTGGTTCTCGATCATGTTGAAGACATCGGCTTGCGCGCCGCAGGCATACGCCAGCATCAGTGCGCCTAATGACAATCGTTTCATGCGTGCATCATCCTTTAACTTGTGAGCTGTTCTTGCCTGGTCTGGCGCAGCCGCGATCGTATCACCAAGTTGGCATGGGCTATAAGCACTATTACAAGGCGGCGCTGCCGCCGCCCAACCCGGAGGATGGAGACAGGTGGCGGATCGCGGCTGTTGAATAATTCCAAATTGGAAACTATGTTTTCATTATTGTTATAAAAGTTGTTGGTTTGCGACATCTCAAGATCAATGAATGTGATAACCTGTCGTCAAGTTAATTTTCTTTTTGGAAATAAAATGTCAAGCATGCCTAAATTGCCACTCCTCTTCGTTCTGTCAACCGTGTTGACTGCCGGCGCCGCGCAAGCCGGTGTGGTCGATCTGGGGATCGGCGGCGCCAATTTATATTCGCTGAGCAACTTCAGCGCGTCCGGCAGCGATGTCGAAGGCGGCGTGTTGGTTGCCGGCAACCTCAACGCATCGAGCTATTCGATCAATGAGAAGAACAAGGATGCCTACGTTACGCATGGCAATACGGGGTATGCACTGGTCGTCGGCGGCAACCTGAACTACAGCTCCGGTTCGATCAAGAACGGCAATTACTACGTGGGCGGCACGACGACGACGAGCAGCGTGGGCCTGAATACGGCCACCAAGACCACGACGTCGCCCGTATCGTTCGCCGCGACGTCGGCGCAGCTGAAAAATACCTCGACCTCGCTGGCGAAAGTGGCGGCCACGGGCAGCAGCTCGGTAGCCTACGGCGGCATGACCCTCACGGGCGGCACGGGCAATGTGCAAGTGTTCGACCTGACGGCGGCTGCGCTGGGTTCGGTGAACAATTTTAAATTCAGCAACCTGCACACGAACGACACCCTGATCCTCAATATCAGCGGCACGAATGTGAATCTGTCCGGCGGCTATGGCGATTTCAGCAAGTACAACGTGCTGTATAACTTCTATGAGGCGCAGAACGTGACGCTGAACGGCGTAGGCCTGTACGGCAGCGTGCTGGCGCCCCTGGCGACCCTGGCGGGCGGCAATGGCCAGATCAACGGCAACGTGGTGGTGGGGAGCTGGGCCTCGAACATCCAGGTCAATGCCAACCATTATTTCAGCGCCACCAACGTGGCCGGTTATGTGTCGGCCGTGCCGGAACCGGAAACCTATGCGATGCTGCTGGCAGGCCTGGGCCTGGTCGGCTTCATGGCGCGCCGCCGCAAGGGCAAGACCGTGGCCTGAGCGCCGTGAGCATGCAAGAAACCGCCAGCACGGCGGTTTTTTTTCGTCTCCTTACACCTTGACGGCGGCCAGCACCATTTGCACGACCATTGTGTCGGCGTCCTCGTAGTCCTTGCGCGTAAGCTCCTTGCGGTCCAGCACCAGCGCCATCTGCGCTGAAAAATCCGCATACGATTGCGTCATGGCCCAGATGGCGAACATCAGGTGCGTGGCGTTCACGGGAGCGATCCTGCCGGCCGCGATCCACTGCTCAAATACGGCGATATCCTTGCGCAGCAGGGGCACGACCCGGTCGCGTATCTGCGCGCCATACAGGGGCGCACCGTTGATCACTTCCAGCGCATAGACGCGCGACGCCCACGGCTGTTCGCGCGAAAAGCGCAACTTGGCGCCGATATACGCGCGCAGCACGTCGCGCGGTTCATCGTGCTCATTGGCCAGCATGTCCATGCGCGCCAGCCAGTCGTCGAGCACGTCGTCGAGCACGCGCTGGTACAGCAGCTGCTTGGACGGGAAGTAGTACATCAGGTTCTGCTTCGACAGGCCCGCCCGCTCGGCGATGGTGGCGATCGATGCGCCCTCGTAGCCGTTTTCCGCGAACACGCGCACGGCCTGCTCGAGAATGTCCGCTTCCAGGCGGTCGCGGTTCTGCAAACGCCGTCCACTGGCATTCTTCATGGACGGGGGGGAGGATTTGTCGCTGGCCATGGTGGGTTCTTTAGCGTGGACGGATCGATTGCAGGAAGGCTTGCAGCACCGGGGTATCGGTGTAGGCCACGTTGAAGCGGAACCATACCGTCTCTGGCGCGCGCAGCATGAAGAATTCGTTGGGCGACAGCAGGATGCCGGCCTTCAATGCCATGTCGGCGACGAACTTGCCGTTCCATTCCGGCGTCTGGATATCGGGCCAGCCGGCGCTGACGAACATGCCGCCACGGGGACGCGCCACGGGCGCCATGCCCGCCTGCCCCAGGCAGTCGATGCTGCGCTCGCGGGCCGCGTCAAGCTGCGCCACCAGCCGCTCGACCATGCGCTTGTAGGGCCGCGCGGAGATGGCGTGGTAGACGGCGCGCTCGTTGATTTCCGACGTCGTCAGCCCCGCCAGCATCTTCACGCGCACCAGCTCGGCCACCAGCGATGGCGAGGCGCAGATCGAGCCCACGCGCAGCACGGGCGACAGGGTCTTGGAAAAGCTGCCCACGCGGATCACGCGGCGCAAGCCATCCATGGCGGCGAGCGACGCTTCGCCGCGCGCCGCCAGTTCGCGGTAGATATCGTCTTCCACCAGCCAGAAATCGAACTGTTCGGCCAGTGCGAGCAGGCGGTGGGTCTGCGCCTGGCTGAGCGAGGTGCCCAGCGGATTTTGCAGCACCGTGTTGACGAACATCAGCTTCGGTTGCGTGCGGGCCGCTTCGAAGGCCAGCGCCTCGAGATCGAGGCCTGCCTCGCCGCGCGCTATGCCCACGGGGATGCAGCCGTGGTGGCGTATCAGCGACTGCAAATTGCTGTAGCCGGGGTCTTCCACCAGCACCGTGTCGCCCGGCTTGGTCAGGCTGCGCAGGATCAAGTCAAACGCGTGCGTGGCGCCATGCGTCAGCAGGACCTGGTCCGGCTCGACCTGGAACAGGTCTTCCGACAGGCTGGCCGCCAGGTGCTGGCGCAGCGAAGGAAAGCCCAGCGGGTGGCCATAGCCGCGCAGGCGGCTGGCGGGAATGCGCATGGCCTGGCGCACGGCCTCGAGCACCGTCGCTTCGCCATACATTTCCGGCGGCAGCCAGCCCGCGCCCACGGGCAACGCCTCCGAGACGCCCGAATACAGGTCCGGCGTGAGGGCGTCGATGGCCGTGGGACTGGCGTGGATGGCAGCCTGCGGCGAGGCGGCGACATCATGGCGCGCGACGAAATAGCCGGAGCCGCGCCGCGAGGACAGCAGGCCGAGATTGACCAGGCGGTCATACGATTCGACGACGGTAAAGGTCGATACGCCATTGCACCTGGCAAACTGGCGCACGGACGGCATCCGCGTGCCGATGCGTAGGGCGCGGCTGCCCACCATGACGCTGATGGCGATGACGATCTGCTCGACCAGGCCGCCCTTTTTCTGGCGGTCAATGTCCAGCACGGGCCAGCCACTGGCGTTACCTTCGCCTTCGTCCTGCTTCACGCTGTGCGTCACCGGTGGCTCCTTATGCTGCCTTGCACAAAACTGTAGTGTTTTTTCGACCTGTACGGTTGGGATACTTTGCCGTTTGTGTATCTGTGCCATTGGGGATGGCCTGTCTATTATTACATCAGCTTTTTGCCAACTGGTAAATTATTTTGCGCTTCGTCAAAAACGATCTTGGCGCCGCGGCAGCCCATTCCAAGGAGAAGGTCATGAACGAAACAAGGCCGGAATCGATGTCGGCATTCTGGATGCCGTTTACGAACAACCGCGATTTCAAGGCCCATCCGCGCCTGCTGGTGTCGGCCGAAGGCATGTACTACAAGGATGTCGATGGCAATGCCATCCTCGATGGCACGGCCGGCCTGTGGTGCGTGCCGTGCGGCCATGCGCAGCCGAAGATCGTCGGTGCCATCCGCGAAATGGTGGGCCAGCTCGACTTCGCGCCCACCTTCCAGATGGGCCATCCGGCCGCCTTCGATCTGGCGGAAAAACTGATGGACTACACGGGCCACAAGTTCGGCCACGTCTTCTACACCAACTCCGGTTCCGAAGCCGTCGACACGGCCCTGAAGATCGCTCTGGCCTATCACCGGGCGCGCGGCGAGGGGGCGCGCACGCGGCTGATCGGCCGCGAACGCGGCTACCACGGCGTGGGTTTCGGCGGCATTTCCGTAGGCGGCATCGGCGGCAACCGCAAGACCTTCGGCCCCTTGCTGCCGGGCGTGGACCACCTGCCGCACACGCATAACCTCGACAAGAACGCCTACACGGTGGGCGAGCCGGAATACGGCACGCACCTGGCCGATGAACTGGAGCGCATCGTCGCCCTGCACGATGCCTCCACCATTGCCGCCGTCATCGTCGAACCCGTGGCCGGTTCCACGGGCGTGCTGATCCCGCCGAAAGGCTACCTGAAACGCTTGCGCGACCTGTGCACCAAGCACGGCATCCTGCTCATCTTCGATGAAGTCATCACGGGTTTCGGCCGCATGACGACGCCGTTCGCGGCCGACTATTTCGACGTCGAGCCGGACCTGATGACGACGGCTAAGGGCCTGACCAATGGCATGGTGCCGATGGGCGCCGTGTTCAGCAAACAGTACATCCACGACGCCTTCATGGATGCGCCGGCCGGCATCGAACTGTTCCACGGCTATACGTATTCCGGCCACCCGCTCGCTTGCGCCGCCTCGCTGGCCACCCTGCAAGTATTCGAGGAACAGGACATCCTGGGCCACGCCAAAGCGATGCAGGCATATTGGAGCGACGCCGTGCACTCGCTGAAAGGCTTGCCGCACGTGATAGACCTGCGCAGCATCGGCCTGATCGCCGGCATCGAGCTCGATCCCATCGCGGGCAAGCCGGGGACGCGCGCCTTCAATGCCTTCAAACAGGCTTTCGCCGACGGCGTGCTGATACGCACGACGGGCGACATCATCGCCCTGTCGCCGCCGCTGGTGCTGGAAAAACAGCATGTCGATGAGCTGTTTGGCAAGCTGGCCAAGGTATTAAAGAATCTCGATTGAACTGCGACCCCAAGAAAAACCTGGGGTCGGACCCTGAGGGACTCGGCGTCTCCGTCCTACCCCGGCGGTTGATTCGGGTTTAACAATAGAAAGCGCATCATGAACACTCTCGACACCATCACCCACTACATCAACGGCAGCAAAGTCGACACCACCAGCGGCCGCTACGGCGATGTCTACAACCCCGCCCTGGGCGAGCCGGTAGCACGCGTGGCCCTGGGCACGGCGGAAGAGGTCGACGCGGCCGTGCAGGCGGCCGCCGCCGCGTTTCCTTCCTGGTCCGCCACGCCGCCCTTGACGCGTGCGCGCGTGCTGTTCCGCTACCTGCAGTTGTGCCAGCAGCACACGGACGACTTTGCCGCCATGCTCACGCGCGAGCATGGCAAGACCTTTGCCGATGCACAGGGCGAGGTGGCGCGGGGCATCGAGATGGTGGAGTTTGCCGTCGGCATCCCGCAATTACTGAAAGGCGAATTCACGGACCAGATTTCGCGCGGCATCGATGCCTGGTCCATGCGCCAGGCGCTGGGCGTGGTGGCCGGTATCACGCCATTTAATTTTCCCGTGATGGTACCGATGTGGATGTTCCCCGTGGCCATCGCCTGCGGCAATACCTTCGTATTGAAACCGTCCGAGCGAGATCCGTCCGCCTCCCTGTTGCACGCCAAACTGCTGAAGGATGCGGGATTGCCCGACGGCGTCTTCAACGTGGTGCAGGGCGACAAGGTGACGGTCGATGCCTTGCTCGACCATCCCGTGGTACAGGCCATCAGCTTCGTCGGTTCCACGCCGATCGCCGAATACATCTATGCGCGCGGCAGCGCCAGCGGCAAGCGCGTGCAGGCGCTGGGCGGCGCGAAGAACCACATGGTGGTGATGCCCGATGCGGACATGGACATGACGGTCGACGCGCTGATCGGCGCGGCCTACGGTTCGGCGGGCGAGCGCTGCATGGCCATTTCCGTCGTCGTGGCCGTGGGCGACGCGGGCGACAAATTGATCGATGCACTGGCAACGCGCACGGCCGCACTGAAAGTGCGCGACGGCATGGCCGATGGCGCGGAAATGGGGCCAGTGGTGTCCGGCGCGGCGAAGCAGCGCATTGAAAAGCTGATCGGAGAAGGCGTGGAGCAGGGCGCCACCCTGGTCGTCGATGGCCGCAACCATGTGGTGGCCGGGCGCGAGAACGGCTTCTTCGTCGGCGGCACCCTGTTCGACCACGTAACGCCCGACATGAGCATCTACAAGGAAGAGATTTTCGGTCCCGTGCTGTGCGTGATGCGTTCGCCCGACGTGGTGCATGCGGTGAACCTGATCAACGCCAATGAGTATGGCAACGGCGTGGCCATCTACACGCGCGACGGCGGCGTGGCACGCGAATTCGTGCGCCAGATCCAGGTCGGCATGGTGGGCGTCAACGTGCCCTTGCCCGTGCCGATGGCCTTCAACAGTTTCGGCGGCTGGAAGCGCAGCCTGTTTGGCGACCACCACGCCTACGGTCCCGAAGGCGTGCGCTTTTACACGCGCCACAAGGCCGTGATGCAGCGTTGGCCCAACACGGCCAGTGCTGGTGTGGAATTTGCTTTTCCCCAGATGAAGTAAGGGTCTCAAGCTTAAACATCCGCAGTACATAACAAGAGGAAAACGCGATGATCGAGTCTTTGAACTATTTGCCGCATCCCGCCCTGCCCAGCGAAGAACTGGCGGGCCACTTCACGGACCTGGCGCCGCCCTTGAGCGCGCGCCAGGCGGCCATCGAAAGCGCCCGCTGTCTGTATTGCTACGACGCGCCGTGCAGCCGCATCTGTCCTTCGGAAATCGACGTGGCCAGCTTCATCCGCAATATCCACGACAAGAACATCAACGGCGCTGCCGCCGGCATCCTGAAGCAGAATATCCTGGGCGGCAGCTGCGCCCGCGTCTGTCCGACGGAAATCCTGTGCGAGGACGTCTGCGTGCGCAACCACGACGCGGAAGGCCAGCCCGTGAAAATCGGCCTGTTGCAGCGCTACGCCGTCGACCATATGCATTTCGCTGCGCACCCGTTCAAACGGGCGGCAAGCACGGGCAAGATGATCGCCATCGTCGGCGCGGGGCCTGCCGGCCTGTCGTGCGCGCACCGCCTGGCCATGCTGGGACACGACGTGGTGATCTTTGAAAAGGAAGGCAAGGCGGGCGGCCTGAATGAATACGGCATCGCCAAGTACAAGCTGACGGACGATTTCGCGCAAAAGGAAATCGACTTCCTGCTGGACATCGGCGGAATCGAGATTCGATGTCGCCAGGTGCTGGGCGAGAATGTGCACCTGCGCGACCTGCACGCGCAGTACGACGCCGTGTTCCTCGGTCTGGGCCTGGGCGCGAGCCGCAAGCTGGGTCTGACGGGCGAAGAGGCACCGGGTCTCCTGGCCGCCGTCGATTACATCGCCGCGCTGCGCCAGGCGGACGACCTGGCCGCGCTGCCCGTGCCGAAACGCGCCATCGTCATCGGTGCCGGCAATACGGCCATCGACATGGCCGTGCAGATCCAGCGCCTGGGCGCCGAGGAAGTCACCCTGGTCTACCGGCGCGGTTTCGACGCCATGACGGCCACGCATCACGAACAGGAGATCGCCAAGGCCAACCAGGTACGCATGCTGACGTGGGCCCAGCCGCAGCAGGTGCTGCTCGATAGCGAGGGCAAGGTGGCCGGCATGCGCTTCGAGAAGACGTCCATGCAGGGCACGCGCCTGGCCGGGACGGGCGCGACCTTCGACGTGGCGGCCGACGCCATCTTCAAGGCCATCGGCCAGAGCCTCGACACCGGGGTGCTGCATGACCCGATGGCGTCGCTCCTGAAGCGTGAGGGTGACAAGATCGCCGTCGATGGGGGCTTTCGCACGGTGCTGCCGGGAATTTACGCGGGCGGTGACTGCGTGGCACCGGGGCAGGACTTGACGGTGCAGGCCGTCCAGCATGGCAAGCTGGCCGCACTGGCCATCCACGCCGATTTACTGACCAAACTGGAGGCTGCATAATGGCTGATCTCAGCATCGAATTTTGCGGCATCAAGTCGCCAAACCCCTTCTGGCTGGCCTCCGCGCCGCCCACCGACAAGGCCTATAACGTGGTGCGGGCATTTGAAGCGGGGTGGGGCGGTGTCGTGTGGAAAACCCTGGGTGAAGACCCGGCCGCCGTCAACGTCTCCTCGCGCTATTCCGCCCTGTATGGCAAGAACCGCGAAGTGGTGGGCTTCAATAACATCGAGCTGATCACCGATCGCTCGCTGGACATCAACCTGCGCGAAATCACGCAGGTGAAAAAGGACTGGCCCGACCGCGCCATCGTCGTCTCGCTGATGCTGCCGTGTGAAGAGCACTACTGGGCCGACATCCTGCCCAAGGTGGAAGCGACGGGTGCCGACGGTATCGAGCTCAATTTCGGCTGCCCGCACGGCATGCCGGAGCGGGGCATGGGCGCGGCCGTGGGCCAGGTGCCCGAATACGTGCAGATGGTAACCGCCTGGTGCAAGAAGCACAGCCGCCTGCCCGTCATCGTCAAGCTGACGCCCAACATCACGGACGTGCGCATGCCGGCGCGCGCGGCCAAGGCGGGCGGCGCCGACGCCGTCTCGCTGATCAACACCATCAATTCCATTACTTCGCTGGACCTGGACCGCATGGTGGCCTTGCCCATCGTGGGCGGCGCCAGCACGCACGGCGGCTATTGCGGCGCGGCCGTCAAACCCATCGCCCTGAACATGGTGGCGGAAATCGCCCGCGATCCGCAGACGCGGGGCCTGCCCATTTCCGGCATCGGCGGCATCGGCAACTGGCGCGACGCGGCCGAATTCATCGCCCTCGGCGCCGGCTGCGTGCAGGTGTGCACGGCCGCCATGCTGCATGGCTTCCGCATCGTCGAAGAGATGAAGGATGGCCTGTCGCGCTGGATGGACGAGAAGGGTTATGAACGTATCAGCGACTTTTCCGGCAAGGCCGTGGCCAACACGACGGACTGGAAATACCTGGACATGAATTACCAGGTCATCGCGCAGATCAACCAGGACGACTGCATCAAGTGCGGCAAGTGCTATGTGGCTTGCGAAGATACCTCGCACCAGGCCATTGCGCAGCTGATCGATGCTGCTGGCACGCGCAGCTATGAAGTCATCAAGGACGAATGCGTGGGCTGCAACCTGTGTGAAATCACCTGTCCGGTGCAGGGTTGCATCACGATGGTGCCGCAAACCACGGGCAAGCCGTACATGAACTGGGCGCAGGATCCCAGGAATCCACGGGCGTTGGCGGAGACGGCATAGGGCACGGTTATTGCGTGCGTTTATTTTATAAACAGCGGCGCGTCTTTGCAGTAAGCTAGATTACTTAAAAGCCGAGCCGTTTCCATATTGCCGTATCCCTGGCGTCTTCGCGACGCCAGCGGTCTAACCGATGGAGCAACCCTGTGAACCACGACTACTCAGGTAACACGCAACTCTGGAATGAAGACCTTGCGCCCACTACGGCGGCGCAGCGCACGTGGCGCTGGTATCACTTCGCCGCGCTGTGGGTCGGCATGGTGATGTGCATCCCCGCCTACACCTTGTCGGCCAGTCTGATCGACAGCGGCATGTCCGGCTACCAGGCCGTGCTCACGGTATTTCTCGCCAACGCCATCGTCCTCCTGCCCATGCTGCTGATCGGCCATGCCGGCACCAAGTACGGCATTCCGTATGCGGTGCTGGCGCGCGCCTCGTTCGGCACCATGGGCGCGCGCCTGCCGGCGCTGATGCGCGCCATTGTCGCCTGCGGCTGGTACGGCATCCAGACCTGGTTCGGCGGCCAGATGATCTACACCCTCATGGGTGTGTTAATGGGCCATGAACTGGGCGGCGAAAAGATCGCGGGCCTGGGTATCAACGGCAGCCAGCTGCTGTGCTTCCTGGCTTTCTGGGCCATCCAGTTCTATTACATTCTGCATGGCATGGAGTCGATTCGCAAGCTGGAAACCTACACGGCGCCCCTGAAAATCCTCATCTGCTTCGTGCTGCTGTACTGGGTACACAGCAAGGCTGGCGGCGTGAGCGCGCTGCTGGACCAGCCGTCGCAATTCATCCCCGGCGGTAAAAAAGCGGGCCAGTTCTGGAGCGTCTTCTGGCCATCGCTGACGGCCATGGTGGGTTTCTGGGCCACGCTGGCGCTGAACATTCCCGATTTCACGCGCTTCGCCAAGACGCAGCGCGACCAGGTGATCGGCCAGTCGATCGGCCTCCCCGTACCCATGGGATTGCTCGCCATGCTGGCCGTCATCGTCACGGCAGGCTCCGTCGTCATGTACGGCAAGGCCATCTGGGACCCCGTCGACCTGGCCAGCCGCATGACGGGCGCCGCCGTGCTGATCGCTCTGATCATCCTGCTGATCGACACCGTCAGCGTCAACCTGGCCGCCAACCTGGTGGGGCCGGCCTACGATTTTTCCTCGCTGGCGCCGAAGCAGATTTCGTACAAGATGGGCGGCTACATCACGGCCTTCATCGCCATCGTCATGATGCCGTGGAAGGTGCTCGAATCGACACAGGGCTACATTTTTACCTGGCTGATCGGCTATTCGGCCCTGCTGGGCCCCATCGCCGGCATTCTCATCGTCGACTATTATTTTGTGCGCAAGACGCAGCTGGACGTGAAGCAGCTGTACCGCGATGACGGTGTCTATTCCTATGGCAGCGGCTGGAACATGGCGGCCCTGATCGCCTTTGTCATCGCCGTGCTGCCGAATATCCCGGGCTTTTTGAACGCGGCCTTTCCCGCGTCATTCCCCGACGTGGCCGAAGGCTTCAAGACCGTCTATACCTACGCCTGGTTCGTGGGCGTGGCCATCGCCGCTGTCGTCTACGGCGTCATGATGAAGGGCAAGGTGGCGGCGCACGTGCAGCAGGCGCCGCAATCCTGATCTTTTCGCATAAAAAGGAGACAAGATGACTACACTGATACGTGGCGGCACCGTCGTCAACGCCGACCGCGCCTTTCGCGCCGATGTGCTGATCGAGGGCGATACCATCGCCGCCGTCGGCGAGAATCTGGCGCTGCCGGCCGGTGCCACCGTGATCGACGCGGGCGGCCTGTACGTGATGCCGGGCGGGATCGACACGCACACGCACATGAATCTGCCCTTCATGGGCACCGTGACGTCCGACGATTTTTTCACGGGCACGGCGGCGGGGCTGGCGGGCGGCACCACCACCATCATGGATTTCGTCATCCCCGCGCCCAAGCAGTCGCTGATCGAGGCCTATCACCAGTGGCGCGAGTGGTCGGCCAAGGCGGCCGGCGACTACACTTTCCACGTGGCGATTACCTGGTGGAGCGAGCAGGTACATGAAGAGATGGGCACCCTCGTGCGCGAGCATGGCGTCAACAGCTTCAAGCACTTCATGGCGTATAAAAATGCGATCATGGCCGACGATGAAACGCTGGTAAAAAGCTTTACCCGCTCGCTGGAGCTGGGGGCGCTGCCCACCGTGCATGCGGAAAATGGCGAGCTGGTTTTTCAGCTGCAGCAAGCCTTGCTGAAAAAGGGCATTACGGGGCCGCAGGCGCATCCCTTGTCGCGCCCGCCGGCCGTGGAGGCGGAAGCGGCCAACCGCGCCATCGCCATCGCCAATGTCCTCAATACCCCCGTGTACATCGTGCACGTCTCGTGCGCGGAATCGCTCGACGCCATCACGCGGGCGCGTGCGAATGGCCAGCGCGTGTACGGCGAGGCGCTGGCGGGCCACCTGGTGATCGACGACAGCGTCTACCGGAGCGATGATTTTGACTACGTGGCGGGCCACGTCATGAGTCCGCCGTTCCGCGGCAAGCACCACCAGGCGGCGCTGTGGCATGGCCTGCAAAGCGGCAATCTGCACACGACGGCCACCGATCACTGCACCTTTTGCGCGGAACAGAAGGCGGCGGGCAAGGACGACTTCACGCGCATCCCGAACGGCTGCGGCGGCGTCGAGGAACGCATGGCCGTGGTGTGGGATGCGGGCGTCAATTCCGGCATGCTGACACCGTCCGAATTCGTCAAGGTGTCGTCCACCAATGCGGCGCAGATCTTCAATATGTATCCGCGCAAGGGCGTCATCGCCGCAGGCAGCGACGCCGACATCGTGCTGTGGGACCCGCAAGGCACGCGCACCATTTCCGCCGCCACGCAGTTCGCCAGGGGAGGCTTCAATGTCTTCGAAGGACGCACCGTGCGCGGCATCCCCAGCACCACGATTGCCGCCGGCAAGGTGGTATTCCACCAGGGCGAGCTCATGGCGGTGGAAGGCGCTGGTCGCTATGTCGAGCGCCCGGCGTTTTCGGCCACCACCGCATAAGGAGTTGACGATGGATGAATTGCGTATCAATGGCGAGCGCCTGTGGGCAGCCCTGATGGAACTGGCAAAAATTGGCGCCACGCCCAAGGGTGGCGTCAAGCGCCTGGCCCTGACGGATCTGGACAAGCAGGGGCGCGACCTGGTGGTGGGTTGGGGCAGGGAGGCGGGCATGAGCATTACCGTCGACCAGATCGGCAATGTCTTCATGCGCCGCGACGGCACGGACAATAGCCTGCCGCCCGTGATGACGGGCAGCCATATCGACACGCAGCCGACGGGCGGCAAGTTCGATGGCAATTACGGCGTGCTGGCCGGCCTGGAAGTGGTGCGCACCTTGAACGATTTGAAAATCAAGACGCAGGCCCCCATCGAGGTGGCCTTCTGGACCAACGAGGAAGGCTCGCGCTTCGTGCCCGTGATGATGGGCTCCGGCGTATTTTGCGGCGCCTTCTCGCTGGAGACGGCGTATGCGGCGAAAGACACGGAAGGCAAAACGGTGGGCGAAGAGCTGGCGCGCATCGGATACAAGGGCGAACAGGTGCCGGGTGATCACCCCATCGGCGCCTACTTCGAGACGCACATCGAGCAGGGCCCGGTGCTGGAAGACGCGGATAAAATCATCGGCGTGGTGCCGGCCGTGATGGGCCTGTCGTGGTACGACTGCGTGGTGACGGGCATGGAAGCGCATGCGGGACCGACGCCCATGGGCTTGCGCAAGGATGCGCTGCAGGTGGCCACCACCATCATGCAGGAAGTCGTCGCCATCGCCAACCGCTATCCGCCGTACGGCCGTGGCACGGTGGGCATGGTGCAGGTCTTCCCGAACAGCCGCAACGTGATTCCCGGCGAAGTCAAATTCAGCATCGACCTGCGCAATGTGAACGACGAACTGCTCAACACCATGCATGGCGAGATCACGGCCTTCATCGATGCCACGCGCGAAAGAACAGGGCTGGGCATTGCGCTGGAGCGCGTGTCCTACTACCCGCCATGTCCGTTCCACCCGGACTGCGTGGGCGCCGTGCGCAACGCCACGGCCAAGCTGGGCTACTCCGTAATGGATGTCGTGTCCGGCGCCGGCCATGACGCCATCTATGCGGCCAGGCTGGCGCCGGCCGGCATGATCTTCGTGCCCTGCAAGGACGGCATCAGTCACAATGAAATCGAGGACGCCAAGCCCGAGCACCTGGAAGCGGGCTGCAATGTGCTGCTGCACGCCATGCTGGAACGGGCCGTGGCCGTGTAATCGTCACATGGCGCGCAGCAGCGCGATCAGCTGCGAGCTGCCAAACAGCAGCAGGCCGATGGCGCCGCCTACGATGGTGCCGTTGATGCGGATGTATTGCAGGTCCTTGCCGATCTGCAGCTCGATCTGGCGGGACATGTCTTGCGGGTCCCAGTTCTTCACGGTGTCGCCGATGTGGCGGGTGAGGAACTGGGCAAAGTCGGGGGCCATGTTGCGGGCCGCATCCTGCATGCGTTCATTGAGCGAGGCGCGCAGCTGCGCGTTGTGTGCCAGCTCCTTGCCGATCCATGCGCCCATGCCGGCGACCCGCGCATGCAGCACGGAGTCGCTGGCCTCGAGATCCCGTTTCAGCCAGGAGCGCAATTGTTCCCACAGGCCGTACAGGTATTGCGTCAGCAGCGTGTCGTCCTGCAGCTGTGCGCGGATCGCTTCACCCCGCGCCAGAAAGGCAGGATCGGTTTTCAGGCGCATGACCAGCCGCTGCATGGCTTCGTCGAGCTTGTGCCGCAACTGGTGGGCGGGATCCTGGGCGATGCGGCGCAAGGTGGTGTCGAGTGCACTGGCGATGAGCTCCGCGCCATTCTCTCCCAGCCATGATGTCGGCAAGACCTTTTCCTTGCGCGGGTGTTCGGTCTTGAGCCAGTTGACGATGCTGTCGGCGATCAGTTCCCGGCTGTGCGGTTCGCGCATCACGCTCACCAGCTTGTCGATGACGTCGTCGAGCAAGGCCTGGTGGCGTCCATCGGCGGTCAGCGTCTCCAGCAGCGCCGCTGCCGATTGCGACAGGTCCACCTTGTCCAGCGCCGCGTCAAACGCCTTTTTCATGAAAGGGCGTATGCGCTCATCGTCCGTCATGTCCAGGGCGGTGCCCAGCAGCTTAGTCAGGTAGCTGCCCAGCAGGCTGGTATTGGCCGGCGCCGTGAGCCATTCGCCTATCATCCTGGCGGGATCGTGTTTCTCGATCAAGGCCAGCAGCGATGTCGTGTCGAGGAACTTGTCCTTGACGAAGGCGGCCAGGTTGACGGCGATCCTGTCCTTTTCCTTGGGGATGATGTTCGTATGGCGCGAGATGAAGGGAATGGGAATCTTGCGGAACAGGGCGGTGACGGCGAACCAGTCGGCCAGCGCCCCGACCATGGCCGCTTCCGATACCGCTTTCAACGCATCGACCCACAGGCTGCGCGGCAGGAAGGCCGTGACGACAAACAGGGCGCTGGCGGCCAGCAGGAAGGCCAGTGCCAGGCGCTTGCTGCGCCGTAGTTCGGTGGCCTTGTCCATGGCCTTAGGCCAGTGCCGGTTTGGGCTGGAAATGCCGGAGGAACGCCAGCAGCGCCTGCGCCGCGATATCGGCGTCGTCGGCCGTCATGGTCTCGAGCGGATTGTGGCTGATGCCCCCGTTGCCGCAGCGCGTAAACAGCATGGCCACGTCGGTGATGGCGGCCATGGCCATGGCGTCGTGGCCGGCACCTGACAGCAGCGCGTACGGTGTAATGCCGACCGATGCCACGGCTTGCGCCAGCTGGGACATCAGCCATGGTGCGCAGGGTGCTGCGGGCGCGGACAGCAGCAGCTCGATCTGGTAGTCGATCTGGCGCCGCGCGCAAATGGCAGCGATGCCCTCCAGAATATCGTCGACGGCGGCCAGGCGCACGGCATCCACGGCGGCGCGGATGTCGAGCGACAGGGTGCAGGCGCCGGCGATCACGTTGACGGAACCGTTGGGCACGTGCAGCTGGCCCACGGTACCCACCAGCGCCTCGCCCAGGTTACAACGCTGTTCCACCAGCAGGATGATTTCCGCGGCCGCGCCGGCCGCATCCTTGCGCATGGTCATGGGAGTCGTACCCGCATGGCTGGCCACGCCGCCCAGGCTGACCAGGTAGCGCGAGCTGCCGGCAATGGCCGTGACGATCCCCAGCGGCAGGTCGCGTTCGAGCAGCACGGGGCCTTGTTCGATATGCACTTCCACGTAGCCCAGCAAGTCGGCCGGATCGCGCGCGATGGCACCGATGGCGCTCGCTTCGTGGCCGGCGGCGGCCAGCGCCTCGCGCATGCTCACGCCATCGGCATCGACCTTGTCGAGCAGCGAGACGTCGAACTTGCCCGTGACGGCCGTGCTGCCCAGGAAAGTGCTCTTGAAGCGCACGCCTTCTTCCTCGGCGAAGCCGACGATCTCGAGGTGGAAGGGCAGCTTCTCGCCCCGTTCGTGCAGGTGGCGCACGACGGCAATCGGCAGCACGATGCCCAGCCGGCCGTCGTACTTGCCGCCATTGCGCACCGTGTCGTAATGCGAACCCGTCATCAGGGTCTTTGCGCCGGGAACGTCGGAGAGGTAGCGGCCGACCACATTGCCGACGGCGTCGATGTGCACCTGCATGCCCGCCTCCCGCATCCATTCGGCCAGCTGCGCGGCCGTGTTCCGGTGCGCTGGGGTCAGGTAGGCGCAGGTGAGGTTGTAATCGCTGTCGCTCCAGCCGGCCAGGGTTTCCGCATGCTGCATGATGGCGGGGCCGAAGTCGAGGCGCACGTCGAACAGGTCGTTCAGGCGCAGCTCGGCAATGCGCTTGATCTGCCGCAGCGATTCGGCCAGTTCATCGGCCGGCCGGTTTTTCAGGCGGCGCGCAAAGGTAGCGATGATGTCCTGGCGCGTCAAGCCTTCGCCCGTCGGGCCCTTGACGGCCAGGATGAAGGGGAAGCCGAATTTGGCGTTGTACTCGCTGTTGAGGCGCTGCAGGGTGGCAAATTCCTCGGGACTGCACAGGTTCAGGCCGGACTTGGCCTGCTCGCGCGTCGACTCTGCCGTCAGCTGGCCCGCGATGGCCGCCTTGCCTGCCAACTCGGGATGGGCACGGATCAGTCCCAGCTGCTCTTGAGGCGAGGCCAGGGCCAGCACGCGCTGCAGTTCCGTCTTGAGGGCCGTCAGGCTGGCAAACGGCATGGCCGCTGCCGCCCGCTGGGGTATCCAGGGCGAGTGTTCATAAATGCCGTGCAGGTGCTTGATGAAGTCTGCCTGGCTGCTGGTGTTCAGGTCTGAAAGGGTGGTCATGGTTATCCGATCATGCAAGCGGTGATGATAGCGCCCTGTCCTGCGCCCATTATATGCGCGCGCTGATAGCGGCTATCGCTGTACCAGCGCCTTGGCCGCCGCGCTGACCTGGTCGCGCAGCCATTTGTGCTCGGGCGCCTGGTGCACGCGCTGGTGCCACAACTGGTAAAAACGCATGGGCGGGAATTTCAAGGGCACGGTATATGTTTTCAGCGGCAGGGTCTTTTCATAGAAGCGCATGAACTGGCGGCCCGTGGTGAGGACCAGGTCCGTCTGCGTCAGCATGTAGGGAATCAGGCCGAAATACGCCGATTCCACCACCACGTTGCGCTGCAGGTTTTGCCGCTCCAGGAAGGAATCGATGACGCCATGGTAGCCTGGCATCATCTGTGACGGCGCCACGTGAGGCAGGCTCAGATAGTCGTCCAGGGTCATGGCGTCGCTGGCCGTGCGCCGCGCATAGGCGTTTTCCGCATGCATGGCGCAGATGATGGGATCCTCGAACAGCTTCGAGATGTGCAGGTGCGCCGGCGGCTCGTCCCAGTTGGCGATCACCAGGTCCAGGCCCCCATCGGAGAGCTGGCGGATATGGTCGATGCCCGGTCCCAGGCTGTGCAGCACCACGCGGCTTTTCGGCGAACCGCGGCGCAGCAGCGCCACCACGTTGGGCAGGAATTGGCTGTCCAGGTAGTCGGGCGCGGCGATGTGGAAGGTGCGCGCCTCTTCCTGTGCCACGAACGGTGTCTTCTTGACGAACAGGCTCTCTGTCTGGTCGAGGATGCGCTTGGCAGGGTTGAGCAGGCTTTCGCCATGCTGCGTGGGCACCATGCCGCGCGCGCCGCGCACCAGCAGCGGATCGCCCGTCAGTTCGCGCAGCTTGCGCAGCGAGGCGGAAATCGAGGGCTGGGGCTGGTTGAGTTTCAGTGCCACGCGCGAGACATTTTTTTCCACCAGCAGCAGGTAGAGGATGCGGATCAGGTGCAAATCGAGGTGTTGCGGCAGGCTGGACATGGGGAGGTGGCTTTGTTGTATATCGAATTGAATATGTCAAATATACGATATTTTTCATGTGACGGGCGGTAAATCCGTTTATCTTGTGTAGATTGGCACGAATATTGGTTCGGTCTGACTAGAGGAAATTTATGGAAGTATTTGCCTACCTGATTCCGTATGGCCTTGAATGGCTGAACCTGATCGTCCGCTGGCTGCACGTCATCACGGGCATCGCCTGGATCGGCGCTTCCTTCTATTTTGTCTGGCTCGATAACTCCATCCGTCCGCCCGCGCCCGGTTCCGAGCTGGCGAAGAAGGGCGTGTCGGGCGAACTGTGGGCCGTGCACGGCGGCGGCTTCTATAACCCGCAAAAATACCTGGTGGCGCCCGCCGAACTGCCGAAGGAACTGCATTGGTTCAAGTGGGAAGCGTATTCCACCTGGCTGTCCGGTTTTGCCCTGCTGACCATCGCCTATTACTTCAACGCCCAGGCCATGATGATCGACAAATCCGTCGCCGACATTAGCAGCGGCCAGGCCATCGGCATCGGCATCGCCACCCTCGTCATCGGCTGGACCGTGTACGACCTGCTGTGCCGCTCCCCGTTGGCGAAGCATGAACTGTGGTTCGGCGTGACGGTGTTTGCGCTGATCGTCGGCGCCGCGTATGTGCTCACGCACTTGCTGAGCGGACGGGCCGCCTACATCCACGTGGGTGCCATGATCGGCACCATCATGGTGGCCAATGTGCTGATGCTGATCATTCCCGGCCAGCGCAAGATGGTCGAGGCCATGGCCGCCGGCAAGCTGCCCGATCCCAAACATGGCCTGAAGGCCAAGCAGCGCAGCGTGCATAACAATTATTTTACGTTGCCGGTGCTGTTCATCATGATCAGCAACCACTACGCGATGACCTACCGCAACGACCACGCCTGGCTGGTGCTGGCGCTGATCATGGCGGCCGGCGTCTTCATCCGCCATTTCTTCAACCTGCGCCACAAGGGGCGCGTCGAGTGGCGCTATCCGGCCCTCGGCGTGGCCTTGCTGGTGGCGGTGGCCGTGGCCATCGCGCCGAAAGCGCCCGTGGCCGTGGCGGCCGCACCGGCCGTGGACCCGGTAGCGCAATTCAAGGCCGTGCATGCCATCATCGCCCAGCGCTGCGCCACCTGCCATTCGGCCCAGCCCACGCAGCCGGGCTTTGCCACGGCGCCAGCCGGCATGATGCTGGATAATGAAACGGAAATCCGCCAGCACGTGGCGCAGATTTACAAACAGGCCATCGAGCTGAAAGCCATGCCGATCGGGAATCTAACCAATATGACGGACGCCGAGCGCAGCGAATTGGGCGCCTGGCTACAACAGACCATGCAAGGAAAAAAATGACGACGCACACGGAACAGATCACGGCCTGGATCGACAGCCATTTCGACGAGGAAGTCGCCTTTTTGCAAAAGGTGGTGCAGCAGCCGACGGATACGCCGCCCGGTAACAACGCGCCGCATGCGGACCTGGTGGCGCAGCTGCTGCAGACCTATGGCTGGCAGGCGGAAAAGCACGCCGTACCAAGGGACCAGGTGGAGGCGTACGGCATGCAGAGCATCACCAACCTGATCGTGCGCCGGCCGTATGCTGCCGGCGGTCCGACCGTGGCTTTGAATGCGCACGGCGACGTGGTGCCACCGGGTGACAACTGGACCTATCCGCCATATGGCGGGCAGATCGACGGCGGCTATATGTATGGCCGCGCGACGGCCGTCTCAAAAGGCGACTTCGCCACCTATGTATTTGCCGCGCGCGCGCTCGAAGCACTGGGCATACCGCTCAAGGGCCAGCTGGAACTTCACTTCACGTACGACGAGGAATTCGGCGGCTTGCTGGGGCCGGGCTGGCTGCTGGAGCAAAATCTGACGAAGCCCGATTTCGTCATTGCGGCCGGCTTCAGCTACGGCATCGTCACTGCGCACAACGCCTGCCTGCAGCTGGAAATCACCGTGCACGGCAAGTCGGGCCATGGCTCCATGCCGGAAACGGGCCATGACGCGCTGCAGGCGGCCAACAAGATCCTCAACGCCATCTATGGCCAGCTGCCCGAACTGAAAAAGATCAAATCGACAGTGGCTGGCATCGATTCGCCCACCATGCTGGTGGGACGCATCGACGGCGGCACGAATACCAATGTGGTGCCAGGAAAAGTCGTCATGAAGATGGACCGGCGCATGATCCCGGAAGAAGACCCGGTGGCGGTGGAAGCGCAGGTGCGGGCGCTGATCGAGGACGCCGTGCGGGGCGAGCCTGGCATCCGCATCGAGATCCGCCGCCTGCTGCTGTCGCACGCGCTGCGCCCCTTGCCAGGCTCCGAGCAGCTGGTGGGCAGCCTGCAAAAGAATGCGCAGGTCATCCTCGGCGAAAGCATCCCTGCCGTCGGCACGCCCCTGTATGCGGATGCGCGCCTGTATGGCGAGCGTGGCATCCCGGCCGTGCTGTATGGCGCCGGTCCGCGCACGGTGCCCGAATCGAATGCGAAGAAGGCCGACGAGCGACTGGCGCTGGACGACTTGCGCAAGGCCAGCAAGATCGTCGCCCTCACCTTGCTCGATTTCCTGGGCAAGAAATAGGGCAGGAAATAAGGCAAGGCAGTTTGGCTTACAATGGGCCGACCACACTCTAGGTGAAGAAGAGCTCCATTGAATACCCGTTTTCTCGAAGCGTTTGTCTGGGCTGCGCGGCTGGGTAGCTTCCGCACGGCGGCCGACAAGCTGCACATCACGCAGGCAGCCATCTCGAACCGCATCGCCTCGCTGGAGCAGGACTTCGGTACGCGCCTGTTCGACCGCGACGCGCGTGAAATCCGCCTGACCTTCGCCGGGCGCAACCTGCTAGGCTATGCGGAGCGCATGCTGGAACTGTGCCGCGACATGTATGCGGCCAATTCCTCGCCCGCGCATATCACGGGCGAAGTGCGCATCGGCGTCATCGAAACCATCGTGCATACCTGGCTGATTCCGTTTTTGCAGCGCGTGCAGGAGCGCTATCCGGGCATCGAGATTCAATTGACGTCCGAATCGACGCGCCGCCTGCATGAGCAGCTGCAGCAGGGCGAGCTCGATATCGCGCTGCAGACGGACATGCTGACGGGCGACCATATCCGCAGCACGGGCAGCGGCGCCATTGCCATGGGCTGGGCTGGTAGGGCCGCCGACTGGCCCGACACGGGCACGCCATTCACGGTGGCGCAGCTGGCGCAACACCCGATCATCACCATGAACCGCGGCTCGCAGCCCCATTCCGCATTGAAAGCACTGTGCCAGGACGAGGGCGTGCAGCTGGGCAGGGTGCATTGCGTCAGCTCGATCTCGGCCATCGTGCGCCTCGTGAAGGCGGGCTTCGGCATCGCCGTGCTGCCGCTGGCGCCCCTGCGCGAGGAAATCGAGCAGGGCAACATCGCCCTGATCCCGTGTGCCAGCAGCCTGGCGCCGCAGCGCATCGTCATCAGCTACAGCGAAGACCTCACCACGGAAGCGATTCAATTGGTCGCCATGCTGGCGTGCGAGGAGGCTGCCAGGTTCACCCTGGGCCTGGGCGAGGACTATGGTGCCGGTGCACGGACGTGACAATTAACGTGACAATTGAGTTGCTGTAATCGCCTCGACCCACAAGAAAAACTTATCAGTCGCGTTCAGAATAACCCGTTTGCCAAGTGATGGCGTGCCGCCTATTCTGGGTTGGCACACCATTTACAACGCACAACGGAACCATCATGACGACGTCCACCACTACCTTGCCCGGCATCCTGTTCGTCTGGACCAGCGCCGACCCGGAACACGAACTTGATTTCAACCGCTGGTACGACCGCGAGCACGTGGAAGAGCGCGTGCGCATTCCCGGTTTCGTCAGCGGCACGCGCTACCAGAGCGTGCGCGGTCCCCGCAAATACCTGGGCCTGTACCGCACCGTCTCGCTCGACGCCTTCCAGACGCCGGACTACTTCAAGGCCTTCGGCCAGCAGACACCATGGTCGATGGCGAATTTGCAGCGCATGGTGGATCCCATGCGCCGCGTCTGCGCCATCGAGGCGGAAACGGGTATGGGCACGGGCGCCTGGTTGGCCGTGCTGCGCCTGGGCGCATCAGCCATCGGCCAGGATGCCGAAGCGAAGGCCGGCATGGCGGCGCTGGGAGAAAAACTGCTGCATATCGATGGCGTGATCGCCACGCGTTTGCTCACGCCCGACGCCAATTTGTCCGGTCCCCTGCCGGCGGAGCGGAAGGAAGGCCGCGTGCTCGATCCCATTTTCCTGATCGACGCGTCGTCGGAAAGCGCCGCCGTGGCGGCCGCCAGCGAAGCGAGCGCGGCGCTGGGCCTCGATGGCGCCGAGGCGGCCATCCTGCAACTGTCCTGGCAATTGCGCGAGAGCGATCTGCAGGCAGCCTGAGGCCGGCACGCACACCTTGCCGGCACCGATAACACGAGACACGGGCGACGGCGCGGGACAAAGCATCCTGCGCCGCACCTGCAATAAAACTGACGAGAGAGGTAGGCTATGACCACACACACCACGGCACACGCCACCGCGCAGGGCCGCCTGCGTCCCGATGCGCATGCCGCCGCGCCGGGCGAGAAACCCAGGACGGGCCGCCTGGCCACGGCCAGCATGGTCGGCACGACCCTGGAATGGTATGACTTCACCGTCTACAATACCATGGCCGCGCTGATCTTCAACCACCTGTTCTTTCCTTCATTCGACCCGCTGACGGGCACCATCCTGGCTTTTTCCACCTATGCGGTAGGCTATATCTCGCGCCCGATCGGCGGCGTGATCTTCGGCCACCTGGGCGACAAGCTGGGACGCCGCTGGGTGCTGGTGGTGACCCTGATGCTGATGGGCGTGACGACGGGCCTGATGGGCCTCCTGCCCACATACGCGACGGCCGGCATCTGGAGTCCCGTCCTGCTGGTGGCGCTGCGCTTCGTGCAGGGCATCGCGCTCGGTGGCGAATGGGCGGGCGCCGTGCTGATCTCCGTCGAACACGGAGCAGCGGACAAACGGGGCCGCAACGCTTCGTGGACGCAGGTGGGGCCGTCCTTCGGTACCTTGCTGGCGACGGGCTGCATCGGCCTGATCACGTATCTGCTGCCGCACGAAGCATTCATGGAGTGGGGCTGGCGCATGCCGTTCATCGCCAGCCTGCTGCTGGTGGCGTTTGGCATGTGGATACGCAGCGGCATCGATGAAACCCCGCTGTTCAAGGAACTCGACCAGAAAGACGCGAAGGCGGAAGCGCCGATCGGCGACGTGCTGCGGGTCTACTGGCGCCGTCTGCTGATCGCCGGCGGCGTGCGCATCGGCTCGGACGTGCTGTATGCGCTGGTGGTGGTATTTACCCTGACGTACGTGACGACGGTGCTGCACCTGTCGTCGACCCTCGCGCTCACCGCCATCATGATCGGCACGGCCTGCAATGCGCTGGCGGTGCCCATGTTTGGCGCGCTGTCGGACAAGATCGGCCGCCGCCCGGTGTATGCGCTGGGCGCGATCCTGGGACTCGTGTGGGCGTTTGCCTTCTTCACCTTGCTCGACACCGCCAGTCCGGCCGCCATCGTCATCGCCGTTGTCGTGGGCCTGGTCATCCACGCCGTCATGTATGGTCCGCAAGCGGCTTTCGTCATCGAGCAGTTTCCCACCAAGGTGCGCTATGCGGGTTCCTCGCTGGCTTATACCTTGGCCGGCGTCATCGGCGGCGGCTTCGCGCCCCTCGTCATCGCCAGCCTGTATCGCTCGTACAACAGCAGCATGGCCGTCTCGCTGTACGTGGCGGCGGCCTTGCTGATCACCGGCGTCGCTGTTTTTGCTGCACGCGAAACGGGCCGCGGCCCCCTCGAAGAATAAGGAAAATCATGACTACCCATACCTTCAACCTGGCCGGCCACGGCCCCGTCACTTTCGACATCGATCACCTCATCATCGCCGGCTGGACGGGGCGCGACATGGCGATGGTGGAACACCATATCGCCGAACTGGAAGCCATCGGCGTGGCGCGCCCGAAAAGCGTGCCGACCTTTTACCGCGTGGCGGCGGCGCTGCTGTCCAGCGATGCGGCCATCGAGGTGCCGGGAGGCGATTCGTCCGGCGAGGCGGAATTCGTGCTGTTCTCCACGGCATACGGCCTGCTGGTGGGCATCGGTTCCGACCATACGGACCGCAAGGTGGAAAGCTATGGCGTGACGGTGTCGAAGCAGATGTGCGGCAAGCCCGTGGGCGATACCCTGTGGCGCTATGCCGACGTGGCCGGCCACTGGGACCAGCTGCAGATGCGCTCCTGGCGCGAACGGGCCGGCGTGCCGGCCCTGTACCAGGACGGTCCCGTGACGCGCATGCTGTCGCCTGAAGACCTGATCGCGCGCTACACGGGGCAGGCCAGCCTGCCCGTGGGCAGTGCCATGTTCTGCGGCACGCAGCCGATCATCGGCGAGATGGGCCATGGCGACGCTTTCGAGCTGGAGCTGTATGATCCAGCCTTGCAGCGCCGCTTGCAGCACCGCTATGCCGTGCAAACCCTGCCCGTGGAAGGATAAGGCAATGAACAAGACCATCCGTGAACTGGCCGCCGACCTGGCCGCCGGCCGCATCACCAGCGTGGAACTGACGCAGCGCATGCTGGCGCGCGCCGAGGCACACCGGGCGCAGGGCGGCCACGCCTATGTCAGCCTCGATGGCGAACAGGCGCTGGCCGAAGCGCGTGCCAGCGACGCGGCGCGCGCCGCCGGTCTCGTGCCGTCGCCCCTGGCGGGCATCCCCTTGTCCATCAAGGACCTGTTCGACGTCAAGGGGCAAGTGAGCAGCGCGGCCTCGCTGGCGCTGGCCGACGCGCCGCCCGCCGCTGCCGATGCGCAAGCCGTGGCGCGTCTGCGCGCGGCCGGCGCCGTCCTGCTGGGACGCACCAATATGAGCGAATTCGCGTTTTCCGGCCTGGGCTTGAATCCCCATTACGGCACGCCGCGCAATCCGCTGGACCGCGACAGGGTGGCGGGTGGCTCCACCTCGGGCGGCGCCGTGACGGTGGCGCTGGACATGGCGGCCGGCGCGCTGGGGACGGACACGGGCGGCTCGATCCGCATCCCGTCCGCCTTTTGCGGCTTGACGGGTTTCAAGCCGACGGCAGCCAGCATTTCTCTGGAAGGCACGGTACCGCTGTCGCGCTCCCTCGATTCTGCCGGCCCCATCGCGCGCAGCGTCGATTGCTGCGCGATTCTGTACGCGGCGCTGTCCGGCCAGGAGATTGCCGACGGTGCGCCTTCGTTGCAGGGACTGCGCTTAGGCTTTACCACCGATTATGTCGGCACCCATGTCGAGCCGCAGGTGCGGCAGGCGTTTGAGCGCGCGCTGGACATGCTGCGCGCTGCCGGGGCGCAGGTTGAACAGTTCGATTTCCCTGAATTGCTGGAGCTGCCCGTGATCAATGGCGGCGGCGGGCTGGTAGCGGCCGAAGCGTGGCACTGGCACAGGGCGCTGCTGGAAGAGAAGGGCGGGCAGTACGACCAGCGCTTGGCGGCGCGCATCCGCCGCGGCCAGCAGCAGGGCGCGGCCGACTACATCGACCTGCTCGACGCGCGTGCGCGCCTGATCGCGGCGGCAGAGCGGCGCCTGGCGCCATTCGACGCCTGGCTGATGCCCAGCGTGGCGATCCTGGCGCCGCAAGTCGGGCCGCTGGAAGCGGATGACGCGAGCTTCTTCGCCACGAATGGCCTGGTGCTGCGCAATGCCAGCGTGATCAACTTCCTCGACGGCTGTGCGCTGTCCGTGCCTTGCCAGGCGCAAGGGGAGCTGCCCGTGGGACTGGGCATTTGCGCGCTGGCAGGCAAGGATGCGCGGGTGCTGCAGATTGGCCGGGCGGTGGAGGCCATGCTGGGCACGCGTGAATAGATAATGCTGTAGTGCAGGAAAATGCCAACTCTGTCATGATGGCTGGCATTGACAAGAGATCGGCGTGCCTTCCCGCGCCGGCAAATTTCACACTGTGCAACGATACGACCTGATTAGCTGTCATGACTGCGGCGTGCTGTACCGCAAACGTCCGCTGCGTCCACGCGAAAAGGCGCGCTGCATCCGTTGCCGCTCGGTGCTGTATCGGGCCGCGTCAGGCCGGGCCGCGTCAGGCCGCGGCGCGCCCGCCGGCCTGGACAAGGTGGTGGCGCTGACCCTGGGCGCCGCCCTGGTCTTCCTGATCGCCCAGTTTTTCCCCATCGTCGAACTCGAGGTCAATGGCCTGACGTCCAGCGCCACCTTGCTCGGTTCCATCCGCGTGCTGTGGTCCGAGCAGATGCAGGTGGTGGCGACGATGGTGTTCCTGTTTACCATACTGTTTCCCGCCATCGAACTGGGCTCCCTGCTGTACGTGGCGTTGGGCTTGCGCGGCGGCGTCAAGGTGCCCGGTTTTAACCGCGTGCTGCGCGCCGTGCAGACGTCTCGTGAGTGGGGCATGACGGAAGTGCTGATGATCGGCATCCTGATCACCGTCGTCAAGATGACCAGCCTGGCCACCGTGGTGCCGCAACCGGGGTTGTTCGCGTTTGGCGCGTTGACCTTGCTGCTGGCGATCGTTGTTTCCTTCGACCCGAAGGCACTGTGGAACCTGGGCGACGACCTGACCCGTCAGGCGTTGCCCGGCATGCGCTACAAGGCTTTCGCGCCCGGTGAAAAAGTCGTGCCCTGCCACGCCTGCGGCCTGGTGGCGCCTCCCTTGGGCAAGGGCAGGCATCTGGCGTGCGTGCGCTGCGGTTCGACCCTGCATGTGCGCAAACCAAACAGCATCAGCCGTACCTGGGCCCTGCTGATCGCCGCCATGATTCTCTATATTCCCGCCAACCTGTTGCCCGTGATGGTGACGTACACGCTGTTTGGCGCGCAGAACGACACCATCATGAGCGGCGTGGTGCTGTTCTGGACCAGCGGCTCGAAGGGCCTGGCCATCATCATTTTCATCGCCAGCGTGGTCGTGCCCATGCTGAAGCTGGGCGTGCTGGCGTTGCTGGCCTGGACGGTGCAGCGGCGTTCGCGCTGGCGGCCGCGCCAGCGCACCGTTTTGTACCGCATGGTCGAATTCATCGGCCGCTGGTCCATGCTCGACATCTTTGTCGTCACCCTGACGGTGGCGCTGGTGCGCTTCAAGTCGCTGGCGGTGATCACGGCAGGTCCCGGCGCGCTGGCCTTCGGCGCCGTGGTGGTGCTGACCATGCTGGCGGCGATGCAGTTCGACCCGCGTCTGATCTGGGATCCCGTCGACGAACAGGCTCCCGGCGAGGAAGAACCCGTGGTGATAGCAAATACCGGAAACAATACTGTGATTGGAGAACAGCATGTCTGACAAAGAAGCGGGCGACCTTGCCGAAACGGGCGGACGGTCATTGCCGGAACCGGAGGTGGAGCAGGGCAGCCGCTGGCTACCCTCTCTGGTGTGGCTCATTCCGCTGCTGGCCGCGCTGATCGGCGCCGGCCTGGCCGCCAAGTCCATCCTTGACCAGGGGCCCACGGTGACGGTCAGCTTCAAGAGCGCCGAAGGCCTGGAGCCGGGCAAGACCAAGGTCAAATACAAGGATGTCGACATTGGCCAGGTGCGTACCATCACCCTCGATGAGGACCTGACCAGGGTGCTGGTAACGATCGACATGAGCAAGGAAGCGCGCCGCTTCGCCACCAAGGATACGCGCTTCTGGGTGGTGCGTCCGCAGATCGGCGCCAGTGGCGTGACGGGATTGGGCACTTTGCTGTCCGGTGCCTACATCGGCGTCGACACGGGCAAGTCGGAAGAGAAAAAGGAGAGCTTCGTCGGCATGGAAGATCCGCCCGCCGTGGCAGGCGACCAGAAGGGCAAGCTGTACACCCTGCATGCGGACAGCCTCGGCTCCGTCGACGTGGGTTCGCCCCTGTTCTTCCACCGCCTGCGGGTGGGCAAGGTGGTCAGCTTCGCGCTGGACAAGGACGGCCACGGCATCACCATGTCGGTCTTCGTGAATGCGCCGTATGACCAGTTCGTCGGCAAGAACGCGCGCTGGTGGCATGCCAGCGGCGTCGACGTGCGCCTCGATTCCAATGGTTTCAAGCTGAATACGCAATCGCTGGCCGCCATGCTGGTGGGCGGTATCGCCTTCGAGGCGGAAAACGGCCGCAAGCCGGAGGAGCCGGCGCCGGCCGGCACCAGCTACCGTCTGGCGGCCGACGAGGCCAGCGCCATGCGCGAACCCGATGGCGAAGCCATTACCACGGTGTTCTATTTCGACCAGTCGCTGCGCGGCCTGCAGCCCGGCGCCACGGTGGATTTCCGGGGCATCGTGCTGGGCGAGGTGCGTTCGGTGGGTATCGAATTCGATCCCGTGAAGAAGAACTTCCGCATGCCCGTCACCGTCAACCTGTATCCGGCCCGACTGGGCATGCGTTTCAAGACGGCCGTCGACGATGCGGAAGGCTCGGCCGGGCACCAGTTGCTCGAACGCATGGTCAGCCGTGGCTTGCGGGCGCAGCTGCGCACAGGGAATTTGCTCACCAGCCAGTTGTACATCGCGCTGGACTTCTTCCCGAAAGCGCCGAAAGTGGCGCTGGAGCTGAACAAGTATCCGCTGGAAGTGCCGACCGTGCCCAATACCCTCGATGAATTGCAGACGCAGATCGCCAGCATCGCCAGGAAGCTCGACCAGGTGCCGTACGCGGAGATCGGCAACAACCTGAACGCCACCATCAAGCAGGCCAATACCCTGTTCAAGCAGCTCGATGGCCAGGTGGTGCCGGAGATGCGCGATACCCTGACGGCGGCGAAGCAGACCTTCGGCACGGCCGAGCAGGTGCTGCAAAAGGATTCGCCGCTGCAGTCGGACGTGCGCCAGGCCTTGCAACAGCTGACGCAAACCCTGCAATCGCTCAATGCCCTGTCGGACTACCTGGAACGCCATCCCGAGTCCCTGATCCGCGGCAAAAAAGGAGATGAACAAAAATGAAGAAGCCCATTTTCGCGCTACTGGCGGCCGCCATCCTGCTGGGCGGATGCTCCACGCCCCAACCCGAGCATTTTTATACGCTCTCGGGCGGCGCCGACGCGCAGCCGGCCAAGCCCGTGAAATACTATGTCGAGGTGCTGGCCGTCAGCGTGCCGCAGCAGGTGAGCCGCAACCAGTTCGTCGTGACGGCGCCATCGGGGCGCATCGAACTGCTGGAGCAGCAGCGCTGGGCGGGACCGCTGGCCGGCGAAATCGGCCAGTCCCTGTCCACGGCCGTGACCAACGACCTGGGCGCCATCGACGTGTTCCGCACGCCGCATCCGGACAACCTGCCCGTGTACCGCATCAGCACCAATGTGCAGCGCTTCGAATCGGTCATGGGGCAGTATGCGCTGATCGACGCCGTATGGAGCGTGCGCCAGCTCTCCAGCAACAAGGTGGTCACGTGCCGCACCATCGCCAATGAAAAGGTGGGCACCGGCTACGATGAACTGGTGCTGGGCCACCGTCGCGCCGTGAATCGCATCGCCGCCGACATGGCCGCTGTCGTGCGTTCCTTTGACAACGGCAGCGTCGCCTGCCCGGCTGCCTGAACGGCCTTGCGCTAGCCACGCCCCGCGGCCGCTGGTAAAATGCGGCCATGGGAATGACCTTGTTCACGCGCCGCTTTGCCGCCTGGATCGCCTGTTTCGCGATCCTGCTGGCGGCGCTCGCGCCATCGATTTCCCAGGCCGTCGCCAACGCCAAGCAGGAGTCTGGCTCCGGCTGGGCGGAAATCTGCTCGGTGGCCGGCATCCGTTTTGTCCAGGTCGATGCCGGCGCGACCGATGACGGCAAGTCCGCCGGCAAGGCCATGCAGATGGAGCATTGCGCCTTCTGCTCCACGCATGCGGGTTCCGTGGGCCTGCCACCCAGCCCGATAATGCCGCTGCCCGTGGCCAGCGGCACGGCCATCTTCCCCGCCCTGTACTACCAGTCCCCCGCACCGCTGTTCATCTGGAGCACCGCGCAGTCGCGCGCACCGCCCGCCCTCGTCTGAGTTTTTGCATTGTCAAGTTCGACCTGTCCGCCCACCGGCGTGACGGGCCGCATCCGCATATTTCAACGAGAATCACATGAACAACAAACTGTTGGTGCTGGCCGTGGCCATCACCCTGGCCTACCCCTGCGCGCAGGCGCAGCAACTTGACAAAACCGACCACGCCATCGACACCGTCGTCGTTTCCGGCTCGCGCGTGCAATCGTGGCTGTCCGAGACGCCGCAGGCCATCGGCGTGGTCAATACCCAGACGCTGGAGCGCGACAAGCCGAAGACCATGGGCGATATCCTCAACCGCATCGCCGGCGTGTACTGGAATGACCTGGGCAACGAGCAGCACAGCATGAGCATCCGCCAGCCCATCGGCACGAATGCCGTGTACCAGTACCTGGAGGACGGTATTCCCATCCGTCCGCTGGGCGTCTTCAACCACAACTCGCTCAACGAGATGAACATGGCCGGGGCCAGCGGCATGGAAGTGGTGAAGGGCGCCGCATCGTCGCTGTACGGCAGCAATGCCGTGGGCGGTGCCGTCAATTTCCTCACGGCCGGTGCCAGCGCCACGCCGACGGCCAAGGTGGGCGTGCGGCGCGACAATGTGGCCGGCTACACGCGCTACGACACCTCCGCCAGCGATACCTGGGGCCCGCTGGGCCTGCGCTTCTCCCATTACAGTTCGCGCCGTTCGCGCGACAACTGGCAAGAGTACAGCTATGGCGACAAGGATTCATTCTCGCTGCGCGCCGACTATGCGCTCAGTCCCACGTCGCAGCTGCGCGCCACCATCGTCCACACGGATCTCGATGCGGCCATGACGGGCAGCCTGTTCGAGAACGATTACCGCAATGATCCTGGCAAGAGCCTGAACACGTTCACTTATCGCAAGGACAAGACGACGCGCATGAACCTGGCGTGGGAAGGTGCGACGACGCAACGGGGCACGAGCACCGTTACCGTATTTACGCGCAAGAACGACCATGGGCAGATACCCGCGTATTCCATCGGCAGCTGCGCAGGCATGCTGTGCAAGGGCGTCATCAACAACAACCACGTCGATTCGCTGGGGCTGGACGTGAAACACCAGCAGGAATTCGCCTGGCTGCGCTCGCGCCTGGTCGCCGGGGTGTACGTGGACAAGAGCGACAATCCCTTTGTCAGCGACAACCTGTCCATCGTGCGCGATGCGGCCACGGGCCGGTATTTGCGCTACAGCGTGGCCAATGCGAGCAATCCGCAGGGCGTACGCGACTACCGGACGGATATCCTCAACACGGCCGTCTTCGCGCAGTGGGAATTTTCTCCGCTGGCCGGCACGCGCGTGGTGCTGGGCGGCCGTTCGGACGCCATCCGCTACGATTACCATAACCATCTGGCGCCCGGCGGCAGCGTTGATTACGGCGCGCCCGACGAGGCGCGCAGTTTTTCGCACGCCAGCCCGAAGCTGGGCGCCACCCATGCCATCGGCCATGCCGGCAGCGCGTATGCGAACGTCAGCCAGGGTTTTACCCCGCCCGAAGTGAGCCAGCTGTATGGCAAGACGGGCATCGCCGACTTGCGGCCGTCCGTGTACAACAACTATGAAATCGGCCTGCGCTGGGCCTTTTTGCAGGGGCGCTTGAAACTCGATACGGCCCTGTACCGCCTTGACGGGCGCGACACCATCGTCAGCTATACCGTCTCGCCGGGGAACAGCGAAAACCGCAATGCGGGCCGCACGCGCAGCGAAGGACTGGAGCTGGGCCTGAACTACGCCAGCGGCCCGTTCGACGCGCGCTTCGCCACGGCCGTCGCGCGCCACCGCTACCTGCGCTACCAGGTCTCCGCCAGCCTCGATTACAGCGGCCGCACCATGCCGCAGGCGCCGCGCGACATCACCTCGGTCGAGATCGGCTACCAGCCCGTGGCCGGCGCCAGGGTGGCGCTCGAAGCCGTGCACCAGGGCCGCTACTGGATGAACAACGCCAACACGGTGGAGTATGGCGGTCACGCGCTGCTGAACCTGCGCGCCAGCTACCGGATCGGCCGCGGCCTGGAAGCGTGGGCGCAGCTGCGCAATGTGGCAGACAAGCGCTACGCCGATTCGGCCAGCAGCAGCTATTCAGGCGTGGGCAGCTACGTGGCCAATACGCAGAACCAGTACACGCCAGGCGCGCCGCGCAGCGTGATGCTGGGCCTGTCCTACACCTACAGCGCACTGTGAGGCACAGCATGGACGATCACACCTTTCTCATCGCACGCCGCAAAAGCCTGTACTGGCGCATCCACTTCTGGGCCGCACTGATCGCTTCGCCGTTCGCCTTGCTGGCGACCTTGACGGGCATGCTGTACGTGTTCACGCCGCAGATTGAAACGGCGCTGTACGCCCACCTTGACCATGTGACGCCGCAGGGCGCCATGCTGCCGCTGGATGCCGCCGTGGCAGCGGCGGAACGGACGGCACCGCGTGGCTGGGAAGTGCAGCACGTGGTGCCGCCGTTTGAAAAGGATGACGCCGTGCAGGTGGCGTTTGCGCCGTCTGGCGGCGCGCAAGGTGAACATGCTGAACATGCGGGCCATGGCGGGCATGCCGCCGTCGTCAAGCCGAAATTCGGCCTGCCCGCGCAAGCCATCGTCGTGTACGTGAATCCGTATGACGCGCGCGTGCTGGGCAGCCTGGCCAGCAGCGAGCGTTTCGGCAACTGGGCGAAAAGACTGCATTCGCGGCTGCTGCAGAACGATGGCTGGCGCTGGATGATCGAGCTGGCGGCCAGCTGGCTGATGGTGATGCTGGTGACGGGCGTGATCCTGTGGTGGCCGCGCGGCGCGCAGGCGGCCGTGCCGAAGCGCGGTGCGCGGGGCCGCAATGCTTGGCGCCAGTGGCATGCCTTCCTCGGCGTGGCGCTGGGGCTGGTGAGTGTCGTGATCCTGACCACGGGGCTGACGTGGAGCCAGCAGGCGGGAGGGCGCATCCGCGCGCTGCGCGACATCAGCGGCCAGGCATCGCCGCCCGCGCCGCGCGGCCTGCATTCGAGCGAGGACGCGGCTGGCGGCCCGCTGGACTGGCAGGGCGCCTGGCAAGTGGCGCGCAGCCATGCGCCGGCCATTGCCGTGCAGCTGACGGCACCGGCCAGCCAGGACGATGTGTGGCGCGCCACCATGGCCGACCGCAGCCGGCCCACCTTGCGCTTCGACCTGCAATTCGACGCCTACAGCGGCAAGCCCCTGTACTACGCGGGGTGGGAGGCGCAAACGGCGTTCGGCAAGGCCACGGCCATCGGCATCCCTTTCCATCGCGGCGAATTCGGCTGGTGGAACCAGGCCTTGCTGCTGCTGTTTGGCGCCAGCGTGCTGTTTTCGCTGGTGTCGGGCTGGCTGATGTACTTCAAGCGGCGCCTGCCAGGCTCGCTGGGCTTGCCCAAGCTGCTGCCAGGCGCCTGGACTTCGCCCTCCGCGCTGGCCTGGCTGGTGGCGGCCATCATGTGCGCACTGATGCCGCTGCTGCTTATTTCCGGCAGCTTGCTGATGCTGGTGGAGCTGGCCCTGGCGCGGCGACAGCGGCTTAGCCGCCGACGATAGGCTGGGCGATGATCCAGAGGCTGAGCAAGGTGTAGGCGATCATCAGGGCCAGCATCGGATACTGGCTGCGCAGGGCGGCGCGGCGGCTGGCGTACAGGCGCAGCGCGCAGACGTGGGCCAGCCAGACGGCCGCCACGTGGCCGGCGATGATGGCAAACAGCGACACGTACCACACCACCTTGGCGTCGACGATGCCGAGGCGGATGAAGTACAGCTTCGTGCCGAACAAGTCCCAGCCCAGGCCCAGCGGGTCCGACGCCAGCGGAATCAGGTACTGGCCCGCCATCGCCAGGAAGGAAAGGTAATGGGCGAAATGGTAGGCGATGGCAATCGGCACCAGCGTCAGCACGAAGTGCCCGGCCACGCGCAGCAGGGGCAGGGCCGGCTGGCCATCGCCCGCGCCGCAGCGGGCGATCAGTGCGCAAAACAGCAGGAAGATGGCCAGGAACAGGGCCGGCATCAGCAGCAGGGCGGCCGTGGTGATCCACGCCAGCGCGCCCGGTGCCACGGCCAAGACGACGTCGACGATGTCGTACCATGCCTGCGTTTCCATCATGCCGTCGAAGCTGACGGAGGCCAGCATCAGGATCACCAGCACCAGACAGGCGGGGCGCACGGGCTCTGTCGCCAGCAGTCCCGCCGCATACGGGCGCACGTACAAGGCGCCGTCGCGCACTGTGAAAGGTGCGAAGCGCGCCAGCAGGCCGAAGACGACGTGGAACACTTCGCCGTGGCGCAGCCAGGTTTCACGGCCGAACAGGGCCATGGCTGTCCACGTGCAGGCGGAATACAGCAGCATGGTCCAGGCCAGGCTGGCCGGCTGTTCGCTGCCTTCCCAGTTCAGTTCCATCCAGATAAAGCAGAAAAACAGGACGGTGGCCGGCCAGCCGTCGAGCCAGCGCGGCCACGCCAGCGGTGCGCGCCAGCGGGGCCACAGCTGCGCCGCCGCGCGCGCCACGCTGTCGAGCGGATTGACGAGCGCCCACAGGTCCCCCACCAGTGCCGAGACATACGCCATGCCTACCCACCAGATGGCCCAGACCATGGCGGGGGCGATATTTTTCACGGGGTTCTGCACGCCCACCAGTCCGGCCACGATCACGAGGACATACAGCGCCAGCACCAGCAGGCGCAGCGCAAGGTTGATGGCACGCGCAGCGGGGAAGTGCCGCACGAGCAGGCGCGCATAGTCGCCCTGATAGGGCGCTGTATCGTCGCGGCGCCACAGGGCCAGGAAGGCAAACGACAGCGCCACCGTCAGCCCCGCGCCCAGCAGGTACATCCAGAGCGGCAGGGGCAGGTCGTAGCGCTGGCCGAAGCCGTGGGCGTGCCCAAGACCTGGCGCGGCCAGCAGGCCGAGAGCGGCGGCGCGCCGCATCATCGCGGCAGCACTTCCAGGTACATCAGCGGCGCTTCGCGGTGATGCTTGCCCTTGTGCTCCGTCTGCGCGCCGTAGCCGTGCGCGGAAACGGGGAAGCGGCCCGGCACGCTGGCGTCGATACGCATGGCTTGCGGGGCGCCCGGCTTGACCGTCAGCAGCTGGTCGTAGCCGTGCAAGTGGATACTGACTTCCTCGTCGGTAGTCCAATCCAGCGTGATGATGTCGTGCTGCCGCACCCGTATCGTCGGCGGCCTTGGCGCGATTTTGCGCTGCGCGATGGCCAGCGCCACATGCCGTTCCGGTTGCCGCTGGCTGGCCGCCGGGCCGCCCTGCGCCTGGCTTTGCGCCGATGCGCACAGCAGAAAAATGGCCAGACCCAGGCTGGCAAGGGGAAGGTGAAATGGAGTATTTTTCATCCTTAAATTTTAGGAAAGATTTCCAGCATTGGCCATCTGAAAAAAAACGCCAGTTTGAAAAAGTGCCGCCGTAGAATGATCGGCGCGCACTGGCGACAAGCGCCGCCGGTCTGGCCTATCCAATGACACTTGAAAGAGGCAGGGGAGACGATGAAGAATAAAAAAATGCTGTTTGCACTGGCGCTGGCCTGCCTGGCCGCGCCGCCCGCACGGGCCGAAATCCTGGCCATGGTCAATTACGAAAGCAAGTCGCCCGAATCACTGAAGTCGCTGAAAAGCCCCGTCGCGCCGCCCTCGCGCAAGGAGGGCATCGCCATCATCGACGTCGATCCGGAGTCGAAACACTTCGGCAGGATCGTGCGCGATATTCCCCTGCCGCCGGACCTGGTGGCGCACCACATTTTCTACAACCATGACATGAGCAAGGCCTACATCACGGCGCTGGGCAAGACGCAGCTGCGCGTGATGGACATGCGCCACAAGGACTTGCCCATCAAGGTGATCGAGGTGCCCACCTGTCAGGTAGGGGAGGACATCGTCTTTTCGGATGACCACAAGCGCTGGTATTTGAGCTGCATGGGCTCGCAGGCCGTGCTGGAAGGCGATGCCGTGCACGACAAGCCGGGGCGCACCGTCAAATTGCCGGCGCCGTATCCGCACGGCCTGGCGGTCCACGATGGCATCGACCGCACGCTGCTGACGAGCACCATCCGCCCCACGGACCTGGGCGATGCGGGTGAAGTGATCAGCGTGCTGGAAACGAGCACGGGGAAGGTGCTGGGCACGCACAAGCTGTCGAAAAAGCCATCACCGTCGGGCGAGGCGCCAGTGGAGGTGCTGTTCGTCCCGGGCAGCCATCCGCCCGTGGCGTACATCGCCAATATGTACGGCGGCACCGTGTGGACGGCCACGTGGAACCCGGCAACGAAGGATTTTGTCACGGCCCAGGTGCATGATTTTGCCGAACAAAAGGCGGGCGTGCCGCTGGAACTGTATTTCAACAAGGGCGCCACGCGGCTGTACCTGACGACGGCCAAGCCGGGCCACCTGCATATCTTCGACCTGACGGACGGCATCGGCAAGCCGAGGCTGGTGAAATCGATACCCGCCGCCGAAGGCGCGCACCACGTGGCGTTCACGAAGGATGGCCGCTATGCCTTCGTGCAGAATGCGCTGCTCAATCTGCCCGGCATGAGCGATGGCAGCATCACCGTCATCGACCTGAAAAAGGAGGCGGTGGTACGCAGCGTCGATACCCTGAAAGACAGGGGCCTCAATCCGAACAGCATCGTGCTGCTGCCGCAGTGGAACGACTTCATGGGGCACTGAAAGACGCATTCCGCTAGAATGCCAAGGCGCGGCCAGGCTCGTTGCCAAGGGCCGCACCTTTGCACTGGCTGAACATGAAATTCATCGATTTCCCCGCCTTGTCCACCCTGGCCGCCGCGTCGGCCGCGGTTACCCAGAAATGCAGCTGCTGCGCCGTCCCGCTCGATGCCTGGCAGCGCCTTCCCACCTCGCTGGAGCTGGACCGCTTTGCAGAAATCGGCACCCTGCGCGAAGATCCGTACGAGGAACCGACCTTCGCCGAGTATCACCCGCAGGGAACGCGCTATGACAGTGCCGACGCGCCCATCGCGCCGCGCTACTATCCTGCCAACCTGAGCCAGGTGGCCCGCTGCCTGGGTTGCGGCCGCCACTACCTGCGCTACAACGAGGCGGGCGGCTATTTCACGGAACTGCGCATCCGCGCGCTGCGCCCCGAACTGCTGGCCGACGCGCCGCTGTAGCCGGATTTCCGCTACAGGCTTTCCTTGACGTGCGCGATGCCGTGTTCATCGTAGATCGAGTACACGGCGGCGAGGATGTTTTCCAGCTCGGGCGCGCGGTCCATGTGGCGCACGCTGAAGAAGATGGGGGAAAACGCATGAGTGTCGTCCAGCTTGCGGTACACGACGTTCCGGTGATGCATGGCTTGCACGCTTTCCGGCACGATGGAAATCCCCTGGCCGGCCGCCACCAGTCCCATGGAAATCTGCAGCTCGCGCACCTCGGTGACGAGGCCCGGCGTGACATTGCCATCGCTGAACATGGCCAGTACCTGGTCGGCAAAGCTGGGGCGGGGCGCCTTCGGGTAGACCAGCAGGGTTTCATGCGTGAGGTTCGTCAGGCGCAGGCCGCCCTCGCCATGGGCCAGCCGATGCCCGGGCGGCAGGGCCACGACCAGGCGCTCTTCGCGCAGCAGGATGCGACGGATGCTGGGGTCCTCGCTTTTCAGGCGTCCGAAGCCCACGTCGATGCGGCCTTCCTTGAGCGCCTTGATCTGCTCCACCGTCGTCATCTCGTGCAGGGTCACGTCCACTGCGGGGTGGCGCTCGCAGTAGCGGTGCACCACATCGGGCAATTCCCCGTACAGGGTCGAGGCGACGAAGCCGATCGACAGGGTGCGTTCCAGCTTGCCGATGCGCTGCGTCATCGCCTTCAGGTCGCGCACCTGGTCGAGCAGCGGGCGCGCGTGGGCGAGGAAAAACTCGCCCGCTTCCGTCAGCCGCAGGGGCCGCGATCCTTTCTCGATCAGCGCCACGCCCAGGGTTTCTTCCAGCTGCTGCATCTGCCGGCTCAGCGGCGGCTGCGCGATATGCAGGCGCTCGGCAGCACGCGTAAAGTTCCTTTCTTCGGCGACCGCGACGAAGTAGCGCAAGTGGCGTAATTCCATCTTCATACCTTTCAGGTATAGGTTCGATACCAACTCGGTGTTGGACGTGGGGACTTTGGGGGCATATCGTGTCACCACTCCACAGAATTATACGGAATAAATATGATTCAAAATATCGAGACCTTCCTGGTCGATGTGCCAACCATTCGTCCGCACAAGCTGTCCGTCGCCACCATGAATACGCAAACCCTGGTGCTGGTGCGCGTGCGCTGCGCCGATGGCATCACGGGCTGGGGCGAAGCCACGACCATCGGCGGCTTGAGCTACGGCGGCGAAAGCCCGGAAAGCATCAAGACGAATATCGACACCTATATCGCGCCCCTGCTGGCCGGCATGGACGCGAGCCAGGTGGCGAAGGCCATGGCCAAAGTACGCAAGGTTATCCAGGGTAACCGCTTCGCCAAGTGCGCGATCGAGACGGCGCTGCTGGACGCGCAGGCGCGCCGCCTGGGCGTGCCGCTGTCGGAACTGCTGGGCGGCCGGGTGCGCGACGCGCTGCCCGTGGCCTGGGTGCTGGCCAGCGGCGACACCGTGCGCGATATCGCCGAAGGCGAAAAGATGCTGGAGCTGCGGCGCCACCGCATCTTCAAGCTGAAGATCGGCTTGCGCGACGTGATGGACGACGTGGCCCACGTGCTGGAGATCAAGCGGGCGCTGGGCGACCGGGCCAGCGTGCGCGTCGACGTCAACCAGGCCTGGAGCGAGACGGACGCCGTGCGCGGCATCGCCGCGCTGGAAGCGGGCGGCATCGACCTGATCGAGCAGCCCGTCAAGGCGGGCAACCGCGCCGCGCTGGCGCGCCTGAAGCAGCGCTTCGACGTGGCTATCATGGCCGACGAAGCCTTGCACGGTCCCGCCGATGCGCTGGCGCTGGCGCAGGCCGACGCGGCCGACGTGTACGCGGTGAAGATCACCCAGTCCGGCGGCTTGCTGCCGGCGCTGGAGGTGGCCACCGTGGCGCGTCTGGCCGGCGTGGGCCTGTACGGCGGCACCATGCTCGAAGGCGGCGTTGGCACGGCCGCCACGGCCCATGTCTGCTCTACGTTTGCGGAACTGGCCTGGGGCACGGAACTGTTCGGGCCACTGCTGCTGACGCAGGAAGTGCTGCGCGAACCGCTCGTGTACCGCGACTTCATGCTGCAGGTGCCGACTGGCCCGGGCCTGGGCGTGGAGATCGATATGGACAAGCTGCGTTCCCTGCAGCGTCAATAAAGGAGAATGCAATGTTATTTCATGTACGCATGAACGTGAACCTGCCCGTCACCATGCCGGCGGAGCAGGCGGCCCAGTTGAAACAGACGGAAAAGGCACTGGCGCAGCGCCTGCAGCACGAGGGCAAGTGGCGCCACCTGTGGCGCATCGCCGGCCAGTACGCCAACATCAGCGTCTTTGACGTGGACAGCGTGGACGAACTGCATGATTTGCTCACCTCGCTGCCCTTGTTCCCCTACATGCAGATCGACGTGATGCCGCTGTGCCGCCATCCGTCGTCCGTGCGCGACGGCGATGCCTGAGCCGCGATACGGCGCGAGCCAAGGACCCATGCCATGAAACAGACGGACACCGGAATTGTCGTGACCACCTCGAACGGGAACGATACGCTCCTGCATTACCGCACCGATGGCCAGCGCGGCAATCCCTGCCTGGTGCTGTCGAATTCCCTGGGCACGGACTTGTCCATGTGGGACGCCCAGGCCGCTGCGCTGGCATCCCGATTTTTTGTCGTGCGCTATGACACGCGGGGCCATGGCCTGTCCGCCGGCGGCGGCGCGCCATTCGGCATCGAACGCCTGGGCCTGGACGTGGTGGCGCTGCTCGACCACCTGGAGATCGCCCGCGCCGCGTTCTGCGGCATCTCCATGGGCGGCTTGACGGGGCAGTGGCTGGGCATCCACCAGCCGCAGCGCCTGCACAAGCTGGTGTTGGCGAACACGGCGGCGCGCATCGGCGGCGCCGAGGCCTGGCTGGCGCGGGCGGCGCTGGTGCGCCGCGACGGCATGGCCGCGGTGGCCGATGGCGCCGCCGGGCGCTGGTTCACGCCGCAGTTCATCGGGCGGGAGCCGGACACGGTAGCGCGCATGGTGGCCATCCTGCGCGGACAGGATGCGGGCGGCTATGCGGCCTGCTGCGAGGCGCTGGCGCAGGCTGACTTGCGTGCCTGCGTCGGCACGCTGGGCGTACCGACCCTGGTTATTGCTGGTGAGCAAGATCCAGTCACCACGCTGGACGATGCGCGCTGGCTGCAGCAGCAGGTCGGGGGGAGCCGCCTGGCAAGCCTGCCGGCCTCGCACATCTCGAACGTCGAGGCGGCGGACTTGTTCACGGCGCAACTGCGGGCATTTTTATTGTAAGGGTAAGGCTTGCTGTACCGTATCGGTGCGGCGAGAATTTGCTTTGCCCCTGGACACCGCCATCGGCAAGACCGGTATGCGGCAGGGGAAGCTTTTTTAAAAAATAATAATAAGAAAAGCAGACTTGGAGTAGACAGATGGAAAACAGATTGATGATTATCGCCGGGGTCACGGTGGGCTATTTTGCCCTCATGAGCTACATCACGTACAGCGTGCGCAAGCATGCCAACAGCAGCGAAGGCATGACGGCGGGCGGGCGCAATTATCCCGCCTTCCTGATCGGCGCCTTGCTGCTGTCGGAATTCATCGGCAGTTCCGTCAGCATCGGCACGGCGCAGAAGGGCTATGAGTTGGGCATTTCCGCCGCCTGGAACCTGGTGGCGCTGTCGCTGGGCTTTTTGCTGCTGGCCCTCGTGCTGGTCAAAAAATACAAGGAAAGCGGGCAGTCGACGATTTCCGGCATCCTGGCGCAAACGTATGGCGAGCCCGTGCGTTATGCGGCATCCATCCTCACCATCGTCGCGCTGGGCATCGTCGCCGTCGCCCTGTATGCGAGCGGCGGCGCCGTGCTGGCCGCCGTGTTGCACATCAATAAAACCGTGGCTATTTTGCTGGTGGGCGCCATTACCGTGATCTATGTCAGCCTGGGCGGCATGCGCTCGGTGGTGTACACGAATTTCGCCCATTCCATCGTCAAGTACCTGGGCGTGATCCTGGCGCTGGCGTATGCGCTGGAAGCGACGGGCGGCATCGGCGCGCTGCAGGCGCAGCTGCCGGCCAAGATGTTCAACTGGGTGGAAATCGGCTGGGGCCAGATCATCGCCTGGATGATCGGCGGCATCGGTTCCATCTTCGCCACGCAATATGTGATCCAGGCGCTGGTGAGCACGGACAATCCAGCCGTCGCCAAGCGCGCCTGCTACTACGTGTCGTCCTTGATGATCCCGTTCGGCCTGATGGCGGCCCTGATCGGCATGTGCAGTTCCGTGTTGTATCCCGGCATGAAATCCATCGATGCCTTCCCGACACTGATCGCCCACATGCCTGCGTTTTCCGCCAGCATCATGGTGGTCGGCCTGGCCGGCGCCCTGTTCGGCGGCATTTCCGCCACCACTCTGGCATCGGCCACTCTGGCCATGAAGGATTTTTACGATCCGTGGTTCAACAAGGCAAAAAACGACGCGAAATCGATGCTGTTCCTGCGCATCGCCATCGTCGTGGCGGGCCTGCTGCCGCTGGTGCTGGCCCTGTATGCGGAAAAACTGCTGATGATCGCCTTCCTCGGCAAGGCCTTGCGCGCCACCCTGGCCGTGCTGGTGCTGATGGCCTTCTATGCGCCGAAGTTCGGTACGCCGCGCGGCGCCTTCATCGGCGTGATCGTGTCCGTGATCGCCACCATCGGCTGGTTCCTGGCAGGTAATCCGTACGGCGTCGACAGTTCCTATCTGGCGCTGGCCGGCCCGCTGCTGACCATGGGCATCAGCCACCTGTTCAAGCCGGCGCACGCCATGGTGGAACCGGCACCGTCCCCGCGGCAGTAGGCTAAGCAGGTCGCAATAAATTATGGTGATTTCTGAGTTCCATAACCGGCGCCCTGCAAGGTGGCCGACGAGGCTTGCCCGCTGCTAGCAGTGCCCGCACTGCATCGCAACGGGCGCCTTGCAGCGCATCCGGCTCTGTTCGTCATAACTTCACAATCATTTCCCACGACCTACTTAGACCAGGCCCGTCATGTAATAGATGCCGATCACGAAAAACACGATGACGGTCTTGATGATGGTGATGCCGAAGATGTCGCGGTAGGACTGGCGGTGCGTCAGGCCCGTGACGGCCAGCAGGGTGATCACGGCGCCGTTGTGCGGCAGGGTATCCATGCCGCCGCTGGCCATGGCCACCACGCGGTGCATCACTTCCAGCGGGATGTGCGCCTGCCGGGCCGCCTGGATGAAACTGTCGGACATGGCGGCCAACGCGATGCTCATGCCGCCCGAGGCCGATCCCGTGATGCCGGCCAGGGTCGTCACGGACACGGCGGCGTTGACGAGCGGGTCGGGCACGCTGCGCAAGGTATTGCTGACGGCGAGGAAGCCGGGCAGGGCGGCGATGACGCCGCCGAAGCCATATTCGGATGCCGTATTCATGGCCGCCAGCAAGGCGCCGCCCACGGCCGCCTTGGTGCCTTCGGCAAAGGCGGCGCGGATGCGTCCGAAGGCCGTCACGCACACGAGCAGGATGCCCAGCAGCAAGGCGCCTTCCACGGCCCAGATGCCGGTCACGGAAGCGATGGCCGTCGACACGGGCGCATGCAGGCCCGGCAGCGCGTCGGCGGAGAGCACATAGCTGTCGCCATACCAGTGGGGAATCAGCTTGGTCAGCGCAAAGTTGGCCACGCCCACCAGCACCAGGGGCGCCACCGACAGCAGCGGATGGGGCAGGTCGCCCGCGTCGGCCGTGGACTGCTCGGCCTCGGCCCCATAGCCTTCGCCTGTCGCCATGACGGAGCGGCGCCGCCATTCGAGGAAAGCCAGGCCAGACACTACCGTCAGGATGGCGCCGATGGTGCCCAGCCACGGTGCGGCCCAGCCCGTGGTATTGAAAAAGGTGGTGGGGATGATGTTCTGGATCTGCGGCGTGCCCGGCAAGGTATCCATGGTGAACGAAAACGCGCCCAGGGCGATGGCACCCGGCATCAGCCGCTTGGGGATATTGCTTTGCCGATACAGTTCCGCCGCGAACGGATACACGGCAAACACCACCACAAACAGCGACACGCCGCCATAGGTGAGGGCACCGCACACGGCCACGATGACGGCATTCGCCCGCGCGCTGCCGATATAGCGGATGGCGGCTACGACGATGGAGCGGGAAAAACCGGACAGTTCGATGAGTTTGCCGAACACGGCACCGAGCAAAAAGACGGGGAAATACAGCTTGATGAAGCCCACCATCTTTTCCATGAAGATGCCGCTGAACACGGCCGGCACGGCGGACGGATCGGTCAGCAGCACGGCGCCCAGTGCGGCCACGGGCGCAAACAGGATCACGCTGTAGCCGCGGTAGGCGGCCAGCATGAGGAAGGCCAGAGCGGCCAGAACTATCAGGAAAGACATATGACCAGGCCCTCGCGCGAGAAGTGTACAGGATATTAATTGCTCAATTAATATCATACTTCTCAGCAACACACCAACGCACAGGTCAAGGTATCAGCAGTCGATGTTGGCCGGACCAGGCGGAAGGGGCTGGTCGGGGTGAGAGGATTCGAACCTCCGGCCTCTGCGTCCCGAATAACGAGCTCATATTCTATGAGCCAGTACTCGTACGGATCTTGGCCATTTTGATTAAAATTTCGACACTCTACACTTTGCTGATAAATCGATAAGCGAAGACAATTAGCCTGCAGAATGTCTTTATTGTCATAGCGCTATTTTTAGTGGTGATTTAAATTACTATTTTCAAAGGAGCGCGCAAGACTATAGCCAGCCTTCATCTGATGTGTATTAGCGTAAAATCTTCGCTCTCTTGCCAATTGATTAATTTCGAATTTGTATAGATACTTCATCGTAAATTTTCTCAAGAATTTAATGTTGAAAATAACAATGGATTGGGCAATTATTTGGCGGTTCACGTAGTTAAGTTAGTAGGTTACTCCACCTCACTACAGAATTAAGCTGTGCGTCCTTATTTCTCTTTAGAAAGGCCTATCTCATGAAACTAAATTTTGCTGAAACTCTCAGGAAGGCGCCTACTTCCTTACCTAATCCTACCGGCTACGGTTTCGACCGAGATGTCTGGCATCAAGCCTATCTGGCGCAACATGATAGTAGCCCGGCAGATTATCACGTCTATCTACTAGGGCTTGTGCTAGCTCATCAGACTGAGCGCGTGCAGGGGAGTGTTGAGCACCTTGCATCAAACCTTCACTTTCGAAAAATTGACGAACTTTCCCCGTTTTTCTCCACACGTATAAACGAAGTACAGCTAACTGTATTCAATAGTTTTAAAAAAGCTCTGGAGGGGGTAGAAGCTATTTCCAGTGAGCGAATGCATGAAATGCGGTGCTTTACCGATGGAGCCGGTAACTCTCACTCTTTACAAGTGCCTATGGAAGCAATTGTGGACGCCATCGGTAGTGCATTGAAACTGCTGGGGCGGACAGGTGGGCTGGGAAATCTGGGGGGCGAACGGCGAGAGGAGTTCCCCTTAGACGATACAATGAACCAACTTATGGCCCTCGCCCAGCACAGTTTGTCGATCCAGAGGGTTTGGAACTCGGTGGTTTGGTGGAGAGCGGCTGTTGTGGTCACCCCGGATGGTCGAAGCTACGTTGTTGATGAACGTGACAGTGATTTGGTATCGCGTGCTACTGTCGATCTTGCGCGACGCCCAGCCTTGATGGCACGAGCCTTCGAGAACTCCCAAGGTGCCAATTCGGTTACTCCCAACAACAACGTTTTAATTCCATACATACGCCTGTGTGATGGCCGCTTGACCTTGCAGGCTCTGCCCGCTTTTCTGGTACCGGAGGAGGAGCGTGAGGTTTTACTGGAAGCACGTCGCTCGCACGGTATTCTGCAAGACGCCACGCTGGGAAACTTTATCCAAGAGATTCATCCTCAAGTGGGACTGTGTGTCAGCGAGATCATGGTTATTTGGGGTGAGCTGGCGACGATAGCTGGCCAACTTCACACCTTGGCACAGTCGCTAGATATACTCGCGGATAAGAAGAAACTATCGATGATAGTCGCAAGCCGCATCTCGAAACATGAATTAATCAACACACTTAGAGAATGTGTGGTGTTATCTTCAGATAAGCTAAGGGAATGTATTGATTTTCTCTGCTTCACATCCGCCAAAGGCGTTACGTTGTGGGACAAGCCGTTGCTGTCTGCAGGGGATGATGTGATGTTACTTTGGTGGCCCCTGCAAGGAGTGCACCATGCTCGCCTGCTGAGCGCCTGGGCCAAAAATCATAAAAAACTCGCGATTGCCTTTGATAGCAAAGGTCCCGCTAACGAAGCGATATTGGCAGAGGCGATACGTAGCGCAATCGTAAAAAGTTTGCATCAGAGTCACATGCATTTTGTCGGGATGGCATTAAGTCCGCGCCACAAACCGGACGAGGATATCGACTTGCTGATCGTAATCGATGACACTGCGTTTGTTATTGAAACGGCCTCGATTCCTTCTCCAGCTGAGGCTTATGAGTTTCATGAGACCGAAGCACGGCTAGAGAAAAAAGCTGGGCAATGCCGTAAGCAATGTATCGCCCTAAAGCATGACCTAAACCAAATTGCCGAATGGGCGAACGATGAAAGCTTGCGTGGGAAAGTGACTAGAGTATTTGGTTTGGTTGTCACTAATTCATATTTGCGCGATGGTCTGTACAGCGATGATATATGCTACTGCCACTGGGATACGCTAATTAATGTGATTTCTGGGGCGATGTATTTTGGTCTGACGCGCGGAGTGGAAGATTTCACCCTGATGGCACCAATTCAAATAGGTTCGCATGGCAACGTGGCGGACGGTGTTATTGCTGCTCTAAGGAAGTCGCCCAAGGCAGAGTTTTTTGCGCGATGTATAGTCTCTGTCGACTATCGAGTGAAGGGATTCGATGACACGGACGTTGAAGGTTATTATCGCGCTTTGGAAATGGACTTTCCTCCTCAGGAGATGCTCGAAAAACGCTTGAGGGAATGCAGTTTCGCGGCAACGTTGGAGGAGGTAGACAGGCCTCAGTTCGACTGATTGAGGCCTTTCACAGCCCGAAGTTACGTGAAGTTATTAGTGGCGGATTTTGTGATATTTCGGGCGCGTTATTTAGCGTCGGCCAAACCGACAATGGGAGAAAAAATCTCGGCTCGGAAGTATTATGAGATATCGTAGGCTATTGCTTCGGCAGTAGCCAAACTTGACCATTAGTTCCCTCGGCCCTGATTTTCAACAAAATCTTGGTCGGGGTGAGAGGATTCGAACCTCCGGCCTCTGCGTCCCGAACGCAGCGCTCTACCAGGCTGAGCCACACCCCGCTTACTGGTATTACAGCAGATGGCGGGACGGGTTTCAAGCGGCTGCGTCAAGGTCTATTTCTTTTCTTGCTGCGCTTTCTTGATGTCCGCCTCGCTGACCTTTTTCGCGGGTGCATTTGTCGCCGGCGAAGTGGGGGCCTTGCGTGTGGCGTTCGCTTGGGCCATGACGGCGGCGCAGTCCGTGTCGGGGGCCTTGTCGACGTTGACCAGGGGCAGCAGGGCCGCCAGCGGCGTGACGACGGTGGCCAGGGCCACGGCGGCGCCCGCCTTCAAGGCCAGCGGGCCTTTTTGCGGGCCCACGTCCGGGTTCTTGAACGTGCCTTTCGCGTACAGCGGCGTGCGCAGGGTGATGATACGCGCGCCCTTGGTACGGGGCCGCACGTCCAGGTCCAGGGTTTCATGGGCCAGGTTGACGTTGCCCGTGACGTTGACGACGGCCGTGTCCGTATCGAGCACGAAGCGGCGCACGTCGGCCTGGCCATTCGTCACGGCGAAGTCGCTGGCCAGGCAGTTCAGGTGCACCTGCTTGTCGCCGAAGATTTTCACGAAGACGGCGTTGGCCAGGTTCAGGCCCGCCAGTTCCAGCATGAACTGGCTGACGGAGCCTTCGCTGACGGTGGCGGCCAGTTCGCCATTCGCGCTGGCCAGCATGGCGGAGACGGAATTGCCATGGCCCGTGAGCGCCGCGTCGCCATACACTTCGCCGAAGCTGGCTTGCATCGATTGCAGCTTGGGAAACAGTTCGCGAATTTTGAGGTGGCGCGCCGCCACCTTGGCTTGCGCGGCGATGGTTTTCTGGCGGCCGTCGAGGGTGATGTTCGAGGTGATGTCGCCGCCCGCCATGCCGAAGTTGAGCGGCGTCAAACTGAGCACCTTGTCTTTCATGTGGATATGCGCAACGATGTCGTTGAAGGGAATGTCGTGCGTGCGCACGAGTTTCTTGCCCGTAAATTTCACATCGGCGTCAAGCGCATTCCATTTGGCCGTGTTGAACTGTTCCACGGGCAAGGCCTTGTCATCGGGCTGCACGGGTGCCTTGCCGCGCGCCTGTTTCTGCGCATTGCTGTCGGCGCCGATGGTGGGGCCCAGGTCTTCCAGGCGCAGTTGCTGCGACGTCACTTCGCCGCGCAGCAGGGGACGCGGCTGGCGCGGCAGGTATTGCAGGGTGCCGGCCAGATCGCTCTGTCCCACCGTGCCCTTGAAGTCTTGATAGGTCCAGTTCCAGGCGTCGCCATCCTTCTTGCCCAGCAGGCGGCCCTTGGTGGCATAGTCCGGCGTTTCCGGCAGCAGCACGCCCGTCAGCGGATACAGGTCGGCCATGCTGGCGCCTGCCAGGCTCAGCTGCAGATCGATACCGGACAGCGAGCGCGGGTCCGTCAGGGTGCCGGCGATGCTGGCCTTGTTCTTGCCCAGCACGGCGTGCGCCTGCACGGGGTAGACAGTGTTGTTGTCGGTCAGGGACAGCACGGCACCGGCCTTGCCGCCGCCCGTCACGGGCGCCTTGCGGTAGCTGCCACCCAGGGTGAATTCAATGCCGTATTTTTGCACGGGGGTATTGCCTTGCGCGTCGCCCGGCGTGGCGTCGGGTGCCGTCGAGCTGACCTTGGCGTGCACGTCCAGGGCGATGCCTTCGTCGAGGTAGCGGATGGTCCCGTCGCCGAAGGCCATGCGCTGGATTTCCACCTCCCATGGCGACGGGCCATTGTCCTTCAAGGTCCAGCTGTTGCTGCCGTCGGCGCGCCGCTGCAGGGCGATCTGCGGCGCGTCCAGCGCCAGGTCCGTCAGCACCACCTTGTGCTGCAGCAGGGGCAGCGGGTGGAGGGCCACGTCGATGCGCCTGGCGCTGGCCATCTGCGGGCCGGCCGTGGCCCAGTCCGGGTTGCTCATGCGGACATCCTCGGCGCTGATGCGGGGGCGGGGCACGTAGCGGCGCCAGCCCGGTTCCGTCTTCAGTCCCTGCTGCCATTGCACTTTCAGGTCGCCGGCGATGACGAAACTGCGTCCCGTGCTGTCCGACACCTTCTGGTTGATGTAGGGGCGGGCGCGGTTCCAGTCGAAGGTCAACACGAGGATGACGAGGATGACGAGGAGGGCGAGCAGGGCGGCCAGGCTCCAGCCGAGGATTTTCAGGGGTGTCGAGCGTGTCATGGGTAGCCAATCGCAATGATTTTTTTATCAAGGTAGGCCGATTGGCCATGCCGGTCGGTGCGCTGGGTTACGTAGGCGCAGATGAAGTCTGGTATTAATTCCATAATTCGATTATTATTGAAATATGGAAAATGAAAAGACAAGCGCTGTGCCGTCAGCGCCGCTGACCAGCACGGCAGCCATTGCGGCCCTGGCCGCGCTGGCGCAGGAATCGCGGCTGGCCGTGTTCCGCCTGCTGGTGCAGGCGGGGCCGGAAGGCATGGCCGCCACGAAAATCGCCGAGGCGCTGGCCATTGCACCGTCGTCCCTGTCGTTTCACTTGAAAGAGTTGGCGCATGCCAATCTGGTGACGGCGAGCAAGGCGGGGCGTTCCATCATCTACGCGGCCAATTACGCGGGCATGAACGGCTTGCTGGCCTTCCTGACCGAGAACTGCTGCGCGGGCGCGTCGTGCTGCCTGCCGGGCACCACCACTTTACCGAAGGAAACCACGACATGAGCATCACCATTTATCACAACACGGCCTGCGGCACGTCGCGCAACACCCTGGCCCTGATCCGCAACACGGGCGTCGAGCCCGTCATCATCGATTACGTCAAGCATCCGCCTTCGCGCGAGGAACTGCTGGACCTGATCGCCCGCGCGGGCCTGTCCGTGCGCGCCGTCATGCGCGACAAGGGCGCCCTGTACGAGGAACTGGGCCTGGCCAATCCGGACTTGTCCGACGCGGCTCTGCTGGACGCCATGCAAGCCCATCCGATCCTGATCAATCGCCCCATCGTCGTCACGGAACTGGGCGTGCGCCTGTGCCGGCCGTCGGAAAAGGTGCTGGAGATCCTGCCGCTGCCGCAACGGGGTGCATTTGCCAAGGAAGATGGCCAGCCCGTGGTGGGCGCCGACGGCAAGCCGGTGGCCTGAATGAGTGATTTACCCAATGAGTTGCCCAACATCAGCGCCGCGCACCTGGACGTGCCGGATCTGGACAAGCTGGCGCCGGCGCAGTTGTCCACGCACGCGCCGCGCATCCTGCTGCTGTATGGCTCCTTGCGCGAACGCTCGTACAGCAAGCTGCTGACCTTGGAGGCGGAGCGCATCCTGCGCCATTTCGGCGCCGACACGCGCGTGTTCGACCCGCACGGCTTGCCTATGGTCGACAGCGTGTCGCCCGAGCATCCGAAAGTGCAGGAACTGCGCGAGCTGTCGCTGTGGTCGGAAGGGCAGGTGTGGTGCAGTCCCGAGCGCCATGGCGCCGTCACGGGCGTGTTCAAGTCGCAGATCGACTGGCTGCCGCTGGAGACGGGCAGCGTGCGCCCCACGCAGGGGCGAACTCTTGCAGTGATGCAAGTGTCGGGCGGCTCGCAATCGTTCAATGCCGTCAACGGCTTGCGCGTGCTGGGACGCTGGATGCGCATGGTGACGATCCCGAACCAGTCGTCCGTCGCCAAGGCCTACCAGGAGTTCGACGACGATGGCCGCATGAAGCCGTCGCCGTACTATGAGCGCCTGGTCGACGTGATGGAAGAGTTGTACAAATTCACCCTGCTGGTGCGCGACCGGCGCGATTATTTGGGCAGCCGCTACAGCGAGCGGCTGGAAGCGGAACCGGCCATCGTGCAGGAATTGGCGGGCGCGGCCATGGAGCATGAGCGCAAGTAGCTGTTCGGCAGTGCATGAAAAACGGCGCCATCGGCGCCGTTGTCTTTGCTGCAGCGCAAACCGCGATCAGTGATTGCGGTCCACGGCAAACGAGCACAGTTGCAGCATGGATTGCTTGTAGACGCTGTCCGGCCAGCCGGCAATGGCATCGGCGGCGCGCTGGCCGGCGATTTCCGCCTGCTGGCGCGTGTAGTCGAGGGCGCCGCTGTTGGTGATGGCGGCCAGGATGGCGTCGAAATGCTGCTCGTCGCCCTGCTCGATGCAGCTGCGCACCAGCTCGCGCTGTTCCGCCGTGCCGTTTTCCATCAGCCAGATCAGCGGCATCGTCGGTTTGCCTTCGCGCAAGTCGTCGCCCACGTTCTTGCCGATTTCGGCGGCGTCGCCGGCATAGTCGAGCACGTCGTCGATCAGCTGGAAGGCCGTGCCCAGCGAGCGGCCGTATTCGGCCGCCGCTTCGATGTCGGCTTCGCTGGCGCCGGCGATCAGGGCGCCCAGTTGCGCCGACGCTTCGAACAGCTTGGCCGTCTTCGAGCGGATGACGTTCAGGTAGCTTTCCTGCGTCACGTCCGGATCGTGCATGTTCAGCAACTGCAGCACTTCGCCTTCGGCGATCACGTTGGTGGCGTCGGAGAGGATTTGCATGACGCGCATATTGTTCAGCGAAACCATCAGCTGGAACGAGCGCGAGTGCAGGAAATCGCCCACCAGCACGGAGGCGGCATTGCCGAACAGGGCATTGGCCGTCTGGCGTCCGCGGCGCATCGACGATTCATCGACGACGTCGTCATGCAGCAAGGTGGCGGTATGGATGAATTCGACCACTGCAGCCAGTTCATGGTGGGCCGTGCCACGATACGCGTGGGCATTGGCCACCAGCAGGATCAGCACGGGGCGGATGCGTTTGCCGCCAGCGCTGATGATGTATTCGGCGATCTGGTTGATCAGAATCACATCGGAGTGCAGTTTTTGGCGGATCACCGTGTTGACTGCGTCCATATCGGCGGCAATCGTTTGCACGATGGTGTTTTGGTTAACGTGTTTGTTAGCGTCAGACAAGGCGAACCTGCAATAGATTGTGGGTGCCGCGATTATACGACATGGCTTGCACGCGCGTGATGTTTGGCTATGGCTGTCGAGCAATTGATTGTTCTTATTGTCATTGGCGCGCGTTTTCCTGTCTGCCCCGCGCAAGCCTGACATCGTGTCCAGGTTGTCGACATACCACGATCGTCAAGCTTTGTGAATACTTTTTGACGCAATTTCTCAGTCCGTGTATAATCGCTGGTTCCCCCTGTTGTGTACGGCTTGCTTTGCACGGCGTCGGGACAAATTCTTTCAACATTTGATGAGGTTTCAAATCATGTACGCGGTCATAAAAACCGGTGGCAAACAATACAAAGTTGTCGCTGGCGAAAAACTTAAAGTAGAACAGATACCGGCAGACATTGGTTCCGAAATCACCATCGATCAAGTTCTCGCAGTAGGCGCGGGCGACACCATTAAATTTGGTGCGCCATTGGTCGAAGGTGCAACGGTACTGGTTACGGTTGTGGCGCATGGTCGCCATGATAAGGTCAAAATTTTCAAGATGCGTCGTCGTAAGCACTACCAGAAGCATCAAGGCCATCGCCAGAATTTTACCGAAATCCAAATCGTTTCGATCAACGGCTAATCGCCGCTGTTTGAATTAATCAGCTATCAAGGAGTCTTAAATGGCACATAAAAAAGGCGGCGGCACAACGCGAAACGGCCGTGATTCAGAATCAAAACGTCTGGGCGTTAAAGTCTACGGCGGCCAAGCTATCAACGCTGGCGGCATCATCATTCGTCAACGCGGCACCCCAGTGCGCGCCGGCGAAGGCGTAGGCATGGGCAAGGACCACACTCTGTTCGCGTTGATCGCTGGCAAAGTGAAGTTCGTTGTCAAAGGTGCTGGCTCGAAGCAATTCGTGACCGTTGTACCAAACGAAGCAGTACCAGCGTAATTCATCGCGGAGCGCGTGCTCCGCATGATCGCATGATGTAAGGCGCAAGCCTTCAATCGAAAGGCTCTGCCCAAGGTAGAGCCTTTTTAGTTTTATGGCGGCAAAATTATGAAGTTTATCGACGAAGCAAAAATCGAAGTCATCGCGGGCGATGGCGGCAACGGCTGCGCATCTTTCTGCCGTGAAAAATTCCGGCCTTTCGGCGGCCCCGATGGCGGCGATGGCGGTAAGGGCGGGTCCATCTGGGCCGTGGCCGACCGCAATATCAACACGCTCGTCGATTTCCGCTTTTCCAAAATGCACAAGGCTCGCAATGGCGAGCCTGGCCGTGGCGCGGATTGCTATGGCAAGGGCGCGGATGACATCCACCTGCGCATGCCGGTCGGCACCTTGATCATCGACAACGCGAGCGGCGAAATCCTGGCCGACCTGACCGAACACGGCCAGATCGAACTGCTGGCCAAGGGCGGCGAAGGCGGCTGGGGCAATATTCACTTCAAGTCCTCGACCAACCGCGCGCCACGCCAAAAAGGCGAGGGCAAGGAAGGCGAACGCCGCGAATTGCGCCTGGAACTGAAGGTACTGGCCGACGTGGGCCTGCTGGGCATGCCGAACGCCGGCAAGTCGACCTTCATTTCGGCCGTGTCGAACGCGCGCCCGAAAATCGCCGACTACCCGTTCACCACCCTGCACCCGAACCTGGGCGTGGTGCGCGTGTCGCACGAGAAGAGTTTTGTGATCGCCGATATTCCCGGCTTGATCGAAGGCGCTTCCGAAGGCGCGGGCCTGGGCCACCAATTCCTGCGCCACTTGCAGCGCACGGGCTTGCTGTTGCACATCGTCGACCTGGCGCCGTTTGAAACCAACGTCGATCCTGTCAAGGAAGCCAAGGCGCTGGTCAAGGAGCTGAAAAAGTACGACGAGTCGCTGGTCGACAAGCCGCGCTGGCTGGTGTTGAACAAGCTCGACATGGTGCCGGAAGAAGAGCGCAAGAAGCTGGTGAAGGACTTCCTCAAGCGTTTTGCCTGGAAAGGTCCCGTGTTTGAGATTTCCGCGCTGAACCATCAAGGTTGCCCGGAACTGGTGAATGCGATTTACCAGCATCTGGAAGAGAAGAAACATAGCGAAAGCCGCGCCGAAGAAACGCAGATGACCGAAGAAGCACGCGGTATCTCGTCGATCGACCCGGATGATCCACGTTTCAAGATTTTCGACTAAGGCATTATCCTGATGTCGGTACAAGCGGCCGCTGTCGCGCCAGCGCGCAAGCAAGCGTGGCAGCGCCGTGTATTGCATCTGATCGCGTATGCTTACGGGCTGAGCGCGGTCGCCTGTTTGCTGTTCGCCGACGAGATGGCGGCCGGCATGGGCATCTTCCTCAATGGCGTCAACGGCTACAGCCAGTTCTACGCCTCCCATGTCGGCCTCTGGGGCGCCACCGCGCTCCTGGCGCTGTTCGCAGCACGGCAGGGCGAACCGCCCGTCTACAGCGATCTCACTGCAATGTTGGTCCTGGCGCAGCCCGCCGGCCGGTTGTTTTCGGCCATCAGCTTTGGCTTGCCCCAGGGTTTTGTGTTGTTCATGTGCGCAATGGAGTTGCTGGCAGGGCTGGCCTTGCTGCTGCTGCGTCCTGCGCGCTGACGTCTATCAAGTGAAGAGCGCCGCCCCATGGATTCCGTGATTCAAAAAGCAACCCGCATCATCATCAAAGTCGGCTCCTCGCTGGTCACCAACGATGGCCGCGGACTCGACCATGCCGCCATCGCCCGCTGGGCCGCGCAGATCGCCGGCTTGCGCGCCCTGGGCAAGCAAGTCGTGCTCGTCAGCTCCGGCGCCATCGCCGAAGGCATGCTGCGCCTCGGTTTCGAGCAGCGTCCCACCGATATCCACGAATTGCAGGCTTGCGCCGCCGTCGGACAGATGGGCCTGGCGCAAATCTATGAAAGCAGCTTCCGCGCCCACGGCCTGGGCACGGCGCAGGTGCTGCTGACGCACGCCGACCTGGCCGACCGCGAACGCTACCTGAACGCCCGCTCCACCCTGACGACCTTGCTGCGCCTGGGCGTGGTGCCGATCATCAATGAAAACGACACCGTCGTCACGGATGAAATCAAGTTCGGCGACAACGATACCCTGGGCGCCCTGGTGGCCAACCTGATCGAGGCCGACGCGCTCGTCATCCTGACGGACCAGCACGGCCTGTTCTCGGCCGACCCGCGCAAGGACCCCAGCGCCTACCTGATCACACAGGGCATCGCCGGCGACCCGGCCCTGGAAGCGATGGCCGGCGGCGCCGGGTCCAGCCTGGGCCGGGGCGGCATGCTGACGAAAATCCTCGCCGCCAGGCGCGCCGCCAAGTCCGGCGCCCATACCATCATCGCCTGGGGCCGCGACAGCGACGTGCTCAGCCGCCTCGCCAAGGGCGAAGCCATCGGCACGGAATTGCGGGCACAAACGGGGCAGTTGACGGCGCGTAAGCAGTGGATGGCCGATCATCTGCACACGGCCGGCGCCGTCGTGCTGGACGCGGGCGCCGTGCAAAAGCTGCGCCAGGAAGGCAAGTCCCTGCTGCCGATCGGCGTGACGGGCGTGAATGGCGAGTTCGGCCGCGGCGCCGTGATCACCTGCGTCGACGCCGACGGGCATCCGGTCGCGCGCGGTCTGTCCAACTACACGAGCGGCGAAGCGCGCCGCATCATGCGCAAGCCGTCCACTGAGATCGAGTCCATTCTCGGCTACATGGAAGGCCATGAGCTGATCCACCGCGACAATATGGTCTTGCTGTAGGCGTCCGCTTGCTGCGAATGACAAAAACGGCCCTTGCGGGCCGTTTTTTTTGGCTATGTCACCATCAAGTGTGGGAACGCTCCCAATGTTGCCTTCAATAAGGTTTCTGGCGAGCGGATGCGCCCGGCGTCGAGTATCCAGCGCCATCCCAGGTAGTTCGGCAGGTAGCGCGTGGCCAC
>NZ_RFSK01000024.1 GCF_009923995.1 Janthinobacterium sp. | reverse complement strand
ATTGTGGTTAACCACAATAGCCGGGGCAGTTTCTTTGGCACAATATCCAAGTAGACAAATAATAAAGTTTTTCAAAAAACCACTCAGGAGACAAGAATGCAACTGCCACCAATGAAAACCCTGTTCGTCGCGCTGTGCGCCGCCATCGGCGCCACCGCCGGCGTCCACGCCTACGCGCAAGCGCCCATCGTCATCAAATTCAGCCACGTCGTGGCCACCGACACACCGAAAGGCCAGGCGGCGGAGCGCTTCAAGCAGCTGGCCGAGAAAGCCACGAATGGCAAGGTCAAGGTCGAACTCTACCCGAACAGCCAGCTGTACAAGGACAAGGAAGAACTCGAAGCCCTGCAGCTGGGCGCCGTGCAGATGCTGGCGCCGTCGCTGGCCAAGTTCGGCCCGCTGGGCGTGAAGGAATTCGAAGCCTTCGACCTGCCCTACATCTTCCCCACCAAGACGGCGCTGTACAACGTCACCGAAGGCGAAATCGGCAAGAGCCTGCTGAAAAAACTGGAACCCAAGGGTATCACGGGCCTGGCTTACTGGGATAACGGCTTCAAGGTGATGTCGGCCAACAAGCCGCTGCACACGCCGGCCGACTTCAAGGGCCTGAAGATGCGCATCCAGTCCTCGAAGGTGCTCGACGCGCAGATGCGCGCGCTGGGCGCCAACCCGCAGGTGCTGGCCTTCTCGGAAGTGTATCAGGCGCTGCAGACGGGCGTGGTCGACGGCACGGAAAATCCGCCATCGAATATGTACACGCAAAAGATGCATGAAGTGCAAAAGCACGTGACCGTGTCGAACCATGGTTACCTGGGCTATGCCGTCATCGTCAACAAGAAGTTCTGGGACGGCTTGCCGCCCGAGATTCGCGCGCAGCTGGAAAAAGCCATGCGCGAAGCGACCACGTTTGAAAAAGCCATCGCCCAGCGCGACAATGACCAGGCCCTCGACGCCATTAAGAAAGCGGGCAAGACGCAGATCTATACCCTGACGGTGCAGGAACAGGCCGAATGGCGCAAGGCGCTGGCGCCCGTGCAGAAGGCCATGGAAGGGCGCATCGGCAAGGATCTGATCTCGGCCATCAACAAGGAAAGCGCGAAGTAAGCCGCATGCCGTAGCGCACCGCCTGGCGCGCCAGGCAGGGTCCTCCCTGCCATTCGCTTGAATGACTCCTGCGCGTCCTGCGCGGGCGTCCGTGTACCCGCATTCTTTGAAAGTCCACCATGAAATTTCTGGATCACCTGGAAGAGTGGCTGATCGCGTCCCTGATGGGCGCTGCCACCTTCATCATCTTCGTGGCGGTCGTACACCGCTACCTGGCCGGCTTGCCGATCCCCGTCGTGCAGGACTTCCTGATACAAATCAATACCAGCTGGGCCCAGGAACTGTGCATCTACATGTTCGTCTGGATGGCCAAGTTCGGCGCCGCCTACGGCGTGCGCACGGGCATCCACGTGGGCGTCGACGTGCTCATCAACCGCATGAACCCGCGCTGGCGCGACCGCTTCATCGTCTTCGGCCTGGCCGCCGGCGCCCTGTTTACGGGCATCGTGGGTACGTTGGGCGCCAGCTTCGTGTGGTCCATCGGCCACACGGACCAGACCTCGGCCGACATGGAAATCCCCATGTGGCTGGTGTATCTGGCCGTGCCGCTGGGGTCCTACCTGATGTGCTTCCGCTTCCTGCAGGTGATGGTGCATTTCATCAAGACGGGCGCCTTGCCGAAACATGACCACTCGCATGTCGAGGGCCTGGACGAGGAATTGACGGCGGAAGAAAAAGGAGCCAAGGCATGAACGCGCTGATCATTTTTGTATTGCTGCTGGCGCTGATGCTGACCGGCATGCCGATTTCCATTTCGCTGGGCCTGACGGTACTGACCTTCCTGTTCACCATGACCAGCGTGCCCATCGAATCGGTGGCCCTGAAGATTTTCACGGGCATTGAAAAATTCGAGATCATGGCCATCCCGTTCTTCATCCTGGCGGGCAACTTCCTCACGCATGGCGGGGTGGCGCGGCGCATGATCAACTTCGCCAGCTCCATGGTGGGTCACTGGCATGGCGGCCTGGCGCTGGCCGGCGTCATGGCGTGCGCGCTGTTTGCCGCCGTCTCCGGCTCCAGCCCCGCCACCGTGGTGGCGATCGGCTCCATCATCCTGCCGGCCATGGTCAAGCAGGGCTATCCGCGCGGTTTCGGCGCCGGCGTCATCACCACCTCGGGCGCGCTGGGCATTTTGATACCGCCATCGATCGTGATGGTGATGTATTCCGTCAGTACGAATACCTCCGTGGGCAAGCTGTTCATGGCGGGCGTGATTCCCGGCATGATGCTGGCCATGCTGCTGGGCCTGACGACGTGGTTTTTGGCGCGCAAGAACAACTATCCTCGCATGCAGAAGGCCAGCTGGACGGAGCGCTTCGTGACGTTCAAGAAGAGCGCCTGGGGCCTGCTGCTGATCGTCATCGTCATGGGCGGCATCTATTCGGGCGCCTTTACCCCCACGGAAGCGGCCGCGATGGCCGCCGTGTATGCTTTCATCATCGCCGTCTTCGTCTACAAGGACTTGAAGCTCAAGCAGGTGGGGAAGGTCTTGCTCGACTCGGCGGCCATGTCGGCGATGTTGTTGTACATCATCACGAATGCCGTGCTGTTCTCGTTCCTGATGACGAGCGAAAACATCCCGCAGGCGATGGCGGAATGGATCACGGGCAAGGGACTGGGCGTGGTCAGCTTCCTGCTGGTGGTCAACGTCCTGCTGCTGTTGGCGGGCAACGTGATGGAACCGTCGTCGATCGTGCTGATCATGGCGCCCATCCTGTTCCCCGTCGCCATGAAGCTGGGTATTGACCCCGTGCACTTCGGTATCCTGATCGTGGTCAATATGGAGGTCGGCATGTGCCATCCGCCCGTGGGCTTGAACCTGTACGTGGCGTCCGGCATCACGAAGATGGGCATTTCCGAACTGACCGTGGCCGTGATGCCGTGGCTGCTGACGATGCTGGGCTTCCTCGTGCTGATCACCTACGTACCACAAATTTCGCTGTGGCTGCCAAATTTAATTTACAACTAAAATAACTGTCCCCGTCATGGTGCAAAAAAAGTCGATCCTGCCGAATAAATGCGCTATGATGGGCGGCCTTACGGGGAAACACGTATAAGCATATACGTTCCGGTAGCAAGGCTGATATACAGAATTGGTAACAAGGTTGGTGGGGGAGTGGTCTATAAAAACGGTATTGATACCGGGGATATATTGAGGAGACACACGTTTCACAGAAGTTGTTGAGTCATAGCTGTCTGCGGCCACAAGCCGGCACCGGCGGACCCAAACGACCGGGAACGTGAAGCAATATTTGAAGCGCACCGATAGGTGCGCTTTTTTTTCGTCCTGCGCTTCCCTGCGCAGGCAGGCCGGAACGGTGCATAATCGCAGTGGTATGCCTGTTTTGGTGCATCCGGTTGTATATTTGCCACACTTGAACTTTGATTAGCTGATGAAAAAACAACAGGGCAGTGAGCTGTTCTCGGCCATCGTCGCCGCACCGTTCGGCGCCATGGGCGTGCGCACGGAAAGTGGTCTGGTGCGCGAACTGGTCTACCTGCCGCCGCATTTTGCGGAAAAAGACGCGCAGGATGCCGTCGCCGGGCGTGCGTGCGAGCAACTGGCGCGCTATTTTGCCGATCCCGACGCACCGTTCGATCTGCCGCTGGCCACCCTGGGCAGCGCCTTCCAGCAGAAGGTCTGGGCGGCCATCGCGCAGATTCCACGCGGCAAGGTGCGCACGTATGGCGACGTGGCGCGCTTCATCGGCTCGGCGCCGCGCGCCGTGGGCCAGGCCTGCGGCGCCAACTGGTTTCCGCTGGTGATCCCCTGCCACCGCGTGACGGCCGCGGGCGGCCTGGGCGGCTTTGCCCACCACGACGACGCCACGGGCTTTCACCTGGGCGTCAAGCGCTGGCTGCTGGCGCATGAAGGCGTCGCGGGCATGGAGTGGTCAGCACGATGATGAACAGCCTGCTGGCGCCCGACAACGCCACCCTGATCGATGAATTTTGCGACAGCCTGTGGCTGGAAGACGGCCTGTCGAAGAACTCGCTGGACGCCTACCGGCGCGACATGCGCCTGTTCGCCCGCTGGCTGGAAGTGGCGCGGCCCGGGCGCGAGGGCCTGTACGACGTGTCCACGGCCGACATCGACGCATATTTCGCCGCCCGCCACGACGACAGCAAGGCGACTTCCTCGAACCGGCGCCTGTCCGTGCTCAAGCGCTTTTACCAGCTGGCCCTGCGGCACAAGCATATCGCGGCCGACCCGTGCCTGAAGATGGTCTCGGCCAAGCAGCCCGCGCGCTTCGTGCACACCCTGAGCGAAGCGCAGGTGGAAGCCCTGCTGGCCGCGCCCGACGTCAGCACGCCGCTGGGCCTGCGTGAGCGCACCATGCTCGAGCTCATGTATGCGAGCGGCTTGCGCGTGTCGGAACTGGTGGACTTGCAATCGGTGGAGCTGAGCCTGAACGACGGCGTGCTGCGCATCACGGGCAAGGGCAGCAAGACGCGCCTGGTGCCCTTCGGCGAGCAGGCACGGCTGTGGATCGAGCGCTACCTGAAGGAGGCGCGCGGCATCATCCTCGACGGGCAGATGGACGATGCGCTGTTCGTCACGCGGCGCGGCGGCGCCATGACGCGGCAGATGTTCTGGGTCATCATCAAGAAGCACGCGCAGCAGGCGGGCATCACGGCGCCCCTGTCGCCGCATACCCTGCGCCACGCGTTTGCCACGCATTTGCTGAACCATGGGGCGGACTTGCGCGTTGTGCAACTGTTACTGGGGCATTCCGATATTTCCACCACGCAGATTTACACGCATGTGGCCCGCGAGCGGCTGAAACTGCTGCATGCGCAGCATCATCCCCGAGGCTAAAAACTTTGCGTTTCGTCCAACTGCGTCATAATGTGCCTTATGCGGTTATCTGTAACAATAAAAAACTAAAGAGGTAGTAAATGGCCAAGACAAATTTCCAATACGAAAAACGGCAAAAAGAGCTGGAAAAGAAGAAGAAAGCCGAGGAAAAAGCCAGGCGCAAGCTGGAAGCGAAAAACAATCCGAAGCCGGCCGACGGCGAAGAGGGTACTGAAGGCGACGCGTCGGAAGCGGACGACGCGGATGCGGCCGACGGCAGCGACGCGCCTGCCCAGCCGCAGTAATTCCCCGCCCTTGACGACCGGTGCGGCTTCTTTGCCGCGCCGGTGTCCCCCTCGTTGTAGCCTCCCTTTATTATCAGCGTTATAAGCGCGGCCGCTGGCCGATGGCCAATTGCAGCTGCGTGCTGGCGATGGCGGCATCGGCGCGCGCCTGCAGATAGGCCTGCCATGCATCGTCGGCCGAATGCTGCGCCGCCAGCCATTCCAGCAGCGAGGCATTGCCTTTGACGTAGGACAGGCGCATGCCGTCGACGACCTTCTGCGCATCCTGCAGCACGCCGTCGCGGTAGCGCGCCAGCCGCTCCTGCGCCGAGCGCCATTGCCGCTGCGCCGTGCGCACTTCCGTTTCCGCCTTCAATTCCGCCTGGCGCAGGGCCAGCATCGCCTGCGTCACGCCCGCTTCGGCCTGCACCACGTCGCCGTGGTCGCGCCGCGACAGCGGGATGGGAATGGCCAGCGAGAGGGACAGCGCGCGCGAACGGGGCGCGCCGTCGACGGGATTGCCGCTGCCATCGACGCCATCCGCGTAGCCGCGCGCGGCGGACAGCCCCACCGTCACGGTGGGATCGACGGAGCGGTTGGCGCGCACCAGGGCCGCGCCATCGCGCAGGTTGTCCAGGGCGGCGCGGGCGATGCGCACGTCGCTGCGGGCGTTGAGCGCCTGCGGCACCAGCACGCTGGCGTCCTTGTCGTCGTAGGCGGCCAGGTCGCAGGCCAGCTGCGCCTGCGGGAACAGGGTGTCGAGCTGGCGTCCCAGCGGCGGCGACAGGTTCAGCATGGCGCTGTCCGCCTCGCTGCGCGCCTGCGCCAGCTCGGCCTGGAACTGGTCGCGTTCCACGCGCGACTGCAGCAGTTCGATGCCGCCCACGTCGCCCGCCTTGCGCCGCACGCCGTTCGCTTCCACCACTTTCGACAGGGCGGCCAAGGTCTGCTCCTTGCGCGCCACGACGTCGCGCGTGCGGCACGCCTCCGTGTATGCCGCCGCGGCCGTGCCATACAGCTCGTTCCTGAAGCCGGCCACCGTTTCCTCGGCCAGCACGACATTGCTCTGCGCGGCTTTCAAGCGCGCGGCGCGCTTGCCGCCCGTCTCGATGGCCATGCTGAGGGCCGGCGTCCAGGTGACGGGGCGGTGTTCGACGCTGCGCACCGTCTCGCGCGCGGCGCCCAGGGTGAATTCCGGGTCGGGGCGCAGGCCGGCGATGCCGATGCCGGCCCTGGCCGACGTGATGCTTTGCTGCTGCGCCTGCAGTTCCAGGCTGTTGGCTTCCACGGCAGACAGGTAGGCGTCAAACGTCAGGGGCGCGGCAGCGCAGGGTACGAGCAGCGCGGGCGAGAGCAGCAGGCCCGCGAGTATGCAGTTAATGCGTGTCATGGGATTCTCCTTCAGCGGTGCCGTGGCGCGCGGCCTGGCGCGCCTCGATCAGGTAGTACAGGGCAGGCAGCAGCAGCAGGGTGAGCGCCGTGGCCGTCACCAGGCCGCCCACCACCACGGTGGCCAGCGGGCGCTGCACGTCGCTGCCCAGGCCCGTGGCCAGCATGGCGGGCGTCAGGCCCAGGGCGGCCACGGTGGCCGTCATGAGCACGGGGCGCATGCGGTCGCGCGCGCCTTCGAGCACGGCGTCGCGCAAGCTCCGGCCTTCCTCCGCCCGCAGGCGGTTGATCTGCGCCAGCATCAGCACGGCATTCAGCACGGCTACGCCGAACAGGGCGATGAAGCCCACCGCGCTCGACACGTTCAGGGTCATGCCGCGCAGGTGCAGCGCGGCCAGGCCGCCCAGCATGGCCAGCGGCACGGCCAGCAGGACCAGCGCGGGCTGGCGCAGGTTGCGGAACTGGCCAAACAGCAGCAGGAACATGGCCCCCAGGGTCATCGGCAGGATCAGGGCCAACCGGCTCTGCGCGCGCTGCAGGTTTTCGAACTGGCCGCCCCACTCGACGCTGATGCGCTGGTGTTCGTCGGCCACGGCCTGCGCCACCAGCGGGCGCGCCTCGGCCAGGAAGCCGGCCAGGTCGCGTCCGCGGGCATTCAGGCGCACGATGATGTGGCGCCGTCCCATTTCGCGCACGATCACGCTTTCGCCCGAGGTGGTGCTGATGCTGGCCACCTGCGCCAGCGGTACCTTGGCGCCATTCGCGGCCGTGAGCATCAGGTTGGCGACGGCGTCCGGGCTGGAACGCACGGCGGGCGGAAAGCGCACGGCGATGTCATAACTTTTCTCGCCCACGTAGACCTGGCCGACGGGCGCGCCGCCGATGCCGGTGGAAATCAGGTCGGCCACGTCGGCCGCGTTGATGCCGTAGCGGGCCGCCTTTGCCCTGTCCAGTTCCACCTTCAGGTTGGGCAGCGGCGGCTCCACGTCCACCGCCACGTCGGAGGCGCCAGGGACAGTTTTAAGGACGCTGGCCACCTTGCCGGCGATGCGGCGCACTTCGTCGAGGTCGTTGCCGAAGATTTTCACCGTCAGGTCGCTGTGCGCGCCCGACAATTTATCCTGCACGCCGTCGATCATCGGCTGCATGAAGGCCACGGTGTAGCCTGGCATGCGGGCGAAGCGCTCGTTCATCCTGGCGATCAGCTGCTGCTTGCTCATGCCCGACTTCCAGCTCTTGTAGGGATGCAGGCCCACGCTCGCCTCGATGTGCGACGGCGTCCAGTAATCGGTGCCGTCATCGTTGCGCCCCGTCTGCGTGACGATGGTCGACACTTCGGGAAATTCCAGCGCTGCGCGGCGCAGCTCGCTGGCCATCTCGGACGCCTTGTCCAGGGTGATCCCGGGCGGCATCTGCACCTGCAGCCACAGCGATCCCTCGTCGAGGTAGGGCAGGAAGTCGCGCCCGATGCTGCCGCCCAGGATGGCCAGCGCCGCCAGCGATCCGGCGCACACCATCGCCACCCAGCGCTGCCTGCCCACCATGCGCTCGAGGAAGCGGCCATATGCGGCGGCCAGCTTGTCCAGCACGCGGTTGTGCGGCATGCGACGGGGCTTGCGGAAGGCCAGCCAGGCCAGGCCGGGGATCAGCACCAGCGCCACCACCAGCGCGCCCACCAGCGCCGCGCCGACCGCATACGCCATCGGCGAGAACAGCTTGTACTCGATGCGCTGGAAGGCGAACAGGGGCAGGTAGGCGGCGATGATGACGGCCATGCCGAACATGATGGGGCGCGCCACCTGCAGGGTGGCCTCGATGGCATCCTGCAGGGTGAGCGGGCGCTCCTGCTCCCGTTCGCGGCGGCGCAATATGTTTTCCAGCACCACCACGGACCCGTCGACGAGGATGCCGAAGTCGATGGCGCCCAGGGACAGCAGGTTGGCGGGAATTTTAAAGTGGTGCATGAAGATGAAGGCGATCAGCAGGGCCAGCGGGATCGTCAGCGCGACGATGGCGGCCGCGCGCGGGCTGCCCAAAAACAGCAGCAGCACCAGGGCGACGAGCAGCATGCCTTCGCCCAGCGTGAATCCCACCGTGTGAAGGGTGGCGTCGATCAGCGAACTGCGGTCCAGATAGGGCACCACTTTCACATCTTTCGGCAGCAGGTTGCCGTTCAAATCGTCGACAGCCGCATGGATGCCCGCCAGCGCCTCGGACGGGTTGAAGTCCTTCAGCAGCAGGGTGATGCCTTCGATGGTATCGGGGTTGTTGTCCTTGCCAAGGATGCCGCGCCGCTCCACGTTGCCGTAGGCTAGCCTGCCCAGGTCCTTCACCAGCACGGGCACGCCGTTCTTGCTGCTGACGACGACGTTGCCCATGTCATCGAGCGAGTGCAGCAGGCCCACGCCGCGCACCACGTACGACTGCTGGCCGCGGTCGATGACGCTGCCGCCGCCGCTGATGTTGTTGGCGTTGATGGCTTCCTTGACCTGCGCCATCGAGAAGCCGTAGCTGTCGAGTTTTGCGGGGTCGAGCTCCAGCATGAACTGCGTCGTCAGGCCGCCGAAATTGCTCACGTCCGCCACGCCACGCACCTGCTGCAGGCGCGGGATCACGGTCCAGAACTGCAGTTCGGACAGTTCGCGCAGGCTGCGGCTTTTCGATTCCAGGGTGTAGCGGTAGATTTCGCCCGTGGGCGAGGTATAGGGATCGAGTCCCGGCTTGGCCTCGTACGGCAGGTTGACGCTGGCGAGCCGCTCCTGCAGCCGCTCGCGCGTGAAGTAGCCGTCGCTGCCATCCTCGAAGACCACCGTGATCAGCGACAGCGCGAACAGGCTGCGCGTGCGCAGCACGTGCATGCCGGGCGTGCCGAGCAGGGCGCGCTCGAGCGGGATGGTGATCTGCTGCTCGATTTCCTCGGCGCCCAGGCCCGGCACCTGCGTGACGATCTGCGAGGTGACGTCGGCGATGTCGGGATATGCCTCGATGGGCAGCTGCTTCCAGCTGTAGATGCCGTAGGCGGTGACGAACAGCAGCACCAGCCAGACGATGCCGCGCCGCTGGCAGCAGGTGGCGATGAAACGGTCAATCATTGAGCAGCACTCCTTCCTTGACGACGATGCGCTCGCCCGCCTTCAGGCCCGAGACGATTTCCACCTGGTCGCCATGGCTGGCGCCTAGTTGCACCGTGCGCGGCTCGAAACGCAGCGGACCCCGTTCGACCATCACGCGCGTCGACAGCCCGCTTTGCAGCACGGCCGCCGCCGGCACGACGATGGCGCGGCGGCTGGCGCCGGCAAAGCCGGCGTGGGCGAACATGCCGGGCTTGAAGGTGCCGGCGCGGTTGTCGATGGACACGCGCACCTTCACCGTGCGCGTTTCGGGATCGAGCACGGCGCCCACGTAGGCGACCTTGCCGTCGAAGGCCTTGCCAGGCCAGGCGTCGAGCGTGATGCGCGACGTCTGGCCCACTGCCACTTGCGCCAGGTCCTTCTCGGCCACATTGGCCGACAGCCACACGGTGGACAGGTCGGCCACCGTCATGACGGGCGCGTTGATATCGTTCCAGTAGCCGCCCTGGGCGCCTTCCATGGCGATCACGGTGCCGGCGATGGGCGAGCGCAGGACGTAGTCCCTGCGCGATCCGCGCCCGCTGGCGCCGTACTGGGCCAGCTTGTCGGCGCTGGCGTGCGCGTCGCTGCCGGCCTGGTCGTAGGCTGCCTGCGCCGCCTCGTAATCCTTGCGCGCGGCGATCTCCGCCTCGAACAGCGTCTTCTGGCGCTCCAGCTCCTGGCGCGCCTGCAGCAGCGCGGAGCGGGCCTTGCTGTCGTCCGCGTAGGCGGCACTGAGTTCGGCAGAATCGAGGGTGAACAGCGGGTCGCCCGCCTTGACGCTGTCGCCCAGGGAGCGTTGCAGCCGCGTGATGCGGCCGGCCAGTGGCGGCGTGATTTTCACCAGCTTTTCCGGCATGGCTTCGATGCTGCCCGGCGCGTCCGTCTGCGTGGCGATGTCCTGCTCCAGCGCGGGCGCCACCTGCAGGCGCTGGCGCAGGGGCGAATTCTTTGCGACTTCGATGCTGCCGTCGTCCAGGTGCGCCGATTGGGCCGTGGGCGCGGCTGGCGCCGTCGGCCTGGCGCAGCCGGCCAGGGCCGAGCTGCCGAGGGCGACGGCGAGCGCGCAGCAGGCGCCCAGGGCGCGGTGGTTGGTCGTGTTCATCCCGTGTTTCCTTCTTGTTGGTGGTAATGGGGCATGCGTGGATGCCGTGCCCTTGTGGGGGGCAGCGAGGTGGGGCGCGGGTAGTGCGGGCGGCGTCACTACAGCGCCGGGAAAGCATAGCAATGTGCTCCTGAAGAAGTGCCCAAGAACGCCTGAATCATTCTTCAGGTTCGGTGCGCGCGGGGCGGGGCGCGTTAAAATGGGGGCATGGAAAATGCGGGACGACCGGAAAGGCAGGCATGAGAATCCTCTTGGTGGAAGACGACCGCAAGGCGGCGCGCCTGCTGGCCCGTGGCTTGCAGGAAGAAGGCTTTGTCGTCGACGTGGCGCACAGCGCGGAAGAGGGCGAGGACGAGAGCTACGCCGTCGATTACGACTTGATCGTGCTGGACTGGATGTTGCCGGGCAAGCAGGGTATCGACTTTTGCCGCGACCTGCGCTCGCGCGCCATCCAGACGCCCGTGCTGATGCTCACGGCGCGCGATGCCACGGCTGACCGCGTGGCGGGCCTGAACACGGGCGCCGACGATTACCTGACCAAGCCATTCGAATTCGAGGAGCTGCTGGCGCGCATCCGCGCCCTGCTGCGCCGTTCCGACATCAGCCGCCCTCTGGTACTGTCGCTGGCCGACCTGACGCTCGATCCCGTCAGCCACCAGGCGACACGGGGCGGCGCGCCGCTGGTGCTCACGCCCAAGGAGTACGCGATTTTGTTGATCCTGCTGCGCCAGGCGGGCGAGGTGGTGAGCCGTGCGCGCCTGGCCGAGCAGATCTGGCAGGCGGACCTGATCGGCATCGACAACCTGATCGACGTCCACGTGCGCAACCTGCGGGGCAAGGTCGACGCGCCGGGGCTGCCGCAATTGATCCACACGGTGCGCGGACGCGGTTTCCGCCTGGCGGAAAACAACGGTGGCTAGCTTTCGCAAGCGCCTGCTGCTGGTGCACCTGGCCGTCATCCTCGCCATCGTCGCCTGCACGGCGCTGGCCGGCTACTGGGGCCTGTCGCGCGCCGTGCACGGCCAGCTCGATGCGGCCCTGCTGGCGCTGGGCGAGACGGAAATGGCCATGCTGCCGGCCGCGCCGCGCCAGCCCGTCCAGGTGCACGAGGTGGCGCCGGGCATGGCGCCGCCGTCGCTGATGCGCCTCGACCGTCTGGTACAGATCATCGACGGCGAGGGCCGCGTGCTGGCACGCAGCCGCAACCTGGAAGCGGCGCAGCTGCCTGCGCCGCCTGCCCTGCTGGCGCGCCTGGCGGCGGGCGACACCGTCTTCGAGACCTTGCCCAAGTTCGGCGAGGAGCCGCTGCGCATGGTCTCCATTCCCGTGCCGTCGGCCGGATCGCGCCTGGCGGTGCAGGTGGCCGGTTCGCTCGACGACGCCAACCACGTGCTGGCCGCCGCCACCGTGCTGTTTGGCGCCATGGCGCTGGCCTTGCTGGCGGCCGTGGGGCTGGCCGGCGAAATGCTCACGCGCCGCGTGCTGGGCGCCATCGACGACGTGGTGCGTCAGGCGCACTCCATCGGCGAGGCCAGCCTGCACCAGCGCCTGCCGCATCCGGGAACGCCCGATGAAATCGGCCGCCTGGTCGATACCCTGAACGCCATGCTGGACCGCCTGGAGCACGGCTACGACGCGCAGCGGCGCTTCACGGCCGACGCCTCGCACGAGCTGCGCTCGCCCCTGTCGCGCCTGCGCACGGAGATCGAAATCACCCTGCGCCGTCCGCGCGAGGCGGCCGAGTATGTCGACGCGCTGGCCTCCTGCCTCGATGAAGTGCAGCGGCTGACGACCCTGGTGGAGGAATTGCTGATGCTCACGCGCCTGGACGTGGGCCAGGAGCGCAATGCCGTGGAAACGGTGGCCCTGCAGCCCCTGGTGCGCGCGGCGGCGCAGCGCCTGGAAAGGGCGGCGGCCCAGCGCGGCATCCGCATCGCGTTTGACGCTGGCGCGCCCGTGCATGCGCGCGTGGCGGCAGGACCGGCCGACCTGGTGCTGGCCAACCTGCTCGATAACGCCGTGAAGTTTTCGCCGCCCGACAGCACCATCAGCGTGCACGTGGCGCGCGACGGCGACGACGCGCTGGTGGGCGTGGCCGACGCGGGGCCGGGCATCGGCGTGGAAGACTTGCCGCACCTGTTCGAACGTTTTTACCGGGGCGCCCAGGCGCGCGCGGGCGAGGCGCCCGGCTTCGGCCTGGGTCTGGCCCTGTCGCAAGCCATCGTGCACGCGTATGGCGGGCGCATCGAGGCATGCAACCGCCCGGAAGGCGGCGCCCTGTTCACCATGCGCCTGCCCGCCTCAGAGTGAGGGGGAAGGCGCGACGCCTTCCCAGCGTACCTGCCGCACCTGCGGCCAGGCGCCTGCGCGGTTGACGAAGCGCACCAGCACGGCGCGTTGCACCAGCTGGCACAGCACCGTGGCAATCAGCCGCACGCTGTGCCGACCTTCGTCCCAGCTGCGCACGATCTGCGACGGCGCCAGTCCCGCGCCTTTCAGTTCGGCCAGCAGCAGGCGCACGACATGGTCGGCCTGCGCCGCAGGACAGGTGACGGTCAGGCGGTAGGTGGCGAGCGCCGGACCACGTTTGGAAAACCACAGCAGCCATTTTTTCATCACACACCCCGCTCGGCGACAAATTCCGCGTTGTTCACCAGCGCCCAGCGCACGGCCGAGACGCTACCTTCCAGGCTCACCTGGCTGACGATCTGCTCCAGCAGTCCCAGGCTGGAAACGGGCGTGAGCAGGTCGGCGCGCACTTCGATGCGCCCGGCCTGCGCCGCATCCTCGCTGTGCAGGGATTGCAGCATCAGCGCCGGCATGCCGCTGATCATGCGCAGCATCAGGTTGCGCACCTGGACTTCCTGCTCGGCCTCGCACACGGCCGTGACGCGGTAGATGCTTTCCGTCTCGATGCCCGCCTCGCTGCCATGCGTGTTGATGCGCTGCGCCAGCTGGCGCAGCACCAGGTTGGCCACCAGCACGAAGGCCGTGCCGATGGCCGCTTCCAGCGCAAAACCGAGGCCGCACAGCACGCCGATGGCGGCCGAGCACCACAGGGTGGCTGCCGTGTTCAGGCCGCGCACCGTCATGCCTTCGCGCATGATCACGCCGGCACCGAGGAAGCCGATGCCCGACACCACCTGCGCGGCGATGCGCAGGTGGCCATCCGGGTCGCCTTCGAGCACGGAGACCATCACGAACAGCGAGGCGCCGACGGACACCAGCGCATTCGTGCGCAGGCCAGCCATGCGCTGGCGCAGCTGGCGTTCGGCGCCGATCATGGCGCCCAGAGTCAATGCCGCGGCAACGCGCAGCGCAAAGTCAAATACCACCATCAGTTTCTCCCGGCTGGGGAGGAACAGGCGAGTGCCAGGGCGAAGAAAATCCGCCCGGTAGAGGGGGCAGCAGACGATAACGGTGGAACGATGAGGAGGGGAGGGGCGGCGAGCTGACTCGCTGCCGGAAGAACCGCACCTTGCCGGAGGCAGGGCGGGCGGAATGCGCGCGTCTTGCCTAAGGCCGATCGCCGATGGTCAATCGACTACTGTCACTGGAACAAGCACCCACGAGTCACTCCATACAATTGATAACGGGGACAGTCTAGCCAGCGCAGCGGCTTTGGTCAACTGAAGCTCTCTTCAGGAAGCCGCCGCGTCGTCCCCGCCAATGCGGGGACGGTGAAGGCGAGCGGTGGTGGCTCAGTGGGCGGCTGCCTTGCCGTCGTCGGCAGCATGCGCCGCCGTATCGGCATGCTCGCCGCCGCGGAAGAAGCGCGCGGCGCGCTTGCCCAGGCTGTCGAGGTAGGTGTAGGCGACGGGCACCACCACCAGCGTGAGCAGGGTCGAGGTGATCACGCCGCCGATGACGGCGCGGCCCATCGGCGCCTGCGATTCGCCGCCGTCGCCCAGGCCGATGGCCATGGGCAGCATGCCGAAGACCATCGCCAGGGTGGTCATCAGGATGGGGCGCAGGCGCACCTGGCCCGCTTCCATCAGCGCCTCGAACTGTCCCAGGCCTTCGCGCTGGCGCTGGTTGGTGAAGTCGACCAGCAGAATCGCGTTCTTCGTGACCAGGCCCATGAGCATGATGAAGCCGATCACGGAGAAGATGTTCAGGGTGCTGCCCGTAATCAGCAGGGCCAGCAGCACGCCGATCAGCGACAGCGGCAAGGACACCATGATGGCGATCGGCTGCAGGAAGCTGCCGAACTGCGATGCGAGCACCAGGTAGATGAAGATCACGGCGATCCCCAGCGCCATCATGGCGCCGCCCATGGTCTCGGCCATCTGCTGCGCATTGCCGGCCACGTCGAAGCGCACGCCCGGCGGCAGGTCGATGGACTGCATGGCCTTCTGCACGTCGGCGTCGACGTCGCCGGCAGGGCGGCCCTGGGTGCCCGCATAGATGGCGACCCGGCGCTGCAAGGCCTGGCGCTTGAGCACCTGCGGGCTGGAGGACGGCACGAAGTCGACCACCTGGCGCAGCGGGATCATGATGGGCTTGCCGTTGGCATCGAGCTTGCTCGACGCCAGCGACAGGTCGGCCAGGTCGGCCACCTTCTGCCGGCCCGACTTGGGCAGCTGCACGTTGACGTCGTAGTTCTGCCCGTCGCTGGCCAGCCAGTGGCTGACCGTGTCGCCCGCCACGAACGGACGCAGGGCATTGCCGATCTGCTGCACCGACAGGCCCAGGTCGCTGGCCAGCTCGTTGTTGATCTTGACCGTGGTGGACGGGTTGGCGCCTTCCTGGCTGTACTCCATGTCGGCCAGGCCCTTGATGGTGCGCATCTTGTCCATCAGGCGGTGCGCCACTTCATCGAGCTTGCCTTCATCCGTGCCCAGGATGGCGATGAAGATGGGGCGGTTGCCCACCGACAGGGTGATGCCGGCGATCGGCGCCAGGCGTTCGCGGATCAGCTTTTCCAGTTCCTGCTGCGAGCGGCGCTTGTGCGTCTTGATGTCCGTCAGCTTCAGGTTCACGTCGGCCGCATTGCGGCCATCCTGCGTGCCCACGTTGGCCACCAGGCTGTCGATCTCGGGGAATTCCTTCAGGGCTGCCTCGATCTGGCGCACCTTGGAATCCGTGTACTCGAGGCTGGAGCCGACGGGCGTCTTGAAGCGCAGGTTGACCCAGCCCTGGTCCGTTTCGGGGAACATCTCGCCGCCGATCATGGGCACGAGCATCAGGCTGCCCGCGAACAGGGCCACGGCCGTGGCCAGGGTGGTCTTGCGCCAGCGCAAGGCCACGGCCAGCACCTTGCCATACCATATGTGCAGGCGGTCGATGCCCGTTTCGATCCAGGCCATGAAGCGGCCCAGCCACGGCACGTACTTGAAGCGGTCCTTGACGGGGTCGCGCCAGACGGACGACAGCATGGGGTCGAGCGTGAAGCTGACGAACAGGGAGACGAGGACGGCGACGGCCACGGTGATGCCGAACTGCAGGAAGAAGCGGCCGATGATGCCGTCCATGAAGGCCACGGGCACGAACACGGCGACGATGGCAAACGTGGTGGCCATCACGGCCAGGCCGATTTCATTGGTGCCGTCGTTGGCCGCCTTGTAGTGGTTCTTGCCCATGCCCAGGTGGCGCACGATGTTTTCACGTACCACGATGGCATCGTCGATCAGGAGGCCGATGCACAGGGAGAGCGCCATCAGGGTCAAAAAGTTCAGGGTGAAGCCGAAGGCCTTCATGGCGATGAAGCTGGCCAGCACGGAGATCGGCAAGGTCAGGCCCGTGATGATGGTCGAGCGCCACGAGTGCAGGAACAGGAAGACGATGACCATGGTCAGCACGGCGCCTTCGATGATGGTGCGCTTGACGTTATTGAGCTGGCTTTGCACGCGCTCCGATTCGTCGTCCAGCACGCGCAGGGTGATATCGGGCGGCAGCGTCTTTTGCAGGTCCGCCGCCACCTTCAGGATGCCGGTGCCCACTTCGACCACGTTGGCGTCCTGCACCTTGGTGATTTCCATGGTCACGGCCTGCTGGCCGTTCATGCGCGAGATCGACAGCTCTTCCTGCTCGCCATCGACGACGGTGGCCACCTGGTCCAGGTAGACGGGGCCGACGGCGCGGCGCGCGACGATGATCTTGCCGAATTCGCGCGCATCCTTGATCTTGCCTTCCACGCGTACCAGCTGTTCGGCCGCGCCATGGCTGATGGAGCCGGCCGGCAGGTTGGTATTCGTCGCCTGGATGGCGCGGATGACTTCATCGACGCCGATGCCCTGGGCATTGAGTTCGATCGGCTTCATGCTGATGAGGATCTGGCGCGCGCGCAGGCCGCGCAGCTTGACCTGGCCGACGCCGGCCACGCCCTGGAAGCGCTTGCTGATGATCTGCTCCGTCATGGTCGACAGCGAGCGCAGGTCATGCCCGCTCGAGGTCAGCACGATGGTGGCGATGGGGCGCTCGTTGTCGCCCTCGGCGCGGGCGATGAACGGGTCCTTGGCCTCTTTCGGGAAGCGCGGGCGCACCAGGGCCACCTTGTCGCGCAGGTCCTGCATGGCCTTGTCCATGTTCGTCGACAGCTCGAATTCCAGGTAGACGCCGGCGCGTCCTTCCCACGAGTTGGCGCGGATGGTCTTGATGCCGCTGACGGTGTTGACGGCGTCCTCGATGGGGCGCGTGATGTCGTTTTCCACCGCTTCGGGCGAGGCGCCCGGGTAGCTCACTTCAATGGCGGCAAACGGGAACTGCACGCTGGGCATGCTCTCCACGCCCAGGCCCCGGTAGGAGAAGATGCCCAGCACCACCAGCGCCACCATGACCATGGTGGCGAAGACGGGATTCTGTATGCTGACTTTGGTCATCCACATGGCTTAGTCCTTCCGTGCCAGCACGGCCGCCTGCGCGGCCGGGGCCGCGGCGGGCGCGGCGAAGGTCACGCCGTGGCCCGGCTTGACGCCATCGAGCTTGGCGACGATGACTTTCGCGCCCGGCACCAGGCCGGACTTGACCTCGGCATAGCCTTCATCCTCGTTGCGCAGTCCCAGGGTGACGGGCTGCTCGACCACCTTGTTGTTCACCAGCGCATACACGACGGGGCCCTGTTTTTCATTGCGCACGGCCGTCAGTGGCACCAGCGGCGCCACGGCCGAACGCTCCGTGACGATGCTGCCCTTGGCGAACATGCCGCCGCGCAGCGCGCCGTCGGCATTGTCGACGGCGATGTAGACCAGCATGGCGCGCGAGCCGCTCTCGGTGGTGGGATTGATGCGCGTGACCTTGCCGGCGAAGTCGCGCGCGCCGAAGCCGTCGACCTTGAAGTGCACGTCTTGGCCCAGCTTGATGCGGGGGATTTCCGCGCTGGGCACGGGCGCTTCCAGGGTCAGCTGGGCCAGGTTGACGATGGTGTAGACAGGCATGTCGGGCGCGACCTTTTCGCCGGCCTGCACATGGCGCTTGCTGACGATGCCTGCCATGGGCGCGCGGATCACCGTGTCGGCCAGCGCGATGCGGGCCAGGTCGAGCAGCGCCGCATTGGACTTGACGCCGGCGCGGGCCAGGTCGACCGAGTTCTGCGTCGTGTCGTAGGCCGTCTGCGAAATGTATTTTTGCTTGAGCAGGGCCTGGCTGTTGGCCTCGTTCTTGGCCGCCATCGACAGGCGCGCCTGCGCCTCGTCGAGCAGGGCTTGCTGCTGCGTCAGGCGGGCGTGCTGGTCGGCCGCGTCCAGGCGCACGAGGATTTGCCCAGCGGAAACGCTCTGGCCTTCCTGCAAGGTCGTCTCGTGGATGACGCCCGAGACCTTGGCCTTGATGGTGGCCTGGGTCAGGGGCGCGAGCGAACCGGACAGGGGCAGGCTGACGGCCAGCGCGCGCGCGTCGATGGCGGCCACGTCGCCTTGCGCCAGCTCATGCACGGGCGTCTTTTCCTTGTCCTTCTTCTTGCTGGCCTGCTGCGCGGCCGCCTTGGCCGCCTGCTGCTTCGACTGCATCACGGTCCAGCCGCCGCCGGCCAGGCCCAGCACGACAAGGATGAGGAGGGGCGTGCGCCAGCGGCGCTTGGGCTTGGCTGCAAGGGGGGAGGCCGGTGGCAATGTCTCGTTTTTCATAGGACTCTTCGATGGAGGCGGCGCGAGGGTTCGGCGCCAGGGCTCGGTGCGGCCCGGCCTGTGGCGGGCCGGGAGAATTCGGGTAGCGCACCGCCGTGGCGGCCGAAGGCGGCACGCCTGCCGCTGCGGTCGTTCACGGCGATACGCATGTTGCCACTTTAGGAAGATTCAAGCCCGGCCGCCATCGCCGTGCGACAGAGTGCACAAAAACGGGGCTGGAATGCAAAAATCGCCGACCGGAGACATGGATCGCCGCCCGCCGGCACGCGCCGGCATGCCACGATGCTTGAGCATCCTCAATAAGCCGATTCGCCGGCGCGCAAGAATGGCAGGGATGGTTGCGCCACCGGCTGGCCAGATGCTTGCCGGTCGCGGTGCGGCCGCGCCACGGGAGAGCTGATGTCTGACCGGATTGCCGCAGCCGCTCCGTCGCCGGGCCGTTTGCTTGCCGCCGCCGAGGCAGGAGGGGGCCCGGCGGGCAGGGCGCTCGACCTGCTGTCCGTCATCGTTGCCGCCGTCGAGCAGGCGCCCGGCCTGGCCGTGCGCGGCATCGACCGCGATGGCATCGTGCGCTACTGGAGCGCGGGCGCGGCCCGCCTGTATGGCATACCGGCCGAGCTGGCCGTGGGCCAGGCGTGGGCCGGGCTGGCCGCCGCCGTGCCGCAGGGCCCGGACGGGCCAGGCGATGGCCACGCGGAACTGGCCGCTGTCTGGGAAAGCGGCAAGGCCCGCACGGCGCGGCTGTGGCGCCTGGATGCGGACGGGATCGCGCCGCGCTGCATCCATTCCACGGTGTTTCCCGTCATCGCGTCCGGGCGCGTGCGGCAGGTGGTCTGCCTCGATGTCGACATCACGGCCAGCGGCCAGGATGGCGCGGCGCAGGGCGCGCTGTTATTGATGGGCGATAATTTCCGCCAGCTGTACGACAAGTCCGCCGACGCCATCATGCTGCTGCGCGACGAATACATCGCCGAGGCCAATCCGGCCGCCATTGCCCTGTTTCAATGCGAAGACCGGCCCCGGCTGCTGGGACGCCGCCTCAGCGATTTCTCGCCCCTGCGCCAGCCCGATGGCGAATTGTCATCATTGCGCGGCGCGCAACTGGCCGCGCAGGCGCATGCCGACGGCAATTGCCGCCATGACTGGTGCTATCAGACTTGCCTGGGAGAACTGTTCTGGGGCGAAGTGCTGCTCACTTCCGTCACGCTCGACCATAGTCATCTGTTCTATGCCGTGATCCGCGATATTTCCTCCCGCAAACTGGCCGAGCGGGCCTTGTACCTGTCGGCGCAGGTCATCGAACATGCCAGCGTCGCCATCGTCGTGATGGACCCGCAGCAGCGCGTCGTCAGCATGAATCCCGCCTACAGCGAGATCAGCGGCTACAGTCCGGACGACATGCTGGGCAAGCCCTTCGTGCCGCACGGCGCGGAGCCGGACGCGCCGGCGTTTGTCGAGCACGTGTGGCAGGAGGTCGACGCGAACGGCTATTGGCAGGGCGATATCGTCGGCCAGCGCAAGGCGGGCGGGCGCTATCCGGCCTGGCTGTCGCTGACTGCCATCCGCGACAGCCAGGGCCAGCTGAGCAATTACATGGCCATCCTCAGCGACATCAGCGAGCGCAAGAAGAGCGAGGAATACACGCGCCACCTGGCCGAGCACGATTTCCTCACCGACCTGCCGAACCGGGTGCTGCTGCTGGACCGGCTGTCGCAGGCGCTGGCGGCGGCGCGGCGCAAGCTGAGCATGCTGGCCATCCTGTACCTGGATCTCGACCATTTCAAGCACATCAATGACAGCATGGGCCATCACGTGGGCGATCTGCTGCTCAAGGAAGTGGCGCGGCGCCTGGTGCGCTGCGTGCGCGGCGTCGACACGGTCAGCCGCCACGGCGGCGACGAATTCGTCATCATCCTGGCCGAGGTGGGCGGCATCGACCAGGCGGCGCACGTGGCGGCCAGCCTGCTGCAGGCCGTCACGCAGCCCTACCAGCTGGGCGACCACGAGCTGCAGGTGGCGGCCTCGATCGGCGTGGCCATCTTTCCCAGCGATGGCGACACCATCGACGCGCTGCTGCACAACGCCGATGTCGCCATGTACCACGCGAAAGAAGGCGGGCGCAACAATTTCCAGTTTTTCAATGCGGACATGCATGCGCAGATCGTCGAACGGGCCAGCCTGGAACAGGACTTGCGCGCCGCCCTGGGACGGGATGAATTCGTGCTGGAGTTCCAGCCCGCCCTCGACGTGGCCAGCGGCGCCATCGTCGGCGCGGAAGCCTTGCTGCGCTGGCGCCATCCGCAGCTGGGCCTGCTGCCGCCCGAGCGTTTCCTCGGCGTGGCCGAGGAGTGCGGCTTGATGGTGTCGATCGGCAACTGGGTGCTGCAGCAGGCCTGCCGGCGCGCGCGCGCCTGGCACGACGCGGGCCAGGCCTGGTGGGTGGCCGTGAACTTGTCGGCAGCGCAATGCCTGCACAATAATCTGTTGCATAGCGTGCAAGAGGCGTTGCAGCTGTCGGGCCTGCCCGCCGCCAGGCTGGAACTGGAAGTGACGGAAGCGCTGCTGATGAAGGGCGGCGCGCGCCTGGCCGACGTGCTGGCGCAGCTGCGCGCGCTGGGTGTGCGCCTGGCGATCGACGACTTCGGCACGGGCTATTCGCGCCTGGCCAACCTGCGCCACTATCCGGTGGACAAGCTGAAAATCGATCCCTCCTTCCTGCCGGGCGCGCAGGATGGCGCGTCCGACACGGCCGTGGCCGCCACCATCATCGCCATGGCGCGCGAGCTGCAGCTGACGGTGATGGCGGAAGGGGTGGAAACGGCGCAGCAGCTGGCCTACCTGCGGGCGCAGGGCTGCCAGCAGTACCAGGGACGCCATGCCAGTGCGCAAGCGGAAGGCAGCGGGCTGGGAATCTGCTGGTTTAGCGGATGTTTCCCAGCAGTTTGACGCGCATCAGGACCTGGCCATGGTCGGACGCGTGGGGCAGTCCCAGCAGCAGATGGTCGTTCAGGTAGTTCACGTCAAGCACGGCGCCGATGGCGCGCGGCGATGCGGGGTGGAAATGTTCCGAGACGAGGATGTGGTCGATCGTCATGTAGGCGCTGTCGTGGATATTCGTGTAGTCAGCGTGGCGCGCCGCATCCTGGCGCAACTGGATGGCGTTGGCGTCGTACAGGCGGGCGCGCATGTCGGGCGCGTCGCCCTGCGCTTCGCATGGCGCGCCGGCGCCCATGACGATGGCCGTCGTGACGGCATTGGCAATGTCGTTGAAGTCGCCCAGCACGATGCGCGGACGGCCACTGAGGCCCAGTTCGCTCACCAGCACGCGCAGGGCCACGGCTTCCGCGCCGCGCCGCTGCAGCGAACGCAGGTTGGCCAGGGCATACGCGAGCGCGTCGCTGCCGTCGCCATGGCGGTAGTCGGGGCGGCGCGATTTCAGGTGCAGCACCACCACGTCCGTCAGCTGTCCGCCGGGCAAGACGACCTGCACATGCAGGGGCGCGCGGGCGAAGCGGCTGGCGCTGTCATCGGCGTCATGGCCGTCGGCGGGCAGCAGCACGCCGGCGGGGAAATTGGCGAAGGCCACGCCGGGACCGGCCAGGGGCAAGCGCGAGACCAGCGCCACCGTGGGCAGCATGCGCCCGGCCGCGTCCGCCGCATCGTAGCCCGCCTGCACGGCGTCACGGTAGCGGCGCGTGCGCGACAGCACGTCGCGCAGGGCCGCCTGCGAGAAGATTTCCTGGAAACCGATCACGTCGGCGTCGAGCAGGTCGATCTGCCGCGCTGTCCACTCCGCCTTGGCCTCGTATTGCGCTGGGCTCAGCGGTTCCAGGTTGTCATACAATTTCGCCCCGGCGGGGGCCAGGTTGCAGACATTGAATGTGGCAAAGCGGATTTCTTGCTGCATAATTAGTACTCCTCACTGAACGATCAGCGTATCACGCATGGCTAAAAAAGAGCATATTTCCGAAACGCAGGCGACGCAGCTGCTGCGCAAGCATCAAGTTTCCTTTGAAGAACACCCCTATCCCTACGAGGAACACGGCGGCACCAGCGTCTCGGCGCGCGAGCTGGGTGTGCCCGAGCACGAGGTCATCAAGACCCTGGTGATGCAGGACGAGGCGGCGCGCCCGATGATCGTGCTGATGCATGGCGACTGCAAGGTGTCGACCAAGAACCTGGCGCGCTCGATCGGCTGCAAGTCCGTCGAGCCATGCAAGCCCGAAGTGGCGCAGCGCCATTCCGGCTACATGATCGGCGGCACGTCGCCGTTCGGCACCAAGAAGGCCATGCCCGTCTACGTGGAAGCGTCCATCCTGGAGTTGCCGCGCATCTACATCAATGGCGGACGGCGCGGTTTCCTCGTCTCGCTGGCGCCGCAGGTGCTGCTCGATTTGCTCAAGGCCAAGCCGGTCCATTGCGCCCTGCAGGACTAGGGAAATCGGCCGCAGGCTGTCGCCGGGCAGGGGCCATGGTGTATATTCTGCTGCGCCAGCCTTGATGCTGGTGTAATAAACATAACAAAGGGAAGAAATGAATCCAGTAATCACAACCGTGGCAATGACAGTGGCCGCTTACTTGCTCGGCTCGATATCGTTTGCCGTGGTGATGAGCAAGGTCTACGGCATCGCCGATCCGCGCACCTATGGCTCGAAGAATCCGGGCGCCACCAACGTGCTGCGCAGCGGCAATAAAGGTGCGGCCATCATGACCCTGCTGGGCGACGGCGCCAAGGGCTGGCTGGCCGTGTTCCTGGCCGACCATTTTGCCAGCGCGCTGGGCGTGGGCGACACGGCCGTGGCCCTGGTGGCCATCGCCGTCTTCCTCGGCCACCTGTGGCCCGTGTTCTTCCGCTTTGTCGGCGGCAAGGGCGTGGCCACGGCCCTCGGTGTGTTGCTGGGCATTAATCCCTGGCTGGGCCTGGCAACCCTGGCCACCTGGCTGATCATCGCCTATGCCTTCCGCTACTCCTCGCTGGCGGCCCTGGTGGCGGCCCTGTTCGCGCCGTTCTACTATGCCTTGCTGTTCGGCGTCGATCCGATCTTGCTGGCCGTCATCGTCATGAGCGTGCTGCTGGCCTACCGCCACAGCCAGAATATCGCCAACTTGCTCTCCGGTAAGGAAAGCAAGATCGGCGGCAAGAAGGATGGGGCCAAGGCCGCCGCCAAGAAAAAGTAAGCGCTTGATTTCCCGCGGCCCGCACGCATATGCTGTGCTTGCGGCGCCGCGCGGTGCGGCCGCCACCGACTCGCGCAAAGGCTGCCCACCATGAGCTCCACTCCCGCCACACCCACTCCCGTCCGTATCGATTTCGTTTCCGACGTGTCCTGTCCCTGGTGCGTCATCGGCCTCAAGTCGCTGGAACAGGCGCTGGACAAGCTGCACGATACCGTCCAGGCCGACATCCACTTCCAGCCCTTCGAGCTGAACGCCAACATGGCGCCCGAGGGCGAGGACGTCGGCGAGCACATCGCCCGCAAATACGGTTCCACCCCGGAACAGATGGCGCAGTCGCGCGAAGCCATCCGCGCGCGCGGCGAACAGCTGGGCTTTACCTTTGCCATGGACAAGCGCGGCCGCATCTACAACACGTTTGACGCTCACCGTCTGCTGCACTGGGCTGGCCTGCAAGGGCACCAGAAGGAACTCAAGATGGCGCTGTTCGACGCCTACTTCACGCAGGGCCAGGACCCGTCCTCGCACGCAGTCTTGCTGGCCGTGGCCGGCAAGGTGGGCCTCGACACCGTGCAGGCGGCCGAGGTGCTGGCATCCGGCGCCTACGGGGACGAGGTGCGCGCGCAGGAGCGCTTCTACCAGCAGAACGGCATCAATTCCGTGCCTGCCGTCATCATCAACGAGCGCCACCTCATTTCCGGCGGCCAGCCGCCCGAAGTGTTTGAGCAAGCCTTGCGCCAGATCATCAGCGGCGCCTGATCCGGGCGCCAACGGCGCGCGCCATGACGGTTGATTTCGGCTACACTCCGCACAGGAGGATAGTCAAATGCCAACAGCCAGCTGGAATGGCGCCGTCATCGCGCAAGCCACCGACGATCAGGTAGAGCTCGTCGAAAACAATGTGTATTTCCCCCTCTCTGCCGTGCAGCAGGCATACCTGCGTCCCAGCAGCCACACCACCGTGTGTCCCTGGAAGGGCACGGCCAGCTATTACGACCTCGTCGTCGATGGCCAGGTGAACGCCAACGCGGCCTGGTATTACCCCCAGCCCAAGGATGCCGCCAAGCAAATTGCCGGCCACGTCGCCTTCTGGCGCGGCGTCAGCGTCGAGCGCTGACTTTTTACTTCACCAGCATAGAATCACCACGAAAGCAGACGATGGATTTACGCCTCGCCGTGTACCAGCTCGCCTCGGCCCATGCGCTCGATGCCCAACAAACCCGGCAGTTGCAGGAAGTGGCCGGCTTCCAGCGCGAACCGGCGCGCCTGGCCTACTGGCTGCCGCGCGGTGTGGCCGTGCTCGGTGCCGCGCTGCTGGGCATGGGGCTGATCTTCTGGGTCGCCGCCAACTGGGAAGACCTGGGCCGCATGGGCCGCTTTGCCTTGCTGCAAGGCGTGCTGGCCGCCGCCTGCCTGGGCGCGTTCGCCGTGCCCAAGGCGCGCGTGCCCTTGCTGCTGCTGGCCTTGCTGGCTATCGGCGGGCTGTTCGCGTATTTCGGCCAGACTTACCAGACGGGCGCCGATCCGTGGCAATTGTTCGCCCTGTGGGCGGCGCTGGCGCTGCCGTTGTGCCTGGCGGCGCGCAGCGACGTGCTGTGGACGCCGTGGATGCTGGTATTCTCGACGGGCGCCACCCTGTGGATACAGGCTCACGCGCGCCACAGCTGGCACGTGGAATCGGATGACTTGCCCGTTTACTTCAGCGGCTGGCTGGCCGTGCTGCTGGCCTGCGCCCTGGTCTCGCCCCTGCTGGCGCGCTGGACGGGTGCGGGAAGCTGGGCCCTGCGCCTGGGCCTGGTGCTGCTCACCATCCTCATCACTGGCTCGGCCGTGAGCGCCCTGTTCGGCAACACCATCGCCTCGTCATACTGGGCGGGCCTGGCCTTGCTGGCCGTCGCCGGCGTGTTGTTGTCAACCAGAAAATTCTTTGACGTGTTTGGCCTCAGCGCCGTGGCCCTGGGCCTCAACACCCTGCTGGTGGGCGGGATGACACATTTATTGTTCAACGGACATGGCGGCGAAGTGGGCAGCCTGGTCGTGCTGGGCCTGCTCGCCGCCGTGCTGCTGGCGCTGACCGTGCAAGGCATCCTGTGGCGCACGCGCCAGGAGGCGGCATGAGCGGCGTAAATACCCAGCGCAACGATGCGCTCGATACCCTGATCGCCGACGCCACGCGCGCCGGACTGTTGCCCAATAGCACAGTGCGGCCCGGGCAGGATGTCCGGCCGTGGCCGCTGGTGCTGATGACGGCCTTCGGCGCCTGGCTGGCGGCCATCCCCCTGATCGTGGCGCTGGGCGTGGGCCTGGAAAGCGTCGTGCGCCATGGTCCCGGCGCGTATGTCGTGGCCGCCATCGTGCTGGTGGTGGCCGTGCTGCTGATCCGCATGCGCGGCGTGGCGCTGTTCGTCGAGCAACTGGCCGTGCCGTGCCTGCTGGTGGGCGGCGGCTTGCTCGGCTATGCGCTGTTCCGCGATTGCACGGCACAGACGGCTTCCTTGCTGCTGTGTGCGGCGTGCCTCGTGGTGGCCGCCGCCTTGCCGCGTGACTGGCTGCGCGTGCTGCTGGGCGTCGTCGCCTGCGGCTTGCTGGCGCTGGGCATCGTCGATAGCGGGCGCGACTGGATTTTCGAGAATGACCCCACGCAGCTGTACCTGGCCTGGATGCTGGCCCTGGCCCTGTGGCTGGGCGCCCACTGGCTGCAGAAACAGGCTTTCAACGACGGCCGCGGCGCGCCCATCGCCGCCTTCCTCGAATCGCTGTCGACGGGCTGGATACTGGCCGTGCTGCTGGGCCTGGTCTTCTGGTCCGGCATGACCTTCATGCTGGGCGCCAGCGTGGGCGGCGGCTTTGTCGGCGAGCTGACGCGCGAAGTGAGCCGGCACCAGGGAGCGGCCTGGTATGCGCAGGTGCTGAACGGGGTGTCGCTCGTGCTGGCCGTGGCGGCTGCCGTCTGGACGGGCTGGCGCTGGCCGGCGCTGCGCCAGTTGCCCGCCATCGGCGTGGCGCTGGTGCTGGTCGTGCTGGCCTGGTTCATGCCGGCGCTGGGCCCCGTGCTGCTGATCCTCGCGTACTGCCTGACGAGCGGGCGCACGCGCGTGGCCGTGGCGGCCGCGCTGGCGGCGGCGTGGATCATCGGCAGCTTTTATTACCAGCTGGCCTGGCCGCTGGCCAGCAAGGCGGCGCTGCTGGCCGTGGCCGGCGCGATCCTGTGCGCCCTGGCATGGCTGGCCACGCGCGGCAAGGTGCTGCACCTGGTGGAAAACAGGCCGGCGGCCGTGGTTGCGCAAAACCGCCAGGTGCGCCTGGGCGTGCTGGCGGGCCTGCTGCTGGTGCTGCTGGTCGCCAATGTCGGTATCTGGCAAAAGGAACAGCTGATCGCCAAGGGCGAAGTCATCTTCGTGGAACTGGCGCCGGCCGATCCCCGCTCGCTGATGCAGGGCGATTTCATGCGCCTCAATTTCCTCAACCTCGGCGTGCTGAGCACTTTGGCCAGCGTGGAAAATGCCCCCGGCCGGCCCCGCGTGGTGGCCAGGCGCGATGCGCGGGGCGTGGCGGAGCTGCTGCGTCCCTACACCCAGGAAGCGCTGGCACCGGGCGAATTCCTGCTCGAACTGACGCCGAAGGACGGGCGCTGGGTGCTCGTCAGCGATGCCTGGTTCTTCAAGGAAGGCGAGGCGGCACGCTGGGAAAAGTCCCGCTATGGCGAGTTCCGCGTCCTGCCCGATGGCCGCGCCTTGCTGGTGGGCATGCGCGGGGAAGATTTACAGGCGCTGTAGACGCTTGATTTGAACAAACCCAATGGCAGAATCCGGGGTCGTACCCTGAGGGTACGACCCCGGCCTTTGCTCTTGGGGTGGCCGCATCCTGTAAAATTGCCCGATGGATAATATTACGCATTCGGTCATCGGCCTCGGGGTCGGCGAACTGGTACACCGCAGCCTGCCGCCCGAGCCGCAGCCACCCGCCCAGCGTACCCGGCGTGCGCTGTTTTTATTTACGGCCTGGTTTGCCAGCAACGCGCCCGACCTGGACCTGGTGCTGACCAGGCTGCTGCCGCGTCCGTTCGGCTACATGCTGCACCACCGGGGGCACACGCACACCCTGCTGTTGGCCTTGCCGCAGGCGCTGCTTCTGCTGGCGCTGCTGTGGCTGCTGTGGCCCGGCGCGCGCCGCCTGCTGAAGGACAGCGTGCCCGCCCGGTTGGGCCTGGCGGCTTGCCTGCTGCTGGGATTCTGCCTGCACATGGGCATGGATTTTCTCAATTCCTATGGCTTGCACCCGTTCTATCCCTTCAACAGCCGCTGGCTGTATGGCGACATGGTCTTCATCGTCGAACCGATGTTCTGGGTGCTGCTGGGCGTGCCCGTGATCATGTCCTTGCGCTACGGCATCGTCAAAAGCGTGCTGCTGGCGGGACTGGCGGCGGCCCTGTGCTTCTTTACCTATCAAACCTACCTGGCGCCCGCGTCCCTGGCCGTGCTGCTGGGGCTGGGCGTGGTCCTGGCCGTGCTGCAAGGGCGGGCCGGCGAACGGGGGACCGGCCCGCTGCTGCTGGCCTTCGCGCTGGCGGCCACCTTCATCGGCACGCAGGGTGTGGCGTCGGCCCTGGGCCGCACGCGCATCGAGGCGGCCGTGCAGCGCCTGGACCCGGGCACGCGCGTGTGGGACGTGGCGATGACGGCGTTTCCCAGCAACCCGCTGTGCTGGATCTATGTCTCGCTCGACAGCAAGACGGACGTCTACACCCTGCGGCGCGGCACCCTGAGCCTGCTGCCCGAGTCGCTGGCGCCCGCCGCCTGCCCGGCGGGCCTGGCCGAGACGGGCAGGCAAGGCCAGCAGCTGGCGCCCGGCATCGCCGTCTCGGCCCAGGCGACGGGCAGCCTGGCCGCCCTGCGCGCCTTACAGGAAGACAATTGCTATGCCGACGCCTGGTTCCGCTTTGCCCGCATGCCCCGCCTGAACGCCAACAAGCTGACGGACGTGCGTTTCAATCCGGACATGTTGCCCAATTTCACCACCGTCGAACTGGAACAGTTCCGCGCGCGGCCGTGTCCCGCCTACGTGCCGGGCTGGGACCGTCCCCGCGCCGACATGCTGGGCCTGCCCCGGGACGAGCACCCGTAGCGAATTTATTGCCTTACGGCAAAAATATCGGGTGCGGGCGTTTGCCATCCTGGCCCGGCGTGCGACAATTGCCAATTCGGCATGCTTGCCGTCACTGACATGGATTGAACTATTTTGGAAGAGCAGCACGCCTTACCGTATTTGCGAGAAACCTTGCTGTTTCTCGCCCTGGCCGGGATTTTCATTCCGCTATTGCAACGCCTGAAGGTCAACCAGGTGCTGGGCTTTCTCGCCGTCGGCTGCCTGTTCGGCCCCTTCGGCTTCGGCCTGTGGGCGGGCGACTTCACGTGGCTGACGTATTTTTCCTTCGTCCGCGCGGAACAGGTCAGCGGCCTGGCGGAGCTGGGCGTGATGTTCCTGATGTTCATGATCGGCCTGGAACTGTCCACGGAACGGCTGTGGGCGCTGCGCCGCTGGGTATTCGGCGCGGGCGTGGGGCAGGTGGCCGTCAGCGCGTGCCTGATCGGCGGCGTCGCGTACTATTTTGGCCTGTCGCTGGAAGCCTCCATCGTGCTGGGACTGGTGCTGTCGCTGTCGTCCACGGCCGTCGTGATGCAGCTGCTCACGGACCAGCGTTCCCTGCAGACCCCGGCTGGCCAGGCGGGCTTTTCCATCCTGATGTTCCAGGACCTGATGGTGGTGCCGCTGTTCATCCTGATCGACGTGTTCGCCAGCGGGCGCAGCGACGACCTGGCCTATCTGCTCAGCTTTGCGGCCGTGAAATCGGCTGGCGCCATCCTGCTCATCTACCTGCTGGGACGCCGGGTCATCCGTCCCCTGTTCCAGTTTTTCGTCAAGAAGCACCAGCCCGACGTCTTCATGGCCCTGACCCTGCTCAGCACGCTGGGCATCGCGGGCCTGACCTACCTGGCGGGCCTGTCGATGGCGCTGGGCGCCCTGCTGGCGGGCCTGTTGCTGGCGGAAACGGAATTCCGCCATGAAGTGGAAGTGACGATCGAGCCGTTCAAGGGTTTGCTGATGGGCCTGTTCTTCATGTCCGTGGGCATGCAGATCGACGTGCGCGAAATCCTCAAGTCGCCGATTTTGATTCCCCTGGCCGTGCTGAGCCTGTTTTTCCTGAAGACTCTCGTCATCAGCGTGATTTTCCGCATCGGCGGCTTCCACTGGGGGCGCGCCGTGGAAACGGGCGTGCTGCTGGGGCAGGGCGGCGAATTTGCCTTCATCGTCGTCGCCTATGCGCTCGGTACCAAACTGATCAGCCCGCAAGTGGCGCAGTTCGTCATGCTGGTGGTGGGGCTGAGCCTGTTTGCCACGCCCGCGCTGGCCAAGGCGGCGCGCGGCTTTGGCAACTGGTGGGAAAAGCGCCACCATCACCAGCTGGCCGACTTGGCCGAAGGCGCCCGTCCGCCGCAGGGCAGCACCGTCATCATCGCCGGTTTCGGCCGCGTGGGGCAGCTGCTGGCCAAGGTGCTGACGGAACAGGATATCGCCTACGTGGCCATCGAGAACGATGCGCGCCTGGTGACGACCCTGCATCCGCGCGGTTTCCCCGTGTATTTCGGCGATGCGTCGCGTGCGGAATTGTTGCAAAAGGTCAATGCGGACCGGGCCGCCGCCGTGGTGCTGACGATGGACCATGCGGCCTCCGTGCTGCATGCCGTCAAATCCATCCGCCGCGAGTATCCCCAGCTGCCCGTGTATGCGCGCGCCCGCGACGAAGCGCATGCGGTGGCGCTGATCCAGGCGGGCGCCACCCTCGTCGTGCCCGAGGCGCTGGAAGCGGCGCTGCAGCTGACGGCCACCGTGCTGCACACGGCGGGCCTCACGGAAGCGCGCGCGGCGGACATCGTGCAGGCCGAGCGCGACCGGCGCAATGCCGTGCTGCTGGCGAAGAAGCTGTCGTAACGCACACCGTCGCGCCAACCTGGGTGCAATCGTGCGTGTGGCCGCGCTTTGTCAATTATCTATACAATAATAGTATATGAGCACACTATTCCCATGAAAGCCGCGACGAAGAGCGGGGCGGCACCCCTGACGCCGCAGCAGCTTGCCGCGCAGGAAACGCAACAGAAATATGGCAAGCCCGAGCGTGGCTGGCGCGAGCAGGTCTACACCGTCATTTTCGAGGCGGAAACGCGCACGGGCCGCGCCTTCGACCTGGTGCTGATCGGCGCCATCCTGATGAGCGTGACGGTGGTCGTGCTCAGCAGTGTCGCCTCCGTGGCGGCCCGCTACGGCGCCTGGCTGACGGGGCTGGAATGGTTTTTCACCATCCTGTTTACCATCGAGTACTTCGCGCGCCTGTCGTGCCTGCAACATCCGGTGCGTTACGCCAAGAGTTTCTTCGGCATTATCGACTTGCTGGCCATCGTGCCGACCTACATCGGCTTGCTGCTGCCGGGCGCCCATGTGCTGATCGACGTGCGCATTTTGCGCCTGCTGCGCATGTTCCGTATCCTCAAGCTCACGTCCTACGTGCACGAATACACGGTGCTGGGGCGGGCCTTGCTGGCCAGCCGGCGCAAGATCCTCATTTTCTTGTCCTTTGTCATGATGGTGGTCTTTCTGTTGGGTACTGTGATGTATGTCGTGGAAGGGCCGGAGAATGGGTACAGCAGCATCCCCACGTCGATATACTGGGCCATCAGCACCATGACCACCGTCGGGTTCGGCGATATCACGCCGCGCACCGACATCGGGCGCACCATCGCTTCCCTGATGATGCTGCTGGGCTGGGGCATCCTGGCAGTGCCTACCGGCATTATCAGTGCCGAAATGACGGTACAGCGCAGTTCCAAGCTGGTCACGACGCGGACCTGTCCCACTTGCCTGAAGGAAGGCCTCGACGATGATGCCAATTTCTGCAAGAACTGCGGCGTCACCTTGCCGCCTTTGGTACTCGACTGACCACATTAACCGTATTCACTTTATTTTGTTAAGGCCGACATGATTCCAGTTCGCCTGATCGCGACGGGCAAAGCCGTGCCCGTCCACAGCGTCACCTCCGCAAGCCTGGACGCGAAGCTGGGCCACCCGCCCGGCTATACCCTGCGCAAGAGCGGCGTGTTGTCGCGCTTTGTCGCCGCGCCCGATGAATCGCAAAGCCAGCTGGGCGCCGCCGCCCTGCGCGACGCGCTGAAAAATGCCAGCCTGCGTCCGACCGACATCGACTTGCTGATCTGCGCCTGCGGCGTGCCCGAGCAAGCCTTGCCGAACACGGCGTGTTTTGTCGCCGAACACGCCGGCTTGCCGCCAGGCACGCAAAGCTTCGACGTCAACGCCAGCTGCCTCAGTTTCATGGCCGCCTTCCGCGTGGCCGCCTCCATGCTGGCCGGCGGCGCCTACCGGCGCATCGCCATCGTCTCGTCCGACCTGGCCTCGCGCGGCGTCGACTGGAGCGAGCCGGAAGCGTCGATGATCTTCGGCGACGGCGCCGCCGCCGTCATCGTCGAGCGGGGCGATGGCAGCGCCGGCATCCGCGCCTACAAGATGGGTACGTATCCGGAAGGGCGGCGCTACTGCGAAATCCGCGGCGGCGGCACCGAGCGCAATCCGCGCAACGGCTGCGAACCGGGCGACTACCTGTTCCGCATGGATGGCAAGGCCGTGTTCCGCCTGGCCGTCAAGGTGATGCCGGATTTCCTCGCAGAACTAATGCAGGAGTCGGGCGCCGGACTGGAAAAAATCGACGTGGTCGTGCCGCACCAGGCCAGCCCGCTGGGCCTCGCGCATGCGGCGCGCATCCTTGACGTTCCCGATGCTAAAATCATCAAGATCTTTGAGACGCATGGCAACCAGGTGGCCGCGTCCCTGCCCACGGCCCTGCACGAGGCGGTGATGACGGGGCGGGCCGTGGCGGGCCAGCGTCTGCTGATGATGGGCACGGCCGCGGGCCTGACCATCGGCGGCATGATTCTCGATCTGTGAAGGTGGTGCGATGAGGCGGATACTGGTCACGGGAGCGACGGGCGGGCTGGGGCGCAATGCCGTGCGCACCCTGCTGGCGCAGGGCGTGGAAGTGCGCGCCACCGGCCGCAACGTGGCCGTGGGGCGCGAACTGGAACGCATGGGCGCGCAATTCGTGGCGCTCGACCTGGCGCAGGCCACGCCGCGCCAGGTCGATGAGCTGGTGCGCGGCATGGACACCGTCTGGCACTGTGCCGCGCTGTCCTCGCCGTGGGGCCCGGAACGCGACTTCATCGCCGCCAACGTCACGGCCACGGGCCAGCTGCTGCGCGCGGCCGCCAGCCTGCACGTGGCGCGCTTCGTGCACATCTCCACGCCGGCCATCTATTTCGATTACCGCAACCGCTACGAAGTGCCGGAAACTTTCCGTCCCGACAAGTTTGTCAACGCCTATGCGCGCAGCAAGGCGACGGCGGAAAAGCTGGTGCAGGATTGCGTCGACCGCCACCGCGGCATGACGTGCGTGATCCTGCGCCCGCGCGCCATCTTCGGCCCGCACGACCAGGTGCTGATCCCGCGCCTGGCCCGCGTGCTGCAGCAGCGCGGCGGCAAGCTGCCGCTGCCCAATGGCGGCGCGGCCACCATCGACATCACCTACGTGGACAACGTCGTGCATGCGATGTGGCTGGCCACCGTGCACAAGACCATCGCCTCGGGCGCCGCCTTCAACATCACGAATGGCGAACCGGCGCGCCTGTGCGACATACTGCGCACCCTGTTCTGCGAGCACCTGCAGCAGCCGTTCCGCATCGTCAGCATGCCCTACCGCGTGCTGGCGCTGGCGGCGCGCCTGATGCAGTTCGCCTCGCGCTTCACGCGCCGCGAACCGGCGCTCACGCCCTACAGCATCGGCGCCCTCAGTTTCGACATGACGCTCGATAATGCCAAGGCGCGCAAGGTGCTGGGCTACCGCCCCATCGTCAGCCTGCAGGAAGGCATCGCCCTGACGGCCCAGTGGATGCGCCAGGAAGCGGCGGCGCACAAGGTTGGCAAGGAGCGCAATGGCTAGCATCACCGCGTTTCGCGTCGGCCACTGCACGCATCCTTCGTGCATGGTCCTGAAGGGCAGCGGGCTGGCCAGCCGCTGCTTCCCCTCGCGCGCCTACCTGATCGCCACGCGCGCGGGCCTGTACCTGTGGGACACGGGCTATGCCGAGCACTTTCGCGCCGCCACGTCGAAGGGCGTGTACCGCATGTACGCATGGGTGACGCCGATTGCCTTCGACGACAGCGAATCCCTGCACGGCCAGTTGCGCGCGCATGGCGTGGCGCCCGGCGACATCCACACCCTGCTGCTGTCGCACTTCCACGCCGACCATATCGCCGGCCTGCGCGACTTTCCCGGCGCGCGGCTGATGGCGTCCAGGACGGGCTGGGATGCCGTGCGCGGCCTGTCCGGCGTGGCCGCCGTGCGCCAGGCCTTCGTGCCCGAACTGCTGCCCAACGACATCGCCGATCGCCTGGATTTCGTGGAAAGCGTGCCCGAAACGGCCTTGCCGGCGGCCCTGCTGCCATTCACGCACGGGCGCGACGTCAGCGGCACGGGCGAGATCTACATCGTCGACCTGCCCGGCCACGCCATCGGCCATCTGGGCGCCTTCGTACTGCAGGAGGGCGGCTGGACCCTGCTGGCGTCGGACGCGGCCTGGGTGCCGGAAAGCTTCCAGCAGCTGCGGGGACCGTCGGAACTGTCCTTCCTCATCCAGCACAAGCGCGCGCCGTACTATGCCACCCTGAACCGCCTGCATCAGCTGCACCGCTCGGGCAATGCGCACATCCGCATCACGCATGAAGATACGGCGGACTATGTTCCTGTGGCGGGCCGCCCGTGAAGCGTATCGTCTGGCTGCTGCTGTCGTACTGGCGCACGCGCCGCCTGCGTTTCACCAGCCGCGCGCAGCTGGACGCCTACCAGCGTAAGCAACTGGCGCATTTCACCGAGGTGCTGTGCGCGCGCAGCGCTTACTTCGCCCCGTACCGCAAGCTGCCCCTGGCGCAGTGGCCGACGATGAACAAGGCGCTGATGCTCGAGCATTTCGATGCCATGAACACCGAGGGGGTGACCTTGGCGCAGGCGATGGACGCGGCCATGGCGGCCGAGCAGAGCCGCGACTTCACGCCCGCCGTGGGCGACATCACCGTGGGCCTGTCGTCGGGTACCTCGTCGCGGCGCGCCGTATTTACCGTCAGCCCCCGCGAAAAGGCGCAGTGGGCGGGCGTGATGCTGGCCAAGGCGCTGCCCGACGGCCTGTTTTCCGGCGAACGGGTGGCGCTGTTCCTGCGCGCGAACAGCAATCTGTACACGGCCGTGCGCTCGCCGTGGCTGACCTTTGCCTTCTACGACCTGTTCGAACCGTTCGACAGCCTGTGCGCGCGGCTTGCGCAATATCAACCCTCCGTCATCGTCGCGCCGGCGCAGGTGCTGCGCCAGCTGGCCTTGCGCGTCCTCGATGGCAGCCTGGCGCTGGCGCCGAAAAAAGTCATTTCGGTCGCCGAAGTGCTGGAAGCGCAGGACCGCGCCCTGATCGTGCAGGCGTTTGGCGCCGTGCATGAAATCTACCAGGCCACGGAGGGTTTCCTTGCCAGCAGCTGCGAGCATGGCGTGCTGCACCTGAACGAGGAATACGTGCATGTCGAGCCGCAGTGGCTCGATGCGGAGCAGCGCCGCTTTGTGCCCGTGATTACGGACTTCACGCGCATCACGCAGCCCATCGTGCGCTACCGCCTGGACGATATCCTGATCGCGCGCGCCACGCCGTGCCCGTGCGGCCGCGCCACGCGCGCGCTCGATGGCATCGAGGGGCGCTGCGACGACATGCTGCTCTTGCCATCCTTGCCGCCGGCGCACGGCGGCGCACCCGTCGCCGTGTTTGCCGACGTCCTGACGCGGGCCTTCGCGCAAGCCTTGCCGCCCGACGCCGACTACCGGCTGGTGCAAGATGGCGCAGCAGCCCTGCAGCTGCACGCGGCACTGGACGCGGCCGGCCTGGCCGCCCTGCGCGCGCACCTGGCAACCGTGCTGCGCGGCCTGGGCGTGGACGCCGACAGCCTGGCCTGGACGACGAGCGGCGACCTGCCTCCCTTTGACCCCACCATGAAACGGCGCCGCATCCGGCGCCTTGCCACCGCATGAACCCAACTTCCATGACCGTACGCGGCCGCCTGCTGCATTTGCTGGCCGGGTGGGGCAGCGTCGGCCTCGTGTATTTTTCCAGCGACCTGCTGCAAGGGCAGGGCGTGCTCCTGCCGGAGACGGCGCTCGACCGCGCCATTGCCTACACGGACGCCGCCATCTGGCTGTACCTGTCCTTCTTCGTCCTGATTCCCTACGCCTACCTGGTGGCCGACGCGGCCCGCGTGCGCTGGCTGGCGCGCGCCATGGCGCTTTCCGCCCTCATGTGCGGCGTGGTCTTCCTGCTGTATCCCACCACGCTCGCGTATCCGCCCGTGGGCGAGGGCGGCGCCTGGAGCACGCAGGCGCTGCGCCTGCTGCAGGCGGCGGACTCCGCGCAAAACTGCCTGCCGTCCCTGCATGGCGCATTGACCCTGCTGTGCGTGTGGGCCCTGTGCGACCGGCGCCACCGGCTCCGCTCCGCGCTGGCCGTGGTGCTGGGCGTGGCCATCTGCTACGCCATCATCGCCCTGCGCCGCCATGTGAGCATCGACCTGGCCGCCGGCCTGTTTGTTGGCGTCGCTGGCGGCATGCTGGCCAGAATGCGCGTATTCTGGGCGGCGCGCCGTGTCATTTCCACTGAAACCGCATCATGATGAATCCCTTTGCCCTGTCATTTTTGATCATGCTGGCCTTCGTGCTGGCCGAACTGCTGATCCTCAAATGGGTGCGCCAGACGCCCGTGCCGTGGAAAGACGTCATCTTCAACCTCAATTCCGGGCATATCCTGATGTGGGTATTTCGCGGCGTGGAAGTGGCCGCGTTTGCCCTGCTGCTGCGCCATGTGAATTTGCACATCGTCGACCAGTGGCCCGTGGCCGCGCAGTGGATCTTCGCCTTCTTTGCCTGGGACCTGTGCTTTTACTGGATGCACCGCCTGCACCACAAGATCCCCCTGCTGTGGGCCGTGCACGTGGTGCACCACCAGGGCGAGCATTTCAACCTGTCGCTGGGCGTGCGCAATTCCTGGTATTCCTCGCTGACGAATTTCCCCTTCATCGCCATCCTGGCCGTGCTGGGCGTGCCGCTGGAAATCTTCCTCGTCGTCTCGTCCCTGCATTACACGGTGCAGTTCTATAACCACAATGCGCTGGTCAACAAGTCCGGCATCCTCGATCGTTTCATGGTCACGCCCTCGCACCACCGCGTGCACCACGGTACCGATAAACGCTACATCAACCGCAATTTTGGCGGCACCCTGTTGATCTGGGACAAACTGTTCGGCAGCTTCCAGCCGGAGCTCGACGGCGTGGAAATGCGCTATGGCGTGAAGGGCATGATACCGACGCACAATCCGCTCCTGGCCAGCAACGGCAAGCTGTTCACATGGCTGCGCGCGCGCTTTCCCCACTGGCAGTCGCGCGGCACGTTCGAAGTGTCCGAGCTGTTCATCGGCATCGGCGGCGTGATCCTGTTTGGCCTGGTGATCTATTACGTCAACCACGAGGCGGCGCTGGCGGGCGCGCAGCAAGCCATCCTGTTCGCCCTGATCTTCGGCGGTACCTTGGCGCTGGGCGGTCTGTCCGATGCGCGCCGCTGGGGCGCCATCGCCTGGGTGGCTGTCGCCCTGGCCATGCCGGCCGTCTTCCTCGGCTGGTATGGCGCGCGCGATGCGTGGGGCATGGTCTTCCTGGCCGCGCTGCTGGCGCATGGCCTCGATGGCGCGCGCCGCCTGTGGTGGCCCGCCGCGGCGGGGACGCGCGCGTGACGCAGCCTGTCCCGTCGCTGCCGCCGCTGCGCTTCCAGCCCGCGCGGGATTCCGCCTTTCGCCGCGAACTGCGCGCGCGCGCCGATGCCTACCTGGCGGGCGAGGGCCGGCACCGCTTTGGCGACTCGCGCATGCATTGCAAGGCCGTGTTCCTCGCCGCGCTGACGGTGGGACTGTATGTGCTGGCACTGGATGCCGAAAGCACCTGGCCGTTTGTCGCCAGCTACGTGGCCTGCCTGGTCACGGCCATGGCGCTGGCCATGAATACCCTGCACGACGCGGCCCACGGTGCCGTCTTCCGCAAGGGCTGGCTGAACCGCGTGCTGATCCGGCTGGTGAGTCTGCCCGTCGGCGTGGACACGGATTTCTGGACCATCCGCCACGTGCATTTTCACCACACCTATGCCAACGTGGAAGGCTATGACCTGGACACGGAGCCGAATCCCTTTTTGCGCCAGACGCCGTACCAGCGCTGGTCGCCGCAATACCGCTATCAATACCTGTACTGGCCCGTGGTGGCGGCCCTGTCGCTGCCCTATCTGAACTGGTATGGCGACTGGCTGGACCGCTTCGGTAAGACGCCCGTGGCCGCGCACAGCCGCCTGCAGGGCTGGCGCGGCTGGCTGTCCTTCCTGGGCTGGAAGCTGGGCCACGTGGCGCTGGTGCTGGCGCTGCCCATGTGGGTGCTGCAGCAGCACGGCATGGGCTGGGGCGTGGTGCTGGGCGCGTATTTCCTCGGGCAGATGCTCGCTTCGTGCGTGCTGGTGGCGCTGATCCTCGGCACGCACTGGGCCGAAGTGGAGTTTTTTCAGCCGGGGCCGGACGGCACCCTGCCGCACGACTGGTACCAGCACACGTTTTACACGGCCTGCGACTGGACGCCGCAGCCGCGCGCCCTGCGCTGGCTCGGCTACTGGCTGGGCGGTCTGAACCTGCACCTGACGCACCATCTGTTCCCCACCTGGAACCACCGCCACTATCCCGCGCTGGCGCGCATCATCGCGGAGCTGGCGCCCCGTCACGGCCTCGTGTACCGCGAACTGGGCTACGGCCAGCTGCACGCCTCGCAGCAAGCCTTCCTGCGCGCCATGGGGCAGCCCCCGGCACAGTCCTGAAGAATCGCGCTTGACGCGGCTTCCGTTTCATCTTATATTTCTGTAACGACAGAAATTAGAGAAAATAATGGAATTAAGCCCAACTACCCAAAAGTACATCCTCCACTGGGGCGAAATGGGCACCCGCTGGGGCGTCAACCGCACGGTGGCGCAGATCCACGCGCTGCTGTTCCTGGCCAACGAACCCCTGACGGCGGAAGACATCGCGGCCAGCCTGAACGTGGCCCGCTCCAACGTCAGCAACAGCCTGAAGGAATTGCAAAGCTGGGGCCTGGCGCGCATCACGCACGTGATGGGGGACCGGCGCGACCATTTCGTCGCCCTGCAGGATGTGTGGGAGATCTTCCGCGTCATCATGGAGGAGCGCAAGCGGCGCGAGATCGATCCCACCCTGACGGTGCTGCGCGAATGCGCCATCGAGGGCGAGCACGATGCGGCCATCCCACCGGCGACGCTGGAGCGCATGGGCGAAGTGCTGGCTTTCCTGGAAATGCTCAGCAGTACCTACAGCGACTATAAAAACCTGCCGCCCGCGACCCTGCAGCGCATGCTGTCCATGGGCGGCAAAGTGGCCAAATTCCTCAGCCCGGACGACAAGCCGGCAAAACCGAAAAAACCGGGCAAGTCATGAACGGGCCGTCCGAAGGAGAGCTGTTCAGGAAAGTGATGGGCGCGCAGTGGCTCACCCTGCACCCGGATATCCGCCGCCGCTTCGAGAAAAATCCCGCGCCGGGCCGGCCCCTGTACTACCGGGGCGAACTCACCGAACTGTCCAGCTCGCGCCTGGGGAAATTCCTTGGCTGGCTGACGCGCCCCTTCATCGACGGCGCCCTGATCCCCTACGACGATGCGGATTTCCCCGTCGATATCGAAGTCTATTCGCGCCCCGGCTGCCCCTTCATCTTCAAGCAGCGCACCTACCGCCTGCACGGGCGCGCCCCCATCCGCTTTACCTCCTACATGGCGGAAAGCGCCAAGGGTGAAGTGCTCGAATACGTGGGCATGGGCCTGGGCATGAAGCTGCTGCTGCACGTGGAAGAGGGCAACCTGCACTTCACCAGCGACGGCTATTTTTGGGACATCTTCGGCTGGCGCCTGCCGCTGCCCGGTGTGCTCACGCCCGGCAAGACCTATCTGTGCCACCGCAACGACACGCCGCAGCAATTCAACATCCGCATCGAGATCCGCCACGCCCTGTTCGGCACCACGTTCACCCAGGCGGGCGTGTTCCGCGAGTGCGCCGCGCCCGGGCATCCCAAGGAGACACCATGAATACGCATCTGCTGGCCCTGCAACTGATGGCAGCGCAAGGCTGCCTGGGCGCCTTCGACACCATCTACCACCATGAAATCACGGAGGCGCTGCCGCAAAAGGCGTCGGCGCGCCGCGAATTGACGATTCATGCGACGCGTGCGCTGATCTACAGCCTGCTGTTCGTCGGCCTGGCCGCCTGGGAGTGGCATGGCGCCTGGGCATGGGTACTGGTCATCGTCTTTGGCGTGGAAATCGTGCTGACCCTGTGGGATTTCGTCGTTGAAGACCAGACCCGCCTCCTGCCCGCCACGGAGCGGGTGACGCACACGGTGCTGGCGATTAATGCGGGCGCCTTCATCGCGCTGCTGGCCCTGAACAGCAGCGAGTGGGCCAGCTTGCCGACGGCGCTCGTGTGGCAGCCGTATGGCTGGCTCAGCGTCTTCCTCGCCCTGTGCGGCGTGGGCGTGGGCCTGTCCGGCCTGCGCGACGCGTATGCCGTGTGGCAGCTGGGACGGCGCACGGTGCAGGAGACGGAAGAAAAAGCGGCAGAACATCTGCAGTTTGCCAGCACGCCGCAGTCCGTGCTGGTGACGGGCGCCACGGGCTTCATCGGCCAGCAGCTGGTGGCTGCCCTGCTGGCCGATGGCCACGCGGTGACGGTGCTCACGCGCCAGCCGAAACAGGCCGCGTGGACGTTTGATGGCCAGGTGCGCTGCATCGCGTCGTTCGGCGACTTGGCGGCCACGCAGCGCATCGACATGGTGGTCAACCTGGCCGGCGCGCGCATCGTCGGGCGGCGCTGGACGGCTGCCCGCAAGGCGGCCCTGCGCCGCAGCCGGGTAGCGCTGACGCAGGACCTGGTGGCGTGGATCGCCCGCGCGCAGCACAAGCCGCGCGTGCTGCTGTCGGCGTCGGCCATCGGCTACTACGGCGTGCAGCCGCAGGGCGATGCGACGGAATTGACGGAAGACAGCGCCCCGCAAGCCATCTTCATGTCGCAGCTGTGCCAGGAATGGGAAGCGGCCGCGCGCCAGGCGGAACGGTACGGCGTGCAGGTGGGTTGCATGCGCTTTGGCCTCGTCTTCGGCCACCAGGGTTCGCTGCCGCAGATGCTGCTGCCGGTCCGCTTCGGCGCGGGCGGCCCGCTGGGCAGCGGCAGGCAGTGGCTTACGTGGGTGCACGTGCGCGACGTGATCCGCGGCATCGCCCACCTGGCACGCCGCAGCGAAGAGGGCGCCGTCAGCGGCGCCTACAACTTCTGCGCGCCGGAAGCGATTCAGCAGCGCCGCTTCGCCCAGGTGGCGGGCGCCGTGCTGCACCGGCCGTCCTTCTTGCCCACGCCGGCGTGGGTCATGCGCGCCTTGCTGGGCGAGAAGGCGGAATTGCTGGTGGAAGGCCAGCGGGTCGCGCCGCGCCGCCTGCTTGCCGACGGTTTTGTCTTCCGTCATCCGCAACTGGAAGAGGCGCTGCGCAGCCTGTAGCCTGGCGTAGAATGGGGCAGTGGATATGCATTGGAGCTCAATCTATGCCCCGCTTCAGCCATACGATCGCCAGCCATACTTACCAGTTTTCCAGCCTGAAGGACTTGCTGGCGAAAGCGTCGCCGCCCCGTTCGGGCGACGTGCTGGCCGGCGTGGCCGCCGCCAGCGCGCAGGAGCGGGTGGCGGCGCAGCTGGCGCTGGCGGACGTGCCCTTATTGACCTTTCTCAATGAGGCGCCGGTGCCGTACGAAGACGACGAAGTCACGCGCCTGATCATCGACAGCCATGACCGTGCCGCGTTTGCACCGCTTTCCCACCTGTGCGTGGGCGACTTTCGCGACTGGCTGCTGGACGACGCGACGGATACGGCGGCGCTGTCGCGCGTGGCCGCCGGCATCACGCCGGAAATGGCGGCCGCCGTCTCCAAGCTGATGCGCCTGCAGGACCTGGTGCTGATGGCGCGCAAGTGCCGTGTCGTCACGGCCTTCCGCAATACCCTGGGCCTGGAAGGGCGCTTGTCGGCGCGGCTGCAGCCGAACCACCCCACCGATGACGCCACGGGGATTGCCGCCTCCATTCTCGATGGCCTGATGCTGGGAAGCGGCGACGCCGTGATCGGCATCAATCCCGCCACCGACAATGTGGCGCAGGTGGTGTCGCTGCTGCACCTGCTCGACGCCGTCATTGATCAATACCGGATTCCCACGCAGTCGTGCGTGCTCACGCACGTCACCAACACGCTGGAAGCCATCCGCCGCGGCGCGCCCGTCGACCTGGTGTTCCAGTCGGTGGCAGGCACCGAGGCGGCCAACCGCAGCTTCGGCATCGATTTGTCCCTGCTGGCCGAGGGGCAGGCGGCGGCCCTGTCGCTGGGGCGCGGCACGGTAGGCCGGAACGTCATGTATTTCGAGACGGGGCAGGGCAGCGCCCTGTCGGCCGGTGCCCACCACGGCATGGACCAGCAGACGTGCGAGGCGCGCGCGTATGCCGTGGCGCGCGCCTACCAGCCGCTGCTGGTCAACTCCGTCGTCGGCTTCATCGGTCCCGAATACCTGTACGACGGCAAGCAGATCATGCGCGCGGGGCTGGAAGACCATTTCTGCGCCAAGCTGCTGGGCCTGCCCATGGGCTGCGACGTGTGCTACACCAACCACGCGGAGGCGGACCAGGACGACATGGATGCCTTGCTGACCATGCTGGGCGTGGCCGGCTGCAATTTCATCATGGGCGTGCCTGGCGCGGACGACATCATGCTGGGCTACCAGAGCACTTCCTTCCACGATGCCCTGTATGCGCGCCGCGTGCTGGGCCTGCGCGCGGCGCCCGAATTCGAGGCCTGGCTGGCGCGCATGCACATCACCGACGGGCAGGGCCGCCTGAACGGCGCGCTGGCGCCCGCTTTCCAGGCAGCGCTTGGACGGCTGCCGCCGTAAAACGGCGCAAATTGACACCCCGCGCGGGCGCGCCGGTGCGATAATCGGCGATCTCCCCATCCGACACGACCATGCTGCCACCCGACCCCGATTCCCTCGATCCGCACGACTGGGACGCGTTTCGCGCGCAAAGCCACCAGATGCTCGACGACATGCTCGACTATGCGCAGCAGATCCGCCAGCGGCCCGTGTGGCAGGCGGCGCCGGACAGCGCCCGCGCGCAGTTTGCGCAGCCGCTGCCGCGCGCAGCGGGCGATCTGGGCGAGGCCCACGCCAGCTTCATGCGCGACGTGCTGCCCTACGCCGTCGGCAATGTGCATCCCGGCTTCATGGGTTGGGTGCATGGTGGCGGCACGCCCGTGGGCATGCTGGCCGAGATGCTGGCGGCGGGCCTGAATGCGAACGTGGGCGGGCGCAACCAGATGCCCGTGGAAGTGGAGCGCCAGATCGCCCGCTGGATGGCGGAACTGTTCGGCTTTCCCGACACGGCCAGCGGCGTCTTCGTCACGGGCACCTCGATGGCCAACCTGATGGGCGTGCTGGTGGCGCGCACGCAGGCGCTGGGCGCGGCGGCCCGGCAAGATGGCTTGCAGGGCGCGCCGCTGGTGGCGTACACCTCGGCCGCCGCGCATGGCTGCATCGCGCAGGCCATGGATTTGTCGGGCCTGGGCACGGCGGCCCTGCGCCGCATCGCTGTCAATGCGCGGCAGCAGATCGACGTCACAGCGCTGGCGCAGGCGATCGCCGCCGACCGCGCGGCGGGCCTGCGGCCCTTCTTCATCGCCGGCACGGCCGGCACCGTGGACACGGGCACCATCGACGATTTGCCCGCGCTGGCGGCATTGGCCGCGCAGGAGCAGCTGTGGTTCCACGTCGACGGCGCGTATGGCGCGCTGGGCATGCTCTCGCCCGAGTTGGCCCCCCTGCTGGCCGGCATCGAGCGGGCCGATTCGCTGGCGTTCGATTTTCACAAATGGGGGCAGGTGCCGTATGACGCGGGCTTCCTGCTGGTGCGCGACGGCGCGCGCCACATGGCGGCGTTTGCCGCGCCGGCCGCGTATCTGCGGCGCGAAGCGCGGGGCCTGGCGGGCGGCTCGCCCTGGCCCTGCGATTTCGGCCCGGACCTGTCGCGCGGCTTCCGCGCCCTGAAGACCTGGTTTACCTTCAAGGTGCACGGCGCCGAGCGCATGGGCGCGGCCATCGCCCATACCTGTGCGCTGGCGCGCTACCTGGCCGAACGGATCGCGGCCACGCCGCAGCTGGAACTGCTGGCGCCCGTAACGCTGAATATCGTCTGCTTCCGCCACCGTGGCACGCTCCATGGCGACAGCGACGCCTTCAACGGCGAAATCGTCGCCGACCTGCACGAGTCGGGCATCGCCGCGCCATCGACCACCACCATCGCCGGGCGGCTGGCCATCCGTGCCGCCATCGTCAATCACCGCACGCGCGCCGAAGATATCGACGCGCTGCTGGCGGGCGTGCTGCGCTTAGGCGCCGCGCGCCTGTCCTGAAAGGGAGTCACCATGAACGAGTTGCTGCACCATGCCGCCACGCCGTATGCGCCGCTGATCGGCGTGGCGCCCCTGATGCGCCGCGCCTTTCTGCAGGAGGACCTGGCACCGCTGGGCGAGGCACTGCTGGCGCGCGCGCAGGCCCATCCCGACGACGCGCACGCCTACCTGGACTTTTCCACCGTGCTGCAACTGAAGGGCGAGCGCGACATGGCGCTGGCCGTGCAGGCGCAGGCGATCGAGCTGCAGCAGCTGTATGCGCTGCCCGCGCAGGCGCCGCAGGATGGCCCCGGCATCCGCGTGCTGGTGCTGATGGGGCCTGGCGACCTGATGTCGAACACGCCCGTCGAATTCCTCGTCGAGCAGTCCGACGTGGCGCTCGACCTGCTGTATGTGACGGCGGATGGTCCCTTGCCGGAAGAGGTGCCGGACCACGATGTGCTGCTGGTGGGCGTGGCCGAATCGGACGCCAACCAGCCCTTGCTGGCGCTGCTGGCGCAATTCGTCGCCGATTGGCCGCGCCCCGTCGTCAACCTGCCGCAGCATATCGCGCATACCTCGCGCGACGGCCTGTGCGAAAAGCTGCATGACCTGCCTGGCGTGGCCATGCCGCGCACGGCGCGCATCGACCGCGCGCAGCTGGCGGCACTGGCTGCCGGCGAACTGCCGCTCGACGCCGTGCTGCCCGGCGACGCCTTTCCCCTGATCGTGCGGCCCCTCGGATCGCATGCGGGCCACGACCTGGAAAAGATGGCGCAGGCCAGCGACCTGCACGCCTATTTGCAGGCCGTCGACGCGCAGCGCTTTTATATCGCCCGCTTCGTCGACTACCGCAGTGAAGACGGCCAATTCCGCAAGTACCGCATCGTGCTGGTCGATGGCGTGCCCTACATCTGCCACTACGCCGTGTCCTCGCACTGGATGATCCATTACCTGAACGCGGGCATGGATGAAAGCGCGGCCAAGCGCGCCGAGGAGGCGCACTGCATGGCGCATTTCGACGAGGGATTCGCGCGGCGCCATGCGGCCGCCCTGCGTGCCATCGACGCGCGCATGGGCATGCCCTACCTGGGCATCGATTGCGCCGAAACGCGCGATGGCGAGCTGCTGGTGTTCGAAGCCGACAACGCCATGATCGTGCACGCCATGGACGCCGAGGCACTGTATCCGTACAAGCGGCCCGCCATGCAGAAGGTGTTTGCGGCATTTCGCGCCATGCTGGCGCGGGCGGCAGCGGGCAGCTGATCAGCTGCCGAGCAGCGATTCCAGCAGTTGTCGCTTGGCCGCGCTGCGCCCGGCCTCCCAGTAGCCGTCGAACTGCAGCAGCACGGTGCTGTCATGGAAAATGCGGATGCACTGTGGCTGGCGCAGCATGACGGCATGCACGTAGCTGGCGAACGACTCGGCAAAGTCTTCGTGCATGCTGGTGGCCGCGTACAGGGTGGCGAAGTTCGCGCCCTGCAGCTGCGCGTAGGCGTCGCGCATCTGGCTGGCGGCCAGGCGCGGCGCCTGGTAATAAGCGATGTCCGCGCGCAGGGGGAAGTCGTTGGCCGGAAGCGGCACGACGAGTCTTTCTGGCGTGATGCGCCAGGCCAGCGGCAGATAGCGGTAGTCGTCCGCGCCGCGCATGGCTTGCGCGCCGTTCCACCATTCGGGCAGCAGGCCCCGGCCGGCCGCCAGCACGTGGCCGAATTCATGCAGCAGCAGGTATTGCAGCGCGCGCTGGCGGTTGTCGTCTCCGGGCGCGGCGATGTGCGCCTCCAGGCGATAGCCCGGCTGCGGCGCGAACGGCGTGTTTTCCTTCCAGGTGGCCCAGGCATTGGCCGTGCGCGCCTCGAACGCTTCCACGTCGAGCGCCACCACCACGCCGAGGATCACACCCTCGCCGCTGACGACGATGTCGCTGATGGCCGAGGAGCCCAGCCGCCGCGCATAGCGCACGCCCAGCAGCACGCCATCGAGCAGCGCTTGCACGGACGCCGGCATGGCGGCCATGGCCGCGCGCACGTCGGCATGGAAGGCCGCGTCCACCTGCGTGGTAGTGGGCTGCGCGGCGACGCCGGTAGCCGCATTGACTTGCGCCACGTGGGCGATGACTTCCTCCTGCGCGGGGCCGAGGCGGTCGAGCAGGGGCGCATCGTACAGCTGGTCCCACTGCGCGGCGTCGGTGGCAACAATCATGGCATTCCTGGCGTGGAGAGGGACGGTGATAAACTGGAAACGACGCAGTGTAGCAAGGATGGGTCCATACCGGGAGGGGAGATGGCGAAAAAGGACAGCGATAGCGGCAGCTCCTGGCAAGCCTTGCGCCGGCATACGGCGGCGCGCATCGCGCTGGGGCGCAGCGGCGTGAGCCTGCCCACCGGCGCGCACCTGGCGCTCCAGCTGGCCCACGCGCAGGCGCGCGACGCCGTGCACCTGGCGCTCGACGGCGCGGCGCTGGCCAGCGCGCTCGCGCAGCAGGGGCAGGCCAGCGTGCCCCTGCACAGCGCGGCGGCCACGCGCAGCGAATACCTGCAGCGCCCGGATCTGGGGCGCCGGCTCGATGCGGCGTCGCGCGCGCGCCTGCTTGAGGGCGGCACGGGGAGCGCCGGCGTCGACCTGGCCCTGGTGGCGGCCGATGGCCTGTCGGCGCTGGCCGTGCAGCGCCACGCGGCGCCGTTCCTGGCCGCCTTGCGCGAACGGCTGGCGCTGGAGGCGTGGACGGTGTCGCCGCTGCACATCGTGATGCAGGGCAGGGTGGCCGTCGGCGACGAAGTGGGGGAGTTGCTGGGCGCGCGCGCCGTGCTGGTGCTGATCGGCGAGCGGCCGGGCCTCAGTGCGCCGGACAGCCTGGGCTTGTACCTGACGTGGGCGCCGAAAGTGGGCTTGCGGGACGACAGCCGCAACTGCATCTCGAACGTGCGCCCCGAGGGGCTGGCGTATGCGCCGGCAGCGTACCGCCTGCATTACCTGCTGTCGCAGGCGTTTGCGCGGCAGCTGTCGGGGGTGGCACTGAAGGATGAAACGGTGCAGGGCGGCAGCGTGGCGGCGGGGCGGAATTTTTTGCTGGCGGGGTAAAGCCCGGCGGCGGCGACCGGGAGCGGACACTCAGTATCCGGCCCCGGCCCTGCGTTTCAGGGTGTCCGGATTAGATTTCGCGGATCTCGTCCAGCGGCCAGCGCGGGCGCACGTTGAACGAATAATCGTATTTTGCCGCGTCGGGGTTGATCTGCAGGCGCATGGCGCCGGCAAAGGCGATCATGGCGCCGTTATCGGTACAGAACTCCAGCTCCGGGTAGTACACCTTGAAGCGCTTCTTGGCGGCGGCCGCGTTGAGCGAGGCGCGCAGCTGCGCGTTGGCGCCCACGCCGCCGGCGATCACCAGGCGTTTCAGGCCCGTGTGCTTGAGGGCCGAGACGCATTTGGCCGTCAGCACTTCGACGATGGCGTCGACGAAGCCGCGCGCGATGTTTGCCTTGTCCTGTTCGCAGATATTCGCGATGACTTTTTCTTCATGGTTTTTGACCACCGTCAGCACGGCCGTCTTCAAACCGGAGAAACTGAAATTGAAATCCTTCGAGTGCATCATGGGGCGCGGCAGCTTGTATGCCAGCGGATCTCCGAATTCGGCCAGGCGCGAAATGGCCGGGCCGCCCGGATAGCCCAGGCCCAGCAGCTTGGCCGACTTGTCGAACGCTTCGCCGGCCGCGTCGTCCAGGGTTTCGCCCAGCATGGTGTACTGGCCCACGCCATCGACGCGCATCAGCTGCGTGTGGCCGCCCGAGACCAGCAGCGCGATGAAGGGAAATTTCGGCGGTTCGGACGCCAGCAAGGGCGACAGCAGATGGCCTTCCAGGTGGTGGATGCCCAGCACCGGCTTGTTGATGGCCAGGCCCAGGCTGCAGGCGACGGACGAGCCGACCAGCAGCGCGCCGGCCAGGCCGGGACCCTGCGTGTAGGCGATGGCATCGATCTCGGGCAGGGTCACGCCGGACTTCGCCAGGGTCTCTTCCAGCAGCGGGATGGCGCGGCGGATATGGTCGCGCGATGCCAGTTCCGGCACCACGCCGCCATATTGCTCGTGCATGGCGACTTGCGAATAGAGGGCATGCGACAGCAGGCCGCGTTGCGTGTCGTACAAGGCCAGGCCGGTTTCGTCACAGGAGGATTCGACGCCAAGAACAATCATGAAGGTACTGAATAGGGAGGAGTAATCCGCCATTGTAAAGGAAAGCCGGCCAGTCCACCGTGCGGCCGGCGCACCATTTCGGCGGCAGTGTGCACTTGCGCAGTGCGGCGCGGCGGCGGTTTGCCTCCTGTTTTGCCCTTTCTTCGCCTGCGCTGGCACTGGCACCGCTCTTGCTTAGACAGGCGTGTGCCTTTCTGAAAGGAGTTCGCGATGCCGGAACAATGGAAAATGATTTGCCGCCTGAAGGATATGCCGCTGGCGGGCGCGCGCATGGTGCAGCGGGGTCTGGCCTGGCAGGACTTGCCGGGCGTGGCGCTGTTTCGCGCGTGCGATGACAGCGTCTACGCCCTGCTCGATACGGTGCCCTGCCTGGGCGGTCCGCTGTCGCACGGGGTGCTGATGGAGAAAAACCTGATGGGACCGAAGCACAGCTGGATCATCGAGCTCGATTCGGGCCGCCTGGTGGCGCCCGTGCAGGGCATGGCGCGCCTGTACGCCGTGCGCGTCATGGACGGGCGCATCTACCTGGACATGAATGAACTGAATATCCCCGCCAGCAAGGCCGAACAGGCGCTGGCGGGAACGTTCGCCGTGCTGCCGCATGTGCAGATGGCAGGGTGAGGAAAAAAACGGCGCACAAGGCGCCGTTTTTTGTATCCGCAGCCGGCTTATGCCGGGCGGTTTAACAAATGCGCATGCGCGTCGCGCAGCATGGTGGCCGTCGTGTCCCAGTCGATGCAGCCGTCCGTGACGGAGCAGCCGTAGGTCAGCTGTGACAGGTCTTGCGGGATCTTCTGGTTGCCGCCGACGATATTCGATTCGATCATCACGCCCACCAGCGAGCGGTTGCCCTGGCGGATCTGGTTGATCACGTCGCCCATCACCAGCGGCTGCAGTTCCGGCTTCTTGTAGCTGTTCGCGTGCGAGCAGTCGACCACCAGGTTGGCGGGCAGCTTGGCCTTGGCCAGTGCCTGTTCGGCGATGGCGATGGAGACGGAATCGTAGTTCGGACGGCCGTCGCCGCCGCGCAGCACCACGTGGCCGTACGCATTGCCGCGCGTGCGCACGATGGCGACGTTGCCTTCGCCGTTAATGCCCAGGAAGGAGTGCGGGTGCGCCGACGACAGGATGGCGTTGACGGCGATGCTGATGTCGCCATCGGTGCCGTTCTTGAAACCGACGGGCGTCGACAGGCCGGACGACATTTCGCGGTGCGTCTGCGATTCCGTGGTGCGCGCGCCGATGGCGGTCCAGGCGATCAGGTCGCCCAGGTATTGCGGCGAGATGGGGTCCAGCGCTTCGGTGGCGGTGGGCAGGCCCAGTTCGCACACGTCGAGCAGGAACTGGCGCGCCTTTTCCATGCCTTCGTTGACCTTGAAGGAATCGTCCATGTACGGGTCGTTGATGTAGCCTTTCCAGCCCGTGGTGGTACGCGGTTTTTCGAAATACACGCGCATCACCAGCAGCATCGTGTCCTTGACTTCCTCTTGCAGCGCTTTCAGGCGGCGCGCGTAATCGAGGCCGGCGACGGGGTCGTGGATGGAGCAGGGACCGACGACGACGAACAGGCGCTGGTCCTTGCGGTCGATGATGTTGCGCAGCGCTTCGCGGCCGCGGCTGACGGTGTCGAAGGCGCTCTCCGACAGGGGCAGCTTGGCATGCAGTTCGGCCGGCGTGGGCATCGGCGCGAAGGAGGTGACGTTGATATTTTCGATGTCTGGCGTATTCATGATTCTGGCTAGGCTTTCGCTATTGCGTTCTTTAAGAGGCAATAGTGTAGCGGAAATGCGGCCTGGCGGCGGGAGGCGGGGAAAAACGGGTACTGCCGAGTTGTTTTTGAGACAGGCCTGCCCGGCGGCAAGCCTGTTGCGCCAGCGCCACGTCAACGGCCGCTGGCGATGCCGGCGGCAAACGTATAGCGCGCGATGCCCTGGTGGCTGCGCGCCAGTTCAGGCGGCCTGGGCAGGCCGGGATGGCGCCGCACGTGCGCGAGGATCGCCTGCTCGTGCTGGCGTATCTGCACGTCCAGGCAGGCGATCTGCTGGCGTAGCAATTGATGCAGCGCAATCTGTCCTGCATGGAAATGGCTTTCCAGGCGCGCCATTTCCTGTTTGCGCAGCTGCTGCACGGCATGCAGGCGGTGCAGCCACAGGCGCAGCTCCTCGTAGGCGGGCGAGGGCGGTGTCCAGGGCGCGGGGCGGGCCGCCGCGCAATAATGGGCCAGCACCACGGCGCCGCGCTCCGCGCCATCGGGCAGGCCGCAGCCGCGCGCATAGGCTTCCAGCGGGCCCGGCTCGGCATCGCACACCTGCATGCCCATCTCGGCCAGCGCCCGGGCGGGCGCTACGCTGAAAGGCGCGTCCAGGCGCAGGCAGACGCGCAAGCCCATGACGGGCACGTCGTTCCTTTGCAGCCAGCTGCGCAGCCAGCGGTAGCCGGCCAGGTCGTTTTCGACCACCTTGCACAGCACCTCGCCGCCCGAGACCAGCACGGCCTTGAGCAGCAGCTTGCCCGTTTCGATGCCGACGAAGGCGGTTTCCTGTTTGATCGCGTGGTTCATGATGAGTCCTCCTGTGCAGTGATATACGCAGGGGCGCACTGGCCGGATTCAGCGCGCAGGCACTTTTTGCGGGGAATATTTTGCGTGCAGACCGTTGCATTGTGGCATTTCGCCGCTGCCGGCCCGTCTGCACAGGGAAAAATCCGTGTAAGCTGGCGCCATGACTACTGTTTCCATACCCCATACCGACGTGGCCGGGGAGGCCTTTCCTGCCGCACGTTTCATCAAGGAAATAGGACGCGGCAAGAACGGCGCGCGCAGCATGACGCGCACCGATGCCCATGCCCTGTACCGCGCCATGCTCGAGGGCCGCGTGTCGGACCTGGAACTGGGCGGCATCTTGCTGTCGATGCGCATCAAGGGCGAGTCCGTGGACGAGATCGCCGGTTTCCTCGACGCGGCCGAAGCCTCCTTCGCCCCGCTGGCCGCGCCGGCCGGCGAGTTTGCCCCCATCATCATTCCCAGCTACAACGGCGCGCGCAAGATGGCCAACCTGACGGCCCTGCTGGCGCTGCTGCTGGCGCGCGCGGGCGCGCCCGTGCTCGTGCATGGCGTGACCAGCGACCCGGGCCGCGTCACGACGGCCGAAGTGCTGGCCGCGCTGGGCGTGCCGGCCTCGTCGGACCATGCGCAGGCCGAGGCCGCCATGGCGCGCGGCGAAGCCGCCTTCCTGCCCATCGACGCGCTGGCGCCGCGCCTGGCCTGGATGCTGTCCCTGCGACGCGTGCTGGGCGTGCGCAATTCCACGCATACCTTGGTGAAAATCATGCAGCCGTTCGCCGGCCCGGCCCTGCGCCTCGTGTCGTACACGCACCCGGAATATCTGGAAATGCTCGGTGAATATTTCCTCACGGCATCATCGCCCGCGCGCGGCGACGCCTTCCTGATGCGCGGCACGGAGGGCGAAACGGTGGCCAACGCCAACAAGGCGCAGCAGATCGACTGGTTTCACGCAGCCGAACGCACGCTGCTGGTGGAAAAGCAGGCGCTGGCGGAAGAGCTGCCGCACTTGCCTGTCGAGCGCGATGCGGCCACCACGGCGGCCTGGATCGCTGCCGTGCTGCGCGGCGAAGTACCCGTGCCGCCATCCATCGCCGCGCAGGTGGCGCAATGCCTGATGGCATCGCGGGAGATTGCAGCACGGCCGCGCTAGCCGCGTCGCCGCAGTTTACAATGGCGTCTTTGTAATCAGCGGTGACCGGAATTCTTATGGCAAAACAATTTGATGTGGCAGTGATCGGCGCGGGCGCGGCCGGCATGATGTGTGCGGCCGTGGCCGCCCAGCAGGGCAAGCGCGTGGTGTTGATCGATCACGCGGCCAAGCTGGCCGAAAAGATCCGCATCTCGGGTGGTGGGCGTTGCAACTTCACCAATATTAACGCCACGCCGCAAAATTTCCTCTCGGAAAATCCGCATTTCTGCAAGAGCGCCCTGTCGCGCTACACGCCGCAGGATTTCCTCGCGCTGGTGAAAAAATACCGCATCGGCTACCACGAGAAGCACAAGGGCCAGCTGTTCTGCAATGAGTCGGCCGAGCAGATCATCGACATGCTCAAGGACGAGTGCGCCGCTGGCGGCGTGCACTGGCGCATGCCATGCAAGATCGATAATGTTGCGCAACTGGACGACGGCGGCTTCCTGCTGCAGACGGACAGCGGCGACATCGAGACGGCCAGCATCGTCATCGCCACGGGCGGCCTGTCGATCCCGAAGATCGGCGCTACCGACTTTGCCTACCGCGTCGCGCAACAGTTCGGGCTGAAGATGGTCGAACCGCGTCCCGCCCTGGTGCCGCTGACGTTCGACCCGGCCAGCTGGGCGCCGTTCGCGGAGCTGTCCGGCATCGCCTTGGAAGTGGACGTGGAGACGGGCAGCCTGAAGGGCCGCAAGGCGACGGGCGCGCGTTTCCGCGAAGACTTGCTGTTCACGCACCGCGGCCTGTCCGGTCCGGCCATTCTGCAAATTTCCAGCTACTGGCTGCCGGGCACGCCCATCGTCCTCAACCTGCTGCCGGAAGTGGACGTGGCGCAGACCCTGATCGAAGGCAAGGGCACCCTGAAGAAGCAGCTGGGCAACATCGTCGCCCAATGGCTGCCGCAGCGCCTGGCCGACTGCCTGCTGGCCGTCAACGGCCTGGCGCCGGACGCGCGCATCGCCGACATGCCCGACGCACAACTGCGCAAGCTGGGCCAGGCCATCAATGCCTGGTCCATCGTGCCGAACGGCTCGGAAGGCTACCGCAAGGCGGAAGTGACGCGCGGCGGCATCGACACGCGCGAGCTGTCGCAGCAGACCATGATGGCCAATCAGGTGCCGGGCCTGTATTTCATCGGTGAATCCGTGGACGTGACGGGCTGGCTGGGCGGCTACAACTTCCAGTGGGCCTGGGCTTCCGGCGTGGCGGCAGGAATTGCCCTGCAGTAACACTTAGTTGCTCGATGGCCTCAGCGTGTGACTGCCGGTAATAATGTTCTTGACTTCAATGAAACCATATTGAATACTTGTCATGTAAATTGATATTTAGACATTTTGTATGTCAGATGGCAATTAAATGAACATTACCCTGGAGTCATCATGAAACGCCTGATCGCCGCCGCCGCAATTGCCTTGCTCAGCACCAGCGCCTTTGCCAGCACCCCCGTGCTGAGCAATGGCGGTTTTGAAAACAATACCGTCGGTGGCGGCTACGTGTACGGCAACGTGGCGCCGGGCTGGAGCTTCACGGGCGGCGCCGGCGTATCGGCCAGCTACACGGCCTGGAATGGCGTGGCGCAGGAGGGCAATGCCTTTGCCTTCCTGCAAAACACGGCCGCGATCTCGCAAAGCTTCGTCAGTGCGGGCACCGCCGATTACAGCTTCGCCTTCCACCTGGCGCTGCGTCCCGGCTATGACCAGGGCCAGGCCGTGACGGTCAGCCTGGACGGCACGCAGCTGGGGCAGTATGCTGTGACCAGCACGGGCTGGACCAGTTTCAATGTGAACGCGCTCAACATCGGCGCCGGCAGCCATACCTTGAGCTTTGCCGGCATCAATCCGGGCAACGCGCGCGACACGTCGGCCTTCCTGGATGGCGTCAGCATGAACGTCAGCGCCGTGCCGGAACCGGGCACCTATGCCATGCTGCTCGCTGGCCTGGGCCTGCTGGGCTTCATGGCCCGCCGCCGCAAGCCGGCCGCCTGAGTGCCGCCGCCGTCCGGATGCGTGGTTTACGCCACAGCCGGGCGGCAATCTCAGGCTGCATGCCGCACGCAAGTGGGGAGGGGCTTCCCTTTCCGAATAAAAGCTGCTACTATCTATCTCTTCCTATACACCACCTCAACGGTTTGAATTTTACATGACCACTATTCGCCTTAAAGAAAACGAGCCGTTCGAAGTCGCAATGCGTCGCTTCAAACGCACCATCGAAAAAACTGGTCTGCTGACCGAATTGCGCGCTCGCGAATTCTACGAAAAGCCAACGGCTGAGCGCAAGCGCAAGCTGGCAGCTGCTGTCAAGCGTCATTACAAACGCATCCGCAGCCAACAACTGCCGAAAAAATTATTCTAAGACTGTTCAATCAGAACCAACCCGGGTAGTACGGCGCATTCTTCGCCACGGGTTTTGTTTTGATTCGCCTGGGGTTATACTTCAGATGAGTCGCATACCCGCTCCGGTTCGCCGCAGCGGGTTTTCGCTTTTGTGGCCTGCTTATCTGGTTGCGCACAAGCATCGAACTACACTGACCAACGAGGATTGCCATGAGCTTGAAAGAACAAATTACCGAAGACATGAAAAACGCCATGCGTGCCAAGGATGCGGGCAAGCTGGGCACGGTTCGCCTCTTGCTGGCGGAAATCAAGCGCAAGGAAGTCGATGAGCGCATCGAACTGACGGATGCCCACGTGACGGCCATCGTGGAAAAGATGATCAAGCAGCGCAAGGATTCGATCACCCAGTTCGAAGCCGGTGGCCGTGCCGACCTGGCCGACATCGAAAAAGCCGAACTGGTGCACCTGATCGGCTACATGCCTGCCGGCCTGTCGGACGAGGAAGTGGCGGCCGAAGTGGCTGCCGCCGTGGCCGCTTCTGGCGCCACCGGTCCGCAAGACATGGGCAAGGTCATGGCCATCGTCAAGCCGAAGCTGGCGGGACGCGCCGACATGGCCGTGGTGTCGGCCCTGATCAAGAAGTCCTTGACGCCGGCTGCCTGAGCCTCGTCGTCATACCCTGGCTGCCGGCCCATGCCGGCAGTCGTTCCATCGCCCACACGTTGACCTGGCTCAACATCAGGCCACGTGCGGTAGTATAGTCTGACCTATAACAAGACCCGCCCTAGCCTGTGATACCTCAATCCTTCATTTCCGATTTGCTCAACCGCGTCGATATCGTCGATGTCGTGGGGCGTTATGTGCAACTGAAAAAAGGCGGCGCCAATTTCATGGGCCTGTGCCCGTTCCACAGTGAAAAGTCGCCCAGCTTTACCGTCAGCCCCACCAAGCAGTTCTATCACTGCTTCGGCTGCGGCGCGCATGGCACCTCGATCGGCTTCCTGATCGAATACTCGGGCATGGGCTTCGTCGATGCCGTCAAGGACCTGGCGCAGAACGTGGGCATGGTCGTGCCGGAGGCGGACGACAGGATCCCGCCGGCCCAGCGTGCCCAGATTCAGGCGCAGAGCCTGGCCCTGTCCGACGCCATGACGCAGGCCTGCGATTACTACCGTGGCCAGTTGCGCCATGCACCGGAAGCCATCGCCTACCTCAAGAATCGGGGCTTGACGGGCGAAGTGGCCGCTCGCTTCGGCATGGGTTTCGCGCCTGGCGGCTGGGATAACCTGCGTTCCGTCTTTCCCGACTACGACGTGGTGGCCCTGGCCGAGGCGGGTCTCGTGATCGACAAGGTCGATGAGGAGGGTAATAACCGCAAGCGCTATGACCGTTTCCGCGAACGCATCATGTTTCCGATCCGCAATACCAAGGGGCAAGTCATCGCCTTTGGCGGTCGCGTGCTCGACCATGGCGAGCCGAAATACCTGAATTCGCCGGAAACCCCCTTGTTTTCCAAGGGTTTCGAACTATATGGGCTGTTCGAGGCGCGCCAGGCCATCCGCGACGCCGGCTACGTGCTGGTGACGGAAGGCTATATGGACGTGGTGGCGCTGGCGCAGATGGGCTTCCCGCAAGCGGTGGCCACCCTGGGGACGGCGTGCACGCCGACCCACGTGCAAAAGCTGCTGCGCCAGACGGACAACGTGATCTTCAGCTTCGACGGCGACAAGGCCGGCCGCCGCGCCGCGCGCCGCGCGCTGGAAGCGAGCCTGGCCCACGTGTCGGACAATAAAACGATCAAGTTCCTGTTCCTGCCATCGGAACACGATCCGGACAGCTATATCCGCGCATTCGGCGCCGAAGGGTTCGAGCAGCAGGTGCATGAAGCCATGCCGCTGTCGCAGTTCCTGCTGAAAGAAGTGTCGGGCGAGCATGACCTGTCGGAACCGGAAGGGCGTGCCCGCGTGCAATTCGACGCCAAGCCCCTGCTGCAGCTGATGGCGCCGTCGTCCCTGCGCCTGCAGATCGTGCGCGGGCTGGCGCAGCTGACGCAGTCCACGCCGGCCGAGATCGAAGCCCTGTTCGAGCTGGCCAAGCCCGTTGCCGTGGCGCATCGCGCGCCGCCGAAATCGGGCCGCCCCGTGCCAGTCGGCCTGGAATTGAAGATCATGCGCATGCTGGTGGCCCATCCGCCCCTGACCTTGCAGATCGACGAAGCCGCGCTGGCCGCCTTCCAGCACCTGGGGCCCGATGCGGCGCACAGCCTGGGGCAGCTGGTGGCCGTGGGGCAGGCATTGGGCGAGCACGGCAGTTTTGCCGCGCTGGCGCAGCAGTTGAAGGAGCTGGGCAGCGAATATGACGAGATCATCGGCGAGATCGCGGCCGGCACGGAGTCCGACTACGACAGCGAATTGTCGTGGCTGGTGAGTACCATCCGCGAGATCAAGTTGAACGCCTTGAAGGCGGAATTGCAGCAATTGTTTGCGTCGGGTTTGCCATCGGAGAAAATTGGTGTACGCTACCGCGAAATCATGCAGGAGCAGGGGGAGCTGGAACGCCAGCGCGATGCCGAGTTGGTGAATCGCTAATCTTGTCCTGAGGGTATGGCGCGCACTGGAAAAACATTTTTCGCGTGCTATAATTAAATGCTAAGTATTGTGTGCTTTGGCAAGCTAGTTCTGTTTCGTAAATAGTATTTGTTTTCAGTAAGTTAGGCTCTTGATCGGCGCGGAAGAGCGCGTCGGCAGCCAGGGCCAACTGGCGTTTTCAGCGTGGCAAGCAAGGCTTGCAGACGCTGGCAAGCCGCGCCAGGCTCTCGCTCCCAACGCGGTCGGATGCAGCATTTTCTGCCGGCACGGCTGGCGACAGTCGGTGGACAGGAAGTGCTGCGGTTCCCGCGGATCGTGGCCGATGAGGTGTAAGTAACGTAACAGTGTCGAACCTGGGTTGTCGGCAGGTTCGGAGATGGTGGTTCCCGCAGGTAGACCGGGAACTGGCAGCAAACTTTATCCTAATCCACCGTAAAGCAAGTCGTTGTGTAATCGAAAGCGCCTGTGCCAATCAAGAAACCCGAATCCAAAGCGGCTGCAAAGCCCACTAAAGTTACCACGAAAGCCGAAAAGGCGCTCGACCGGCCCGAAGCGCGCGTGACCAGCGCGCCGCCTGTGGTCAGCCAGACGACCGACGCCGCCACCCTGGCGGCCATCGATACGTCCGGTTATGTCTTGCCGTCGGTAAAAGTGCCAGGCCGCCGCGGCCGCAAGCCAAAAGAATTCCAGCCAGAAAATGATGAAGTCGCCGCGCTGAATGCCGTCGAGCGGGCCGAACTGAAGGCCGTCGATAAGGCCAAGGCCAAGGACCGCAAGGCGAAGGAGCGCGCACTGCTGAAAGACGCGTTTTCGTCCGATACGGAAGCGAGCGAGGAAGAACTCGAGCGCCGGCGCCAGAAACTCAAGACCTTGATCAAGTTCGGCAAGGAACGCGGTTTCCTCACGTATGCGGAAATCAACGATCACTTGCCCGAAAACATAGTCGATCCGGAAGCCATCGAAGGCATCATCGGTACCTTCAATGACATGGGCATCGCCGTCTACGAGCACGCGCCTGATGCGGAAACGTTGTTACTGTCCGATAACGTTGCCGTCGTCACCAGCGATGACGAGGCGGAAGCGGCGGCCGAGGCCGCATTGTCGACCGTCGACTCCGACTTTGGCCGCACCACCGACCCCGTGCGCATGTATATGCGCGAGATGGGCTCGGTCGAGCTGCTGACGCGCGAAGGCGAGATCGAGATTGCCAAGCGCATCGAAGATGGCTTGAAAGACATGATCCAGGCCATTTCCGCCTGTCCCGTGACGATCGCCGAGATCATCGCCGCCGCCGACCGCATCGCCAACGAAGAGATCAAGATCGACGAAATCGTCGATGGCCTCGTCGATGAGAACGAACCGGTCGCCGCGCCTGTCGTGGCCGCCCCCGTCGAAGAAGACGAGGAAGAAGGCGAAGCGGAAGAAGAGGAAGAAGAAGAGGAAGAAGAAGCGAGCGCGTCTGGCGCCGCCGGCTTCTCCGCGGAACAGCTGGAAACCCTGAAACGCACGGCGCTGGAAAAATTCGCCGTCATTTCTCAGCAATTCGACAAGATGCGCCGTGCCTTCGAGAAAGAAGGCTACAACTCGAAGCCCTACGCCAAGGCGCAGGAAGCCATTTCGCAGGAGCTGCTAGGCATCCGCTTCACGGCCAAGGTGGTGGAAAAGCTGTGCGACACCCTGCGCGGCCAGGTCGACGAAGTGCGCCATATCGAGAAGCAGATCCTCGACGTGGCCGTGAACCGCTGCGGCATGCCGCGCGCCCACTTCATCAAGGTCTTCCCCGGCAATGAAACCAACCTCGACTGGGTCGATGGCGAAGTCAACGCAGGACACGCGTACAGCGCCATCCTGGGCCGCAACATTCCGACCGTTAAGGAGCTGCAGCAGCGCCTGATCGACCTGCAGGCGCGCGTCGTGCTGCCGCTGCCGGACTTGCGCAACATCAACCGCCAGATGGCGGCCGGTGAAATGAAGGCGCGCAAGGCCAAGCGCGAAATGACGGAGGCCAACTTGCGCCTGGTTATTTCGATCGCCAAGAAATACACGAACCGGGGCCTGCAATTCCTCGACCTGATCCAGGAAGGCAATATCGGCCTGATGAAGGCCGTCGACAAGTTCGAGTACCGCCGCGGCTACAAGTTCTCCACGTATGCGACGTGGTGGATCCGCCAGGCCATCACGCGCTCGATCGCCGACCAGGCGCGCACCATCCGCATTCCCGTGCACATGATCGAGACGATCAACAAGATGAACCGCATCTCGCGCCAGATCCTGCAGGAAACGGGCGCGGAACCCGATCCGGCCACCCTGGCGATCAAGATGGAAATGCCCGAGGACAAGATCCGCAAGATCATGAAAATCGCCAAGGAACCGATCTCGATGGAAACGCCGATCGGCGACGACGACGATTCCCACCTGGGCGACTTTATCGAGGACAACAACACCCTGGCCCCGGCCGACGCGGCCCTGCACGCTTCCATGCGCGGCGTGGTCAAGGACGTGCTCGATTCCCTGACGCCACGCGAAGCGAAAGTGCTGCGCATGCGTTTCGGCATCGAGATGTCCACCGACCACACCCTGGAAGAAGTGGGCAAGCAATTTGACGTGACGCGCGAGCGCATCCGCCAGATCGAAGCGAAGGCGCTGCGCAAGCTGCGCCACCCATCGCGCTCCGACAAGCTGAAAAGCTTCTTGGAAGGCAACTAGAAGCCAATAGGGCTTGACGTGCGCCCCTGATACCCCTATCCTCGCGTGTCCGTTTCCAAAACGGCCGCGCGAGGCGGGCATCAACAGCGCCGCCACGCCACAGTCCCCGGGCCTCTAGCTCATGCTTGGTTAGAGCAGCGGACTCATAATCCGTTGGTGCCGTGTTCGACTCACGGGAGGCCCACCATTATTTTCCTCACGCAATCGCGCGAGGGTCAGTTCTTCCTCGCTCTGCCAGAGCATTTTTAAGAGGTAAGAGCGTTTTTCATCGTCTGGTTCGCCTTCGGCGCCAGCGATGGCCATGGCCCGTTGAGGGTCTTCACCGATCAGCTCAGCAAGCTTTGCCGCGTAGTAGGGCGAAACATGCTGACGCTTCTTCCAGGTGCTTACAGCACCGTTTCCCAGCGAAAACATCTCAGCGATAGCTACACCCTTATAGCTTTTCAAAACTTCATTTAATAATTCAATCGTCCGATTCATCATTTCTCTCCGTCAATAATCTCTCATCATGATATATTCTCTCCACGTGAGAGATTCTTGCAATCTCACGTCGTGTGAGTAAACGATAGCACATCTGTGCCGGACTTTATGCGCGACGGGCGTTGTATTCCGCCATAAGTAGGTTTTCGATATCGCGTCGGATGATTTCTGTTGGCGGAATGCTGTGATAGCGAATTGTGGTGTACCCGGCTTGTTTGAGCATGGCGTCACGCTCCCTGTCCAGTAGTTCGCGGCCTATGTGGCTGCGGTCGTCTAGCTCGATCACTGCGATGACGTTCATTTGTTTGCTGCATAAAACGAAGTCGGCCACTTTGCGATTGAAGCGATTGCGGGATTGCCAGCCTTCGGCGGTCACAAGCGCAGAAAACGAGACCTGAGCAAGGACGACGCATTCAGGCAGGGCAGAGGACAGTACAGAAAACATTTGTTGTTCTCGGTTCGTCAGTAGCTGCTTTTTGCTCAGCGTTAGTGGGCTTTTTGAACTGCTGCTTTTCGGATTTATGACGGTACTGACGACTAAAACAATTGCCAGGATGATGACAAAAAATTGAAGAAAGCTCGTAAGCATTTAGGTAGTTCCATTTGTTGGGAAAGTTGTTAAAACCATAGCACAACCGTGCTCAATTGCTCTAGCGGGCAAATCTACTAAAGAGGGAAGAGAATGAAAAACACCATCCAAATTTTGCATGTCACTCAAGTGGCTGGCCGTTCGAAAAAAACCGGCAATGACTACGATATGCGTATGGCGCAATGCATCGTCCACAAGCCAAACCGCGATACCGGCGTCATCGAGCCGTTAATCGGTGAGCTGGTCTTGCCGGAGCGCTTCAAAGACACTCAGCCGGGCATGTACGAGGTCGAGTTTGAAGTATCGATCTCGCAAGACAAACGTGTCGGCGCGCAAGTCTTCTCCATCACTCCAGTTTCTGCCGCCTCGCAAGCAAAAGCGGCTGCCGTGGCTTCCGCTGCCAAGCCTAACCCTGGTCAGCAAGCTGCATCGTAATTTCCATGCCTGCCTGTCTTGATGCCGCGTTTGTTGATGATTCAGGTCGGCTTCGCAGCTTGTCGATGTACATACCTGCTCCCCTTCCTTCGGACTCAAAAGCGCAAACGTGTGGTTGGGTTGTCCAGTCCGGGGAGGAGTTTGCACGGGCACAGTCTGAACAACAGGAGTTGGAATCCATGTTTTTGCCGTGCATTTTGGTCGTGATTTTCGTACTTGGCTGGATCGCGGGGGCGCAACGATGACACTGCTTAAAAGCATCTGGCCGATTCTGTTTTTAGCTGGCCTGTTTGTCTGCGGCGTGTACTTGGTCAAGTACGTTATTGCCCGCTTTTTGGAGCATAAATAATGAGTATTGCGGCTGCTGTCGGTTACGCCTTAAGCGCTTTTGGTATTGGGTACGCGGCTGGCTCGATACAGCGAATTATCCGGCGCTCCATCGAAATTCTGGATTAGCTCTCTTTTGGCGCGTGGCCGTCGTTAATCGTATCTGTAGGCCAACTTTTAAGGGATTGAAAATGAACAAAAATATTCTGCGCGGTTTGGCTCTGGTCGGTGCTGTTGCTGTTTCCGCAGGTGCATCGGCTGCTGGCGATGATTGTGTCGCAGCGATCACGGCATTGTCGGGTACCGCCAGTACCTACATCACGGCTGCGTTCGCCGTCGCCGTGGTCGTGGCCGGTGGCTTCTGGGGCATCAAGATGATGAAAAAGGCATTCTCGAAGGCCGGTTAATCGTCGCATTTCCTGTGCACGGGGCGGCTTGTGTCGCCCCTTTTTTTTAAGGAATCGCCGTGCGTGCACTCATCTTCGTTTTTCTGTTGGTCTTCACGAGTTCTGCATCTGCAGGCTCTGTATATTTTTATCGTTCTGGCTCACAAACCAGAGTTACAAGTTATGACTGTGCCGGAATTGTTGCTGCTATGCAAAAGCCGGGGCCGGGTGGGCCAATTGTTTGCATTGATAACGGTAACCACAATTACCGTCTTAATTATCGTGATGGTGGTGTCGAGAAATACTGGTTGAGCGGTTATCTCATGGAAGAGTGCCCGGATCAACGTTTTGAAAAAGATGAAAGTAAAAGTTTCGGATCGCAGTGTGTGCGCAAGAAATGTTATGACGGAGATGCTTTAGGCTCGTACAAAGTTGCGACTGCCTATTGGCAAATTGACCCGCGTGTTTTAAAGCAAGCAATTATGCCCGATGCTGATGCTAAAAATTATAAAGTGTGTATTCAGGGCTGTGTTGCGCGGACTAAGTCGGTGTCTGCTTGCAATCAAGCGAGAGTTGTCTCTCCAAATTTGGAATTGGTGAGCTGTGATCTCGCTATGGAAGAAACGGAGCAAAAGTGTTCCATTTGGTCTGATCCGACGGATGTTCCACCTTTTAACGGCTCGGTTGGTCCTGGCGGCGAAGGTACGGGAAATGGTGGTACAGATCCTGAAAATCCGGGTAGCGGGACAGGTACGGGAACTGGCAATGGTAATGGGTCTGGTACCGGGACTGGTACTGGCACCGGAACGGGTAACGGAGACGGCTCTGGTACGGGCACAGGCACCGGGACAGGCACCGGGACAGGCACAGGCAACGGCACCGGAACAGGCACAGGCACAGGCACCGGAACAGGCACCGGAACAGGCACCGGCACCGGCACCGGAACAGGTACGGGAACGGGCGGCGGTGGTGGTGGTAAGGCTGAGGCAAATTGTGGCGCTCCGGGGCAGCCATTATGTCGAATAGATGAAACTGGCACTCCGGGTCTCGATGGTGAGTTGGGGAATGCGCAACTAAGTGATATTCAGAAACAAAATGAAAGTGGCCTTGATCAAATAGGATCACTTGTCAAAGAAAAATTTATGTATGGGGACTGGTTCCCCACGATTAATACTGCTGTCTGTTCTAACCCGAAGGTGCCAAACCCTATTAATGGTGCGGAATATGAGGTGGATATTTGCAAATATGTGAATATATTTGCAAAATTTATATCTGGTGTAATCTGCTTTTTTTCTGCTATCGGTTCAATTCAACAAATTACTTCTGCTTATAAGGCCTAATCATGCCGCTCCTTGGTCAATTACTCGTACATATTATTACCTTCCTGATTAGTTTTTTTGGAAGATTTATGGTCGCTGAAAAAGCTTTCCGTGTGTCTGCTGTCGTTATATTTGTTGGTTTGGCTGCCACCCTTTTAACTACGGGTATCTCATGTGTCCGTGGCGTTTGTGCGCAGGGGATTTCTGGAATTTCGTCTTTGCATCCCAATTTTGCTGTTGGGCTTGGCATCGCTTTTAATGGTACTACGATGGCGGCGGCGTCTTGCTATGTGTCTGTATGGCTTGCTTGCCAGATATATGTCATTAATAAAAAAGGCATTAATTTAGTCGCAAAATAGGGTATTGATATGGCTGTTTATGCGATCACCGGCAAGCTCGGCAGCGGTAAGGGTAAGGCGGCAATTGATCAGGTTAGGCGCTACCTGCGGGATGGTAAGAGGGTGGCAACAAACTGTGACGTTTTCCTTGAACATCTGATGCCAGCGAACGATAAGAGCGTTGTCATCCGCGTGTCTGATAAGCCGTCAGCGGTCGATCTGTACATGATCGGTAGTGGTAATCGATTTATTCAGTTTGAGCCAATTTTGGAGTATGGCCGCGCAGGAATTACAGCCATTGCGCCGTCGCCTAAGTTGCTGCCGGGTTTTGACGAGTCTCACAATGGGGCGCTCATCCTAGATGAGTGTGGATCATGGCTCAATACACGCAATTTTCAAGACAAGGGCAGGGCTGAAATGCTCGAATGGGCCATCCATGGGCGCAAGTACGGATGGGACATTTTTTTCATCATGCAGAACATTAGCCAGGTTGATAAACAGTTGCGTGAATCGCTCCTTGAGTATGTGGTGCGCTTGAACCGGCTGGATCGCATGAAGGTGCCTTTGTTGAGCCCGGCTATCGCCTTGATGACGGCGGGCGCATCCTCGGGCAGCATGCCGCGTCTGCATATTGGCGTTGTTCGCTTGGGCGCTTCTCCCGATGCTCTTGTGGCCGATCGCTGGTATTTCCGTGGCGACGATTTGAACAATGCCTATAACACCACTCAAGTCTTTTCAGATACCTATCCGCATGGAGCGCATTCATTGCTATCGGCATGGCACTTGTCCGCAGTGGTGGGTATTCCTCCCGATTTCATCGGGCCATTGCAGGCTACGCCTGCCGCTTTATCGCTTTTGCGTCCTCGGGCGCTTCCACCTAAGCCACCACACAAACATATGTCTAAATTTCTCCTTTGTTCCTTATTGCTGGGCGCCGTGCTTGGCATTTTTGGTTATCACTTTGCGGCGCCCCATTTCGGGGCTGTAGAAGGTCAGAAAAGCGAAGAGTTTGTCTATTCAAAGTCAGTTACGGGCGTGGGTTACATGAGCCAGGGGCACAAGTACATGGTCAGCCTGTCAGACGGCCGTGTGATACAGGCATTGCGTTTCCGCTTTGTGGATGGGGGCTGGATAGCGCAGATTGAGCCGGGCTTATGGGTGCGAGGTGCAGAATGAAAAAATGGCTCCTGTACTTGATGCTGTTGCCGTGTATGGCCATGGCCAGCGATCAGCCTGTAACGATCAATATGTCCTCTGCCTCTTTGCTGGCATTTGCGCAGGCCACCTATAAAAACCTGCTGGAGCGTGACTTTGTTATCGCCCCCGATGCACTGGCGCTGGACCGGAAAATTTCAGTTTCTGTACGCTCCTTGACGGTGCAGCAATTGCCTGTGTTTGTTGAGGGCGTTCTGGCTGACCTTGGTATTTCGTCTGAGTTGCGCGACGGCGTTTACTACCTGCGTGCGGCGCAGTCATCGCGTATGGCGCAAGCTCCGGTTTCGCCCGTTGTGCAGGACGCCAGCGCTCCGGCGAATTCGTCGGCTGCTGCAGCTTTGTTCGCTCCGCTAAACAGGCTTAAGTCTGAGGAAGAGCAGTTTGGCGCCGAAAGTGTTAGCGGCTTTGGTAGCCATACTGGCGGCCGGCGTCGTGACGATGAATCGGAGGTATACGCGCCGGCCAGTCGTTCGGCAGATTTTTTGGTGCCGGTGCTGGTCGCTGCTTTTGGCTCTCGAAGTGCAGTCGCTGCAGGGAATCAATTGGTGCTCACGGGGAGTCCATCCGAGTTAAACAAAATGCGCATTCTGCTTGGCGCATTGGATCAATTGCCGCGCATGGTCGATGTGTCTGCATCGTGGGTCGAGGTGACGGATAACGCCAGCTCGGGCCGCGGGATTTCTATCATGGCTAATGTGTTGGGCGCTAAGTTTGGCGCGTCGCTTGGCAGTGTCAACTCTGCGTCCGCCATCAGCTTGCGCGGCACAAATTTTCAGCTGGTCATCGATGCGCTCAATACCGATGGCCGCTTCAAACAGGTATCGAATAGCCGCATTGTCGGTGACGATCATCAAAAGATGGTGCTGACGGTCGGGGATGAAACGCCAACGATTGCCAGCACGGGCAAAGATAACTCCGGCAACAGCGTTCAAAACATCGTGTATCGGCCATCTGGCGTGATTGTCGACGTGCTGCCGAAGGTGTTAGGTAACGGCAAAATCAATCTTGCTATCGATGGCCAAATTTCCAGTTTCAAGCCAACTGTCAGCGGCGTGACGGGTTCCCCGACAATGATTAAGCGCCAGGTCAAAACGGCGGTGACGGTCAATGATGGCGAGGTGCTGTTGATAGGCGGTCTGAACGATGCGCAAACCGTCGATAGCTCCTCTGGCTTCTCCTTCCTGCCGACTTCGTGGGCTGCGCGATCCTCAACGAAGCTGCATACCGATCTGGTGCTGATCTTGAGCGCTCAAATTCCGCGTACATCTGAAAAACAGTGATTTGTCACGTTAATTCCGGGGTGGTGGCACAAGCGGCCCGAAGGGCAAAATCTTTGAGGGCATATCGAAGTCGGCGTTTGATTTTGAAGTAAAGGCATCAGATGGCCCGTGCGTGTCGGAGCGAGGAGCGACAAGTTTTCAAAGTTTTAGCGGGTAGTCCGCCGCTTTGCTTAATGCCCCGGCGCTGCACGTTGGCCAGTACCGCTCACTCTGAAAAACCGTTTTGAAAGTATGCACATGAAACAGCCTGAGGATGACAAGACGATTGATCTGCTCGGCCCGATTAAACGGGGCAGGGGGCGTCCGGCGACAGGTGCGGCAAAGTCCAGTGCGCAACGGCAAAAAGAGCGCAGGGAGCGCTTACGCGATGAGGGCAAGGTATTCCTGACGGTGCATGTAGATGCGCAGGTGCTGGAAGGGTTGAAGGCGTATATCCGCTTCAAAGACATTACGCCGGATCAGGTCATCGAGAAATTACTACGTCAGCAATTGCTGCGCAAACGGTAGCGGAAAGCTTCGTGCCGCAATCTGCGCGCAGCGCGGGTGGCGGCGCGAAGCGCCGCTAAACTTGTATTAGGGACACTTAAGAACACAGCATTAGAAAGCGCAGTTACGGGCAAGTGCAGCACAGGATTTCAGATCAGTTTTTGATGGACAAAAAAAAGCCCCAGGCATCTACTAAATGCCAGGGGCCTTCGATAAACCTGCCGTTACAGGACTACCGAATGACCGAATTAGATTATGAAAACGCTTTAGCGTCAATTGATTTTTCGCCTGCGGAGCCATCTACGCAACATCGCCCGGATTGGTGGGACGATGAAGGAATTAAGAACACATGGAACGACAACTATACGGCCCGTAAGCGCGTTTTTCCGGACGGACAGTGCGAAGTGACAGTAACGAAGGAGCGGCACTTTGTAGGACCCGCTAGGCTGCTCAAAACGAAGGTCAAGCGCGGCGAGTCCGAAAACCGTGAAGCAAACGATGATGATGCTGGCCGTCGTGCGAAAAAGAACGTCAAGCACTGCTGCAAACAGATCGGCGCTGATCGTATGGTCACGCTGACGTATCGAGAAAATATGGTGGATCGTGAGACAGCACTCAAGCACTGGAAAGCATTTTGCCGCAAGCTTGGCAAGCACAAACAATTTCACTACGTCGCTGTCATCGAGGAACAGGAGCGCGGCGCGCTGCACTTTCATGTGGCGGTCGCCGGTCGACAAATGTACGCGCTCCTGCGCTCGATCTGGCAAAGCGTCCTGGGCTGCGGGCCGAACGGTGAACAGATGGGGCAAGTTAACGTCCGCGATCCGCATCGTTTCGGCTTTGGTGTCACTGGTGCACACAAGATCGCCAGCTACATTGCCAAGTACTGCGGCAAAGAAATGCAGTGCAGGGCGCTCGATCAAAAGCGCTACTTCCGTTCTAAGGGCATTGTGGTGCCCGAAGTTCACTCATGGCGCCTATTGGGCTGCACGTCGATGCTTGGTGCCGCGCAGGCCGCTTTCCGAGCGATTGAAGGGCATTGCATGGATGGTTTGCAGACTTGGTGTAACAACGGACTGGGTGTTGTCTACCTTGCGACGGCTCCCGGTTTGCCTGACACGACGGACGAATGTCCATTCTGATATAGTTGGTTTACGGCAACATTGTTGTGAGGCGTAAGATGGTAGTTGCTGGATTAGTGTTGGAATCGCTGTCTGGTAAGACATGGTGTGAGGCAGTTGATCGCTGGTTAACCGAGAAGGCTGATAAGGCTTCTTTGCATTCTGATAGGTGCATTTTTCGGTGGCTTGAGCCGCTTTTGTCTGGTTATGAACTAAACGATATAAATCGTTCTGTGGTGGATGCCATTACGAAGAAAAAGCGCGCTACAGGTGTTACGAATGGTACTGTCAACAGAACTCTAGCTTTGTTACGTTCTGTTCTGATCCGAGCCTGTGTTGATTGGGAGTGGGTTGATGCTATTCCTAAGGTGAGGTTGCTGAAAGAGCCTGATCGTCGGGTGCGCTACCTGACACAGGGGGAAGCGTCCACACTATTGCTCGAGTTGCCTGAACATTTGTCTCATATGGTAGCCTTCAGTCTTGCTACGGGCTTACGCAAGGGTAATGTGATTGGCCTGTGCTGGTCGCAGGTTGATCTGGACAGGTGTGTGGCTTGGATACATCCTGATCAGAGTAAGACTCGTAAGGCTATTGTAGTTCCCCTCAATGGTGATGCCATGCGTGTGCTTTTGTTGCAGCGTGGTCGTCATCCGTTGCGAGTCTTTACGTATAACTGTGAACCTGTGGTCGCGGTCACTACTGCGGCCTGGTATAAGGCGCTTAAGCGTTGCAGAATCGATGATTTTAGATGGCACGACTTGCGCCACACGTGGGCTAGCTGGCATGTGCAGCGTGGTACTCCATTATATGTTTTGCAAGAGCTTGGGGGGTGGCAGTCAACACAGATGGTAAGGCGGTATGCGCATTTTTCAGCTGGTCATTTGGCTGTCTTTGCAGAGAAGTTACCTAGTCTAATTAGTAGCGAATTTTCCAGTTAGAGCATTTAGATATGTATTGTTCTGTAAGGAAAATTTGCGATTGATATGTGATTATCACGTAAGATGTAAGCCTCGCACAATTTTCATGTGGCGCTGCACGCAATGGGGCAAGCAACAGCCAGTAGATAAGACAATGATGGAGTTAAGAGAGTGAGTAAGTTAACAAGGGTTCGGCTCGAAAATTTCACCGCGTTTTCGTCTCTTGACGAGACTTTTTCATCTGGTGTGAACGTCATTATTGGTACAAACGGTACCGGTAAGACACATTTGTTGAAGGTCTTGTACGCGGCCTGTGCTGTCACTACTGGGGAGGATAGCCTCAAGGGGTTTGCTACCAAGCTGCTTGGAGTATTCAATCCGTACCAATCACGTATGACCCGGCTCATTCGGCGACAACAGGGCTTGCCTGCTGCGAGCGTTACTGTACGGCGTGACGATGGAAGTTTTATAAAAGCAATTATAAACAACCAAAGAGCTGAAGCAAAAGATGTGACCGTTACGGGGGAGAAAAGATGGCAGACAGAAGGGTTGGAGGCAGCATATATCCCTGTAAAGGAAATGTTAGCTCACTCGCCTGGATTTTTGTCTACTGCATCTAAACGTGAAATTGCCTTTGAAGATGTTTATGTTGACATAATTAAGAAAGCCTATCTTCCAAAGTTGAGGGGCAAAGTAGATGCGCATCGCTCACGATTGTTGAGTCTTTTGCAAAAAGCCATTGATGGTAAGGTTATTGCGAAAAATGAACATTTTTTCTTGAAAAATGCTCAAGGAGATTTGGAATTTTCTTTATTGGCTGAGGGCATGCGAAAGCTTGCTTTAGTTTGGTTGCTTATTCAAAATGGTACTTTACTTGAAGGGTCTGTACTTTTCTGGGATGAACCGGAGGCAAACCTAAATCCAGCCTTAATGGGTGAGGTTGTAGAAGTTATCTTGGAGCTTCAGCGGCTTGATGTGCAGGTTTTTCTAACTACTCATAATTATGTTTTGTTAAAAGAGTTTGATTTGCGTAGAAAAGATAATGATGCGTTGAGATTCATCTCTTTGTATCGGGACGAAAATAAGGATGTTGCATCTCACGCTACTGATGACTACTCTGACATTGAGCCAAATGCGTTGGCGGGAGTCTTTACTGATCTTTACGATCGAGAAATTGAACGCAGCTTTGGGGATATGTAGATGGACGAATTGGTTGAGGGGGATTTGAAGATTCGGCTTCCCAAGGGAGCGGTAGGCAAGAAATTAGATGACGAAGTGCTGCATGGCTTAAGTCATTGTATGAAAGCTGTAGACTTTGTGGTTGAATTTCAAGATGAAATATACTTCATAGAAATTAAAGACCCTGACAATCCGAAGTGTCCTGCTGCTAGTAGGCAAGAGTATCTTAAGCGAATTTTGTCTGGTGGCGTCGATTCTGACCTAAAGCTCAAATACAGGGATTCGTTTTTGTATGAGTGGGCTTCTGGGAATATTACAAAGCCTGTACGTTTTCTCGTATTGATTGGCGCTGAGGCATTATCGGATGCTGAATTGCTTGTCAGGACTGAGGCGTTGAAGAGGTTAATCCCTGTTACTGGGCCGCGAAAGACGGCCTGGAAAAATTCATTTATCTCGGGATGTGCTGTTATGAACATTGCCTCATGGAATAGAATAGTTAAAAAAATGCCGGTTAGGCGAGGTGCGTAACAGTTTTCGAGGAATTTTAGTGCAGGAGTTTGAGGTGGAATGTGTAGTTGTTTAAGGACGGTCTTAAGGCTGCTATTGGTTCTGTATGGTAGATGATGTGTCTCATAATCCGTTGGTGCCGTGTTCGACTCACGGGAGGCCCACCAGAATTGAGCAGCATCAAATGAAGCCCCGGCGGGTAATCTGCCGGGGCTTTTTTCATGCTGTCGTACAATCGCGGCATCGTGATTTGATGAAGGATAATTCGAGATGACTGTCGAAGTGAAGATGGACGATATCGTGGTGGGCGATGGCAAGGCGGCCGCGCGCGGCGCCCTGATCACGGCCCACTACCGGGGCTGGCTGGAAGATGGCACGGAGTTTGATTCATCGCACAAGCGGGGCGAGCCTTTCCGCTGTGTCTTGAGCAATAACAAGGTCATCCAGGGCTGGATCCTGGGTCTGCATGGCATGCAAGTGGGGGGCACGCGCAAGCTGTGGGTGCCGGCAGAGCTGGCGTATGGAGAACGGCAGGTGGGATTGATACCGCCTGGTTCCAATTTGATCTTCGAGATTACATTGCTGGAAGTGCTGACGCGCGATTGATTCCTTGATGTGACGTCAGGCGGACAGGGTATTTGCCTTCACTCCGGCTTTTTGCGTCAGCAGTTGCTCGATGTCGGTGCGCAGCGCCTGCTGCGTGGGGAAGTTGGCATAGCGTAGGGTCACATAGCCGGCCAGCCTCAGCATGGCGTCGCGCTCCTCGTCCTGGCGTTCGCGGCCGAGGTGGCTGCGGTCGTCGAGTTCGATGACGGCGATGACGTTCAGTTGCTGGCTGCACAGGACAAAATCGGCCACCTTGCGGTCGAAACGGTTCCTGTTTGCCCATCCCTTTGCCGTCACCAGCGCGGAAAACGCCACTTGCGCCAGCACCGTGCATTCTGGCAGGGCCGTTTGCAGCAGGCGGTACATCTGTTGCTCGCGCGCCGTCATGACGGGTTTTCTTTGCAGCCGCAGCGGCGCACGGGACTTCGCGTTCCCGCGCACGGCCAGCATGGCCAAGAACAGGAGCAATGCCGCGATGGCGAGCAGGACGGGATAGGAGGGCATGGACATGCGGCAGAATGGACAAACCCTGATGGTACGCGAACAGCGGCGTGATGTCGTGCCGCTGCAAGCGTATGTCAGATGATGTGTTTGCGCCGGATCAAGCCTGCTTCAGGTTGACTGGTATCACATCCAGCGCCGGCACGATGTCATGCAGGCTGGCTACCTCACAGGTGGGCATGGCGGCCGAGGTATTTGGCATGCCATCCGGATTGAACCAGCAGCTGTCGATGCCGTAGCGGTTGGCGCCGAGGATGTCGGCGTCCAGGCGGTCGCCGATGATGATGGTGCTGTCCTTGCTGAAGGCGCGGGCCATCTTGGTCGCATACTCGAAAAAGCGCACGTCCGGCTTGGCATGGCCGCACGCTTCGGAGGTGGCGACGAAGGAAATGTAGCCGCCCAGGCCGGAGGCGGCGATGCGGCGGTTCTGGATGGCTTCGACGCCGTTGGTGATGATGCCCACTTCGCCGATACGCGAGAGCGCTTCGCACACTTCCCTGGCGCCATCGATCAGCACGACCGTGTCCGGCAGCGATTCCAGGTAGAGGCGGCTCGCCAGTTCCGGATCCAGGTCGATGGCGTTTTCCTGGAAGGACTTGCGGAAGCGTTCCACCTTGAGGAAATCCTTGGTCACCGTGCCCAGTTCGAAACGTTTCCACAGGTCGACGTTGATTTCCTGGTAGCGCGTAAACAGCGCATCGATGCCGTCGCGCAGGCCCAGGGTGTGCATGGTATGCAGGAACGAGCGTTTTTCGGAGGCCCGGAAATCGAGCAGGGTATCGTCCAGGTCAAACAGGAATAATTTGTATTTCATGGCAGGTCGTTGAAGGCGTGGAAATCTATCTTGCATCGTAGCACGTAGCGCCGAGTTCGGTTGGTCCTGCCCGCGCGGGCGATCCCTTGCCATCGCTGCCAGATTCATTCCTTCCACGCCATTCCTGCCCGCGAGCCGGGTCTGCGTCAACGTCAATCAAAGCCTGTTTGCCGATGCGCACTATCCGGCGCGGGAACGGGCGTGCATGCGGGCCATGACCTCGATTGGCACGATCTGGCCCGTTTTCTGGACAGCCCCGGCATCCTGGACCTGTCGACCGGCCATGCGCTGGCGGTTGAGTGCTTCATGGAGGGCGGCGAAAACGTGTTGTCCCTTTACCCGGAATATGCCAAGTCACTGCCGCGGCATGAGCCGCCGTCTACATCCCTTCCCACCATTTGAGCAGGGTTTCGTCATCGTCATCGTCGAGGTTGGCGTAGATGTTGGCGAAATACCATTCCACACCCGTTGCTTCGCGGAAGGCATCGAAAGGGCCGTTGACGTTGTAGAAGCCGTGATGTGCGGGGACGCTGAAGGCCAGGTTGCCCTTGTACTGGCCGTCCAGCGTGCCGCCCAGCTGTTCCTGCACTGCACGTTCGAGCTGGTCGATCGCGGATTGTTCCAGTTCATCGGCATAGATCTGGATGCAGAAGTTGCCACCGCGCTTCAGGACTTCGGCGGGAGCCAGCGGATCGGCAATGCTGACGACGTCGCCACGCGCCAGGTTCAAGGTCAGGCCGGGCGAGGCCAGCAGTTCGTAGACGTGCTCGTCGATCTGGCGCGCGGGCAGCGTTTCATACACGGGGCCTGCTTTGTTTTCGCCTGCCAGCACGCGGATGTGGGGCAGTCCTTCGCAATTAATGTCGTCCATCGAATCTTTCAGTCCAAAACATATTGATGGCAGTATTGTACCGGGTCGCTGCTGTTGGACTAAGGCAGGCAGGACCATGATGAACAGGGGAGGCAGACAGGTGGATGGCAGGCATTGGGACGCCGCCGGTCATTCGTTTTGCAAGGGCGGCGGCCGGCACCGGGTGCCAGCCCGCCGCGGCTTAAGCATGCCGGGCAGGCGGGACGGCGCGTTTCCAGCGCAGGTGGGCGATCACTTCGCGTCCGCGCGCCAGCATCGGCTGGTAGGTGCTCAAGTGGAGGGTATCGCCGTCGAGACGGGCGATCCGCTGCTGCACCTGGCCTATCCAGTTGGGAAAGAGCGACAGTTCCACGGAGTGGCTGAGCAAGCCCTGCTGTTCATCGACATGGTAGGGGCCAGAATAGCTGAGATAAGCGCTTGCCGCGTCGCGGAATTCGTCGGCGCTGGCCTGGTAGATGTCGCCGCCCGCGAACGCCTTGCGTCCGGGACGCATCAGCTGCGCCGCCATGTAGCCGTCGGGGGCATACAGGATGGTGCCTAGGGCGTCCTCGCCCAGCGGGTACGAGGCCTGCGTGTCGCCGACCGCTGTTTCCGTGTAGGACTGCAAGTGCCAGGTGCCGATCAATTGTTCGCGTAATGTGCCGCTCATTGCATACTCCGTGAGGTGGATCAAAGCAGGTATGTCGTGATGTCCATTGAAGCACAGCGAATATTTCTATGACGCACGTTTTGCGTGCGGGACGGGCATGAAAAAAGCACGCCACAGCGTGCTTTGCAGGAATGCTGGCCTGCCTGCTTAATTATGTGCGCTGATGCCGCTGCGGAACTGTTCGAAGCCCGCGCGCGCTGCCTTGTAGCAATTGCCTGCGGCCGCTTCCAGGCCTTCGCGGTCCAGCACTTCCACGGTGCCGCGGCGGTACTGGATCAAGCCTTCGTCCTGCAGCTTGCGCGCCGTGACGGTGACGCTTTCGCGGCGCACGCCCAGCATGTTGGCCATGGTGTCTTGCGTGACTTTCAGCTCGTTCGACAGGGAGCGGTCGAGGCGGTCGAGCAGCCAGCGGCACAGCTTTTGCTCGATGCTGCAATGGCGGCCGCCCACCACGTTCTGGGCCATTTGCGCAAACATGGCGCTGTTGTAGCGCATCAGCAATTGCGCCAGTGCGCCGCCTTCCTGGAAGACTTCGCGCAGGAAAGCCGTTTTCAGGCGGTAGCCGTAGCCGGCGCTTTGCACGATGGCGGTGCAGGTGGCGCGCTCGGCTTCATACAGCACCACGCCAGCCACGCCTTCGCGGCCGATGACGGCGATCTCGGTAGTGGCGCCGTCTTCCATGACGTACAGCAGGGAAACGATGGCGTTGGTCGGGAAGTAGGTGTATTCAATCTTGCCGCCGCAATCGAACAGGTGCTTGCCAGCGGGCAGGGCGACCAGTTCCAATTGGCAAAACAGGCGTTCCAGATCGGTGCGCGACAAGGCGCGCAGCAATTCGTTCTGTTGTGCGCCGGTGATGCTGATCATGGGCGCGGCTGGTGTCTTTACGGGGGCTGCCTGCCAGTCGTGCTGGACGGCGGCGTGGGTATTCGTTGCTGGAGTCAGGTTGCTATAAGCTTTGTACATGATGTGGCCTCGTCTTCTGATTTTGTTGGATGGCGCTGCGCTTCTGGCTTGCTAGCGTTGTGTTACGTGTTGCATCCACTATAGGACGATGCCGCGCCGGCTGGCATCAGATGAGCCGACGCGCTTATGTAGGCTAGGAACATTGCCTCGTGTCATCCGGCTCCTACGCCGGGGTTTTACTTTTTCCATATGGAAATAACAGCGATTTGGCAAAAATGCGACACGTAGCACACATAAAGCGAACTTTAGCCAGGTGCGGAGATCAAACCAATCTGCGGCCAGGAGTCGCGATGATAAAATGTTGCGTTGCGGAAATTTGACTTGCATTTCAGTATGCGCTGCCGCCGCGAACGGGTTCGCTGCACGGGGTGCCGTCCTGCCCCGTCTTTCCTGCTCGCTGCGGCCCGGCCTGCGATGCCTGGCATTCTTCGCTCCATTGGCCGCGCCGGCCCTGGCCAGCGCGCGCACCTGTCTCGCTCCGCTTGATTAATGAAGGAAGCAACGCATGAAATGGTTTTTTGATCTGAAAATTGCCACCAAGCTGATCTTGTCGTTTGGCGCCGTGTTGCTGCTGACGGCGGCGCTGGGCGTGTCGGCCATTTTTTCCATGGCGCGCATCAATGACGCCTCGACCGATCTGTCCGCCAACTGGATGCCCAGCGTGCTGGCGGCCATGTCCATGCGCAGCGACGTCAGCGATTTCCGCCGCTGGGAACTGGCGCACATGCTGGCCGCGCAGGATTCCGACATGGCGCTCAATGAAACGCGCATGACGGAAACGCAGGCCAAGCTGAAGACGGACGGCGACAAATACCGCACCCTGATTTCCGAACCGGGCGAGAAGGAAATCTTCGAGCGTTTCCTGACGCTCAACGATGAATTCATGCGCCTGCACGCGACGATGCTGAGCCTGTCGCGCGAGATGAAAAAGGAGGAGGCGCGGGCGCTGGCCGTGGGGCCGTCGGCCAAGGTCATGACGGACATGATGGTGGCACTGGATAAACTGGTGGCCATTAATACGGACGGCGGCGCGCGCTCGAGCGCCAGCGCCGACGCCACCTATGCCACCTCGCGCGCCAGCCTGATCGGCTTGCTGGTGGGCATCGTCGCCGTCGGCATGCTGCTGGCGCTGTGGGTGGCGCGCAGCGTGGCGCGCCCATTGGTCGAGGCCGTTGGCGTGGCGCGCCAGGTGGCGGCTGGCGACCTGACCGCGCATATTGTTGTGCAATCGCAAGATGAAACTGGACAATTGATGCAGGCTCTCAAGGACATGAATGCCAGCCTGCAGAATCTGGTGGGCCAGGTGCGCAGCGGCACGGACACCATCGCCACGGCGTCGAGCCAGATCGCCGCCGGCAACCAGGACCTGTCTTCGCGCACGGAACAGCAGGCCAGTTCGCTGGAAGAGACGGCATCGTCGATGGAAGAGCTGACGTCGACCGTGAAGCAGAACGCGGACAATGCGCGCCAGGCCAACACGATGGCGCTGAGCTCGTCGAGCATCGCCGTCGAGGGCGGCAAGGTGGTGGGCGAAGTGGTGGGCACGATGGCATCGATCAATGCTTCGTCGCGCAAGATCGTCGACATCATCGCCGTCATCGACGGCATCGCCTTCCAGACGAACATTTTAGCCCTGAACGCGGCCGTGGAAGCGGCGCGCGCGGGCGAACAGGGCCGCGGCTTTGCCGTCGTGGCGACGGAAGTGCGCAACCTGGCGCAGCGCTCGGCGGCGGCGGCCAAGGATATCAAGGTGCTCATCGGCGACTCGGTCGAGAAGGTCGAAGCGGGTTCGAAGCTGGTGGACCAGGCGGGCCGCACGATGGATGACATCGTTGCCAGCATCACGCGCGTGACGGACATCATGAGCGAGATCACGGCCGCCAGCAATGAACAGAGCGCCGGTATCGAGCAGGTCAACCAGGCGATCGCCCAGATGGACCAGGTGACGCAGCAAAATGCGGCCCTGGTGGAAGA
>NZ_RFSK01000023.1 GCF_009923995.1 Janthinobacterium sp. | reverse complement strand
TATTTCATGGTATTGCCGCCCAGGCCGAAGCAGCCTTGCGAGCCGCCATCGCCCGAGGTATTGCTGCCGGCGCCGGCGCGCAGGTAGCCGTGGAAACCTTCGGCATCGGATGGGTACATGGGGTCGGCAAGGGCGGAAGCGCTGGCGATGGCCAGGAGCAGGGCGGGCAAGGTTTTCAATGCTGTGCGGTTCATGCGGTCTCCAGAAGGATGTAGGTGGTAGCGGCGGCGTCTGAGGTCGCCACCGCGCACGGTCTAATGCCGAAAACCAAGTCTAGCAGCGCTTTTTTAACCAGCCTGATACAAAATGAGCAAGTCGCGATACTTTCTTTCAGAGTGTTGTTTTTGCCTCATGTCGATACTCTTGCGCATAGCGGGCCTGCAAAAGAGTATCGAATTGCGGTTTCGGAGTATCAGAAAGTATCAAAGTCCGGTGCTACATTGTGGTCGTGGTGCTAAGTACCTGAGCATTGCCAACGACAAAAAACACTGGAGACACACAATGAAACGTACCGCCATTGCCGCGCTGTGCGCCGGCGCCTTCTGCTTCGCCTCGTCCGCCTGGGCCGCAACCGACCTCGTCATCGCCACCGTCAACAACGGTCACATGATCGAAATGCAAAAGCTCAGCAAGTTTTTCGAGCAAGCCAATCCCGACATCAAGCTCAAGTGGGTGACCCTGGAAGAGGGCGTCCTGCGCCAGCGCATGACGACCGATATCGCCACCAAGGGCGGCCAGTTCGACGTGATGACCATCGGCCTGTATGAAACCCCCATCTGGGGCAAGAAAAACTGGCTGATTCCCATCAAGCCGGATGCCAAGTACGACATCGACGACCTGCTGCCCGCCATCCGCGAAGGCCTGTCCGGCGACGGCAAGCTGTACGCGTCGCCGTTCTACGGCGAAAGCTCGATGATCATGTACCGCAGCGACCTGGTCAAAAAAGCCGGCATGAGCATCGAGGACCGCCCCACGTGGAACCAGCTGCGCGATGTGGCCGCCAAGCTGCACGACCCGGCCAACGGCGTGTACGGCATCTGCCTGCGCGGCAAGCCGGGCTGGGGCGACAACATGGCCCTCATCACCACCATGGCCAATTCCTACGGCGGCCAGCTGTTCGACATGCAGTGGAAGCCGCAATTCACGAGCAAGCCGTGGAAAGACGCCGTCACCATGTATGTGGACCTGATGAAGAAATACGGCCCGCCGGGCGCGGCCGCCAACAGCTTCAATGAAAACCTGGCGCTGTTCAACCAGGGCAAGTGCGGCATCTGGATCGATGCGACGATCGCCGCCTCCTTCATCACGGACCCCAAGCAGAGCAAGGTGGCCGACAAGGTGGCGTTCGCCCAGTCGCCCGTGGGCGTGACGGAGCGGGGCGCCAACTGGCTGTGGATCTGGTCGCTGGCCATCCCGTCGAGCTCCAAGCACCCGAACGAGGCGCAGCGCTTCATCAACTGGGCCACCTCGCCCGACTACGTGAAACTGGTGGCCAAGGAAACGAGCTGGGCCAACGTGCCGACGGGCACGCGCAAGTCGACCTATGCGAGTCCCGAGTTCCAGAAAGTGGCGAAATTCGCAGCCGCCGAAGGCAAGGCCCTGTCCACCACGCGCGCCGTGCAGAGCACCATGCTGCCATCGCCTTACGTGGGCGTGCAATTCGCCTCGATCCCCGAGTTCCAGGTAATCGGCGTGGCCGCCGGCCAGCAGATGGCGGCAGCGCTGCTGGGCAAGGTGACGGTGGAGCAGGCGCTGGAACTGTCGCAGCAGACGGCCGAGCGGGAAATGCGCAAGGGCGGGTACTACAAGTAAGCCTGCTGCCTAGTTTGCGTACCCCAACGGCATAAATCTGGGGTCGGTCCTTCGGATCGGAATGCATCCCATTGAGACGCGTTCCCCCTAAGGGTCCGACCCCGGTACTTTAGCTTTGCGGGTTATCGGTTCACCTGTCCCAAGAGAACATTATGAAACGCATTATCCCCCGGACTTTGCTGACGCCGGCCGTCGTTGCCGTCTCCGTCATTTCCGTGATCCCGCTGCTGATCACCCTGTATTACTCGTTCGTGCGCTATTCCATGCTCGATCCGAGCGGCCATCCTTTCCATGGCCTGGCCAACTTCCACTTTTTCTTTACGGATGCCTCGTTCCTGCCTGCATTGCAGAACACGTTTACCCTGCTGTTTTCCGTCATGCTGGTGACAGTCGTGCTGGGCACGGCGCTGGGATTGCTGATCAACGAAGCGTTCCCCGGGCGCGCCATCGTGCGCGTGCTGCTGATCTCGCCTTTCCTCGTCATGCCGGCCGTCAACGCCCTGATGTGGAAAAACATGCTGCTCAACCCGATCTACGGCTTGTTCGCGCAGATCAGCATCTTCTTTGGCGCCACGCCCGTCGACTGGCTGTCGACCCACCCTTTGTTTTCCATCATCATGATGGTCTCCTGGCAATGGCTGCCGTTTGCCTGCCTGATCTTCATGACGGCCCTGCAATCGATGGACCGCGAGCAGCTGGAAGCGGCCCGCATGGATGGCGCCACCTACGTGCAGCAGCTGCGCTACCTCTACATTCCCCACCTGGGCCGCGCCGTCTCGGTGGTACTGATGATCGAGATGATCTTTTTGCTGTCGATCTTTGCGGAAATCTTTACCACCACGGGCGGCGGTCCCGGTTTCGACACGACCACCATCACCTTCATGATCTATCAGCAGGCACTGCTGTCGTATGACGTGGGAGCGGCCTCGGCCGGCGCCCTGTTCGCCGTGCTCATCGCCAACATCGCCGCCTTCTTCCTGATGCGCGTCATCGGCAAGAACCTGTCGAAATAAGGAGACCTTGATGCATAGCAAACTTCATCTGTATAGCCGCACGGCCGCCGCCTGGCTGTGCGCGCTGCTGCTGTTCTTCCCCATCTTCTGGCTGGGCCTGATGGCCTTCAAGACGGAAGGGCAGGCCATTTCCACGCCGCCGCTGCTGTTCTTCACGCCCACACTCGACAGCTTCCGCGAAGTGCTGGCGCGCGACAATTACTTCGGCTACGCGTGGAACTCGCTGTTTACCAGCGTCGTCTCGACGGCCATCGGCCTGTTGATCGCCATCCCGGCCGCGTATTCCATGGCCTTCTTTCCCACGGGCGGCACCATCGGCTTGCTGAAGTTCATGCTCAGTTCGCGCTACATGCCCGGCGTGGGCGCCCTGATGCCCATCTATATCTGCTACCAGTACTTCGGCCTGCTCGACACGCGCGTCGGCCTGACCATCATGTTCATACTGATGAATTTGCCCATCATGATCTGGCTGCTGTACACGAGCATGAAGGAGCTGCCGCGCGAAATCCTCGAAGCGTCGCGCATGGATGGCGCCACCGTGTGGGATGAGTTCCGCCACGTCGTGCTGCCCCTGTCCGTGGGCGGCATCGCCTCCACGGCCCTCGTGTGCATGGTGTGGTCGTGGAATGAATCGTTCTGGTCGCTGAACCTGGGCGCCTCCAACGCGGGCACCCTGGCCTGGCTGATCGCCTCGTATTCGAGCCCGGAAGGCTTGTTCTGGGCCAAATTGTCGGCCGCGTCGCTGATGGCCATCGCGCCCATCATGGCGCTGGGCTGGTTCTGCCAGAAGCAGTTAGTCCAGGGTATGACCTTTGGCGCAGTCAAGTAAATGATGCCTCCATCAACCTGCTGCGCGGCCCAATGTCGGCTCTCCGTTGCTCACTGTGCATGCGCACAGCGCCGCTACTCAAACCGAACTTGAACCGCTCGCTACGGTTTCTGGAAGCATCGAAAACACATTAGAAATGAGACTATCATGGCTTACCTTCAACTGAGCAATATCGAGAAATTCTTTGGCGAGCACCGCGCCATCAAGGGCATCGACCTGGAGATCCGGCAGGGCGAGTTCGTCGTCTTCGTGGGGCCGTCGGGTTGCGGAAAATCAACCCTGCTGCGCCTGATCGCGGGCCTGGAGCCCATCGACGGCGGCAAGCTGTCGCTCGACGGGCGCGACATCACCAACGTGCCGTCGTCCAAGCGCGACCTGGCGATGGTGTTCCAGTCGTACGCGCTGTATCCGCACATGACGGTGTTCCAGAACATGTCGTTCGCCCTGAAACTGGCGGGCGTCGATCCGGCTGTCATCCGCGAAAAGGTGGACAAGGCGGCCGCCATCCTCGACCTGGGAAAATACCTGGAACGCACGCCGGAGGAGCTGTCGGGCGGCCAGCGCCAGCGCGTGGCCATCGGCCGCGCCATCGTGCGCGACCCGAAAGTGTTTTTGTTCGATGAACCGCTGTCGAACCTCGATGCGGCCCTGCGCGTGCAGACGCGCATCGAGATCGCCAAGCTGCACCGCGAGCTGGGCGCCACCACCATCTATGTCACGCACGACCAGGTGGAGGCCATGACCCTGGCCGACCGCGTGGTGGTGCTGCGCGACGGGCAGATCGAGCAGCATGGTTCGCCCCTGGAGCTGTATGACCGTCCCGCCAACCGCTTCGTCGCGCAGTTCATCGGCACGCCCAGCATGAACGTGGTGCCCGCCGACGCGGCGCCGCAGCTGCTGGCGCAGGCGGGCAGCGCGGCGCAGGGGGATGGCTTTGTCGGCATCCGTCCCGAACACGTGCACCTGGGGGCGGCGCAGCCGGGCAGCGTGCCCGTCACCGTCGACCTGGTCGAGTCGCTGGGCGTGGAAACCCTCACCTATGTGCGCCTGCCGAACAATGTGCAGGTGGTGTCGCGGGGGGCGGAGCGCAGCAGCCTGCAGCCGGGCCAGCAGACGCACCTGACGTTCGAGCCGGGCTTCGTGCATTATTTCGACCGCGCCGGCAAGACCTGCGCGGCGGCGAAAGGAGCGCTGTAATGGCCGCCATCGCACTGAAACAGGGGACCCTGGCGCAGCTGCCGGCCAGCGTCGCCGTGCCCGCGTATGCGCGCGAGACTCTCGTGCCCAGCATCGTGCACATCGGCGTGGGCGGCTTCTACCGCGCCCACCAGGCCGTGTATCTCGATGACCTGCTGGCCTTGCCGGGGCAGCAGCAATGGGGCTATTGCGGCGTGGGCTTGCTGGAACATGATGCGGCCATGCGCGACGCCATGCGGGCGCAGGACGGCTTGTACACGGTCGTCGAGCGCAGCGCGGCCGGAGATGCCGCGCGCATCGTCGGCTGCATCGGCGAATACCTGTATGCCCCCGACGACCCGCAGGCCGTGCTGGAAAAGCTGGCCGATGCAGGCACGCGCATCGTCTCGCTGACGATCACGGAAGGCGGCTACTACGTCAATCAGGGCACGGGCGAGTTTGACGCGGATCATCCCGACATCGCCTACGAACTGGCGCATCCGCAGGCGCCGCGCTGCTCGTTCGGCTACCTGGCCGCCGCCCTGGCCCTGCGCCACGAGCGGGGACTGGCGCCATTTACCATCATGTCCTGCGATAACCTGCAAAACAATGGCGACGTCACGCGCAAGATGCTGCTGGCCTTTGTCGCCTTGCGCGACCTGGAACTGGCGCGCTGGCTGGCCACGCATTGCAGCTTCCCCAACAGCATGGTCGACCGCATCACGCCCGCCACCACGGACGAACACCGGGCGCTCGTGCGCGACAGCTTCGGCATCGTCGACGCCTGGCCCGTCGTGTGCGAGCCGTTCCGCCAGTGGGTCATCGAGGATGAGTTCCCGCAGGGGCGGCCCGCCTGGGAGAAAGTGGGCGCGCAGATGACGCATGACGTGCTGCCGTATGAAAAGATGAAGCTGCGCCTGCTCAATGCCAGCCACCAGGCCCTGTGCTACATTGGCATGCAGCTGGGCTACACGTTCGCGCACGAAGCGATGGGCGATGCCGGCATCCGCGCGCTCGTGCGGCGCATGATGGATGACGAGGTCACGCCGCTGCTCGATACCGTGGAAGGCATCGACCTGGCGCAGTACAAGGATACGCTGATCGAGCGCTTCTCGAATCCGGCCGTGCGCGACCAGCTGGCGCGCATCGGCACGGAAGGCTCGGCGCGCATCCCGAAATTCATCCTGCCGTCCGTGCGCGAAGCGCTGGCGCGGGGCGGCGCCATCACGCTGCTGGCCTTCACGGTGGCGTGCTGGTTCCGCTACCTGGAAGGCCACGACGAGCGGGGGCGCGAGATGCCTTTGAGCGATCCGTACGCGGCGCGCCTGCGCGAGCTGGCGCTGCACGGCGGCGCGGATGCCACGGCGCTGCTGTCGCTGCGCCAGCTGTTCGGCGACTTGAGCGACACGCCCGCCTTCACGCAGGCGGTGGGCAGCTCGCTGGCCAGCCTGTATGAACTGGGGGCGCGCGCCGCGCTCGAACAGGTCGTGGCCTGACGGGGAGGGCGGGCCATGCAACGCAAAGCCGATTCTTCCCTGCCGCAGATGGAGCACGAGCAGCAGCGCGACGCCACGCCCGGCTTCGAGCCGAAAGGCAGTTTCGGCTTCATCCGCTACCTGGAGCACGGCTTTCCCAATTCGCTGGTGCGCTGGCATTACCACGACGAGTACGAGCTGCACCTGATCGTCGAGAGCAGCGGCAAGGTGTTTGTCGGCGACTATATCGGCCAGTTCACGCCCGGCCACCTGGTGCTGACGGGGCCGCGCGTGCCGCACAACTGGGTCTCGCTCGATACGCCGCCCGAGGGCGTGGCCCTGCGCGACATGGTGATCCAGTTTTCGCATCCGCCGCTGGCGTCGATGGCGGCCGTCATCCCGGAACTGAAGGGGATTTTCCCGCTGCTGCAGCGCGCCTTGCATGGCGTGGAGTTCTTTGGCGTGAGCGAGCAGTCGCTGCGGCGCTTCCAGCGCATCCGCGACAGCAGCGGCCTGCCGCGCTTCATCGAGTTCCTGACCCTGCTGGGCGAGCTGGCGCAGACCAGCGACTACCAGTTGCTGTCGACGGTGCCGATGCAGTCGAGCGACGACGACGTGGCCCTGGCGCGCATCAGTTCGGCCATCAACTACATCGTGCACAATTACAGCAGCCAGTTCTCGCTGAAGCAGCTGGCCGAGCAGGTGGACATGCCGGAGCGGACGTTTTCGCGCTTCTTCCGCAGCGCCACGGGCAACAGCTTCACGGACTTCGTCAACCGCCTGCGCATCAACAAGGCATGCCAGCTGCTGATGGAGACGGAGCGCTACGTCAGCAACATCTGCTACGAGGCGGGATTCAACAACGTGGCCAATTTCAACCGGCGCTTCCTGGAATTGAAAGGCATGACGCCGAAGGAATTCCGCCAGCAGGCGCTGGGCCGCTTTGGCGCATGACGCTTTTTTGAGGTACATTGGCAGGCAAAGGCAGGAGACAGCCGCAGAGAGACGAGCATGGAACACACATGGCAGAACGGCTACCGTGACAGCGAGCGCAAGGCGCCCGAACTGGAGCGCGAAAGCTACGATGGCATCATCAACTACCTGGAACACGGCTATCCCAGCTCGCGCGTGCGCTGGCACTGCCACGAGGAATACGAGCTGCACCTGATCGTCGCCACCAGCGGGCGCCTGTTCGTGGGCGACTATATCGGCGAATTCTCGCCCGGCCACCTGGTGCTGACGGGCCCGCGCCTGCCGCACAACTGGATTTCCAACGTGATGCCCGAAGGGGGCGTGGCCCTGCGCGACATGATCGTGCAGTTCGCCCACGCGCCGCTGGCGGGCGCCGCGCGCGTCATTCCCGAACTGCGCGAGCTGCTGCCGCTGCTCGAGCGCTCCAGCTACGGCGTGGAGTTTTTCGGGATGGGACAGGAGGCGGAGCAGCACCTGGCGCGCATCCGCGCCACGCATGGCGCCGAGCGTTTCGCCGAATTCGTCCAGCTGATGTGCAAGCTGGCGCGCACGGCCAATTACCGCCTGCTGTCGAGCGCCTCCCTGCGCTCGTACGATGACGATGCCACGCTGGCCAAGGTGAATTCCGTCCTCAACTACATCACGGACAATTACCGCGAGCCGATTTCGGCGGAAATGCTGGCCGAGCAGGTGGGCATGTCGCTGAGTAAATTCTCGCGCTTCTTCCGCAAGGCGACGGGCAACAGTTTCACGGATTTCATCAGCCGCCTGCGCATCAACAAGGCGTGCCAGCTGCTGATGGATACCGACCAGTACGTGTCGAACGTGTGCTACGACGTGGGTTTCCAGAACGTGGCCAATTTCAACCGCCGCTTCCTGCAGGTGAAGGGCGTCACGCCGAAACAATTCCGGCGCCAGGCCGACGGCCGCTTTGGCGGCATCGGCGGCCCGGAACGCCTGGATGTTGCCTCAATAACACATTCTGCCCCCCATTTTCCAAATACTTGATCTATGTTGCCTATTTGCAACTAATTGTTCAATTGTAACGCGCTTGTCACTTTTGCCAGATACACTCCTCGCCTTTGATCCCCCAATCCGAGGAAGCTGATGAACCGTGTCTTGAAACCGATCCCGAAATTGACCGTACTGGCCATTGCCGCCGGATTGAGCCTGGCTGCCTGTGGCGGCAGCGACAGCAACAGCGAGCCGGCCAAGCCGGTGGCGCTGACGGGCGTCTTCCTCGACGGCGCGGTGGAAGGTCTCGATTACGTGGCCGGCAGCGCGGCCAAGGCCAGCACCAACGCCAAGGGCGAATTCACCTGCATGCCCGGCGATACGGTGACCTTCAGCGTGGGCGGCCTGGCCCTGGGCACGTCGCAGTGCGGCGCCCTGATCACGCCGCTGGCGCTCGCGGCCACGGCCAATGTGCAGGACGACAAGGTCGTCAACCGCCTGATGGCGCTGCAATTGCTCGACGATGACAGCGATCCGTCGAACGGCATCCGCATCACGGCCGACGTGAAGGCCGCGCTGGCGGGCAAATCCCTCGATTTCAACGTGGCTCCTGCCGTCTTCAACACGGCGCTGGCCGGGCACCTGGCGGGACTGGGCGCAAAATTTGCCGCCCGCAGCGTCGACGCGGAGCGCCGCGCCCTCGTGCGCGAGCATTTCGAGGACACGCTGGCGTCGAAAATCGGCGCGCCCGTCAACGAGGCGCTGACGCAGGCCAATCCCGTGGGCGAAGTGAAGGTCACGGTGACGCGCTACCAGATCCAGGCGGCCGATAAATTCTACGTGCCGTACGAAGGCGCCAACGCGAAAATCAAGGGCGAGTTCCCGAACGGCTTCCTGCCGTCGTACGGCTCGGGCCTGGCCTACAAGGGCAAGAACGCGGCCGGCGACCTGGAATTCTACGGCTTGACGGACCGCGGCCCGAACGGCGACGGACCGCTGGTGCCCGATCCATCGGGCAAGGGCACCATCGGCAGCAAGATCTTCCCGTCGCCCAGCTTTACCCCCTCGTTTGGCGTGATCACGGTCGGCAAGGGCGGTGCCATCCTGACGTCGTCGACGCCGATCAAGGTGTCGGCCACGGTGAACAGCTCGGGCTTGCCCGTGCCCGTGGGCGCGGTGGGCAATTCGGCCGAGATTCCCGTCATGGATGCGATGAAGTTCGACGCCGCCAGCAAGGCCGTCTTCAATGCGGGCGGCCTCGACTCGGAAGCCATCGTCGTCGATGCCAAGCGCAATGCGCTGTGGGTGTCCGACGAATACGGCCCCTTCATCGTCAAGCTCGACGCGGCCACGGGCGTCATCCAGGCCAAGTATGAGCCGGGCAAGGGCTTGCCGGCGCTGTTCGCCAAGCGCCGCGCGAACCGCGGCATGGAAGGCATGACGCTCGATGCCAGCAACGACAAGCTGTACGCCTTCCTGCAAAGCCCCTTGAGCGACGGCACGGCCATGTATTCGGTGACGAAGAAGGCCGAGCAGGTCGAGCGCTTTGCCCGCTTCACGCGCTGGATCGAGTTCGACCCGGTGACGGGCACCAGCGGCAAGATGTATGCGTATCCGCTCAATGCCGCCGACTACCAGGATGGCCGCACGGGCAACGCCAAGCTGGGCGACATGGTGGCGCTGGGCGGCGGCAAGTTCCTCGTCATCGAGCAGGGCGCCGCGCCGTCGGGCAAGGTGTTCAACAAGCTGATGCTGGTCGAATTGAAGGGCGCCACGGACATCGCCGCCGCCGCCTTCAACGCCACCACCTCCGACCTGGAAAAGAGCAGCATGGGCGGCGCGGCCGTCAATGGCGCCGACTGGGCGGCTGTCACTCCCCTGAAGAAAACCCTGCTGCTGGACTTGAACGCCATCGGCTGGGCGGCGGAAAAGGCGGAGGGCCTGACCCTCGTCGACGACTTCACCATCGCGCTGGCCAACGACAACGACTTCGGCATGAAAACCAAGGTCTTCGACGCGAACGGCGTGGAAGTGGCCGACGCCGACGTGACCAAGTGCACGGTCGACGCGAACGGTGCCATCGTCACGAGCAGCGCTCCCGGCTGCACCGCTGGCAATACCATCCGCGTGGCGCGCGGCGACGACCGTGAACGCCCGAGCCGCTTGTGGATCGTGAAGTTCGCCAAGGCGCTCAATACGTATTGATGTGCTGTTGTGTCGGATTACGCGGCGCTGCGCACCGCTAATCCGACCTGCAAGACAAAAAGCCGCGCGGTGCTGGATGCACCGCGCGGCTTTTTTAACCCCTGAGGGTCCGACCCCAGCCCTTTCGCTTGGGTTTACTTCTTCGTATAGGTATTCAACCAGTCGAGCACCGTGTGATGCCACAGCAGCGAGTTCGCCGGCTTCAGCACCCAGTGGTTTTCGTCCGGGAAGACCAGCAGCTTGCTCGGGATGCCGCGGCGCTGCAGCGCCGTGAAGGTGCCCAGGCCTTGCGCGGTGGGGATGCGGAAGTCCAGGTCGCCCTGTACCACCAGCATCGGCGTCTTCCAGTTCTTCACGAAGTTCACGGGATTGAACTGCTCGTACTTGGCCGGTGCGTCGTAGTAGGTGCCGCCGTTTTCCCACTCGGTGAACCACAGTTCTTCCGTGGCGTAGGCCATGCCGCGGTTGTCGAACACGCCGTCGTGGTTGACCAGGCACTTGAAGCCGTCCGGCCAGTTACCGGCGATCCAGTTCATCATGTAGCCGCCGTAGGACGCGCCCAGCGCGCAGCTGCGTTCGCGGTCCAGCCATGGGAACTTCTTGGTGGCCGCTTCCAGGCCCTTTTGCAGGTCGATCAATGGCTTGCCGCCCCAGTCGCCGCTGATGGCATCCGTGAACTTCTGGCCGTAGCCGGTCGAGCCGTGGAAGTCGATGAAGACGGTGGCGTAGCCGGCGCCCGCATACACCTGCGGATTCCAGCGGTAGCTCCAGCTGTTGCCAAAGCTGCCCTGCGGGCCGCCATGCACGAGGAAGGCGATCGGATACTTTTCGCCGGCCTTGGCATTCCATGGCTTCATGACGTGGCCGTAGACGGTTTCGCCATCGGCGCCCGCAAACGAGAACTGTTCATATTCGCCGAAACGCACGTCGGCCAGCGCTGCCGCATTCTGCTTCGTCAGCTGCTGCATCGGCGCCGTTTCCGATTTGGCATCGAGCTTGCGCGCGTACAGCTGCGCGCCCGAGGCCAGATTGGCCTGCGCCAGCACGATGGTATTGCCGCGCACGTCGAATTCGCCCACGGCGCCCTTGCCCGTCAGGGCCGTGACCTTGCCGCTGGCGGCATCGATGTGGAACAGGCGGTGCTGGCCCACGTCATCGGCGGCGACGAGGAAGGCCTTGCCGTCCGGCGTCCAGCGGAAGTCGGCCACGGAGCGGTCCCAGTCGTCGGCGACGGTGCGCTTCTTGCCCGTGGCGACGTCCATCAGGACCAGGTGGAAGCGGTCCGCTTCAAAACCGGGCTTGGTCATGGCGACATAGGCCAGGGTGCGGCCATCGGGGGAATAGGCGGCTTTCGCATCCCATGCCGGATTGTCGGCCGTGAGGTTGCGCGGCGCCTGGCCGCCGGCGGCAGGGATCGTGTACACGTCGAAGTTGGTCGACCACGATTCCGCGCGGCCGGCCACGCGCACGGAGAAGGCCACCGTCTTGCCGTCCGGGCTGAAGTTGTATTCGCTGTTGTCGCCGAAGGGCTTGGATGGCGCGTCGCCGTCGAGGGTGCCGCTCAGGCTGACGGGGGCGGCGCTGACCTTGCCCGCCGCGTCGATGGGCGCCGAGTACAGCGCGTTGCGGCGGCCGTCGGCCCAGGTATCCCAGTGGCGCACGAACATCTGGTCGTAGACCATGCCGGAGGCCTTGTTCTTCGCCTTCTCGTCGAGGCGCTTCTTCGTGCAGGCGAGGTCGGCGCAATCGAGGTAGACGCCCATGCTGAAGGCGAGGCGGTCGCCCTGCGGCGACAGGCGGTAGGTGTCCACGTCCAGCGGCAGGTCGGTGACCTTGGCTGCTTCGCCGCCGTTCAGGGGCAGCTGCCACACTTGCGAGGAGCCGGAGCGGCTGGACAGGAAGTAGATGGCGTCGCCGTTCGGCGACCATTGCGGATCGCCGGCGCTGGCGTCGCCGCGCGTGAGCTGGCGCGGCGCCGCGTTCGGCGCGCGCAGGTCGATCATCCACAGCTGCGTGTTGCCGCGGTTCTTGTCCAGATTGGTGGTGCGCACCGTGTAGACGACGCGCGTGGCGTCCGGCGACAGCACGGGGTGGCCGACCCGTTCCATGGCCACCATGTCTTCGACGGTGAAACCGCGCGGCGCGGCCAGGGCCGGCACGGCGGCGGTGGTGGCCATGGCGGCACTGAATGCTCCCAAGAGCAGCAGACGTAAACTCATTCAAACTCCCGATCTTATGACGACGTTATCGATATGGTATTGACGTGGCCGGCTGTACCGCCGGCAGGCCGACATCATAGCAATAAAGACGCGCCTGCTGCGGGAGTTGACCGCCGGTTAGCCGGCCGGCAGTGCCAGTTGGTGGGGCACGGCGCCGTGCCGCAGCCCGTACCGGCGCGACGTCCCTAGAGAAACAGCTGTTTTTATGCAAAGTGCTAGACTGCCGGTCTTTCTACACTGACATTAATTTTTCCATGCGCCTGACTTCCTTCGCCCTGACCGCCGCCACCCTGTTCGCCACCTTGCCAGCCCATGCGGCCAGCATGCCCACCCTGGAGCAGATCCACGCCGCCGTGCAGGCGGGCGTGGCCAAGACCCAGGCGAGTACCCGGTCATCCGTGCCGATCGCCGTCAAGGTCACCAGCGTGCAGGGCTGCCAGGACTCGCTGGAAGTGCCCGGTGAAGTTGTGTGCCTGGTGGGCATGAGCGCCGGCATGCGCGACGGCTTTGCCGTGCTCCCGCTGCGCAGCGAGAATGGCACGTGGGTCGGCGTCGAGCGCAAGCACGCGAAATTTGCCGGACCGTCGCCGGCCGAGGCGCAAGCCATGATACGCGCGTGGGCCAGGGAAGAAGTGGCGCGCGATCCGGAAGCGGCCAAGGACGTGCAGATGCAGGAAGCGCAGACGACCATGCAGGTCAAGGCCATCAACGAGTGCGAAGTCAAGCGCCAGACGGGCTACCTCGTGTGCGACACGGAACTGAGCGTGCCGAGCCGCCCTGACGGCATCAAGACGGAACTCACGTTCAAGCTGGAAAGCGCAGGCTGGCGCTACGTGCCCCGTTAAACGCCTCGCTGCTTGCCACCGGGACAGTCACGCTGTTCCGGTCCCGCTTTCTCCCTTCCCCTGCGGCCGCGCCGCCATCTGCAACATTTGCAGATTCACAAGGCAATTTCGCCAGTAAAAATTGCCGAATTGAATTATCAATTCAATACTAAAATAAAGCTATCGGTGCAGACTGGCGCCGGCTTCCTGCCGTCCCGCCTTTGCCCGCTTCCCGTGTCCGCACGGGCTACAGCCAAGGATCCGACCATGCGACTCAATCTTCCCGTCAGCGATACCGAGATCACACTGAGCGATAGCGAGACCATCGTCTCGACTACCGACTTGCAAGGCAATATCACGTATGCGAACCCGTATTTCATCGCCGTCAGCGGCTACAGCGCGGAAGAGCTGATCGGCGCGCCGCAGAACATCCTGCGCCACCCGGACATGCCGGTGGAAGCGTTCGCCGATTTCTGGGCCACCATCCGCTCGGGGCGTTCGTGGAGCGGCATGGTGAAGAACCGCTGCAAGAACGGCGATTACTACTGGGTACTGGCCAACGTCACCCCCGTGGTCGAGGATGGCGTGGCCGTCGGCTACATGTCCGTGCGCACCAAGCCCACGCGCCAGCAGGTGGCGCAGGCGGCGGCCCTGTATGCGCGCATCCAGGCGGGGCAGGCGGACGGCGTGGCCATCCGCCAGGGCGCCGCCGTGCGCACGGGCTGGACGGCGAAATTGCTCGGCTTGCGAGATTTGCCGTTAGGTAAGCGCATCGGCTGGAACCTGGGCTTGCTGACGGCCGTCCTGCTGCTGCAGCTGGCGTGGAATGGGGGCGTGCTGCCGGCCGCGGTCCACGGCTGGCTGACGGGCCTGTCCCTGCTGGCCGTGTGCACGACCGTGTATTTCTGGCACAGCCTGCACCGCGCCGTGCTGCAGCCGCTGCAGCAGGCACGCCAGGCCTGCGACGTGATGGCGGGCGGCGACCTGACGGGCGAACTCGACACCACGCGGCGCGACGAGATGGGGCAGCTGCTGCGTTCCTTGCGCCAGCTGCGCGTGAACCTGCATTCCATCGTCGGCGACGTGCGCGGCAATTTCCTGCGCATCAGCATGGCCAGCCAGGAAATCGCCGCCGGCAATATGGACTTGTCGGGCCGCACGGAAGCGCAGGCTTCGGCCCTGCAGCAGACGGCGTCGAGCATGGAACAGCTGGCCGCGACGGTGCAGCAGAACAGCGGCAACGCCGTGCAGGCAAGCGACATGGCGGGCAAGGTGCATGGCCTGGCGGGACGGGGCGGCGAGATCGTCGGCCAGGTGGTGACGATGATGGGGGAAATTAACGCGTCATCGCAGAAGATCGGCGACATTACGGGCATCATCGAAGGCATCGCTTTCCAGACGAATATCCTGGCCCTGAACGCGGCCGTGGAAGCGGCGCGCGCGGGCGACCAGGGGCGGGGCTTTGCCGTCGTGGCGGGCGAAGTGCGCAGCCTGGCCCAGCGCAGCGCGTCGGCCGCCACGGAAATCAAGCAGCTGATCACGGCCTCGCTGGCGCAGGTGCAGGAGGGCGCGAAGCTGGCGCAGCAGGCCGGCGCCAGCAGCGCCGAGATGCTGGGCGCCGTGCAGGGCGTGCACGGCATCATGGAAGAGATCGCCTCCGCCTCGCGGGAGCAAAGCCACGGCATCGGCCAGGTCAACCGGGCCGTCACGCAGATGGATGAAGTGACGCAGCAGAACGCGGCCCTGGTGGAGGAATCGGCGGCCGCCTCCGCCTCGCTGCAAGACCAGGCCTTGCAGCTGGAGCAGGCCATGGCCCTGTTCAAGCTGGAACGGCGGCGCGGCGGCCAGGCGGCCCCGGCCGGCACCGTGCGCGCGCCGGAACGCCGCCGCGCTACAGCAGGCGCTCTGACAACGCCTTGAAGGGTACTTTCGGCACGAGAAAGGCGAACGGCGGGGAGACGGGCGGCAAGTGCGCCAGCAAGCCGCAGTCGGCATGCAAGGTCGCCAACGCTTGCACTTGATCCAGATCAACGGGCAAGTGGATTTCGCCAAAGACCAGCTTGCCGTTGCGCGGCACGGGGGCGATGGCCGCATCCTGGCAGGCGAGGAAGGCGACGGCATCGCGCCAGTTGCCGAACAGCGGCTGCCAATCGGCATCGAGCGCCTGGCTTGCGGCAAACGCCGCCTGGATATCCAGCGCGGGGGCGCTGCCGGCGCCGGGTGCAATGCTGCAGCGTGCCTGCGTGGCGGACACGTCCAGGGTCATGCCATCGGCCAGGTGCGTGGGCAGGATGTCGCTGAACAGGCGCGTGCCCAGCGCATGGGGCAGGCTATCCATGATGTTCTTCAGGAAATATACGCAGGGCACGTCCGGCGCGCCCGGCGGCGTGTGGTCCAGGTACAGGCGCCAGTTGCTTTGCAGGGGCGAGGGCAGCAGACGGCACTTCGGCCCCGGCAGGGCGGGGCCGAAGTGCCCGTGGCGGTAGGTCAGCACGGTGAATGGCGTCTTGCCGTCGCGCTGCCACAGAGACACGCCGGCGGGCAGCAATTGCTGTGCGGCCTGGGCGTCCACCAGCCAGCTCACGTAGACGACGTCGCGCACGTCGCTGTGCAGGGGCAGGAAGGGCAGGCGGGACAGGATGGCCTGGCGCACGGCGGCAAAGCGCGTGCAGTTGGCGAGCGCGGCTAGCAGGCGCCCCGGCCAGCCCGCGCGCGGGTGGCGGTAAGTGTTGTCTTGCAATTGGGAATTCTTTCGGGAAAGGCGCAGGAAGGGGGAGACGCCGACGCGGCAACGCCCGCCCGCATCATGGCGGGCGGCCGCGATGTGTCGCCGCGACGCGCAGCCGTGCCGCAGCACGGCCCGCATGGCAGGCCGCGCAGGGCGCCGCGCCGCCGGTGCGGGCGTCACTATTACTGCATGAACCAGCCGTGGCTGACGACGATGGACTGGCCGCTCAGGGCGTTCGACGGGAAGGCGGCCAGGAAGATGGCCGTTTGCGCCACGTCTTGCGTGGTGGTGAATTCGCCGTCGATGGTGTCTTTCAGCATCACTTTCTTGATCACGTCTTCTTCGCTGATCTTCAGCTGGGCCGCCTGCTCGGGGATTTGCTTGTCGACCAGCGGCGTGCGCACGAAGCCGGGGCAGATGACGTTGGCACGGATGCGGTCTTTCGCGCCTTCCTTGGCCACCACCTTGGCCAGGCCCAGCAAGCCATGCTTGGCGGCGACATACGCGCTCTTGAACGGCGAGCCTTCGTGCGAGTGCACGGAACCCATGTAGATGATGGCGCCGCCGCGGCCCGCCTTGATCATTTCGCGCATGCAGGCGCGCGTGGTGAGGAAGGCGCCGTCCAGGTGAATGGCCAGCATCTTTTTCCACTGTTCGAACGGATAGTCGACGACGGGGCTGATGATCTGGATGCCGGCGTTGCTGATCAGCACGTCGATGCCGCCGAAGTGGGCGGCCGCATCGGCCACGCCCTTGTCGACCTGCTCTTCGCTGGTGACGTCCATGGCGACGGCAAATGCCTGGCCGCCCGACTGCCTGATTTCCTCGGCCGTCTTGTTGGCCGCGTCCAGGGCCAGGTCGGCGATGACGACCTTGGCGCCTTGTTTCGCGTATTCAATAGCTATTTCCTTGCCGATACCACTGGCGGCGCCGGTAATCAGTGCGACTTTGTCTTGGAGTTGCATATTAATCCTTTGCGTTGCGGGTTGGAGTGATCGTGCGATGCGTGACTATGCCAGTATAGCGAGAAAACGCCCGCGGCATGTCGCGCGCACGCCTGTCAGCCCGCTTGCCCGGCCTGCATTTCCTGCAGGCGCCAGGCACCGGGATTGGTGCCGGCCCAGGTGCGGAATGCGTGGTTGAAGGCGCTCTGTTCCTGGTAGCCCAGCAGGAAGGCGATGTCGACCAGCGACAGGCCCGGCTGGCGCAGATAATCGCGCGCCAGGCCATAGCGGGCCTGGTCCAGCAGGGCCTGGAAACTGGTGCCCGCGTCGGCCAGCTTGCGCTGCAGGGTGCGCGGCGTGACGGCCAGCGCGGCGGCGATGCTGGACAGCCTGGCCGAACCGTGGCGCAAGCCCGCCACGATGGCCGCGTGCACCTGGGCGTCGATGCCGGCCGCCGCGCCCGCAGCCGTCTGCCGCTGCGCCAGCAATTGTTCCGCATGCTGGCACAGCACGGCATACAGGCTGACGTCGGCGTTCGGCACGGGCCAGTCCAGCAGCTGCGCGTCGAAGGTGGCCGTGTTGGCGGGGGCGTTGAACGCGGGCAGGCTGCCCAGCACGCGCACGTATTCGTCGCGGTGCGCCGCGTGGCGCAGCAGTGCTTCGCCGCCGCCGTCGTGCGTGAACGCCAGGCTGGCCGGCGGCAGGGGCATGCCGGCCAGCCAGTCGCCGCACACCTTGACGCCGGCAAAGACGCTGTCGACCAGGTGCCGGCTCGCTGCCGGATAGTGGCTGCTCCAGCGGTAGTGGGCCACGGCGCCGTCGCGCTGCAGGGTGGAGCGGCCCAGGTCGTGCGCCAGCCGTTCATAGCGGGCCGTCTGTTCCAGCGCCTGGCCCACGTCCTTGCAACTGAGCAAAATCAAGCCATAGGCGCTGTACGTGCCCATGCGCACGCGCTGGCCCACGTGCAGGCCGAAATGCGCGTCGCCCGCCAGCTGGGCGCCCGCGTCGAGCAGGCGCACGTAATCGCGCGCGGCCACCGTGGCCGACGGCCCGTCCAGGTCGTGCGGCGCCATGCCGGCCGCGCGGGCCAGGGCGGCGGCACCGATGCCGTGCGCTTCGGCCGCCTCCAGCAAGGGCTGCAGGTAGGCGATGGCGACCCGGCCTTCCGCGTGGCGGCTGTCAGTGCTGTCATGATGGAACAATGCGTTTGTCATGAAAAACCAATACCCGTGGCGCGTGGCGGCATATGCTGTTGATCAGGCAAGAGATCAGGAAAACACAGTATAGCAAGCCGCCGTGGCGCGCAACTGGGCCAATACGAGGGGATGTCGATGCAACGCTGGAATGGCTGGGGTGAGGAGAGCATCGTGCATGTGCTGGGCGAAGATGCGCTGGCGTTCCTGCGCGCGCGGCTGGGGCCGGGCAGTGCCATCGTGGACGCCAGCTTTGACGACGCCTGCGCGCAGGTGCCCGCCTCGCGACTGGCGCCGCATCCCTTGATCGATACGACGCCGGCCACGCGCGTGCGCCATGCGCTGGGTCAAAGCCTGCCTGACTGGTTCAAGCTGCGCCATGGCCGCGTCGGCTGTGTTCCCGACGGCGTCGCTTTTCCGGACAGCGCGCAGCAGGTGCGCCAGCTGCTCGAGTTTGCACGCCAGGCATGCGTGGCCGTGATTCCGCGCGGCGGCGGCACCAGCGTGGCGGGGCATCTGACGGTGGCGCCGGGGCCGCGCCCCGTGCTGTCGCTCGACCTCACGCACCTGTGCGCGCTGGCCCACCTGGACCGCGAGGCGCAGCTGGCCACGTTCGGCGCGGGCGTGTACGGTCCCGACCTGGAAGCGCAGCTGCGCGCGCACGGCTACACCCTGGGCCACTATCCGCAGTCGTTCGAGTATTCCACCCTGGGCGGCTGGATCGCCACGCGCTCGTCGGGCCAGCAGTCCCTGCGCTACGGCCGCATAGAGCAGCTGTTCGCGGGCGGCGTGCTGGAAACGCCGGCCGGCACCCTGGCCATCCCCACCTTCCCCGCCTCGGCGGCCGGCATCGACCTGCGCGAAATGGTGCTCGGTTCCGAAGGGCGGCTGGGCATCGTGACGCAGGCCACCGTGCGCATTTCGCCGCTGCCACCGTACGAGGCGTTCCACGCCGTGTTCTTTGCCGGCTGGGAGCAGGCGCAGGCCGCCGTGCGTGCGCTGGTGCAATCGCGCCTGTCCCTGTCCATGCTGCGCCTGTCGAACGGGCTGGAAACGCAGACCATGCTGACCCTGGCCGGGCACAAAAAGCTGGTGGGCTGGCTGGAACGCTACCTGTCCCTGCGCGGCTGCGGCGACGGCAAGTGCATGCTGATGGTGGGCGTCAGCGGGGAAGAAAAGCCGGCGCGGGCGGCCCTGCGCGCCGCCCTGGCGCTGGCGCGGCGCCATGGGGGCGTGCACGTGGGGCGCCACATGGGCGACAAATGGAAGCAGGGACGCTTTCGCAATGTCTACCTGCGCAACGGCGCCTGGGAGCACGGTTACGTCATCGACACGGTGGAAACGGCCGTCGACTGGCCCCGCGTCACGCCCATGATGGCGGCGCTGGAGCAGGCGGGCGCCGGTGCGCTGGCGCGGCACGGCGAGCAGGTGCACGCGTACACGCACTTGTCGCATGTGTACGCGCAGGGCGCCAGCGTCTACACGACATATGTGTACCGGCTGGCGCCCACCTACGAGGAAAACATGGCGCGCTGGCGCAGCCTGAAAAACGCGGCCGGCGCCGCCATCGTCGCCAACGGCGGCACCATCAGCCATCAGCACGGCGTGGGCACGGACCATGCGCCGTGGCTGGCCGCGGAAAAGGGAGAACTGGGCATCGCCGCCATGCGCGCGCTGCTGCGCCAGTTCGACCCGCAGGGCATGATGAATCCCGGTAAGCTGCTGCCTGAAGCGGGGACAGGATTGTGACCCCGGCGCCGCGCCGCGAAGAGCTGCCCGCGCTGCTGGCGCGCGAGTGGGATGTGCTGGTCGTCGGCGGCGGCATCACGGGCGCCGGCATCCTGCTGGAAGCGGCGCGGCGCGGCTTGAAGGCGCTGCTGGTGGAACAGCGCGATTTCGCCTGGGGCACGTCGAGCCGCTCCTCGAAGCTGGTGCACGGCGGCCTGCGCTACCTCAAGCAGGGACAGTTCGCGCTGACGCGCGAGTCGGTGCACGAGCGGCAAGCCTTGCTGGCGGATGCGGCGGGGCTGGTCGAGCCGCAGGGCTTTGCCTTTGGCGACTACGCGGGCAGGAAGCCGGGGCGGCGCCAGTTCATGCTGGGCCTGGCCATCTACGACGTGATGGCGGGCCGGCGCGCGCGGCGTTATGTCGATGCGGCCGATTTCGCCATGCTGGCGCCGCATGTCAACCGCGAGGGGCTGCGCGGCGGCATGCTGTACCAGGACGCGAAGACGGACGATGCGCGCCTGGTGCTGCGCGTGCTGCAGGAAGCGCGGCGCCATGGCGGCGTGGCCGTCAACTACCTGGGCGTGGCGTCGCTGCTGCGCGAGGGGGAGCGCGTGGCGGGCGCCGTATTGCATGATGGCGTCGGCGGCGGTCAGCCGACGGTGCGCGCGCGCCTGGTGATCAGCGCCACGGGCGCGTGGGCCGACGGCTTGCGCGGGCAGGTGGGCGAACGGCCGAAACTGCGGCCCCTGCGCGGCAGCCATCTGCTGCTGCCCGCCTGGCGCCTGCCGCTGGCGCAGGCCGTCAGCCTGATGCATCCGCGCGATGGCCGCCCCGTCTTCGCCTATCCGTGGGAAGGCGTGACCCTGGTGGGCACCACCGACGTGGACCACGCCGGCGCCCTGGACAACGAGGCCGCCATCACGCGCGGCGAGCTCGATTACCTGCTGGCCGCGCTGCGCTGGCAGTTTCCCAGCCTGGCGCTGGGCGTGGAGGATGTGCTGGCCACGTTTTCCGGCGTGCGCCCCGTGATCGACAGCGGCCGGCTTGACCCGTCGAAGGAAGGGCGCGAACATGCGCTGTGGCTGGAAAACGGCTTGCTGACGGTGGCGGGCGGCAAGCTGACGACCTTCCGCGTGATCGCCCTCGACGCATTGCGCCGCGCGGCGCCGCTGCTGCCGGGCTGGCAGGCGGATTTGCGCCCCTTGCCCATCTTCGACGCGGTGCCGCCGCTGTCGGGCAAGGCCTTGCTGCTCGACGCGCAGCAGCGCGCACGCCTGCTGGGACGCCATGGCGTACACGCGCAGGCCCTGTGCGATGCGGCGCCGGACGGCGAACTGGCGCCGGTGCCGGGCACGCAGACCCTGTGGGCGCAGCTGCGCTGGGGCGCGCGCAGGGAGGATGTGCAGCATCTGGACGACCTGCTGCTGCGGCGCACGCGCCTCGGTTTGCAGCTGGCCGGCGGCGCGCTTGCTATCATGCCGCGCCTGCGCGCCATTTGCCAGGCGGAGCTGGGCTGGGACGATGCGCGCTGGGATGAGGAACAGCAGCGCTACCTGGCCCTGTGGCGCCGCCATTACAGCGTGCCGCAGGACGATTGAACAACCATAAAAATATAAAAGAGGAGAGCATCATCGAGACCACCCTGTTTGGCGAGGCCCTGGAACTGGGCAACGCCCGCATCACCTATGACAGCCTGTCGGCGCTGGACTTGCGCCAGCCCGTGGCTGCCCTTGTCGACGACCTGGGCGAGGACCTGCTGCAGATCACGTGCGCGAACGGCGACATCGTCGACGTGGGCTGGTATCCGGCCTGGAATGCAGCAGGGCGCCTGCGCGTGGTGGCCGTGCGCGGCCAGGACTGGGAAGCGCCCGTGTTCAGCGCCCGGCCGGAAAAGGATCCGCGGGCGCTGCTGCAGGCGCTGCGCGCAGCGCTGGCCAGCGTGGCCTGAACCATGACCGCCGTCGCGGGCGATGGCCCGTACATTCTTTCCATCGACAATGGCACGCAAAGCGTGCGCGCGCTGCTGTTCGACCGGGACGGCAAGCTGGCCGCCAAGGCGCAAGTCTTCCTGGAAGCGTATTACTCCGAACACCCCGGCTGGGCCGAACACGACGCGGACGGCTACTGGCAAGCCGTGTGCGCTGCGTGCCAGCAGCTGTGGCGCGGCACGGACATCGCAAAATCGTCGGTGGCCGGCGTGGCCGTCACCACGCAGCGGGGCACGGTGGTCAACGTGGATGCACATGGCGCGCCCTTGCGTCCCGCGATCACCTGGCTGGACCAGCGCAATACGCGCGACATTCCCCGGCTGGCGCCGTGGTGGCGCGCCCTGTTCCGCGCCACGCGCCTCGATGGCACGATCCGCTATTTCCGCCGCGAGGCCGAGATCAACTGGATTCGCGCCCACCAGCCCGACATCTGGGACCGCACGCACAAATTCCTGCTGCTGTCGGGCTTCCTGAATTACCGCCTGTGCGGAAAGTATATCGATTCGACGGGATCGCAGGTGGCGTACATCCCCTTCGACTACAAACGGCATGCCTGGGCCGGGCGCCTGGACTGGAAGTGGCAGGCGCTGGCCATTCGCCGCACCATGCTGCCCGAGCTGGTAGCGCCGGGCACGCGCATGGGTGCCATCACGGCCGCCGCCGCTGCGGCGACGGGCATTCTTGAAGGCACGCCCTTGCTGGCGGCGGCGGCCGACAAGGCGTGCGAGGTGCTGGGCGCCGGCTGCGTCGAGCCGCACGTGGCGTGCCTGAGCTACGGCACCACGGCCACCATCAACACGACCAACCGGAAATACGTGGAAGTGACGCGCTTCATTCCGCCGTATCCGGCCGCCATGCCGGGCGCCTACAGCACGGAAGTGCAGATTTTCCGCGGCTACTGGATGGTCAACTGGTTCAAGGAGCAGTTCGGCGACCGCGAACGGGCGGCGGCCGCCGAAGACGGCACGGGCTTGTGCGCCGAGGCGCTGTTCGACCGCCTGGTCGACGCCGTGCCGCCCGGTTCCATGGGCCTGATGCTGCAGCCGTACTGGAGTCCCGGCATCAAGGTGCCGGGGCCGGAAGCGAAGGGCGCCATGATCGGCTTCGGCGACGTGCATACGCGCGCCCACATCTACCGCGCCATCCTCGAAGGCCTTGCCTATGCGCTGCGCGAGGGCAAGGAGCGCATCGAGCGGCGCAGCGGCATCGCCATTACGGAGCTGCGCATCGCCGGCGGCGGCTCGCAGAGCGACGCCGCCATGCAGCTGACGGCCGACATCTTCGGCTTGCCGGCCGCGCGCGCCCACGTGTATGAAAGCTCGGGCCTGGGCGCGGCCATCGCCGCCAGCGTGGGCCTGGGCTGGCATGCGGACTTTCCCGCCGCCGTGCAGGCCATGACGCGCAAGGGCAAGGTGTTCCAGCCGCATCCCGAGCATCGCCAGACCTACGAGCAGCTGTACCGGCGCGTGTACCGGAAGATGTATGCGCGGCTGCAGCCCCTGTACCGCGAGATCGCCGAGATCACCGGCTACCCGGAGTAGCCTCCATTAAATCGTATTGCGAATCATTCGCATCTGAGTTATGATGTGCTCCGCATTTCACTTAGGCAACATATCCCCGGTGACTGCAGTGCGCCGCCGGCCATGCGCCGGCGGCGTGTCCGCGCGGGCAGAATGCCGCCGCAACGCTTCCTTCAACGCCGCCGCTTGATCGTGCCCAGTCCGTTTTCTCTGCCCTGCATTTTTTCATTCCACAAGCATGAAGTAGTCGGCAAGGACAGCAATGAAGACGATACGCAAACACAGCATGCGCGCCAGCGCATTGACCCCGATGGCCGCCGCGCTGGCGCTGGCGCTCGGCACCCTGGGCGGCAGCGCCTGGGCCGCCAATGCCGCCGATGCCGCCAGCCCGGAGAACGCCACGCAGATGCCGGCCATCAGCGTCTTTGGCGACGCCATCAGCGCCGGCACTGCCGGGCGCTCCTACATCAGCAGCTCCGACATCGAGCGCCAGCAGGCGGACAACGTCGCCTCGCTGCTCGACACCTTGCCCGGCGTGGACCTGGCCGGCACGGCCCGTCCCAGCGGCCAGAGCCTCAATATCTGGGGCTTCAACAAGGTGCAGGACGTGAAGGTCATCCTCGACGGCGTGCCCAAGGGCTTTGAGAAATACCGCCAGGGCTCCATCTTCATCGAGCCGGAATTGATCAAGCAGATCGAAGTGAACAAGGGCGCCCATACCAGCCTGTACGGCAATGGCGGTTTCGGCGGCGTCATCACGGTTGAAACCAAGGATGCGAAGGACATGCTGGAAGGCGACGAGAAAATCGGCGCCATGGTGAAGTATGCGCGCCATTCGAATAACGGGGAAAACGACGCCACCGTGGCCGTGTATGGCCGCACCGAGGATGGCCGCTTCGATGCGATGGCGTTTACCACGCAGCGCAAGTCCGACGATCTGCGCAAGCCCGATGGCAAGCCGTTCCGCTTTTCCGCCATCGACGCGCCATCGAGCCTGGCGAAACTGAATATCCGTTTGACGCCGGAGCAGTTGCTGACCCTGACGGCGATGAAGAGCGGCAGCACGGGCTGGGGCCCGTTCGCCGCCATGGGCGAGGACGTGCCCACGCCGACGGAGGCGGAAATCAAGAAGTACGGGCTGGAAGAGGCATGGCAGCGCAAGGCCGTCTACCGCGACCAGAACGACGACACGTATTCCGTGAAATGGCAATACGCGCCGCAGGACAACCCGTGGATCAAGCTGACGGCCAGCGCCGGCTATTCGCACACGGACCAGCATGACAAGCGCCTGCCATCGGCTTCGCTGGGTTCCTACCTGGGGTCGCTGGGCAACGAGAGCTGGGCCTCGTACGTGGACCGCATCGCCGAAGTGCGCAACGAAAGCGTGTTTAGCACGGGCGCCGTGTCGCACGTGCTGCAAGCGGGCCTGCAATGGCACAAGAACGTGCGCGACACCCTGATGTACTACCCGTCGTCGACGGCGCTGAAGGACCCGACGTATAACTACGGCTATTTCCAGCCCTATTACATGCCGGCCGGGCGCCAGGAAACGACGGGCCTGTACCTGCAGGACGCCATGACCTATGGCAGCGTGACCCTGACGGCGGCGCTGCGTCACGACCGCGTCGTTTCCGAGGGCGTGCCGAACAAGGCGTCGCGCTATAACAGCCCGCTGGCCGCCGCCGGCCACGATTTCAGCGAAAAGGTGCACGAGGACTGGTCGCCCCGCCTGGGCCTGTTCTGGAAGGCGTCGAATGCCGTGGCGCTGTTCGGCGACTTGAGCCGCACGTGGCGCGCGCCCACCATCGACGAGATGTACTCGAATGAGTACTATGTGTCGGAAAGGCTGGGCTCATCGACGCCGGGCACCAGCCGCGACCTGGCCGTGGAGCGCGTGACGGCCGTGCGCGCCGGCGTCATGCTGCACCGCCAAAACGTCTTCATGGAACGCGACGACGTGCAGCTGCGCCTGACGGCCTACCGCAACAAGGTCAGCGACAATATCGGCCCGCGCCTGGGCATCCTGATTGAAGGCTATGTGCCGGGATCGGGCAAGGTGCCGCCGGCCCTGTCCGACTACCGCAACCTGGCAGGCTTCCATACGCAGGGCGTGGAAATCGAGTCCTACTACAATTCGCCGCGCCTGTTCGCCAGCGCTTCGCTGTCGAAGCAGCGCGGCACGCGCACCGGCTCCCAGCGCGACCCGTGGGGCGCGGACGAACCCGTGTCGACGATCGCGCCGGACAAGCTGATGGCGGGCCTGGGCTGGCGCATGCCGGACTTGGGCGCGAGCATCGGCTGGCAGGGCCGGTTTGTCGCGAAACAGGACCGCGTCCTGCCCGTCGGGAATGTGTACCGCCTGCCGCCGTCGAAAGGCTATGCGCTGCACACCCTGTTCGCCTCGTGGAATGGGCGGCAGGGCATCTGGCGCGGCACGGAAGTGCGGCTGACGGTGGACAATCTCTTCAACCGCAATTACATGCCGTACTTGAGTGAAGCCGTTACCGGCGTGGGGCGCAATGCAAAGTTGAGCGTGTCACGTAAGTTTTGATTAATTTTAAGAATGGCGGGCCGGAGACGCGGGCCTGAGAAAATGCCGATGGCGGCGTTGCAGCTTCCTTGCCGTATTTGCGTACTGTCTGCGTCGCAGCGCCTTGCCCTCGACATTTTTCAGGCCCGCTTGGCCCGGGGTGCCTTTGCGCAGGAGGTGGGCCTGCTCTCTGTTCGCTGCAGGTTGCGTTCAATTTCAGGTCTTAACGTAGCACCAGGGCCTTCACCGTCTCCCAGGCCGTGCTGCCCGAATGCGTGGCGCGCACCTGGTTGCGGCCCCCTTCCTTGGCCACGTACAGGGCGCGGTCGGCGGCGACGAACAGCGCCTTGCGGTCGTCCAGTTGGTGCGGTTCGATGGTCGCCACGCCGATGCTCACGGTGATCCACGGCGAGGTGGCGGAACGCGGATGCGGCAGCTGCAGCTGCTCGATGTGCGCGCGGATCGTTTCGGCCAGGGCCAGGGCGCTGTCGGCGCCGGTGTCGGCAAACAGCAGCACGAACTCCTCGCCGCCATAGCGGGCCGCCAGGTCGCCGGGGCGGCTGGCGTGCGAGGCGATGGCCTGCGCCACCTGCTGCAGGCAGCTGTCGCCGGCCGGATGGCCCAGGCTGTCGTTGTACAGCTTGAAATGGTCGACGTCGAGCACCACCAGCGACAGGGCGCTGCCGCCGCGCACGGCGCGCTGCCATTCCTTTTCCAGGAAGCTGTCGAAATGCCGGCGGTTGGCGATCTTGGTCAGCGGGTCCAGGTAGGCGGCCCGCTGCAGCGCGTCTTCCGACTGCTTGTGGTGCGTGATGTCGTGCAGCAGGCCGATATACAGGGGCTGGCGCAGATACATGGGCGTCAGGGTCAGGTCCATGCTGAGCTTGTCGCCGCTGCGGTGGCGGATCGCCACTTCGCGCGTGCCATGGTTGTGCGCCGTGTCCGGATTGGCCGCGTACATGGCAAAATAATCCAGGTATTCCTGCGTCACGAGGGGGCTGAGCAGCTCGCCGATGGAGCGCCCCGCCAGTTCATTCTCGCGGTAGCCCAGGTACTGGTCGCAGGCGGGGTTGGTGTACTGGATGCGGCCATCGGCCTCGATGATCAGCAGGCCCTCGGCCATGTTGTTGACGATGGTGCGCAGGCGTTCGGCCTGTTCCTGCTGGGTTTCATTGTTGCTGCGGATTTGCAGCTGGGCGCGCACGCGGGCGCACACCTCGGCCATGCGCAGCGGCTTGCTGATGTAATCGACGGCGCCGCAGTCGAAGCCGGCCACCACGTCTTCCGTTTCCGTCTTGGCGCTCATGAAGATGACGGGGATGCGCTGCGTCAGCGGGTGCTGCTTGAGGCGGCGGCAGGTTTCGATGCCGTCCATGTCCGGCATCAGCACGTCGAGCAGGATCAGGTCGGGGTGGGCGCGCTGGGCAATCGCCAGCGCCCGTTCGCCGGACGTGGCGACATAGGTTTGATAGCCCTGTTCGCTCATGAGCTTGCGCAGCAGCTCAAGGTTGGCCGGCGCATCATCGACAATCAAAATGGCGGCTTCGCGCCGCTGGGAAGATCCCACACTGCCTGAACTCATTGCTACCGGCCTTTTCGGATGTGCTGCTACAGGAACCTGTCCAGGCTCCAGGCCAGCGTTTGCTGCACTGTCGGCGGTACCGAAGTCCCGCGCGCCGTGCCCGCCGCGGCTGGCGGCGGACAAGGTGGTGCCGGGAATGTTGCCCAGGCTGCGGACCGCGGACCGTGAGCGCATGTACACGTGTGTAGTCAAAGGCTGACCGGGCTCAAATCTGATGCGTCGGCCAAATCATACCGCTTTGCCAATTTTTTGGGTGAAAAATCGACGCTCCGCGATACGCAAAACTATTAATTTTATGATATTTTTAAAAATAAATACACGAAGTTGTTGCCGTGTAGACTGTTTTTAGAGGAAAAAGACGCGTGCCCGGCGACGGCCGGGGCAGCGGGAACGCCCCGCAAGGCGGGGCGTGGAGGAGGGGCGTCAGACCTTGGCGGCGATCAGCTTGCCCAGGATGGCGATGCCTTCACGGATGCGTTCCGGCGGCACCGTGACGAACGACAGGCGCAAGGTGTGCGTGTCGGGCGTGTTCGCGTAGAACGGCGCGCCCGGCACGAAGGCCACCTTGTTGGCGATGGCTTCGTCGAGCAGCTGCATGGCGTCGATGTGCTTGGGCAGGGTGACCCAGATGAACATGCCGCCTTCCGGTTTCGTCCAGGTGACGCCGGCCGGGAAGTGTTCTTCCAGGGCCGACAGCATGGCCTGGCACTGGTTGCCGTACAGGCTGCGGATGCTGGGGATATGCCGCTCAAGGAAGCCATCCTTGATCACTTCATGCACGACCATCTGCGTCAGCTGCGAGGTGTGCAGGTCGGCCGCCTGCTTGGCCAGTTCCAGGCGGCGCACCAGCGGCGGCGGGGCAACCACGTAGCCGAGGCGGATGCCGGGCGTGAGCACCTTGGAGAAGGAACCCATGTAGATCACGCCGTCCGGGTTCATGTTGACCATCTTCGGATACGGCTCGCCGCTGTAGCTGAGGGCGCCGTACGGATCATCCTCGATCAGCGGCAGGCCGTGGCGGGCGCAGGTTTCCACCAGTTCCACGCGGCGCGCCACGGACAGGCTGCGGCCTGTCGGGTTCTGGAAGTTCGGCAGCGCATACAGCAGGCGCGCGCCATCGGCGACGGGGTCGATGGACGACGGCACCAGGCCTTCGTCATCCGTATCGACGGAGACGAATTCGGGACGGTAGACGGAAAACGCCTGCAGGGCGCCCAGGTAGCTGGGGGTTTCCACCAATACCTTGCTGCCTTCGTCGATGAGGACCTTGCCCAGCAAGTCCAGCGCCTGCTGCGAGCCGGACGTCATCAAGACCTGTTCCGGCAGGATGCTGCTGCCCTGGCCGGAGAGCGAGTCGGCGATCCACTGGCGCAGCGGCAGGTAGCCGTCGGTGGGGCCGTATTGCAGGGCCACCTTGCCATTGTTCGACAGGACCTTGTCGAAGGCGGTCTTCATTTCTTCGACGGGGAAGGTGGCGGGCGAGGGCAGACCGCCGGCAAACGAGATGATTTCAGGGCGCTGCGTGATCTTCAGGATTTCGCGGATGAACGAGCTTTGCAGCTGTTCCGCGCGTTCGGCAAAGCGCCATTGGATCGGATTCGGATTTTCAATTTTCATGCGAGTCTCACGGAAGATGCCGAGCTGCGCCGGCTGGTTTTGTTGGCCCGCTTGTGGCGGTGCGTGCGCAAGCGGCGCCGGATAGGCGCCGCCATGGTGCTGCGGTATTGTACGGCTTGCACGCCGCTCTGCCCATCCGCACGCGCAACGGCGTTGCAAACGGGCGTCAACGGCCACTTATTTCAGCTTGCGTCCCGCCGCCACGACGGCGATCACGGCGCCGGCAAACAGCAGGCTGGCGCCTGTCAGCGGCTCTCCCAGCAGGACGGCGGCGCCCAGCAGGGTGAGGAAAGGCTGCAGCAGCTGCGTCTGGCCGACGCGCGCCACGCCGCCCAGCGCCATGCCCCGGTACCAGAAAAAGAAGCCGATGAACATGGAGAATACGGAAATATACGCAAAACCCAGCCAGGCGGCGGCGCTGGCCTGCGCCATCAGCGCGCGCTGCGGCCAGGCGCTCCACAGCACCACGGGCAAGACAAAAGGCAGGGCCAGCAGCAGGGCCCAGGAAATCACGTGCTGTCCCGGCATGCTCTGCGCCAGGCGCCCGCCTTCCGCGTAGCCGAGCGCGCCCAGCAGCACGGCGGCGAACATCAGCACGTCGGCCACGTGAAAGCTGCCGCCGCCCTGGCGCAGCGCGAAGGCCACCACCAGGGCCGTGCCGATCAGGGCCATCAGCCAGAAGCCGAAGGAGGGCCGTTCCTTGCCGCGCAGGACGGCAAACACGGCCGTGGCCAGCGGCAAAATCCCCACCAGCACGGCGCCGTGCGAAGCGGGCAGGCTGCGCATGGCGATCGAGGTCAGCCACGGAAAGCCCAGCACGCAGCCGAGCGACACGAGCGCCAGCGGCAGCCACTGCTCACGCCGCGGCAAGGGCGCGCGCTGCTGCCACAGCCAGATGCCCGCCAGGCTGGCGGCCACCAGGGCGCGGCCCAGGGCGACAAAGGTGGCATCGAGTTCGGCCACCGCCAGGCGCGTGAAGGGCAGCGTGAGGCTGAAGAGGACGACGGCGATCAGGCCCAGCAGCAGACCCTTGTGGTCGGCGCTGAGGCGGGGAGGGGAGCTGGCGGTAGCGGTGCTGGAGTGCGATGGCATGGGTGTCCTGGAACTGGCGGTATGGATCAAATGTGCGGCAGGCGTGGATGTATCCATCCTGAACTGCTATCCTAGGGCGCAATAGCAGTACAGTGCAAATACACTTCAACGCATAATTTCATATACTGTGATGGTGAAATGAACAATACACATCCCCTGCTGTCGCGCGCCTCGGGCGAGACCCTGATCGACCAGATCGTGCGCTCGCTGGCGGCGCGCATCGACGACAAGCTGCTGCGCGGCGGCGCGCGCATGCCGTCGATCCGCCAGTGCGCGGCCAGCCTTGGCGTGTCGTGCGCCACGGTGGTGGCCAGCTACGACAAGCTGGTGGCGCGCGATTACCTGGAGTCGCGGCGCGGCGCCGGCTTTTTCGTGCGCGAGCGCTCGCCGCTGAACGCGCCGGCGCCGGCGCCTGGCCTGTCGCCGGCGGCCCAGCCCATGGATGTCGTCTGGCTGATCCGCAATATGTTCCGCCAGGCGCCGATGATCCCCGCGCCCGGTTCCGGCATGCTGCCGGCCGAATGGCTCGATGGCGAACTGGTGGCGCGCGCCTTGCGCGACGTCAGCCGCCAGCCCGGCAATCTGCTGCTCGGCTATGGCGCGCCGCAGGGCTTTTTGCCGTTGCGCCAGCAGTTGCAGCTGAAACTGGCGGGGCTGGAAATCGCCTGTCCGCCCGAGCAGATCGTCACCACGGCGGGCGTGATGCAGGCGCTGGACCTGGTGGCGCGCGAATTTGCCCGCCCCGGCGACTGCATCTTCGTCGACGATCCCGCTTACTGGCTGATGTTTGGCGCCTTTGCCGCCATGGGCGTGCAGGTGATCGGCATCCCGCGCCTGGGAGACGGTCCCGATATCGACGTGCTGGCGCAGCTGGCGGCCGTGCACCGCCCCAAGCTGTACGTCATCAATTCGGTGCTGCACAATCCCAGTTCGACGTCGCTGTCGGCGGCCAAGGCCTTCCAGGTGCTGCGCCTGGCCGAACAGCACGATTTCCTCATCGTCGAAGACGATATTTATTGCGACATGCATCCCGGCGGCGCGGTGCAGCCGGCCACGCGCCTGGCCGCGCTGGACCAGTTGCGCCGCGTGATTTACCTGGGCGGCTTTTCCAAGAGCCTGGCGGCGAACCTGCGCGTGGGCTTCATCGCCACCTCGCCGGAGCGGGCGCAGCGCCTGGCGGACCGCAAGATGCTGGCCACGCTCACTACCAGCGACATCGGCGAGCGGGTGGTGTATAAAATCCTGTCGCAGGGGCTGTACCGCAAGCACGCCGAGCGCCTGCGCGCGCGTCTCGACAAGGTGCGCGACGCCACCTACCGCCGCATCGAGCAGGCGGGCCTGCGCTTCGAACCGCCGCCGGCCGGCATGTTCGTCTGGGCCGACGCGGGCTGCGACACGAACGTGCTGGCCGAAAAAGCGCTGGCCGAGGGCCTGGTGCTGGGTCCGGGCAGCCTGTTCTCGCCGCGCCAGCTGCCATCCACCTTCATGCGCCTGAACCTGGCCACCGTGCAGGATGAGCGGGTGTGGGCGTTTTTCGGCCAGCAGCTGGCGTAAGGTGGCGAAAGGGCGTGCAGCATGCCAGTCAGAGGCGCTGCCGCCCTGTTGCGTGCCGTCGCCGCGCGATCAGGCGCTGCGCCGGTTGCGTCGTGCGGCGCGTGCCACCAGCGTCAGGCCAGCGAGAAGCATGGCGACTTGCGCCGGTTCCGGTACCTCCCGTACCTGCCACAGGGCATATGTGCCGGTGCCGACGAAATTGGTCTTTGGGGTGTAGGTGCCGAAGTCTCCCGGGGAGAATGGCGCGGTGTAAGTCAGCTGGAATTCGGCGCTGTAGCCCCAGGGGTCGACGAAATCCTTGAATTCGATGCGTTGCTCGAACTCCAGGCTGTCAAAGTATGGGACTGCCGACCCGCCGGGAAATACGCCTATCATGGACCATAGCTGATATCGATCCTGGTCGTACGTACCGTAGCCCTCCATCATGGCGTTGCTTTTTGGCCCGAGATACAGGCCGGCGCGACCGTCCGGGGCGAGGGTCCAGCCGTAGCTGCGGTTCCCCATCGTGACCTCGCCGGAAAAATGCACGGGCTTGTCCGTATTCGCAGAGCCGGCGCCATGCATGGTGCCGGTGCCGTAATCGGTCAGCGTTGCGGTATCGAGCCAGAATCTCATCGTATATGCCTTGCCGACGATCGATTCACCATAGTTGGAAAACAGGCGCATTTCGTCCACGCCCTTGGCGACGATGCCGCTCACGCTGAACTCGATCACGGTCGCATGCGCCATGGCGGGCAGGGCCAGCATGCCGGCCAGGATGCCGGAACGCAAGGCCAGCGCGAAGGTGTTGTGCTGGCGGGTGCCAAGGAATTTTTCTTGATTGCCTGAAACTGTTGTTTGTAGACCAGCCAGCGCAGCCTTGGACTGTGGTTTGCACGTATCGGCGGACATCTTTGATGGGCATTTCACGATGGTCTCTCCCTTTATTAACGTTAAAAGTTAATATTAATTCTAGCTTTAATTGCAAGTCGCTCAATTGATGAGTTCGTTTAGTTATTGATTTTGCTATGGCCGCCGTGACATCGACGCATGTGCGTCGGCGCGCAATGCCGCGCCGCCTGGACACCAGATCAGTCGTTCAGGCGGCACATTTGCGCAAAGGCATCTTGAAATCGCTTGTACAATCCCCAACTCCGTAGCATCCGTCCCATCCACAAGACTATGAGGTAAAAATGGCTGTTTCCGAAAAGCAAACCCTGGGTTTTCAGACCGAAGTGAAGCAGATGCTGCACCTGATGATCCATTCCCTGTACTCGAACAAGGAAATCTTCCTGCGCGAATTGATCTCGAACGCGTCCGACGCGGCCGACAAATTGCGCTTCGAAGCGATCGATAACGATGCCCTGTACGGCAACGATCACGAACTGAAGATCAAGGTCAGCTTCGACAAGGACGCGCGCACCATCACCATTTCCGACAACGGCATCGGCATGACCCGTGACGAGGCGATCTCGCACCTGGGCACCATCGCCAAGTCGGGCACCAAGGAATTCTTCGGCAAGCTGTCGGGCGACCAGCAGCAGGACGCGGCCCTGATCGGCCAGTTCGGCGTGGGCTTCTATTCGGGCTTCATCGTCGCCGACAAGATCACCGTCGAAACGCGCCGCGCCGGCGTGGACGCCTCGGAAGGCGTGCGTTGGGAGTCAAGCGGCGAGGGCGATTACAGCATCGAAACCATCGACAAGCCGTCGCGCGGCACGGACATCATCCTACACCTGCGCGAAGGCGAGGACGAATTGCTGTCGAGCTGGAAGATCAAGTCCATCATCCGCAAGTATTCGGACCACATCTCGCTGCCGATCGTCATGCAGAAGGAAGAGTGGGACGAAGAGAAGAAGGAAACCGTCCTGAAGGACGAATATGAAACCGTCAACCAGGCCAGCGCCCTGTGGGCCCGCAACAAGGCCGACATCACGCCGGAGCAGTACGACGAGTTCTACAAGCACGTGTCGCACGACTTCCAGGCGCCGCTGACGCACACGCACAACCGCGTCGAAGGCCGCAGCGAATACACGCAGCTGCTGTACATCCCGGCCAAGGCGCCGTTCGACATGTGGGACCGCAACAAGCGCGGCGGCATCAAGCTGTACGTCAAGCGCGTCTTCATCATGGACGATGCCGAGCAGCTGATGCCGACCTACCTGCGCTTCGTGCGCGGGGTGATCGACTCGGCCGACCTGCCGCTGAACGTGTCGCGTGAAATCCTGCAGGAATCGCGTGACGTGAAAGTGATCCGCGAAGGCTCGACCAAGCGCGTGCTGGGCATGCTGGAAGAACTGGCGAACGCGGACGAGCAGGACAAGAAGGACAAGTACGCCGTCTTCTGGAAGGAATTCGGCCAGGTGCTGAAGGAAGGCATCGGCGAGGACGCGGCCAACAAGGAGCGCCTGGCCAAGCTGCTGCGCTTTGCCTCGACGGCCAACGACAGCGACGAACAAATCACCTCGTTCGCCGACTACGTGGCGCGCATGAAGGAAGGCCAGGACAAGATCTACTACGTCACGGCCGACAACTACGCCGCCGCCAAGAACAGCCCGCATCTGGAAATCTTCCGCAAGAAGGGCGTCGAAGTGCTGCTGCTGACGGACCGCGTCGATGAATGGATGCTGTCCTTCCTGCAGGATTTCGAAGGCAAGGAACTGGTTTCCGTCGCCAAGGGCGGCCTGGACCTGGGCGCGCTGGAAGACGAAGCGGAAAAGAAAGAGCACGAAGAAACGGAAACCTCGTACGCCGACCTGGTGGGCAAGATGAAGACGGTCCTGGCCGACAAGGCCAAGGACGTGCGCGTGACGTTCCGCCTCACCGATTCGCCAGCCTGCCTGGTGGCCGATGAGAACGAATTGTCGGGCAACCTGCTGCGCATGCTCAAGGCTGCGGGCCAGAGCGCGCCGGAATCGAAGCCGATTTTGGAAATCAACCCGAACCACCCGCTGGTGACGCGCCTGAAGTATGAAGACGCGGAAGGCGGCAAGTTCGGCGACTGGGCCAACATCCTGTTCGACCAGGCCATGCTGGCCGAAGGCGGTTCGCTGGCCGATCCGGCCAGTTTCGTGAAACGCCTGAACGAATTGCTCCTCAATTCGGCGAAGTAATCTTCTTGTTGTAGACGCAGCCAAGCCGGCCCTTTCTTCGTGAAAGGGCCGGCTTTTTCTTTAAGGGGGGCATCATGAAAATCCGTTGGATGGCGGGCCTGGGCGCGCATGTGCTGGGCTGCCTGCTGTTTATTGCCCTGAGCTGGCTGGGGTTTTTCCTGTACACGCAGCTGTTCGGCAGCCTGGGTTCGCGCGGCGTGGCCGGTGGCCTGGCCTTGCTGCTGGTGTTCTATGTGTACGCGGGCACGAATCTGCTACTGGCGCTGCTGCCGGATGGCCGGGTGAAGCCCGTGCTGTGCGGCGTGCTGGGGGCGGCGGTGTTCGTTTATCTGGTGCCCCAGCATCCGCTGCGCGCCCTCTATTTCAGCGTGCTGTCGGGTGGCTTGAGCTGGCTGGCCGTGCTGGCCAGCGTGCGCCTGAGCCGCTATCTACGCGGCTGACAGGCTGGCGCAAAAGGCGGCAATCGCGTCGGCGGCCGCGGCCGGCGCCGCCTGCAGCAGCATGTGCGGCGCGTCGATGTCGACCAGTTGCGCACCCGGTGCCAGGCGCAGTATCTGCAGGGCCGTCGCCGGCGGCACCAGGCGGTCGTGGCGGGCGCGCAGGTACAGCACGGGCAGGCTGCCGCGCGCCAGCGCCGGCGTGGCATCGGCCGTGATCACGGCGCGCAGGCGTTGGCGCAGCACGCCGGGAGGCACGTGCGCCAGCGCGCCGGCCAGGTCCGCCTCCAGGTCCGGCGTGGAGAAGGGGGCCAGCAGCGCCTGGCGCAGGGCGAAGCGGGGCATGGCGCCAAACGGGACCAGCTCCAGCAGGTGGCGCAGCGGCGCCAGCAGGGGACGCGGGTTGCGCACGAAGGAGCAGCACAGGATCAGGGCGCGCATGCCGGGCGGCGGATCGGCACGCAGTGCGGCGCCCAGCGGCCCGGAAAACGATTCGGCCAGGACGATGAAAGGCCGTTCGCGCGGCAGGCGCTCGCGCACGAACGCTTCCAGCGCCGGATAAGCGAGCGGCGTGGCCGGGTAGGCGATGGCGAGGCTGTCCATGTCCGCCTGCGCGCCCAGGACCGCGTCAAATCGCTGGAACAGCCGGCCCGTGCCATCCATGCCGGGCAGGAGGACAAGCAGGGGGAGGGCGTGGGCAGGCGGCGTCATTGCGGCCATGATAGCAGCCAGGCCGCCGCGCACGCCGCCCGCCAGGCGCACGGCATGGGCGCTGGCGCCATGCTAGAATCACCGACGCGCCACGCGTGGCCGGAATAACGGGTAGATCCCGGGCAGACAGAAACATGCATATCACTTTACCGACTTACCGTTCCCTGGGCGGGGCCTTGCTGGTGGCCGCCAGCTTCCTTTCTCAGCCTGCCTGGGCCAGCGCCAGTACGGCGTCGTCGCCGGCGGCCGCGAAAAGCCTGGCCTCGCTGCTGACGGGCGGCCCCCTGCCGCGCCTGAGCGAAGACCCGCAGGTGCGCGCCGCCCTGTTCGATTTCTTCGGCTATGCGCGCGGCAGCTACACGGAAGACGATGACTTGCTGCTGGCCCAGGCGCTCGAAGCGGTCAGCGAAAAGCGCGATGCCACGCGCACCGTGCTGCCCGACGGTCGCCAGCTGCTGGCGTCGATGAATGACCGTAACCAGGGCCGGGAGCGGGGCGCCATGCTGCTCGACAAGCGCGGTGCCATCATCGCCTTTGGCCTCGTCAACGGCCATTGCCGCCTGGAGGGCCAGCCGCTGGCCAAGGTCTGCAATCCCGATCCGAACACGGTGCTGACGGTGTTTCACCGCAAGGGCATGCTGGTGGGCGAGGCGGCGCCCCTGCTGGCCTGGGCCAGGCAGCTGCCGCCCATGCTGGCGCTGATCGCGGGCGACAAGGAGACGGGCGCCGACGGGCAGAAGATCGCCACGGTCGAATATGTGCTGGCGCAGCCGCCGCTGCCGGGCTGGAACCGCGCCCAGTTGCCGCCCGCGTTCCCGCCGGCGCTGCTGCCGCTGCTGCTCGACAAATCCACCGTGCTGACCTCGGCCGGCGCCGGCGTGTTTGCCTATCCGCTCACCTTGAAGGGCAAGAAACAGAACAATGTGCTGGACCAGGCCGAAGGCCGTCCGCCGCGCGACCTGGAAGTGGCGTTGCGCAGCTACGCCAGTTTCGACGCGGTGGTGGAGCGTTACCGCCAGATGGCCAAGGGTGCCAGGCTGCAGCGCAACGAGCGCACGGCCTACCTCGATGGCGACATGGGGCAGGGCAGCTACCGCGTCTACATCCGCAACACGGGCGCGGACGGTGTCATGATCGACGTGGCGCTGTGGCAGCGCAAGCTGGCGGCGAGCCGCTGATTTCAGCCAGGGCGCGCCGGTTCGTAGCCCAGTTGCGCCAGCTGCGCCGCGATGGTGTCGTCGCGCGTTTTTTTTCCGGTGCGCAGGCGCGCATGCGTCAGGGACGCGGGCAAGCCATGCGCCAGCAAGGCGTCGATGTCGAGCATGGTCTCGGACGCCGACAACTGGCGCAGGGCGGGCAAGGCGGCGAGTCCGGGCAGGCTGTCGAGCGTCTTGCAGGTATGCAGATTCAGGCGTTCGAGCACGGGATTGGCACCCAGCGCGATCTGCCGCAGCTTGATCTGGTCTTCCACCCATAGCGCCTGCAGCAGGGGGAAGCGGCCGATGTCGCCCAGCGTTTCCAGGCCGCGCACGCGTATCACTTCCAGTTTCCTCAGCAGCGGCGCCTCGATGTGCGCCAGCGATGCGCGGCCGCCCAGTTGCAGCAGCAGCCTGTCCAGACGGGCCATCTCCGAGATGAAATCCAGTGGCACCTTGTTCTTGATGCGGTACAGCGACAGCTGGTGCAGCGCCGGCAGGCCGGCCAGGGTGTCGATGTGCAGGTGGTGCCCCTCGATGACCAGGCTGGCCAGGTGCGTATAGTGGCGCAGGGGTGCCAGGTCGATATTGTTCTTGGCCGATTCGCCCAGATGCAGGTACTCGAGGCCGCGCAAATTATCCAGCTGCAGGATGTCGGCTTGCGCCAGCTCGTACACGCCCAGGCTCAGGTGCTTCAGGTGGCGCAGCTCGCCCAGTGTTTCCAGGTACAGCGCGTTGCGGTGGCAGTCGATGGACAGGCTGGCCACGTGCGGCAGCGCGCGCAGGATGCGGGTATCGAACACCCTCGGATCGTAACCGTAGATGCGGATGGTCAGCGCCGTGCCGCAAGTGGCGGCCAGGGCGTCGAGGTCGGCCAGCAGCGGCTCCGGCTCGCCAAGGGTGTTGAACTGCACCAGCACCTGCTGGCCGCCCGCGATGGCGGCGCGGATCGCCCCGGCGTCGATGCGTTCGGGGTTCTGGATGCGCAGCGGCTGTCCTGTTTGCGTCATCGTCACAGTCCTATCGGATAGTCCACTTGCCTGGGGGGCGGGCAGCCTTCCGGGCCGGGGAAGGTCTGCTTGCCCGTGTCGTCGTAGCGCTTGCCGCATTCGACGAGCACGCGCTTGCGGAAGGTGTAGAAGCTGGCCACCTTGCCGTTCGGGTGGTAGCAGATATTGTCGCCGTCGCGGTCGGCCGAAGCGTAGCTGATCATGGTCTGGCCATTCACGGTGCGCGTGCTGTGGCCGCTGCGCGGTTCCGTGCATTTGAGCTGGCCGCTTTCATAATAGGCGTTGAAGACGGAGGTGTCGGCGGCGCGGTCGACCAGCAGTTCGGTCTTGCGCTTGCCGTTCGGGTAGTTCTCGTATCCCTCCTGGCGCTGGCCGTACTGGAAGGCGTAGTAGTACTGCGGCTTGCCGTCCGGGTAGTACATGTGGTGGTACTCGCACACGTCGTCGCGCGTGCTGCCGTACTCCTTGAAGGTGCAGCGGTGGATGTCGTTGAGCAGCTGGCCGTCTTCATAGTATTCGCGCAGGTGCGTGAGCAGGCGGCCCTGGTCGATGACGGCCAGGCGTTCCGGCTTGCCGTTCGGGTAATAGCGCGCGTCCAGGCCCTGCTTCTTGCCGTTGTCCCACAAGGTGTCGAGACGCAGGACCTTGCCGCTGTCGTCGAACGCCTGTTCGCGGCCATCGAGCTGGCCATTGCGGTAGGTGGCCGTGTAGACGACGTACTCCTTGCCGGCCGGGCCCAGGTAGCGCGTGCGCGGCCCCTCCAGCACGCCGGCCTGGTAATGGTCGCGCAGGCGCAGCGCGCCTTGCGCATCCGTATCGGTCGCCTCGCCCTGTTTCTTGCCTTGCACGAAGGTGACGCCTTGCGTGACCTTGTCCTTGAGCTTGAGCTTCCACGGTCCGTCGCGCAAGCCATCGATGAAATTGCCGTCGCCGTCTTCCGTGATCCACGGCCCATGGCGCGAGCCGTTGACGTAGTTGCCCTGTGTGCGCAGCTTGCCGCCCATGCGGCGCTCGTGCGGGCCGTTCAGCTGGCCGCCCGCGTAGGTGTCGAAGCCCGTCACCTCTTCTTCGTCGGCATAGTTGACGACCGTCCAGCGGCCCTCGCGCTTGCCGGCCCGGTACATGCCGCTCTCGCTCTGCCTGGGGTAGTCGTATTGCCACAGGCCTTCCTGCAGGCCGTTGACGAAATGGCCCTTGACGCGGCCTTCGTGCATGCCTTCGCGCACCCAGAGTCCCTGGCGCTTGCCTTTCGCGTACTGGCCCCGTTCGACCACCGAGCCGTCATCCCAGGCCAGGCTGTAGATGACGGACGGGCCGTCTTCGCTGCCCGTGAACTGCCGCGGCGCCGTTTCCCACGTCACTTGCCACAGCCGGTAATTGGGCAGGATGCCCGCACCCGCATCGCTGTACAGCGTGTAGCTGGCAGTCAGGTAATGGTCACCTTTTTTCAGGAAGGTCTTCTTGTAGGTGATGGCGTCCTTGCCGCCGGCCGCCACGGGCTTGCCGTCATCGCTGTAGTAGCCGACGACGGTGCCTTGCGTATGGTCGATGGCGTCGACATCCGCATTGCCGCTCCTGCCCCTGGCGACGCTGTAGTCCATGGGCGCCAGTTTCGCCAGCGCGGCCTTGACTTGCCCTGCGTTCGGATTGGCGCTCTGCGCCACGATGCGGTTCAATGCCGGCTGCAAGCCGTCCAGGCGCCGGTACTTGCCGGAACTGCGGTGGTAGCGGTAGGCGCGCAAGCCATTCCTGTCACCCTGGCGAAACAGCACCAGCATGGTTTGCACGCTGTCGTCTCCCTCCTTGTCCAGCGCGGCGTAGAAGACGGAACGGATGACGGCGCTGTCGAACCGGTCGAGCAGGACGGGTTTAGCATTGTCGTTCTTGCACTCGCAGTAATAGCCATTCACGCCGTCTTTTTCCTTGAGGAAGGCGATATCGAGGCCGCTGTCCTGTGACGCGCCGATGGCGGGGTGGGCGAGGCTCTTGCCTTCGTAGAAAGGCGCGCCGTGGGCCAGCGCGGAGCAGAGGAGCAAGGGCAAAAGCAGACGTTTCATCGTGGGGCTGGCGCCGGGGCGCCGCAATGGAAAGGCCACGATTCTGCCTGCGTTCTTACTTGTGGGCAAATATGCTCCTATCGTGCGCACGTGCGTGCGCCGCCGTCTCAGGGCTGGTGCGCGGCGCAGAAGTCCAGCAGCAGCTGCTCGCCCTCCGGCCAGGGGCCGTAGCCGGCATCGCCGTTGATATGGCCGGCGTCGCCGATCAGGGTGAAGTCGCTGCCCCAGGCGGCGGCAAACGCGCGTGCCCGCGCGAAGCTGACGTAGGGATCATCGCCGCTGGCGACCACCAGGCTGGGGAAGGGCAGGGCTTGCAGCGGCATGGGCGCAAAGCCCGTTGTGCCGGCGGGGTAGGAGGGCGCTTCCACGTCGCTGGGGGCGACGAGGAAGGCGCCGGCGATCCTGTGCGGCGAGCCGCTGGCCGCCCAGTGGGCCACCAGCGCGCAGGCCAGGCTGTGCGCCGCCAGCACGGGCGGACGCGCGCAGGCGGCGATGGCGCGGTCGAGTTCCGCCACCCAGGCATCCTTGTCCGGCGTCTGCCATTCCTCGTGCGGCACGCGCGACCATTGCGGGTGGCGCGCTTCCCAACGGGTTTGCCAGTGCTGCGGCCCGGAATTCCACAGGCCGGCCAGGGTCAGGACGAGAGGCGACATCAAATCTCCTTGTAAAATCAAAGCTCCGTGCGCAGGGCGAAGAGTTCAGGGAACAATACCACGTCGAGCATCTTGCGCAAGTAGCTCACGCCCGCCGTGCCGCCCGTGCCCGTCTTGAAGCCGATAATGCGTTCCACCGTCGTCACGTGGCGGAAGCGCCAGAAGCGGAAGGCTGTCTCCAGGTCCACCAGCTTTTCGGCCAGTTCATACAGGGCCCAATGCTTCGACGGGTCGCGGTAGACTTCCAGCCAGGCCGCCTTGACGGAGGCATCGGCTGCCGTGGGCAGGGTCCAGTCGGCGTCCAGGCGCTCGGGAGCGATGTGCAGGCCGCTGCGTGCCAGCAGCTTGATGGATTCATCGTAGACGGATGGCGTGCGCAGGGCGGCATCGAGCACTCTGTAGGTCTCGGGCGCCGTCGTGTGCACGTTGAGCAGTGCCGCGTTCTTGTTCCCCAGGATGAACTCGATTTCGCGGTACTGGTAGGACTGGAAGCCGGACGAGGCGCCCAGGTAGGGACGGATGGCCGTGTATTCCGGCGGCGTCATGGTGGCCAGCACGTCCCAGGCGTGCACCAGCTGGTCCATGATGCGCGCCACGCGGGCCAGCATCTTGAAGGCGGGCGCCAGATCGCCGCTTTGCAGGTTGGCGCGCACGGCGTGCATTTCGTGCAGCATCAGCTTCATCCACAATTCGCTCGTCTGGTGCTGCACGATGAAGAGCATCTCGTTGTGGTTCGGCGACAGCGGATGCTGGGCCGTGAGGATGCGGTCCAGCGCTAGGTAGTTGCCGTAGCTCATGGATTCGCTGAAATCCATCTGCGCGCCATGCCACTCGGCGCCTTGCTGGGCGCCCGCATGCATGGGGCAGCCGCTGCTGTTTTCCTTGTTCATAGTCTTGTCGTCGCTCATGGGATGGTTCAGGTGACGGCATCGCGCTTGGCGGCGATGTCGTAGGCTTGCGTGTCGAGGATGTCGCGCAGGATCTCGACGGCATGCCACACGTCGGCAAAGCTGGTGTACAGGGGGGTGAAGCCGAAGCGCATGATGGCCGGCTCGCGGTAGTCGCCGATGACGCCGCGCGCGATCAGTGCCTGCATTACGGCATAGCCGTGCGGATGCGTGAAGCTGACCTGGCTGCCGCGGCGCGCATGTTCTCGCGGCGTGACGAGGCCCAGCGGATGGCTGGCGCAGCGCTGTTCCACCAGCGCGATGAACAGGTCCGTCAGGGCCAGCGACTTGCGGCGGATGGCTTCCATGGACGTTTGCGCGAAGATCTCCAGGCCGCATTCGACCAGGGCCAGCGAGACGATGGGCTGCGTGCCGCACAGGGCGCGGGCGATGCCGTCGGCCGGGGCGAAGCCCGGTTCCATGGCGAAGGGCGCCGCATGGCCCCACCAGCCGGACAAGGGCTGGCGGAAGCGTGCCTGGTGCTTTTCCGGCACCCAGATGAAGGCGGGCGAGCCGGGGCCGCCATTCAGGTATTTGTAGGTGCAGCCGACGGCCAGGTCGGCGCCGGCGCCATTCAGGTCCAGCGGCACGGAGCCGGCCGAATGGGCCAGGTCCCACAGCGCCAGCGCGCCCTGCGCGTGGCAATGGCTGCTGATGGCGGCCATGTCGTGCTGGTAGCCGGTGCGGTAATTCACGTGCGTGAGCATGGCGACGGCGCAATCGGCGTCGATGGCTTGCGCCAGTTCTTCGGGACTGTCGACCAGGCGCAGCTGGTAGCCACGGTCGAGCCAGGCGGCCAGGCCTTGCGCCATGTACAGGTCGGTGGGGAAGTTGCTGCGTTCGCTGACGATGAGGCGCCGCGCTGCCCGTGCAGGATCGGTGGCCTGCATCTGCAGGGCGGCTGCCAGGGCCTTGAACAGGTTGACGGAGGTGGTGTCGGTGATCACCACTTCGCCCGTGCCGGCGCCCAGCAGTGGCGCCAGGCGGTCGCCCAGGCGCTTGGGCAAGTCGAACCAGCCGGCCGTGTTCCAGCTGCGGATCAGGTCCGTGCCCCATTCGGCCGTGATGACTTGCTGGGCGCGCGCCAGGGCTGCCCTGGGACGGGCGCCCAGCGAGTTGCCATCGAGGTAAATCACGCCGGCGGGCAGGTCGAACTGCTGGCGCAGGGGCGCCAGCGGGTCGTCCAGGTCGCGCGCATTGCAATCATGTAGTGAAATCATGGTGGCTTTCATGTTGAGACTTGTCTGGATGGCATGATATTACTTGAGGCTTGAAGTATCACGCAGGAGCCGGCAGTGTAACAAATCCCGCCGCGAACGCCAGATTTACGGCGCGGAAGGCGGCTGAAAATGCCCGTCCACGGGGCGTCAACGAAAAAAATCACGATTTTTAAAAATATTTTCAAAAAATCCTAAAGTTCCTCCAAACGCCGCCGTCAACGATTACATGAACGGTGAAATCGGCCGGACAGGGCGCTCAAGTTTTTTGAAATATTTTTCAAAATAGCCCTAAAGTTCCTGCTGAGGCCGCCGTTACATAGGTAGATAGGCTTGATTCAGGTCAAGTTGTTGTAAAAAAGTGATATTAAATGCGGGTCAAAAGTCAGCGAAACCTGACGTCCTGCGTACCTCAAGAATCCGCGCCGTTACAGGCGTGCGACCATGACCGAGCAGTGTTTGTCAGACAAACACCTACGGTCGCGTCCGTCATTCCCCGACCAAAAATACAGAGCTGCGCCTCTGTTGCGTTTGATGTTGCTCCTGCAGAATGTATCTCACTGGCAACACACACTGCCAGCAGAATTCAACGGATTGAGGAGATGGAAATGACTGCTAACGATATGATGGCTGAGATTCGCGACGCTAACCTGAGCTACCTGATGCTGGCCCAGCAAATGATTCGTGCGGACAAAGTTACGGCCATCTTCCGTTTGGGCATCGCCGCCGAAATCGCCGAACTGATCGAAGGCATGAGCAATGCGCAGATCCTGAAACTGGCTGGCGGCAACATGATGCTCGCCCGCTTCCGTTTCGATGACAGCGCCATCCTGGGCATGCTGACGAACTACAATAAAGACCGCTCGCTGGCCCAGTCGCACGCCGCCATCCTGATGGCTGGTCAAGGCGTCGAAGAAATCGCTTAAGGCTCCCGTCAAAACGCCCATGGCGGCGTTGCATGGCCTCGCCGTACATTCGTACTGCCTTCGGCAACGCACCTTGCCCCGAGCATTTTGCTGGCAATCTTATCAGGCAGTATCAGTCAGTATCAGTCAGTAGTGGAGTACACAGCATGGCCAAGAAAAGTGTCGTATCGGAAGCGCAGGAAATCCAGCTGGCCATCGAATTGATACAGCTGGGTGCCCGTCTGCAATTGCTGGAGACGGAAGTGTCGCTGTCCCGCGAGCGCCTGCTGAACCTGTACAAGGAACTGAAGGGCGTCTCGCCGCCCAAGGGCATGCTGCCGTTTTCCACCGACTGGTTCCTCACCTGGCAGCCGAACATCCATTCCTCGCTGTTCATCAACATCCATAAATTCCTCGTCGAGCACGCCGGCGCCACGGGCATCGAAGCCGTGATGAAGGCATACAAACTGTATCTGGAGCAGATGCCGCCCGAAGCGGGTGAAGAGCCGCTGCTGTCGCTGACGCGGGCCTGGACCCTCGTGCGCTTTTTCAGCAGCAAGATGCTGGCCATGGCGCCATGCGGCAAGTGCGGCGGCAAGTTCGTCGTCAACTGCCTCGACCTCAATGCCGATTATGTGTGCGGCCTGTGCCACATGCCTTCGCGGGCCGGCAAGACCAAGAAGGCGCGCGATGAAGCGGCCGCCGCCGCGCCGGGCGTGAGCGCCTGAGCGGACAGATATAGTACGCGGTGCAAGCCGGAGCCGGTCGCCAGACCGCACTCCGGCTTTTTCTTGCCCTCATCGCTTACACTGGCGTTTTCTCCATTGAACTTGCCCATGCTGCAACAAATCCTGCGCGCCCCCGCGCTCAAGGCCATCCTGATCCAGCTGCTGGCCTTTCCCTTGATGTTGCTGCTGGTATATGGCCTGGCGCGTGCCGGCATCGCCATGTCCCTGCTGGCCGTGGCCGGCGTGCAGGGCGTGCTGGCGGCCGCCATCACGTGGCGCGCGGGCCTGGCGCGCTGGTGGTGCGCCATCGGCCTGCTGTTCGCGCCGGCCCTGCTGGGCGCCAGCCGGCTGGACTTGCCGCCGCTCGTCTTCCTGCTGGGTTTTGTTTTCCTGCTGAGTCTGTACTGGTCCACGTTCCGCACGCAAGTGCCGTTTTATCCGTCCGGGCCGAAGGTATGGCAAGCCGTGGCCGACTTGATCGCGCAGCGGCCCGGCGTGCGCCTGGTCGATATCGGCAGCGGCCTGGGCGGGCTGGTGCTGGACCTGGCGCGGCGCCGTCCGGATGGCCAGTTTTGCGGCATCGAGCTGGCGCCGCTGCCGTGGCTGCTCAGCCGCCTGCGCGCGCGGCTGGCGGGCAGCTCCGCCCGTTTCCTGCGCGGCGACTACGAGGCGCTCGATTTTGGCCAGTACGATGTGGTGTTTGCCTACCTGTCGCCGGCAGCGATGGCGGCCCTGTGGATCAAGGCGGAAGCGGAAATGTTGCCCGGTAGTATGCTTCTTAGTTACGAATTCAAGATTGCCGCGCGCGAACCCGATAAGACCATCGCCGCCACAGGGCGTGGTCCCTTGCTCTACATATGGTGCTTTTAAGCAATTGTCTGCGTTATTTGCTTGCCCGGAGGACAATCTCACGTTATTGTAGTTCCACACGGCATTTTGTTGAAATTGTGTTGAAAGGCAGGCCATTTCAATCTACCTTCAGTTACTTTTTGCCGCTGTTCCCGGCCCGCGGTGCAGGGAGCTGGTTTGAGCATGCCGGGCGCGTCAGCCCGGTCCTAATTGGGAGTCAGGGCACTTGTTAGTCATAATCGGATACATCGTCGTCTGCGCCTCGGTTTTTGGCGGTTTCGCGCTGGCGGGCGGCCATCTGGCGGCGCTGTTCCAGCCGATCGAGCTGCTGATGATCGGCGGTGCCGCCCTGGGCGCCTTCCTTGTTGGTAACAATAACAAGGCGATCAAGGCCACCCTGGCCGCCTTGCCCAGCCTGTTCAAGGGCTCGCGCTACACCAAGGAACTGTACATGGAGCTGATGTCCCTGCTGTTCGAGGTGCTCAGCAAGGTGCGCAAGGAAGGCTTGATGTCGATCGAAGGCGATATCGACAAGCCGGAAGAAAGCCCGCTGTTTTCCAAGTATCCGGCCGTGCTGGCCGACCACCATATCGTCGAATTCATGACCGATTACCTGCGCCTGATGGTGTCGGGCAATATGGATGCCTTCCAGATCGAAAACCTGATGGACAACGAGATCGAGACGCACCATCACGAAGGCGCCGTGCCGGCCCACGTGATCGCCAAGGTGGGCGACGGCTTGCCCGCCTTCGGTATCGTCGCCGCCGTCATGGGCGTGGTGCACACGATGGAGTCGGTGGGCATCCCGCCGGCCGAACTGGGCATGCTGATCGCGCACGCGCTGGTCGGCACCTTCCTCGGCATCCTGCTGGCCTACGGTTTCGTCGGGCCGCTGGCCAGCCTGCTCGAGCAGAAGCTGGAAGAGTCGAGCAAGATGTTCCAATGCGTGAAAGTGACCCTGCTGGCCAGCCTGAACGGCTATGCGCCGGCGCTGGCCGTGGAGTTCGGCCGCAAGGTGCTGTTCTCGACCGAGCGCCCGACGTTCAACGAGCTGGAAGACCACATCAAGAAATCGAAAACGAAGTAAGCAGTGAAAATACGCCTGGACACCATGAGTCATTTGCAGCACACGGAAGGGGGACGCCATGGCCGATGAAGGCATGCGCCCGATTATCGTCAAGCGTATCAAGAAGACGGCTGGCGGGCACCATGGCGGGGCGTGGAAAATCGCCTACGCCGACTTTGTCACGGCCATGATGGCCTTCTTCCTGCTGATGTGGCTGCTTGGCTCCACGTCGAAGGGCGACTTGAACGGCATTTCCGAATTCTTCAAGACGCCGCTGAAGGTGGCGATGGCGGGCGGTTCCGGCAGCGGCGAGAGCAATTCCGTCATCCAGGGCGGCGGCCAGGACCTGTCGCGCCAGGATGGCCAGGTACGCAAGGCGCAGGAAGACCAGCAGCGCAAGTCCTTCGACCTCAATTCGGCCAAGGCCGCGCTCGAGCGCGAGGAAGGCCGGCGCCTGCAGGCGCTCAAGGCGCGCATCGAGGCGACCATCGACGCCAATCCCCTGCTGAAAAAATACAAGAACCAGCTGTTGCTCGACATTACCAGCGAAGGCTTGCGCATCCAGATCGTCGACGAGCAGAACCGTCCGATGTTTGCGCTGGCCAATGCGAACCTGCAGCCCTATACCAAGGAAATCCTGCACGCCATCGGTTCCGTGCTCAATGAAGTGCCGAATCGCATCGGCCTGTCCGGCCACACGGATTCGACGCCCTACATGAGCGATGCCGGCTACAGCAACTGGGAACTGTCGGCCGACCGCGCGAATGCGTCGCGGCGCGAATTGGTCATCGGCGGCATGAATGAAGACAAGGTCCTGCGCGTGGTGGGCCTGGGTTCGGCGGCGCACCTGGACAAGCAGGACCCGTTCAATCCGATCAACCGGCGCATCAGCATCATCGTCATGAACAAGCGCACGGAAGAGAACGTCCTGCGCGACGGTTCGGCGATGGAGTTGCCCGTGACCGATGCCGCTTCCGCCGCTGTCGCCTCCGGGCTGGTGGCCGGTACGCCGCCCGCGGCAGCCCCCGTCCCCAGCCCGGCAGCGGCGAAAAAATAACACGCATGGACCGTCGACGCGTGGTGTATTGAAACAATGAGACCTTTATGACAAGAAAGAAAATACTTGGCTCGCATGTAAAGCGCCTGCTGTCCGGCGTGTCGGACCATGGCCGCAAGCACTTGACGGAGGTGGAAACCGACCTGGTGCAGACCGGCATCTTGCTGGAAGAGGCGATCGAGAAGCTGTCCTTCAATTTCATGGCCATCCATGCGGCCGTCGCGGCGCAGCAGGACACCATTGCCATGCTGCTCGACGGCGGCGTGCCGGCCGCAGAGCAGCGGGAAAGACTGCTGGCGCTGCAGGACGAGGTGGGGGGCTACGTGAATGCGGCCATCACCAGCCTGCAGTTCCAGGACATGACCAGCCAGCTGATCGAACGCACCTTGAAGCGCGTGACGGGCTTGCGCGAGTTCCTCGGGACCCTGGGCTCGCACGGCGCGGAAATGTTGCCGGAGAGCGACAACGAAGAAATTGTCGCCCTGCTGGGGCGGGTCAGCATGGCGCTGGCGATACAAAGCCTGGAGTTGCGCAGCGTGCTGCGCAAGGCGGTCAGCCAGCAGCATTTGGAAAGTGGCGACATCGAGCTGTTCTAGCATGGATATGCGGGACGCTTGCGGTTGCATGGATTAATCACACACGGGCAAGATGCCCGGAAAAGAGTGGGAGTAAAGATGGCTAAAACGATACTTGCAGTGGACGATTCCAGCTCATTGCGCCAGATGGTGGCGTTCAGCCTGAAAGCCGCCGGTTACCAGGTGGTGGAAGCCGTGGACGGCCAGGATGGACTGGAAAAAGCCAAGCTGCAAACCGTGGACCTGGTCCTGACGGACCAGAACATGCCGCGCATGGACGGCCTGGAGCTGATCAAGCTGCTGCGCGAGCTGCCGACCTACCAGAAGGTGCCCATCCTGATGCTGACGACGGAGTCGTCGGACGAAATGAAGTCGAAGGGACGTGCCGCCGGCGCCAATGGCTGGCTGGTGAAACCGTTCGATCCGCAGCGCCTGATCGAGGTGGTCAAGAAGGTGATTGGCTGATGCCAGCCGCGCAGCGCAACGATGCAATTGACGGAGTCACCCTATGACCATCGATATTAGCCAGTTTTTTCAGGTCTTTTTCGATGAGGCCGAAGAACTGCTGGCTGAAAAAGAACGGCTGCTGCTGGCCGTCGACATTGCGGCGCCCGACGCCGAAGACCTGAATGCCATTTTCCGCACCGCCCACTCGATCAAGGGCGGCGCATCGACGTTCGGCCTGTCCGACATGAGCGAGGTGACGCATATCCTCGAGTCGCTGCTCGACCGCATCCGTCAGGGCCAGATGGCCCTGACGGCGGAACACGTCGACGCCTTTTTGGCGGCCAAGGACATTCTCAAGATGCAGCTCGACGGCCATCGCCTGGGCAGCCCCGTCGACCAGGATGCCGTGGCCGACGTGCGCATGATGCTGCAGTCGTTTTCGCAGGACGTGCCCGTGGCGGCCCTTACGCCCGTCGCGCCGGCCTTCCACACAGCGGAAAAGGAAGTCGTCAGCCATGCCGGCGGCCAGCGCTACCGCCTGGAGCTGCCGAAGATGGAAGAGCGCGAAGTCGATGCGCTGGCGGCCGAACTGGGCTTGCTGGGCGACGTGGCGGTGTCAAGCCTGCCCGACGCGCGCAAGGTACTGGAAGTGACCACGCACGAAAGCCTGGACGATATCCTGGCCATCTGCTCGTTCGTGCTCAATCCGGACGACATGGTGATCACGCAGGCGCCGCCGCTGGCGCCAGGCGAGGCCGATGCGGCGCAGGCGGCGCGCGCGGCACAGGAAAAGGCCCAGGGCTACGGTTTCTTCGATCCCTTGCCGGGCGCACCCGCCGTCGCGCAGGCGCCGGCCGATCCCGGCTACGGCTTCTTCCAGCCACTGGATGAAATCCGCGCCGCCGCCGGCGTGCAGAGCGATGCCGAACGGGGCTACGGTTTCTTCCAGCCGCTCGAACAGATCCGCGCCGATGCGGCCAAGGCCAGTCCCGCCGTTTCCGCGACTGCCGCCGCACCCGTGACGGTTGCCGCCGAAGCCGAGCAGGACAGGAAGCCGGCCAAGAAGGAGGGCGACAAGGCCGCTGCCGAATCCTCGTCGATCCGCGTCTCGATCGAGAAGGTCGACCAGCTGATCAACCTGGTGGGCGAACTGGTGATCACGCAGGCGATGATCGAGCAGCGCGCCGGCGCGCTCGACCCCATGCTGCATGAAAAACTGCTCGACAGCGTCAGCCATCTGACGCGCAACACGCGCGACTTGCAGGAAGCGGTGATGTCGATCCGCATGATGCCGATGGATTTCGTCTTCTCGCGCTTCCCGCGCATGGTGCGCGACCTGGCGACGAAACTGGGCAAGAAGGTCGATTTCATCACCAACGGCGCCGCCACGGAACTGGACAAGGGCCTCATCGAGCGCATCGTCGATCCGCTGACGCACCTGGTGCGCAACAGCATCGACCATGGCGTGGAAATGCCGGCCGCCCGCGTGGCCGCCGGCAAGACGGAAGCGGGCCGTTTGTTCCTGTCGGCCAGCCACCAGGGCGGCAACATCATCATCGAAGTGTCCGATGACGGCGCTGGCCTGAACCGCGAGCGCATCCTGGCCAAGGCCATGCAGCAGGGCATGGACGTGTCCGAGACGATGAGCGATGCCGAGGTGTGGCAGCTGATCTTCGCGCCCGGCTTTTCCACCGCCGAAGCGGTCACCGACGTGTCGGGCCGCGGCGTGGGCATGGATGTCGTCAAGCGCAATATCAGCGCCATGGGCGGCGTCGTCGACATCCGCTCGGCGAAGGGCTTCGGCACGACGATTTCCATCTCGCTGCCGCTGACCCTGGCCATCCTGGACGGCATGTCGATCCGCGTGGGCGACGAAGTGTATATTTTGCCGCTGGGCTTTGTCATCGAATCGCTGCAGCCGGCCGTTGAAGACATCAAGGACATCAGCGGCAAGGGCCAGGTGGTGAAGGTGCGCGGCGAATACCTGCCATTGATCCCGCTGTACCAGATGTTCGACATCGCGCCGCGCTTCACCAGCCCCTCGGAAGGGATCTGCGTGATCCTCGAGACGGAAGGGCGCAAGGCGGCCCTGTTTGTCGACGACCTGGTGGGCCAGCAGCAAGTCGTGGTGAAGAACCTCGAATCGAATTACCGCAAGGTGGTGGGCATTTCCGGTGCCACCATCCTTGGCGACGGCGGCGTATCGCTGATTCTCGACGTCGCCGCCCTGATCCGCTCCTCTCGCCAGCTGGCTGACGAGTCCATTTTTTCGTAACACCGATAGATAAAGATAGGAAAACCCACCATGTCAGATACTCAAGCACTATCCGGTAGCAAACCGGGCGACGGCAAGGACATCGCCGGCCGTGAATTCCTGGCCTTTACCCTGGGCTCCGAAGAGTACGGCATCGATATCCTGAAGGTCCAGGAAATCCGCGGCTACGAAGCGGTCACCCGCATCGCCAACGCGCCTGAATTCATCAAGGGCGTCATCAACCTGCGCGGCATCATCATTCCCGTGGTCGACATGCGCATCAAGTTCAACCTGGGCACGCCCGTGTACGATCAGTTCACGGTAGTCATCATCCTGAACATCGGCGGACGCATCGTCGGCATGGTGGTCGACAGCGTGTCCGACGTGACCACCCTGAGCCCCGAGCAGGTCAAGCCGGCGCCGGAAATGGGCACCGCCTTCTCGACCGACTACATGATCGGCCTGGGCACCATCGACGAGCGCATGCTGATCCTGGTCGATATCGACAAGCTGATGTCGAGCAGCGAGATGGGCCTGATCGACAAGCTGGCAGCGTAACGCCGGCGGGCGGCGCCGGGTGCGCCGCCGTTTTGCCACGCAAAGAATCACTACAGATATGCATGTACCGGCGCGGGCAGAGGCGCGCCGGCAGGCTGCAAGGTCCGTCAGAGACCCGGCCACAACACGGCACCGCACGGTTGAGCGGGCGCCGTTCACACATATATATGGGAGACTGTAATGAGTTTGCGCGATTTTAAGATAGGCACGCGGTTGGGAATCGGTTTTGGCAGCATCCTGGCCATCCTGGTGGTGGTCGTCGTCTCGGCCAACGCCCTGAATTACCGCAACAAGGCGGAATTGCTGGACGGCCTGGCGCTGGCAGGCGAGAAAAACACGCAGGCGTCGCTGATGAAGAGCGCGATGCTGGAAACGGGCATCGCCATGCGCAATATCGGCTTGCAGGGCGACGTGGGCCTGATGCAGGCGGAAGAAAACAAGGTACGCGAGCAGCGCAAGCTGTATGACGGCGCGCGCGCCAAGCTGGCGACCCTGGGCCTGTCCGATAGCGAGAAGGCGCTGCTGGCCAATATCGCCAGGATAGACCTCGAAGTCGATGCGGCCTTCAAGGAAGCGATGGGGCAGGTGCTGGCGTTTAACAGCGAAGGCGGGGCCAAGGTGATCGCCACGCGCATCGACCCGCTGAACAAGAAGACGCTGGCCGACATCAACAAGCTGCTGGAGTTGCAGCACGTGGCGCAGCAAAGCTTCATGGACGGTTCGCTGGCGGCCGATGCGCGCCTGATGACGGTATTGTTCATCCTGGGCGGCGCGGCCGTGGCGATCGGCGCCTGGTGCGCCGTCTTCATCACGCGCTCGATCACGCAGCCCTTGTCGGGCGCGCTGGCCGTGGCGCAGAAGGTGGCGGCGGGCGAGCTGACGTCGCGCGTGGTAGTCGAAGGCAAGGATGAAACGAGCGCGCTGCAGCAGGCATTGAAGGACATGAACGACAGCCTGGTGCAGACGGTCAGCAATGTGCGTCACGGTACGGAAACCATTACCGTGGCGTCGCGCGAAATCGCCAGCGGCAATGCGGACCTGTCGGCGCGCACGGAAAACCAGGCCAGTTCGCTGGAAGAGACGGCGTCGTCGATGGAAGAGCTGACGTCGACGGTGAAGCAGAATGCAGACAATGCGCGCCAGGCCAACCAGCTGGCCGTGTCGGCATCGTCGGTGGCGGAGCAGGGCGGCAAGGTGGTGGCGCAAGTGGTCGATACCATGGGTTCGATCAAGGACAGTTCGCGCAAGATCGTCGATATTATCGGTGTCATCGACGGTATCGCCTTCCAGACGAATATCCTGGCCCTGAATGCGGCCGTGGAAGCGGCGCGCGCCGGGGAACAGGGACGCGGCTTTGCCGTGGTGGCGACGGAAGTGCGCAACCTGGCGCAGCGTTCGGCCGGCGCAGCCAAGGAAATCAAGGGCCTGATCGGCGATTCGGTCGACAAGGTCGACGCGGGCAGCCGCCTGGTGGACGAAGCAGGACAGACCATGGGCCTGATCGTCACGTCGATCCGGCAGGTGGCCGACATCATGGGCGAGATCACGGCGGCGACGCAGGAGCAGAGCCATGGCATCGAGGAGGTCAACCAGGCCATCGCGCAGATGGACCAGATGACGCAGCAGAACGCGGCGCTGGTCGAGGAAGCGGCGGCCGCCGCCGAGAGCATGCAGGACCAGGCGCAGAAGCTGGCGGATGCCGTCAGCATCTTCAAGCTGGGCAGCGAAGCGGTGGCGCCGGCCGCTGCAGCACCTGCATCCGTGCGGGCGCCCTTGCCCGCGCGCCCGGCACTGAAGGTGGCGGCGGGCATGGCCCGGCAGGCGAAGGCGGCGCAGGCCGCGACGCCGGCGCCGGCGAAAAAGCTGGCGGCAGCCGGCGGCGACGATTGGGAAGAGTTCTGACGCCAGCCCGGTCCCGCTAGGTAGCATTGCAAAGGCATTGTTCAGAGTAGTCATAGAGAGGTAAAAACAAATGCCGCAAACTAAAACGGATTCGGTCAAGGAGTTTGACTTCACCGGCAAGGACTTCGAACGGGTCCGCGCCATGATTTACAAGCGGGCCGGCATCGCGCTGGCCGACAGCAAGCAGGAGATGGTCTACAGCCGCCTGGCACGGCGGCTGCGCGCGACCGGCATTTCCTCGTTCGTCCGCTACCTGGACGACCTGGAAGCGGGGCGCATGGGCGACGAATGGGAAGCGTTCACGAATGCGCTGACGACCAACCTGACGTCGTTCTTCCGCGAGGCGCATCACTTTCCCCTGCTGGCCGAGCACGTGAAGAAACTGAGCGGGCCGATCACCATCTGGTGTTCGGCCAGTTCCACTGGCGAGGAGCCGTATTCGATCGCCATGACGGTGTGCGAGGCATTCAACACGCTCACGCCGCCGGTCACCATCATCGCCACCGATATCGATACGAACGTGCTGGCCACGGCCGCCAATGGTGTCTACAACCTGGACCGGCTCGACAAGATGCCGGCCGACCGCGCGCGGCGCTTTTTCTTGCGTGGCAAGGGCGACCGCGAGGGGCAGGTCAGGGTGCGCCCGGAACTGCGCCAGATGATCACCTTCAAGCCGCTCAACCTGCTGGCCGACGGCTGGCCATTGACGGGGCAGTTCGACGTCATTTTCTGCCGTAACGTGATGATTTATTTTGACAAGGCGACGCAGCGCAAGATCCTGTCGCGCTTTGTGCCGTTGATGAAGCCCGATGCCCTGCTGTTCGCGGGGCATTCGGAGAATTTTCTGTACGTGTCGGATTCATTGAAGCTGCGCGGTAAAACAGTCTATGAGCTCGATCAGCCGCGGGGCAGCGCACCCAAGGCATCGTCGCATCGTACATGAGAGTGAAATATGAGCCTGGAACCCAAAGAGCAATTCGCCACTAACGTCTATTACGACAGGACGTTCAATTGTGACGCCGCCAAGATACTGCCTGGTGAATACTACTTCACCAACAAGGATATGCTGATCGTCACCGTGCTCGGTTCCTGCGTATCTGCCTGCATACGCGACCGCGTGACGGGCCTGGGCGGCATGAACCATTTCATGCTGCCGGACGGCGGCAGCGACACCAACAGCCCGATCTCGGCCTCCATGCGCTATGGCACCTACGCCATGGAGATATTGATCAATGACCTGCTGAAGGCGGGCGCGCGGCGCGAGAACATGGAAGCGAAGGTTTTCGGCGGCGGCGCCGTGCTGCGCGGCTTCACGGCGATCAACGTCGGCGAGCGCAACGCGGCCTTCGTCATCAACTATCTGAAGGCGGAAAAGATGCGCGTGGTGGCCGAGGACCTGAACGATATCCACCCGCGCAAGGTGTACTTTTTCCCCCGCAGCGGTAAGGTGCTGGTGAAAAAGCTGATGCAGACGCATAACGACACGCTGGTGCGCCGCGAACTCGATTACGCCAGCCGCCTCAAGGTGGCGCCCGTGGGCGGCGAGATCGAGCTGTTTTAAGCGCAGGAGCAAGCCTGCCGCGCGTGGCGCCTCGCGGCCTGCGATGCTTGCCGCGCCCCGGCACGGTTGCGCTGCTGCGCTGCGCATCACTGCCGCCCGCGAAGGTTTTATCAGCTGTTTTTTTGATGAAGAATAAGGGCCGCCAGGCCTGGAAGGATGATTATGAAGATCAAGGTTTTGATCGTGGATGATTCGGCGCTGATCCGCAGCGTCATGACGGAAATTGTAAACAGCCAGCCCGACATGGAAGTGGTGGGCGCGGCGCCCGATCCGCTGGTGGCGCGCGAGATGATCAAGCAGACCAATCCCGACGTGCTGACCCTGGATGTCGAGATGCCGAAGATGGATGGCCTGGACTTCCTGGAAAAGCTGATGCGCTTGCGTCCGATGCCGGTGCTGATGGTGTCGTCGCTGACGGAGCGCGGTTCGGAAATCACCATGCGCGCGCTGGAGCTGGGCGCCGTCGATTTCGTCACCAAGCCGAAAATCTCGATCCAGAGCGGCATGCGCGAGTACACGGACATGATCGCCGATAAAATCCGCGCCGCGTCCAAGGCGCGCATCCGCGCGCGCACCCTGCCTTCGGCCAGCGACAAGGCGGCCGCGCCGCTGCCGGCCCTGCGCAGCCCCCTGACGTCGAGCGAAAAGCTGATCATCGTGGGCGCCTCGACGGGCGGCACGGAAGCGATCCGCGAATTCCTCATGCAGATGCCGTCCGACTGCCCCGGCATCCTGATCACGCAGCACATGCCCGAAGGGTTTACCCGTTCGTTCGCGCGCCGTCTCGATTCGCTGTGCAAGATCTCGGTGCAGGAAGCGGCGGGCGGCGAACGCGTGCTGCCCGGCCACGCCTACATCGCGCCCGGCCATTCGCACCTGACCTTGACGCGCAGCGGCGCCAACTACATGACGAAGATCGACCAGGGCGAACCCGTCAACCGCCACCGTCCGTCCGTGGACGTGCTGTTCCGCTCGGCCGCGCAATCGGCCGGCAAGAATGCCGTCGGCGTGATCCTCACCGGCATGGGCAAGGATGGCGCGCAAGGCATGCTGGAGATGAAGGCGGCGGGAGCGTATAATTTCGCGCAGGATGAAGCCAGTTGCGTGGTGTTCGGCATGCCGCGCGAGGCGATCGCCATCGGTGCTGCGCATGAGGTCGGCGCCCTGACGGCGCTGCCTGGCATGGTGCTGGGCCACCTGGCTGCGCATGGCATGCGCGCTTTGCGCGTGTAAGCCACGTTTTATATGATCTGAGGCAAGTTTGTTCGCCTAAAAGCAACGAAAATGCTATCCTACAACTTGCTGCCGTAGTGTCGACCATAATGTCGGCATTCATGTCGATATTATTAACAAACCGCTACAGAAACAACGGAGTTATTCATGGCTGATCCAAAGATGAAATTTTTAGTCGTTGACGATTTTTCGACGATGCGCCGCATTGTCCGGAATCTGTTGAAGGAACTGGGTTATGCCAACGTCGACGAGGCGGAAGACGGCGTCATGGGCCTGGCCAAGCTGCGCGCGGAATCGTATGATTTCGTCGTGTCGGACTGGAACATGCCGAATATGGATGGCCTGACGATGCTGCAGCATATCCGCGCCGATCCGGCACTGGCCAAGCTGCCCGTGCTGATGGTGACGGCCGAAGCGAAAAAGGAAAACATCATCGCCGCCGCGCAAGCTGGCGCCAGCGGTTATGTGGTCAAGCCGTTCACGGCCGCGACCCTCGATGAAAAGCTGAACAAGATTTTCGAGAAGCTGGAAAAAGCCGGCGCCTGATCACGGCTTGATACCGATCAAAAAAAACGCTGCCCGTGCAAACCGGCAGCGTTTTTTTTGTCCCTTGCTTCGGCTCCAGCCTGCGGCGTGGACGGAAAGCAAATCGTCGAAGCTTATGCACCGGACAAAACCGTAGCGAGCGGCAGTGATTTGTGGCTGAGAAGCGCAACCGTACTCTGGTACGGCGAGCATCGCAGGCCGCAAAGCGCGACGCGCAGTAGGTTTTGGCCGGTGCTATACCAGGCCGCCGTTCGCGCGCAGGGTCTGGCCATTGATCCAGCGGCCATCGGGGCCTGCCAGGAAGGCCACGGCCGCAGCGATGTCGTCCGGCGTGCCCAGGCGCTCCAGCGGGGCCATCTTGCTCATGCGTTCGATGGTGTCTTCCGTCTTGCCGTTCAGGAACAGGGCTGTCGCCGTGGGGCCGGGAGCGATGGCGTTGACAGTGATGTGCTTGCCGCGTAATTCCTTGGCGAAGATATTCGTCATCGTTTCGATGGCCGCCTTGGTGGCGCCGTAGACGGCGTAGCCGGGCAGCGCCAGGCCGATCACGCTGGTCGAGAAGTTGACCACGCTGCCGCCGTGGCGCAGGCGCGTCGCCGCCTGGCGCATGGTGTTGAAGCTGCCCTTGACGTTGATGGCGAACAGGCTGTCGAAGGTGGCGTCGTCCGTGTCTGCCAGGGCGGGCAGCGCGGGCGGCATGATGCCGGCGTTGTTGACCAGCACGTCGACGCCGCCGAAGGCCGCTTCGGCCGCATCGAACAGGGCTTGCACGTCGCCCCCATCGGCGACATTGGCTTGCACGGCGATGGCGCGCCCGCCCTCGGCGGTGATGGCCGCCACCAGTTGCTCCGCTGCCACGTTGCCGTTGGCGTAATTGACGACGACCTGCATGCCGTCGCGCGCCAGGCGGCGGGCGATGGCGGCGCCGATGCCGCGCGAGGCACCCGTGACGATGGCGACCCTGGCGGGGTTCGATGCTGTATTCATGTGCGACTCCTGTCGTGAAGTGAGGCCGGCAATGCCAGGCCAATGCACGCATTGTGACCTTTATCGGCGATTGGATAAAGATGGCATTCCTGGTTTGAGTGTGCAGATGGCATCAACAATGCATGTCGCGGCGGCTACCCGGGCCGGTACCGCCGTGCCATGCGCATCGGCGCAGCGCGGCTTGCCGCATGCGCGAACAGCAAGCCGGCACGCACGTGCGCCAGTGCAAGGAAGAGGAGGGCAGTGGCGTTCCACCGGCTGCGCACAGGACATTGCGCAAAGGAATGAAACATTTCTCAAAGTTAACTTTACACGTCAAATAATTTGGCCCATGATCGCTGCACGATTTCCCCTTTGTCCCCGACCCCGACAAGAAGGAGCGCAGCATGCGCCGAGTACCCGTATTATTTTTCGCCTTGAGCACGGCCTTGCTGGCCGCCTGCGGCGTGAGCATCGAGCAGGCCGGCGTCGCGCCTGTTGTTGCCGAGGCGCAGGAGCCTGCCGCTGCCGCGCCTGCGGAAGGCGACGGCCGGCATGCCTACCTGCACCGCGTGGGCGGCCATGATTATGTCAGCCTGAGCCAGAGCAGCCCGCAAGGCGGCTTGCCTGTCCTGGTGGGGCCGCAGCGCCATGCGCACGCCATCCGGCTGCTGGCAGCGGACCCGGCCCAGGCGCGCGCCATGCTGCGCAGCCTGAAGCTGCCCGCGCACCAGCGCAAGCTATGGGGAGGCGAGGAAATCGTGCTCGATGCGGCCAGCTATGACATGCTGCAGGCGGCACGTGGCCGGGGCAGGGCAATGTTTGCCGAGCTCAGGCTGGTAGGAATGGACAAATAGGGAAACGGGGCCGCATGGCCCCGTCGTGATGGTATCTGGAAACATCGGGCAAAACCGTGGCGGGCGGCGAGGCGGCGAGGCGCCCCCGTTGACCCGGGACGCGCGGCCGCGCGTTGCGCGGGGCCGCCCGGACAGCGATCAGCGCAGGCGCGACCCGCGACGCGCAGCTGGTTTTGTCGGAGGTCAGATTTCCAGGTTGTCGATCAGGCGTGTCTGCCCTAGCTTGGCGGCGGCCAGCACTACCAGCGGTTCGCCGGCAGCCAGTTCGGCGGCGTTGGGCGCCTGCAGGTTGGCGCGCTTGCGCACGGCGATGTAGTCCGATTTCCAGCCGCGGCCATCCAGCAGCCGCATCGCCGCCTGTTCCAGTTCGCCCACGGCCAGGTTGCCCTTGCGCACTTCCTCGGCGACGAAATTGAGGCCCTTGTACAGTTCCGGCGCTTCCGCGCGTTCGCTTTCCGACAGGTACATATTGCGCGACGACAAAGCCAGGCCATCGTCGGCGCGGTAGGTTTCCGCGGCGATGATTTCCGTCGGCAGGGCGAACTGGCGCGCCATGTTGCGGATAATCATCAGCTGCTGGTAATCCTTCTTGCCGAACACGGCCACTCTGGGACCCACGCAGGAGAACAGCTTGGTGACGACCGTGCACACGCCTTCGAAGAAGCCGGGGCGGAATTCGCCTTCCAGGGTATTGCCCAGGTCATCGGGCGGGCGCACGCGGTATTCCTGCGGTTCCGGATACAGTTCCTTTTCCGTCGGGGCAAACAGCACGTACACGCCTTCCTTTTCCAGCTTGGCGATGTCGGCTTCCATGGTGCGCGGATACTTTTCGAAATCCTCGTTCGGGCCGAATTGCAGGCGGTTGACGAAGATCGAGGCGACGACGGGGTCGCCATGCTTGCGCGCCAGGCGCATCAGCGACAGATGGCCTTCGTGCAGGTTGCCCATGGTGGGAACGAACGCCGTGCGCAGCTGTCCGCTGAGCTGGTCGCGCAATTCTTCGATGTCGGAAATAATTTTCATGGATTGCTTTCGCTAAAACCCCGTTGTACGGTGGTCAGTGACAAAGGGAAGGGATCAGGCGGGCGAATAGGCCAGCCGGACGTAGATGGGTGCAAACGGTTCGGCTTGCGTAATTTCGATCAGGGTTTCCTTGGCCAGTTCCAGCAGGGCCACGAAGTTGACCACCACCACGGGCACGCCGCCGGCAATGTCGAACAGTTCGCTGAATTCGACGAAGCGCGACGATTGCAAATGGCGCAGGATGCTCGACATGTGCTCGCGCACGGAGAGTTCCTGGCGGCTGATGCGGTGATGCTGGGTCAGCTTGGCACGCTTCAGCACGTCGAGCCACGCCTGCTGCAAGTCCACCGGTTCCACGTCGGGCCAGGTGGGCGTGAGGCTTTGCTCGATGAAAATCTGCGTGCGCACGAAATCGCGCTCGAACTGGGGAATGGCATTCAGGTCGTAGGCGGCCAGCTTGATCTGCTCGTATTCGAGCAGGCGGCGCACCAGCTCGGCACGGGGATCGCCGCCGTCTTCCTCGACGTCGCTCTTGCGCGAAGGCAAGAGCATGCGCGACTTGATCTCGATCAACATGGCCGCCATCAGCAGATACTCGGCGGCCAGTTCCAGGTTGCGCACGCGGATCTGGTCCACATATTTCAGATATTGCAGGGTCACCTGCGCCATCGGGATATCGAGGATGTTGAAGTTTTGCTTGCGGATCAGGTAGAGCAGCAAGTCGAGCGGGCCTTCGAAGGCTTCGAGGAAGATTTCCAGCGCGTCCGGCGGAATGTACAGGTCCGTCGGCATGCGCAGCAGGGGTTCGCCGTACAGGCGGGCGATGCCCGCTTCGACCGGATCGGCGGCGGGCGCCGTGTCCGTGGGGGCAGATGCTGCAGATGTTGCAGAGGCGCCGCTGCCGTCGCCGCCAGCGGCGGCTTCGGGCGACTCGATGACCGCGTTCACGTCCTGGGCGTCCTGCCCGGGCGTGCCCGCCGACTCTTCAGGCAGCATCGTGCCGGTTCCAGGTCTTAGTTCTTGTTCTGGTAAACGTAGGCCTGTTGCTTGACGGCCGATGCCATCTGGCGTTCCTGCTCATCGATGCTGACGGGCGGCTTGTCCCACAGCAGGGCGCGGCCCGCTTGCTGGCCCGCTTCCATGCCAGGATTCTTGGCTTTCAGTTCGGCGATGAACAGGGTGTGGTCGGATACGTAGTTGGTGTGTTTTGCAGGCAGTTTCATAGTGTCTTCTGAATGTCTTATAAGTAAGGTCAGCCGGCCGTATTCTACCGCGCCGGCTGCGCTGGCGGGTTGTTGTATGGGCAAGCCAGGGGCAAAAATGCTAAAAATCAATACCTTAGCAGGCGCCGCATCACCATCGGCGCCGGTTCGGCGGGGTTGGCGTGCGAATATTCCAGTTCCTCGGCCAGGTCGAATTCGAAGGCCGCGTAAAAATCGATGAGCTTGCGCTGGTCGCGCCGCACGGCCAGGCGCAATTCTTCCGCCTGGCACGACAGGCCGTGATGAATGATGGCTTCGAGCAAATGTTGCGACACATTGCTGCCCCGGTAGGCGGGCAGCACGCCCATGCGCGCGATCTTCCAGATGGCGGGATCGCTGTCGAGCGGCATCCAGCGCAGCGAGCCGGCCGGCACGTCGTCGACCAGCAGCACGAAACCGCCGCCCTGGCGCAGCTGCGCTTCCACCAGCTCGGCCGTCTCGTGGTGTCCGCTGGACGAGGCGGCGACCTTGCCGGCCCACGCGGCGCGGGTCAGGTCGGCAATCAGCTGTGCATCGGCATTTGTTGCTTCGCGCACCACGATATTCATCATCGGTTCCTGTCTGTCCTTAACGGATGCGCATGCCAGGTTCGGCGCCTGGCCACGGGTTCAGGATGTAGATGCCCGGATTGGCCTTCTCGTCGGCGGCGGATGCCGCCATGACCATGCCTTCGGAAATGCCGAACTTCATCTTGCGCGGCGCCAGGTTGGCCACCAGCACCGTCAGCTTGCCGACGAGTTCTTCCGGCTGGTAAGCCGAGCGGATGCCCGAGAACACGTTGCGCAGACGGCCTTCGCCCGCATCGAGGGTCAGGCGCAGCAGCTTGTCGGAACCGTCGACCAGTTCGCAGTTGACGATCTTGGCGATGCGCAGGTCGACCTTGAGGAAGTCGTCGATCTTGATCTCGGGCGCCAGTTCCTCGATGGCCGAGGCCGGTGTTGCAGCGGTTGGCGCGGGCGCGGCGTCGTTGGCGGCGTCGCCGGCCGGCGCGGCGATGGCGGCCGCTTGCGGCGCGTCAAACAGCGCTTCGATCATCTTTGCATCCATGCGCGTCATCAAATGGCTGTAGGCGCCGATGGTGCGGCCCAGCATGCTGTTCGAGACGGCGTCGCCGAACACCTGCGTGTCGGCCCAGGTGAACTCGGCGTCGTTGAGGAAGGAAGCCACGTTCTTGGCCACGCCCGGCAGCACCGGCGACAGCAGAATCGTCAGCTGGCGGAACAGGATCAGGGCCGTCGTGCACACGTCGTGCAGCTCGGCCGTCTTGTCCGCATCCTTGGCGAGGATCCACGGTTTGTTTTCATCGACATACTGGTTGGTGATGTCGGCGATTTCCATGATTTCGCGCAAGGCCTTGCCGAATTCGCGGTTCTCGAAGTGCGCGGCGATGCTGGCCTGGCGTTCGACGATGACGCCGTTCGCGTCCACGGTCAGGGCGCGGTTGATCCAGCTTTGCGCGCCTTCCGACAGCGTCGATGCCAGCTTGCCGTCGAAACGCTTGGCGATGAAGCCGGCGCAGCGGCTGGCGATGTTCACGTATTTGCCGATCAGGTCGCTGTTCACGCGGGCCACGAAGTCGTCGCCGTTGAAGTCCAGGTCTTCCACTTTGGAGTTCAGCTTGAAGGCGATGTAGTAGCGCAGCCATTCCGGGTTCATGCCCAGGTCCAGGTAGCGCAGCGGCGAAATACCCGTGCCGCGCGACTTCGACATCTTTTCGTTGTTGACCGTCAGGAAGCCGTGGACATTGACTTTCAGTTTGTCGATCACCGGGTGGCCGGCGAATTTCAGCATGGCGGGCCAGAACAGCAAATGGAAGGAAACGATGTCCTTGCCTATGAAGTGAATTTGTTCCGTGGCAGGATCGTTCAGCAGGGCGTCGAAATCGAGGCCTTTCTTGTCGCAATAGTTTTTCAGGCTGGCCAGGTAGCCGACCGGCGCGTCCATCCACACATAGAAGAACTTGCCCGGCGCATCGGGAATCGGGATGCCGAAGTAGGGCGCATCGCGCGAGATATCCCAGTCGGCCAGCTTTTCACCCGCTTCGCCCAGCCATTCGCTGACCTTGTTGACCATTTCCGGCTGCAAGCGGCCCGGCGTGTTCAGCCAATCCTTGAGGAATTCGAAGCAGCGCGGGTCGGACAGCTTGAAGAAATACTGTTCCGACGGCTTCATCACGGGCGTCGCGTTGGTGAAGACGGAGAAGGGGTTGACCAGGTCGGTCGGCTGGTAGGCTGCGCCGCACACTTCGCAGTTGTCGCCGTACTGGTTCTTGGCGCCGCATTTCGGGCATTCGCCCTTGATGTTGCGGTCGGCCAGGAACATGCCTTTGACCGGATCGAAGAAGCGGTCGACGGTTTTCGTGACGATCAGGCCAGTATCGCGCAGCTTGCGGTAGATCGATTGCGACAGATCAACGTTTTCCGGCGAATCGGTCGAATACCAGTTGTCAAAAGCGATATGGAAGCCGTCCAGATACTGGGCGCGGCCGGCGGCGATGTTGGCGACGAATTGCTGCGGCGTGATGCCTTCCTTTTCGGCGGCGATCATGATGGGCGTGCCATGCGTATCGTCGGCGCCCACAAAGTGCACTTCACGCCCGGCTGCGCCATCGCGTTGCATTCGCTGGAACCGGACCCAGATATCGGCCTGGATGTATTCCATGATATGGCCAATGTGAAAAGCGGCGTTTGCGTAAGGCAGGGCAGTGGTGACGAACAGCTTGCGAGTCATGATTGATGCACTTTTGGGATGGATAATAGGGCATTTTAACAGCGGAAACGCAATATGAGCAGATGCAGGGCTGGCAAGTAGTGCTTTTGTTTCCATCGCGCCATGCAAATTTACGCTAGACTGCGCGTATTGCATACGGAGATAGTCATGAGCATCACAGTAGAAGACGTCAAGGCCGCACTGGCCCAGGTTATTGATCCCAATACACATAAAGATTTCGTTTCCAGTAAAACCGTCAAGAATCTGAAGGTCGATGGCGACGATATTTCGCTCGACATCGAACTGGGTTATCCGGCGAAAAGCCAGATCGACCTGATCCGCAAGTCCGTGCTGGCCGCGCTGCGCGTGCTGCCGGGCGTGGGCAACGTCAGCGTGGGCGTGTCGTCGAAGATCATTTCGCACACGGTGCAGCGCGGCTTGAAGCCGATGAGCAACGTGAAAAACATCATCGCCGTCGCCTCGGGCAAGGGCGGCGTGGGTAAATCGACGACGGCCGTCAACCTGGCCCTGGCCCTGGCGGCCGAAGGCGCTACGGTCGGCATGCTGGACGCCGACATCTATGGTCCGTCGCAGCCGATGATGCTGGGCATCAGCGGCCAGCCGAAGACCCTGGACGGCAAGAGCATGGAGCCGATGGAAAACCATGGCCTGCAGGTGTCGTCGATCGGCTTCATGATCGATCCGGACGAGCCCATGGTGTGGCGCGGCCCCATGGTCACGCAAGCCTTGCAGCAGCTGCTGGACCAGACCAACTGGCGCGACCTCGATTACCTGATCGTCGACATGCCGCCAGGCACGGGCGATATTCAGCTGACGCTGTCGCAGAAAGTGCCCGTCACGGGGGCCGTGATTGTGACCACGCCGCAGGACATCGCGCTGCTGGACGCGCGCAAGGGCTTGAAAATGTTCGAGAAAGTCGGCATTCCCATCCTCGGCGTGGTGGAAAACATGAGCACGCACATCTGCTCGAACTGCGGCCATGCGGAAGAAATCTTCGGCGCCGGCGGCGGCGCGAAGATGTGCGCGGACTTCGGCGTGGAATTCCTCGGCGCCTTGCCGCTGACCATGGCCATCCGCCAGCAGACGGATTCGGGCACGCCCACCGTCGTGGCCGAACCGGAAGGCCCGGTCGCCGTGATCTACAAGCAGATCGCCCGCACCATCGCCATCAAGGTGGCGGAAAAGGCGAAGGACATGACGAGCAAGTTCCCTAGCATCGTCATCAAGAATGATTAAACGATAGCAAGCTTTAACCCAAGGCAGAGACTGGGGGCGAATCCTCAGGGTTCGCCCCCGGCCCTTCATGGGGCAACAATCCTGCGCCACTGCCAGCAGGAATATGGTTTCATGCAGTCCGTGTTGTTATTAAACAAGAGGAGACATCATGCACCTGAACACAGTATTCCTGCGCCGCAGTATCGCCGTGATCGCCGCCAGCCTGCTGGCCGCCAGCGCCTATGCCCAATCCGTGTCATTCGTCGAGCCGGCTGACGGCGCGACAGTCACCAGTCCGTTCAAGGTCAAGTTTGCCGTCAGCGGCATGGCCGTCAAGCCGGCCGGCGACATGACGGCCAAGACGGGCCACCATCATCTGCTGATCAATACGGGGCCGATGAAGGCGGGCGACATGATCCCGATGGATGACAAGCATTTGCATTTCGGCAAGGGGCAGACGGAAACGGACGTCACCTTGCCGCCGGGCCAGTACACGCTCACCATGCAGTTCGCCAATGGCGCGCACCAGTCGTACGGGCCGGAGCTGAGCAAAAGCATCCAGGTGACCGTGAAGTAGGCGGAATTTGCCAGATAGCGTGCCGGGCGCCAGGAATGGCCTCCGGCACTGTTTTTTTCAGCCCGCCTTTTTCGGCCAGATGCGCGACGCAAGCAGCGCGAGGGCGAAGACGCACACGCCCACAAACAGTGCGCGCTGCCAGTCCGGGGCGTGCTCGGCCGTAAAAAGATAGCCATACAATACCGTGCCCGTCGCACAGCCTGCGCCCGTGGCGAATGCCTGTTTCATTGGATCTCCTCGTCTCGTGTCGGCCTTGCCGGCCAGCCCGGCTGCCTCGCATGGGCCGCCTTTCTGCGCGCAGATTATCATAAAAGCAATTGCGTGGAAACATTTCTCTACGTGCAAGGCCGGATGGCTTCTGTCATCATCGCGTCATATAGTTTGCGTATGCTGCCCGGTGCCGAAAAGGGCGCGTGGCGCCCTTGCGAACAATTTTGATAAACGAGCGGATATGACGAAGAATTTCTCCCTTTCCCGGCAACTGGCGCATGCGCTGCTGCTGGTGTCGAGCGTGGCGGCTGGCCAGGCGCATGCGGCCAAGGCCGTTCCTGCCGTGCCTGTCACGGCGGCGCAGCCGAAGCTGGTGGTGGTGCTGGTGGTCGATGGCTTGCCGCAAGAGCAGGTGACGCGCTACCGCGAGCAGTTCGGGCCGGGCGGTTTCCGCCGCCTGCTGGAGCAGGGCGCATGGTTCAGCGATGCGCACCAGGCGCATGGCATCACGGTGACGGCCATCGGCCACTCGGCCGTGCTGTCGGGCGCCTATCCCTACCAGCATGGCGTGATCGGCAATAACTGGATCGATCCCGTCACGAAGAAATCCGTGTACTGCACCGAAGACGGCAATTTCCACTACATCGGCGAAGAAACGAAGCCGGACGACGGCACGTCGCCCGTGAAGCTGCGCGTGAGCACCCTGGGCGACGAACTGCGCTACGCCACGGGCGACAAGGCCAAGGTCGTCACCGTGTCGGGCAAGGACCGGGGCGCCATCTTGCTGGCCGGCAAGACGGGCACGGCCTATATGTACATGGAAAAGACGGGCAATTTCGCCAGCAGCACCTATTACATGCAGCAGCATCCGCAATGGGTGCAGCGCTACCAGGCGGCCAAGCCGCAGGACCGCTACTACGGCAAGAGCTGGACGCCGCTGCTGGCCGACGGCGCCTACGTCAACGATGCGCGCGACGACCTCGTGGCGGCCAAGCCGGGCACGCGCAACACCTTCCCCTTCGCCTATTACAGCGACAGCGGCAACCTCGATGGCGATTACTACAGCCGCCTGAAGGCCGGTCCCTTCCTCGACGAGCTGACCCTGGAATTTGCCCGCGCGGCCGTCGATGGCGAGAACCTGGGCCGCAACCCGGCCGGCGTGCCCGATATCCTGGGCGTGAGCCTGTCCTCGCACGACTATGTGAACCATGCCTATGGCCCGGAAAGCAAGATGTCGCATGACCACCTGCAGCGCCTGGACCGCATGCTGGCCGGCTTCTTCGCCGACCTGGACAAGAAAGTCGGCATGGACAACGTGCTGGTGGTGCTGACGGCCGACCATGGCTTTGCCAATGTGCCGGAATTTACGGAAGCGCGCGGCGGCTTTTCCGCCAAGCGCATCGACGGCGACAAGCTGGCCGCAAGCCTGAACCAGCACCTGGCCGCGACCCTGGGCGTGGACAAGCTGGTGACGACCTGGTCGATGCCGAATATCTACCTCGATTACGCGCTGGCGGAAAAGAACGGCATCCAGCGTGCCGCCCTGGAAGACGCGGCGGCCCGCTTCCTGCTGCAGCAGGATGGTCTGTCGCAGATCTACACGCGCACGCAGATGGAGTCGGGCGCGGTGGCCACGCGCATGGATACCCTGATGCGCCGCGCGTGGAACCGCCAGCTGTCGGGCGACCTGATGGTGGTGACGAAACCGGCCTGGTACTTCGGCAAGGGCGTCGGGGGCACCTCGCACGGCTCGCCGTACACCTATGACACCAACGTGCCGCTGATGGTCTTCGGCCCGCGCTGGATCAAGCCGGGCGCGTATGGCGAATACGCGGAAGTGGTCGACATCGCGCCTACGCTCGCCCACCTGCTGCGCATCCGCCAGCCGTCGGCGTCGGAGGGGCGCATTCTGACGGAGGCGGTGCGTTAAAGAACCCCAGTGCGAAAACCCGGGGTCGGACCCTGAGGGTCCGACCCCAGGATTTGCCGGTGGGTTGGCTGTTAAATTACAGCAGCCAGTCGATCGGCAGCACCGACAAGATCGCCACCCCCATGCGCTTCCACACGCTGGCGCCCGGTTCCGTGTCGTAGCGCGTGGTCGTGCCGTTGGCGTTGCGGGCGATCCAGTACAGCGAACCGTCTGGATTCAGCAGCACCTGGTAGGCGCGCTGCGGGATGGTCGTGCGCATGGCTTGCCCCAGCTGGCTGGCCAGCGCGGGGCTGTCGATGACGAGGCCCATTTCCGTGTTCAGTTCGATGGAGCGGGGGTCGAAGTTGAACGAGCCGACGAAGATGCGCTGGTCGTCGACGGCAAAGGTTTTCGCGTGCAGGCTCGATGCGGAGCTGCCGAAGCGGCCCGGCTGTTCGCGCGCGTCTCCCGCTTCCCACGAGCGGCGCGATTCGTACAGCAGCACGCCCGCTTCCAGCAGCGGCTTTCGCCACTTCGCATAACCCGCATGCACGGCCGCCACGTCGGTCGCTTCCAGCGCATTCGTCAGGATGCGCACGCCCACGCCCTTGTGCGCCAGGTCGGCAAAGGCCTGGGTGCCCGCCTTGCCGGGGACGAAATAGGGGGAAATCAGGTCCAGCTCCTTGTGCGGCACGCCCAGCAGGTTTTCCAGGTTCTCCGCCACGCCCGTGCCGGGCCGTGCCTGGTCCAGCACCTTGGCCGGATCGTCGCTGATCATGCGCGTCTTCGCCCATTCGAACGGCAACTGGCGCTCCATCAACTGCCTGACGAAGGGCGAGGTGCGCAGCGCCTGCACGTATTCCCCGGCCGCCCGGGTGTCGTCGATGCGGTCCGCCTCGGCGGCGATGGTGGCCGCGTCGCCTTCCACGGGCCTGGTCAGCAGCAGCTGCGCCGGGTAGGCCGAGGCGCTGTTCCAGTAGCGGTCGAATTCATGCGACACCTCGTCGACGACGGGACCGACGGCCAGCACGTCCAGGTCGGCAAACAGCACGTCGCCGGCCGCGCCGAAGTATTCATCGCCCACATTGCGCCCGCCGACGATGGTGGCCTGGTTGTCTGCCGTGAACGATTTGTTGTGCATGCGCCGGTTGACGCGCGAGAAATCGGTGACGAAGGCCAGCGCCCGCGGCGAGCGGGGCACGAAGGGGTTGAACAGGCGGATGTCGATGTTTTTCTGCTTGCCCAGCATCGTCAGGATCTGGTCCATGCCCGAGGTGTTGTTATCGTCGAGCAGCAGGCGCACGCGCACGCCCCGTTCCGCCGCCTGGCGCAGGGCGTCGAACAGCAGGGTGCCCGTGATGTCCTTGTGCCAGATGTAGTACTGCACGTCCAGGCTGCGTTCGGCGGCCGCGGCCAGCAGCGCCCGCGCGGCAAACGCATCGCGCCCGTCGGCCAGCGGGTAGATGCCGGATACGCCGGGATGCTGCGCCGCCAGGGGCGCGATGGCCATGCCCAGCCGGGTATCGTCCGTATCGGTGATGACGCTGGAGGCGACGCGGCCTTCCAGTGAAGGCAGGGCGGCGCAGCCGGCAAGGACGGCGGACAGCAGCAGGGGCAGCAGGATGCGCATGACGCTGCGCGAGGGAGATACATGGACGGGCATGGCAAGCTTTCATCGAGTTGCCCCGATGTTAGCAGATGTGCATGCCCGCACGCGGGCGCGTGCCTGAAACGGCTTAGAACTGTTCCAGGGCGATCAGCTCGGCCACCGTCTGGCGGCGGCGGATCAGGCGGGATCGCTCGCCATCGACGAGGTATTCCGCCGCGTGGGGACGGCTGTTGTAGTTCGACGACATCGACGCGCCATACGCGCCGGCGCCCTCGAAGACGACGTAGTCGCCCACCTGCGCGGCGGGCAGCAGCCGCGTTTCCACCACTCCGCCATCGCGCTGGGTAAACACGTCGCCCGATTCGCACAGGGGGCCGCCGACGACGGTGGCACGCTGCGCATCCAGGGCACGGCCGTCATGCGCGATGACGGACATGGCGTGGTAGCTGCCGTACATGGCGGGGCGCATCAGTTCGTTGAAGCCCGTGTCGAGCAGGGTGAAGTGGTTGCCGCCCATTTGCTTGGTGGCGCGCACTTCGGCCACCAGCAGGCCGGAATCGGCGACGAGGAAGCGGCCCGGCTCGATTTCCAGGTGCACGGCGTGGCCCAGGTGCGCCTCGATCTGCTTGCGCGCCGCGTCCCACAGCTGGAAGTAGTGGTCCGTGTCGACGGGCTGTTCGCCATCGCGGTAGGGCACGGACAGGCCGCCGCCCGTGGAAATGGCTTCGATGTCGTGGCCCATGTTCTTCACCAGGTCGACCATGGTGCCGCAGACGGTTTCCAGGTGGCTGTAGTCGACGCCGGAACCGATGTGCATGTGCAGGCCCACCAGGTGCAGCCCGTGGGCGCGGATGACGGCCAGCGCTTCCGGCAGTTCTTCATGCCAGATGCCGTGCTTGCTGTTTTCGCCGCCCGTATTGGTCTTGTTGCTGTGGCCATGGCCGTAGCCCGGATTGATGCGCAGCCAGACGCGGTGGCCGGGCGAGACGGGGCCCAGCTGGCGCAGCATGTCGACGGAGCCGCAATTGACTTCGACCTTCGCCGCCACCACGCGCGCCAGGGTGGCACGGTCGAACAGGTCGCAGGTGAACACGACGCCGGCGGCGCCGTTGGTTTGCGCCGGCGCAAAGCCTGCCTGCAGCGCGCGCTCGATCTCGCCCAGCGAGACGGCGTCCACGTGCACGCCCGCCTCGCGCATCAGGGTAAGCAGATGGATGTTGGAATTGGCCTTTTGCGCGAAGCGCACGGTGTCGAACTGCGCCAGCTGGGCGATGCGCGCGCGGATGGTGGCCGCGTCGTACACCCACAGGGGCGTGCCGTGTTCCTGGGCGAGTTGGGCGAGGGTGGCGTCTGGCACTGGTTTCATGGTGTGGGCTCTGTCATATTAGGGAGGGGCCGGATGGCGCGGGTCTTGTCCGCGCATCCGGCCTGCGATGCTGCTCATGATGGGGCTTTTGCGTATAAACATAAAATATCTATTTGCGCTGACCTTATTCATTTATGATATGCCCATGACCATCTCCCTGCGCCATATCGAGGTTTTCCGCGCCATCATGACGACGGGCAGCGTGACGGCCGCCGCCGCCATGCTGCATACCTCGCAGCCCACCGTCAGCCGCGAGCTGGCGCGCCTCGAGCATTTGACGGGCCTGACCCTGTTCGAGCGCGACCGGGGGCGCCTGCGCCCCACGGCCCAGGCGCTGCAGCTGTTCGAGGAAGTGCAGCGGGCGTATTTCGGCCTGGAGCGCATCGTCAGCACGGCCACGGCCCTGCGCCAGTTCGACCAGGGGCAGCTGTCGATCGCCTGCCTGCCCGTGTTTTCGCAGTCGCTGCTGCCGCAGGCGTGCAGGCGCTTCGTCGCCGATTTCCCCAAGGTGAGCATCAGCATCACGCCGCAGGAGTCGCCGCTGCTGGAGGAGTGGCTGTCGGCGCAGCGCCATGACATCGGCCTGACGGAAGTGGGCAATGCGCCGCCGGGCACGGCGCTCGCCACCCTGATGTCCGTCGACGAAGTGTGCGTGCTGCCGGACGGCCATGCGCTGGCCGCCAAGGCCGTGCTGGCGCCGGCGGATTTCGCGGGCCAGCCTTTCATCAGCCTGGCCGCCGTCGACCCCTACCGCCAGCAGATCGACGCCATCTTCGCGCAGGCGGGCGTGGAGCGGCGCATGGCGCTCGACACGCACAGCGCCGCTTCCGTCTGCGCCATGGTGCGCGAGGGCGTGGGCGTGGCCATCGTCAACCCGCTCACGGCGCTCGACTATGCGGGGCAGGGCTTGCAGATCCGCCGCTTCGGCGTTTCGCTGCCGTTCACGGTCAATCTCGTGAAGCCCCTGCACCGGCCCCTGTCGCAGCTGGTGGCCCTGTTCGAGCAGGCGCTGCATGCGCAGGCGGACGCCGTCAAGCGGCGCCTGCAGCTGCTCTAGGCGTGCCAGTGGAGCGGCGGCAGTCAACAGAGTAAAATGGTGTTTTCTTCATTTCAGCCTGATTACTTCGATGACCACAACCGCTACTCCCGTGCGTACCCGCTTTGCCCCCAGCCCGACCGGCTACCTTCACCTGGGCGGCGCCCGCACCGCTTTGTACAGCTGGGCCTTTGCCCGCCACTTCGGCGGCACCTTCGTGCTGCGCATCGAAGACACGGACGTGGAACGTTCGACCCCGGAAGCCGTGCAAGCCATCATCGAAGGCATGCAGTGGCTGGGCCTGGACCACGACGAAGGTCCGTTCTACCAGATGCAGCGCATGGACCGCTACCGCGAAGTGGTGGCGCAGATGCTGGCTGAAGGCACGGCCTACCACTGCTACTCCTCGCCCGACGAAGTCGAGGCGATGCGCGAGCGTATGCGCGCCGCCGGCGAAAAACCACGCTACGACGGCACCTGGCGTCCGGAGCCGGGCAAGACCCTGCCGGCCGTTCCCGCCGACCGCAAGCCTGTCGTGCGCTTCAAGAATCCGCTCGACGGCGACGTCAGCTGGGATGACGTAGTCAAGGGCACCATCACGATTTCGAACCGCGAACTGGATGACCTGGTGATCGCCCGTCCGGACGGCACGCCCACATATAACTTCTGCGTCGCCGTCGATGACTGGGACATGGGCATCACGCACGTGCTGCGCGGCGACGACCACGTCAACAACACGCCGCGCCAGATCAACATCCTGCGCGCCATCGGCGCACCGCTGCCGCTGTACGGCCACCTGCCGATGATCCTGGGTTCGGACGGCCAGAAGATGTCCAAGCGCCGCGACGCCGTCAGCGTCATGGATTACCCGGCGCAGGGCTTCCTGCCGGAATCGATGCTGAACTACCTGGCGCGCCTGGGCTGGAGCCACGGCGACGACGAAGTCTTCTCGGTGGAGCAGTTCTGCGAATGGTTCAACCTCGACCACCTGACCAAGTCGGCCGCGCAGTTCGACCTGGAAAAACTCAAGTGGCTCAATAACCATTACATCAAGCAGGCCGACAATGCGCGCCTGGCCGGCCTGGCTAGAGCGCAGATGCTGGAAGCGGGCGCCGTCTTCGAAGGCGCGCCGGACCTGGCGCTGGTGCTGGGCATGATGAAAGAGCGCGCCAACACGGTTAACGAGCTGGCGGCCGCCTCGATGCTGTTCTTCCGCGAGCCGCAGCCCGATGCCGAACTGGTGGCGCAGCACATCACGGATGCCATCAAGCCCGTGCTGGCGCAGTTTGCCGAGCGCATCGCCACGGTGGAGTGGAGCAAGGAAGCCGTGGCCGCCATGATCAAGGAAGTGCTGGCCGCCAACACCATCAAGATGCCGCTGCTGGCCATGCCTTTGCGTCTGATCCTGACGGGTCAGCTGCAGACGCCGGCCATCGACCAGGTGGTGGTGGTATTCGGCCGCGAGACGGTGCTGGCGCGCCTGGCAAAGTGGCTGTAAGCACGCGCCCTTAAATCGCGTGGAAATTGCGTGCGGAAACCGTCCCCTATGAAAAGTTGCTCATAGACGAAAAAGGGTATTTGCAGAGTGAAACTTCTTTGCTATACTCTTGTTTCTGCACCAACGGGGGTATAGCTCAGCTGGGAGAGCGCTTGCATGGCATGCAAGAGGTCAGCGGTTCGATCCCGCTTACCTCCACCAGCAGCAAAATCGCAGTCAGGTTTTGTTAGTCGTTGAAGTGGTGCAGTTGTTGTTTGGAAGTTCCGCGGTCCCCATCGTCTAGAGGCCTAGGACATCACCCTTTCACGGTGAGTACAGGGGTTCGAATCCCCTTGGGGACGCCAGGTAGTTGTGTTATAGTAGTGGCAGTTGTTTGTACTGATTGTTGTAAGTTCAGGCCGGTCAAAAGACGGGTTCTGGATGGAGAGCAAGTAGTGGAACAAAGTCGCCAAGTGCGGCTTTTATTATTTCTGCGCCCGGGGGGTATAGCTCAGCTGGGAGAGCGCTTGCATGGCATGCAAGAGGTCAGCGGTTCGATCCCGCTTACCTCCACCAACAGCGCAGGAGTAAAGTAGCAAACTGTAGTTCCGTGGTCCCCATCGTCTAGAGGCCTAGGACATCACCCTTTCACGGTGAGTACAGGGGTTCGAATCCCCTTGGGGACGCCAGTTCGGTCTGGTGTTGTTGTCGTAAAGTAGTAGCAGTGTTTCTGCGCCCGGGGGGTATAGCTCAGCTGGGAGAGCGCTTGCATGGCATGCAAGAGGTCAGCGGTTCGATCCCGCTTACCTCCACCAACAGCGCAGAAATCACACGATAATCAAAGTCGCCTCGAGCGGCTTTTTTTATGCCCGGACGGTTTTCCGCCATACCCCCGGGGGAGTGTGGCCAAGCTGTTAGCGCGCTTGCGTGGCATGCAAGAGGTTAGTGCTTAGCTCCCGCCTTACCTCCACCAACAGCGCAGAAATCACACGATAATCAAAGTCGCCTCGAGCGGCTTTTTTTATTTCCGGGCGGTTTGCCGCCATACCCCCCCCGCGGGGGAGTGTGGCCAAGCTGTTAGCGCGCTTGCATGGCATGCAAGAGGTCGGTGCTTAGCTTCCGCCTTACCTCCACCAACAGCGCAGAACTCGCACGATAATCAAAGTCGCCTTGAGCGGTTTTTTTTATTTCCGGACGATTTGCCGGCATACCATCGGGCGCTTCTTTCTCCATTCCTCCCTGTCTTCCTTTTTCCGCATATCTTCTTTGGTGCGCGCACGGCATATCCGCATCAATTGCATTCCAGAATGCCATTTTTGCCGTTCATCGTTTTTGGGCGGACATCGTGCCGTCGGGTGTCTAAGATGCCCTGGTTCGAGCATTGGATGGGCGGGGCTGCGCCTGCCGCCGTTTTTTTAACTATGCGTATCGTCATGAAGTCACTCAATCCCGGAGGTGGAATGTCCCGTTTATTTGCCGGCATGCTGTTCGCCGCTTGCGTCCCGGCGTTCGCCGCCGCGGCGCCTGTCGCGCCCTTCGATCCCGCCGCCCACAAGTTGCAGGCGGGGCGTATCAACGAAGTGATGGTGCTGGGTACGCCACACCTGACGCAGTTGCCGAGGTCGTTTGATCCTGCGCAACTGAGTTTGCTGCATGCGCGCTTGCTGGCGTGGCGGCCGCAAGCCATCGCCATCGAGGCCTTGTCCGGCCTGCAGTGCGCCTACCTGCGCAGCTATCCGCAGCGCTACGCGGATACGGTCAAGTCCTATTGCTGGGATCCTGCTGCCGCACAGGCGGCCACGGGCCTGGATGTGGTGGCGGCTACCGTGCAGGCGCAGCGCCTGCTGGCCGCGTGGCCGGCGGCGCCCGCGGCCGCCCAGCGGCGCATGCTGGCGTCGCTGTTTCTCGCCGGCGGCGAGCCGGCATCCGCGCTGGTGCAATGGCTGCGCCTTCCGGCGGAAGAGCGGCGGGCAGGCGACGGTCTCGATGCGAAGCTGGTGGCCACGCTCAATGACAGGATGCAGCGGCGCGGCGAGGATGTCCTGATCGCTGCCGTCGTGGCGGCAAAGGGCGGGCATGAGCGGGTGTATGCCATGGATGACCATACGGCGGATGAATCCGCCGACGATGCGGCGGAAGAGAAGGCTTACGGCGAGGCGCTCATGAAGGCGTGGGATAACCCGCATACGGCGCAGCGCAAGCGTATCGGCGCAGCGCTGGAGGCGGCGTTGACGACGCCGGCCGCCGTGCTGGCCATGTATCGTGCCTATAACGCGCCGGACCAGGTCGAGATGGTCTTCCGCAGCGATTTTGGCGCGGCGCTGGAAGAGCCGTCGCCCCGGCACTTCGGCCGCAATTACGTGGCCTACTGGGAAACGCGCAACTTGCGCATGGCGTCGAATATCCGTGAGCTCATGATGGCCCGGCCCGGCATGCGCGTCCTGGTGCTGGTCGGCGCATCGCACAAGGGCTACCTGGAAGCGTATCTGGAGCAGATGCATGACGTGCGCATCGTCGGCACGGACGATATCCTGCGCTGAGGGAGCGGGGAGGGACTGGCCGACGTTTCCATGCCTTCCTGTCATGATCCCGTTACCATAGGGGCGGGAAGTGAAATAAGGTGGAAAATAAGAGGCCAGCAGTTGATTTCGTGAATCGCTTCGTGTTAAACTTCGCGCACGCTTTTTTGAGGGGCTGAACAAAGCCTTCAACGAAGAGTCCGCTGAGAGTAAAACCAGCACAGGTCCCCATCGTCTAGAGGCCTAGGACATCACCCTTTCACGGTGAGTACAGGGGTTCGAATCCCCTTGGGGACGCCAGGATTTAGTTGTAAAGTAATATTGCAGTGCTGAATCGGCCTGACAAGTCAGGCTTTTTTTGTTTCTGCGATATTGCTGCAGTACCGGGTCAGGATGTGAAGTCATGCATCCAGGACAGATTTCTGTCCCCATCGTCTAGAGGCCTAGGACATCACCCTTTCACGGTGAGTACAGGGGTTCGAATCCCCTTGGGGACGCCAGATTCGCGTAGTGTGCGGCGCACGCAAGTGCCAGCCGCAAGCAGTAACAGGTCGGGATGCAAAGCAGCGTATCCAGGACAGATTTTCTGTCCCCATCGTCTAGAGGCCTAGGACATCACCCTTTCACGGTGAGTACAGGGGTTCGAATCCCCTTGGGGACGCCAGACCGGCTGAATCAGCCAACAACAAAGCCGCCTGGTAACAGCGCGGCTTTTTTGTTGTCCGCCGTCATCTCAACTTGCATCGTCTTTTTCCGTCGCCCATGCCTCTACCTACCGATCGTGCGCCATCGTTGGCTATCTTCTGCAAAGTCGTCGATAACTACGGCGATATCGGCATCTGCTGGCGCCTTGCGCGGCAGTTGCACAACGAGCATGGCGTGGCCGTCACCCTGTGGGTGGATGATCTGGTCAGCTTTCAGCGCATCTGTCCCGGGATCGATGTGACTGCGCAGGCGCAGCAGGCGTCCGGCGTTACCGTGCGCCACTGGCAAGACCAGGATGGCGTGTTTGCGCCGGCCGACATCGCCGATATCGTCATCGAGTTCTTTGCCTGCGACATTCCGCCCGGCTATATCGCTGCCATGGCGCAGTGCGCACCCCAGCCCGTGTGGCTGAACCTGGAAGGCTTGACGGCGGAAGAGTGGGTCGAGGGCTGCCATGCGCTGACGTCGCCGCGCCACGGCATGATCAAGCATTTCTTCTTCCCCGGTTTCACCGATAAAACGGGCGGCTTGCTGCGCGAAGCATCGCTGGATGCGCGGCGGCAGGCGTTCCAGGCCGATGCGGCCGGCATGGCGGCCTTCCTGGGGCAGTTCGGCATGACGCCGGCGGAAGTTGCTGCATTAAAAGTATCCCTGTTCTGCTACCCGTCCGCGCCCGTGGCCGGGCTGTTTGCGGCCTGGCAGGCAGGGAGCGAGCCCGTCGTCTGCCTGGTGCCGGAAGGCGTCGCGTTCGATGCCGTTCAGGCGTTTTTCGGCGACGATGTGGCGGTCGCGGGCGCGGTGCACACGCGCGGCGCGCTCACCGTGCGCGTGCTGCCCTTCGTGCCGCAGGATGACTATGACCGCCTGCTGTGGGCCTGCGACGTCAATTTCGTGCGTGGCGAGGATTCCTTCGTGCGCGCCCAGTGGGCGGGCAAGCCTTTCCTCTGGCATATCTATATACAGGATGAAAACCTGCATCACGTGAAGTTGCGCGCCTTCCTGCAGCGCTACGCGGTGGATGCGCAAGGCAGCATCGATAGCCTGGTGCAGGCGGCGCTGGCCTGGAATGGCGCCGCTGCCGACCCCTTGCCATGGGGGCGGCTGTGGTCCGCCTTGCGGGCCGACATGCCGCGTATCGTTGCGCGGGCGCAGGACTGGCAGGGACGGATGCAGGCCAATGGCGATCTGGCAAGTAACTTGCTGGCCTTTGCGAGCGCGACGAGATAGGCGCTTGCTCAAAATTAAGGTAAAATGCCCGGTTATTTCTAACGTATTTTTAACCGATCAAACGCAAGCTTGCGGCGCTGATGGCACCCAGGCGGCAGATGATCTTCATGCAACCCACTTTTTACGTACATTCCTATGAAACCCGCAAAAGAAATTCGTGTTGGCAATATCATCATGGTCGACAGCAAGCCAATGATCGTGTTGCGTTCTGATGTCAACGGTTCGAGCCGCACGGGCTTCACCTACAAATGGAAGATGAAAAATCTTCTGACGAACACCCCGATGGAAAACGTGTTCCGCGGCGACGACAAGTTCGACGTGGTTGTCCTGGACAAAAAGCCAGTGACCTATTCGTACTTCGCCGACCCGCTGTTCGTCTTCATGGACGCCGAGTACAACCAGTACGAAATCGAAGAAGAAAACCTGGGCGATGCACTGCATTACCTGAAGGACGGCATGGAATGCGAAGCCATTTTCTACGACGGCAAAGCCATCTCCGTTGAACTGCCTACGACCATCGCCCGTCAAGTGGTGTACTCGGAGCCTGCAGTCAAGGGCAATACTTCGGGCAACGTCCTGAAAGAAGCCAAGATCGAAAACGCCATCGACGCGCACCGCCACACCGTGCAAGTGCCGCTGTTCGTGGCACAGGACGACGTCATCGAAATCGACACCCGTACCAACGAATACAAGCGTGTCGTACGCAACTGATAGATCGCCAGACTGCGCTGCACGCATGGCCCGGCCAACGCCGGACCCGCTTGCTCCAGTTGTTGATCATCAAGAAACGCTGCCCTAGGGCAGCG
>NZ_RFSK01000022.1 GCF_009923995.1 Janthinobacterium sp. | reverse complement strand
CGCATGGCCACCACTTCGCCCTTGAGCGGGCCGTTTTCCGGGCGTTCCTTGCGTAATATCGTGTCGCGGATGCGCTCGAAATGCTTGCCGATGGTGGCGTCGCCGGCGCAGAAGCGCGCGCGCGTCAGGGCCTGGTGCTCCCACACCCAGGCAGCGCTGCTCTGGTAGCGCTCGAAGGCCTGCACGCTGGAGACCAGCATGCCCGAGGCGCCGTCGGGCCGCAGGGCGATGTCGATGTCGAACAGGATGCCGGCCGAGGTGTGCGAGGTCATCCAGGTAATGAAACGCTGCGCCAGCTTGGCGTACAGGCCGGGGGCTTCCTGGTCATCGTCGTCGAACAGGAAGATGACGTCCAGGTCGGAAACATAGCCCAGTTCCTTGCCGCCCAGCTTGCCATACGCGATGACGGCGAATTTCGGCACCTCGCGGTGGCGGCTGGGGATGGTTTGCCACACGGCCTGCACGGTGGCGGCGACGATGATGTCGGCCAGCTGCGACAGGTAGTCGGCCAGCTTTTCCACGCTGAGGTCGCCCGCCAGGTCCTGCGCCAGGCACTGGAACAGCTGCGCATGGTGCATTTCGCGCAGGATATCCATCTGCCGCTCCGTATCGCCGGGCGCATCGTCGAGCTGGCGCTGCAAGTCCAGCGCCAGCGCGGCCGGGTCCGGCACCGTGTGGCGGATGCGCTCGTCGAGCAGCTCGTCGAGCAGGATAGGGTGTTGCGTGAGGAAGGTGGCGGCCCAGCCGCTGGCGCACACCATGCGCACGACCCGTTCCAGCGTGTGCGGGTATTCCGTCAGCAGCGACAGATAGGCGGAGCGGCGCGCAATGGCTTCCAGGAAATCGAGCAGGCGCCCCAGGGTGGCCAGCTGGCTGGCCTTGCCCGTCGTGATGGAGCAGTCGGCGATCAGGGGCAGGGCGGAATTGACGAGGGCCACTAAACGCGTGCGGCTGGCCTCGGGCAAGGATTGCAGGCGCGGCGCCTGCCACGTGGCCAGCAGGCGCCGCGCACAGGCGGCCGGCTCGTCGAAACCGAGGGCAGCGAAGCGCGCCTCGATGGCTTCCTGCTGGTCCGACGCGGCGCAGTCGTTCGACGTCTGCGGGTCGATGCCCGTGTCGGCCGGCGGCGTGCCGCTGCTCTTGTCGCTGAACATCTCGTCGAACTGGCCGGCAACAAACACGCGGTGCGCTTCCAGGCTGGCCAGCAGGGTGGGCGTGTCGGGCAGACCCATCATCTGCGCCACGGTCAGGCGGTCGGCCTCGTTCGCGGGCAAGGTGTGGGTTTGCGCATCGTCAAGATACTGCAGCCGGTGTTCCAGGTTGCGCAGGAAGGTGTAGGAGCCGAGCAACTGTTCCACGATGGCCGGTTCCAGCAATCCCTTGTCGGCCACCGTGCGCAGGGTGGCGCGCGTGGAACGGTCGCGCAGTTCGGCGTCGCGCCCGCCCCGTATCAATTGAAACACTTGCGCGAGGAATTCGATTTCGCGGATGCCGCCGCGCCCCAGCTTGACGTTGTTGCTGCGGTCCGGGTGCAGCCGCTCCTGGCGGTTGACTTCGGCGCGGATCTGGCCGTGCATGGTGCGGATGGCATCGATGACGCCGAAATCGAGGTAGCGGCGGAAGACGAAGGGGCGCACGATGGCGTCGAGCGCGGCGATATCCTCGGCCTTGCCCGTCACGGCGCGCGCCTTGACCCAGGCATAGCGTTCCCATTCGCGTCCCTGCACGATCAGGTATTGCTCCACCATGCCCAGGCTGGCGGCGAGGGGACCCGAGTTGCCGTTCGGGCGCAGCGCCATGTCGACGCGGAAAGTAAAGCCATCCTGGGTGATTTCGGCCAGGGCGGCGATCAGCTTTTTGCCCATGCGAATGAAAAACTCATGGTTGGACAGGCTGCGCTGGCCCGGCCCGGTCACTTGCGTGTCGCCATCTTCCGGGTAAACAAAGATCAGGTCGATGTCGGACGACACATTCAGCTCGCCGCCGCCCTGTTTGCCCATCGCCAATACCATCAATGCCTGTTCCTCGCCCGATTCCTCGCCCACGGGCATGCCGTGCTGGGCCACCATCTCGGCCATGATGGCGTCCACGTGCGTGCGGATGGCGAAGTCGGCAAAGCCCGTCATGGCCGTGACGACTTCGTTCAGGTCGGCCCGGCCGTCCAAGTCGCGCTCGATCAAGCCGCAGACGAGCAGGTTGCGCAGGCGGCGCATGGCCCGCTCGGCCGGCAGGGGCGGCGTGGCCGTGTTCGCCTGGGCGGCCAGCGCGGCGGCGAAGTCGAGTTGGTCCAGCGGTGCGCGCACCAGTTCGGCCACCTGCGCGGCGCGCTCGGGGGCGGCGCCCAGCCAGCGCTGGTAGAAACGGGAGGCGGAAATCAAAGGCGTTTGGCTCATGGTGACGGTGTCGGTAGGTGCTGCGTGGATGCTGCGTGCATGGTTGTCGGTTAAATGGCTGCGAACGGCGGGGGATGCGGTAAAATTGTGCCGCTGGCAGGGTTGCTGCCGGCCGTGCACGGTCTCCCGGACGATGGTAAGGGAGGCTTTGCTCAGACGCAAGCGCAAGGATGCAGGCGCGCACCACGAATTCAGACGATTTTTGCCATTATTTGACGCCGGGCCAGTTTATTAGCTTATTGATGCAAAAACCGCCAGAAGCAAGCGTGACAGAACATGTGCCACTGGCCCTGCGCTGGCAGCGGCTGCGTGCCGCCTATCGCATGGCGAACCTGGCCACCCACCACGTGCTGGGTTTTACCGTGAAACTGGTGCTGCTGGCGTATTTCGCCTTCGCCGTGCTGTTTCTCTTCCTGCGTTACGCCATCCTGCCGAATATCGATTACTACAAGGGCGATATCGAGCGCGCCGCCAGCCGCGCGCTGGGCAATCCCGTCAGTATTGCGCGTATTTATGCTTCCTGGCATGGCGTACGGCCCAACCTGTTCCTGGGCGACGTGACCTTGCGCGACCAGACGGGTCGCCAGGCGCTGAGCCTGCCGAGCGTGTCGGCCACCCTGTCGTGGTGGAGCGTGCTCGGTTCCGTGCGCTTCGACAGCCTGGAAATCACGCGGCCCGACCTGGACGTGCGGCGCAGCAAGGAAGGCAAGCTGTACGTGGCCGGCGTGCTCGTCGACAGCAAGCAGGGCAGCGATGGCAAGGGCGCCGACTGGCTGCTGTCGCAGCACGACATCATCATCCGCGACGGCAAGGTACGCTGGACGGACGAGGCGCGCGGCACGCCCGAGCTGGCATTGACCCAGCTCAATGTCTTGCTGCGCAACCGCTGGCGCAGCCACCGCCTGGGCTTGCAGGCGACGCCGCCCGCCAGCCTGGCCGCGCCCATCGATGTGCGCGCTCACTTCACGCATCCGCCTTTCAGCAAGCGCATCTCGGACGTGTCGATGTGGAAGGGCGAGCTGTATGCCGACCTGAAAAATGCCGACCTGGCCGCCTGGCGCCGCTACCTCGATTATCCGTTTGAGCTGAGCCAGGGCAAGGGCGCCCTGCGCGCCTGGCTGAGCCTGGATCACGCGCGCCTGGCCGGCTTCACGGCCGACGTGGGCTTGACGGACGTGCAGGCGCGGCTGGGCGAGCACATCGCGCCGCTCGACCTGCTGACGGTGAGTGGACGTATTTCAGCAAAGGAAGACCTGTCGGCCCAGGTGCCGGACGGCAAGCCGACTTTCGGCGCAAACGGCCACCAGGTGGAGTTGACGAATTTCGCGCTGGAAACACGCGATGGCCTCAGCCTGCCGCCCACGACCCTGTCCGAGCGCTATGTGGCCGCCACCAGGCGCAAGCCGGCGCAGACGGAAATCGCGGCCCAGTCCCTCGATTTGCAGACCCTGGCCGCGCTGGCCGACAAGCTGCCGCTGGGCCAGCAGCAGCGCCAGCGCCTCGACGCCCTGGCGCCACGGGGCCGCCTGCAGGATTTTTCCGCGCAATGGCAGGGTGATATCGCCACGCCCGCCATCTACCGCCTGCGCGGCAAGCTGGTCGAACTGGGACTCAATGCGCAGCCCGCCCGCCTGGCCGTGGCGAAGACGGCGACCAGCCCAGCGCAGGCGGCGGCACCGGCCATTCCCGGTTTCGACCACCTGACGGGCACGATCGACGCCAGCGACAAGGGCGGCAGCATCGCCATCGATGCGCAGGACCTGGTGCTGCAATTGCCGTCCTACCTGAGCGAACCGGCCATGCCGTTCGCGCAATTCGCCATGCAGGCGCGCTGGACGTTTGAAGCGGACAATATGCTGCAGGTCGAACTGGACAAGCTGGACTTCGACCAGCAAGGCTTGCGCGTGGCCCTGCATGGCTCGCACCGCATGCCGCTCGACGGCAAGGACCCGGGCCAGGTGGACTTGACGGGCACGATCGACAATTTCCAGATCAATACCATCGGCCGCTACCTGCCCATGCAGACGCCCGAGCACCTGCGCCACTGGCTGACGGGCGCGCTGGAAGGCGGCGTGGCGCGCGATGTCAGCCTGCGCCTGCGCGGCGAACTGGCGCATTTCCCCTTCAAGGCCGACACGCCCGCGCAGCGGGGTGCCGCCCAGCGCAGCCGCGGTGACTTCCGCATCGCCGGCAAGATCGACAACGGTACCCTGAACTATGCGCCGGGCGAATTTGCGGACAGCGGCCCGCTGGCCGGCAAGGCGCCGTTGTGGCCGCAGGCGGAGAAAATCAAGGGCAGCTTCGTCTTCGAGCGGGCGCGCATGGAAATCCGCGGCGACACTGCCACCACGGGCGGCGTGGCCTTGACCAACGTCAAGGCCGTGATTCCCGACCTGACCGTGTTCGACACCCTGCTCGACATCGAGGGCAACGCGGCCGGCCCCATGCAGGAATTCCTCAAGTATGTGACGGCCAGCCCCGTGCTGGGCTGGATCGAGCATTTTACGGATGAAACCACGGCCACCGGCAACGCAAGGCTGGCACTCAAATTGCACTTGCCCATCGAGCGCCTGATGGAGTCGACCGTGCAAGGCAGTCTGCAGCTGGCCGGCAATGACGTGGTGCTGTTCCATGACATGCCGCCCGTGCTGGGCGCGCAGGGCAAGATCGAGTTCAACGAAAAAGGCGTCAACCTGAACGGCCTGAATGGCAGCCTGCTGGGCGGGCCCCTGGCCATTTCGGGCGGCACGCAGCCGGACAATTCCATCCAGGTGAAAATCGCCGGCAACATGACCATCGACGGCTTGCGCAAGACCTATCCGGCACCCGTGCTGCAGCGCCTGGCCAAACATTTGAATGGCGGCGCCCGCTACAACGGCCTGATCACGGCGCGCGACCACCAGGTGGTGGTGAACGTGGAGTCGCCGCTGACGGGACTGGGCCTGGATTTCCCCGCGCCCCTGAAAAAGCCGGCGGGCGACAGCCTGCCCGTGAAATTCACCCTGACGGGCAATGCGGCCAATGCGGCGGGCCTGCGCACGGACGAGATACGCATCGCCCTGGGGGGCGGCATCGCGGCCCGCTACCAGCGCCAGAAGCAGGGCAAGGAGCCGTGGCGCCTGGTGCGCGGCGGCATCGGCGTGAACGTGCCGGCGCCGGAACCGGACAGCGGCATGATGCTCAACGTAAATATGAAGGCGCTCGACGTGGACAGCTGGATCGACGCCGGCAGCGAAATTGCCGGCAGCGGCACGGCCCCGGCCGACAGCGCCGCCGCCGATGGCGATGCGCCCGATATCGCGCAATACGTGGTGCCCGACATGATGGCGGCCCGCGCGGGCGAGCTGATGCTGGGCGAGCGCAAGCTGGAAAACGTCGTCGTGGGCGCCACGCACCAGAAGGACGTGTGGCAAGCCAATATTGATGCGAAACAAGTTTCGGGCTACGTGACGTGGCTGGAAACCCCGTCCGGCCTGGGCAAGATGACGGCCCGCCTGTCCTCGCTGATCATCCCGGAATCGGCCGCCAACGACGTGAAGAATTTGCTGGAAGGCAAGAGCGGCGCCCAGTCCATTCCCTCGCTCGATATCGTGGCCGAGCAGTTTGAACTGTTCAACAAGAAGATCGGCCGGCTCGAACTGCAGGCGTATAACACCATGGCCGCCGGCGGGCGCGAGTGGCGCGTGGGCAAGCTGCAACTGTCCAATCCCGACGGCGCCCTGAGCGGCAATGGCAAATGGGTCATCAAGGATGGGCAAAGCACGACCAGCCTGCGTTTCGGCCTCGACATCGTCGACGCGGGCAAGCTGCTGGACCGCTTCGGCTTTGCCGACACGCTGCGCCGCGGCAAGGGGCGCCTGAGCGGCGACATCGCCTGGAATGGCTTGCCGTATTCGCTCGACATCCCCACCCTGTCGGGACAGATCGAGATGAACGTGGAGTCGGGCCAGTTCCTCAAGCAGGACCCGGGCGCGGCCAAGCTGCTGGGTGTGCTCAGCCTGCAAGCCTTGCCTCGCCTGCTGAAGCTCGATTTCCACGATGTGTTTTCCGAAGGCCTGGCCTTCGACGGCATCACGGCCAATGCCAGCATCAAGCGGGGCGTGGTCAGCACCGACAATCTCAAGATGCACGGCGTGGCCGCCACGGTGCTGATGGATGGCACGGCCGATATCGCCAATGAAACGACGAATTTGCACGTGGTGGTGATCCCGGAATTCAACCTGGGCACGGGTCCGCTCGTCTACGCGCTGGCAGTCAACCCCGTCATCGGCCTGGGCAGCTTCCTGGCGCAGCTGTTCCTGCGCGCCCCCGTGATGAAGGCGTTGACCTATCATATGCAGATCGCCGGCCCGTGGAAGTCGCCCGTGGTGACGAAGCTCGATGGTGGTAAATTGGAGCCTGTCGCCACGCCGGCAGCGGCGGCGAAAGATGCCGTGGCGAAATAAGTGCCACGCAGCAAGCTCGAATGGACAAGAGGTGAAATGATGCACACAGTCGCAGCGATACAAATGATTTCCTCGCCTTCCGTGGACGACAACCTGGCCACGGCGCGGCGCCTGGTGGCGCAGGCGGCCGCCGGCGGCGCCGAGCTGGTGGTGTTGCCCGAATACTGGGCCATCATGGGCAGGCAGGAAACGGACAAGCTGGCCCATGCGGAGCAGCCTGGCAGCGGCCCCATCCAGGATGGCATGGCGCAGATGGCGCGCCAGCACGGCATCTGGCTGATCGGTGGTACCCTGCCGCTGATCTCGGACGAGGAAGGCAAGGTCCTCAATACCACGCTGGTGTATGACCCGCAAGGCGAACCGGCCGGGCGCTACGACAAGATCCACCTGTTCGGCTTTACGCGCGGCACCGAGTCGTACAATGAATCGCGCACCATCGTGGCGGGCGCGCAGGTGCGCGCTATCGACACGCCGTTCGGCCGCGTCGGCCTGTCCGTCTGCTATGACCTGCGCTTTCCCGAGCTGTACCGTGCCATGGGCGATTGCGCCTTGATCGTCGTGCCGGCTGCGTTTACCCACACGACGGGCAGCGCCCACTGGGAAGTGCTGCTGCGTGCGCGCGCCATCGAAAACCAATGCTATGTGCTGGCCTCGGCGCAGGGCGGCCTGCATCCGAACGGCCGCCGCACCTGGGGCCACAGCATGCTGATCGACCCGTGGGGCGAAGTGAAGGCCGTGCTGCCCGAAGGCGAAGGCGTGGTCAGTGGCGAGATCGATCCCCTGTTCCTGGCCGGCGTGCGCGAATCCTTGCCCGCCCTGGCACACCGCACCATGTGAGGGGTAGCTGACATACGCTGCTGCGCGTTGTGCTTTCCGGCTGCCGTTCGCGACGTTTCTGCGAGGCACTGCAAAAGAATTGAATTGTGAGAAAGAGCCATGAATCCATTTGAATCCAATCTGTCCAGCCTGGCCGTGGCGCGCGATATTTTGCTCACGCCGTTCGGCCTGGACGAAGACAAGCTGCTCAAGGCCCTGGGCACGATGTTTACGCACAAGGTCGATTATGCCGACCTGTACTTCCAGTTCACCAAGAGCGAAGGCTGGAGCCTGGAAGAGGGCATCGTCAAGACGGGCAGTTTTTCCATCGACCAGGGCGTGGGCGTGCGCGCCGTCTCCGGCGACAAGACGGCTTTTTCGTATTCGGACGAGATTTCCGAGCGTGCCCTGCTGGAAGCGGCGGCCGCCACGCGCACCATCGCGCGCACCGGCGCGGGCAAGGTCAAGATCGCGGGACAGACGATGGTGCAGGGCGGACGCTCGCTGTACCTGCCCCACGATCCGCTCGCCTCGCTGGACGCCACGGCCAAGGTGCAGCTGCTGGAACGCGTGGAAAAGATGGCGCGCGCGAAAGACCCCCGGGTCGTGCAGGTGATGGCGGGCCTGGCCGGCGAATACGACGTGGTGCTGGTGCTGCGCAGCGACGGCGTGCTGGCGGCCGACATCCGTCCCCTGGTGCGCGTGTCGCTGACCGTGATCGCCGAGCAGGATGGCCGCCGCGAGACGGGCTCTGCCGGCGGTGGCGGACGCTACAGCTATGACTATTTCAGCGATGCCGTGCTGGAGCAGTATGCGACGGACGCCGTCAATTCGGCGCTGGTGAACCTGGAAGCGCGTCCCGCGCCCGCCGGCCCCATGACCATCGTGCTGGGGCCGGGCTGGCCCGGCATCCTGCTGCACGAAGCCATCGGCCACGGCCTGGAAGGCGATTTCAACCGCAAGGGCTCGTCCGCGTTTTCCGGCTGCATCGGCGAGCGCGTGGCCGCCAGGGTTGCCGTCGTCGACGACGGCACCCTGGCGGGCCGCCGCGGCTCCCTGAATATCGACGACGAGGGCAATCCCACGCAGTGCACGACCCTGATCGAGGATGGCATCCTGAAGGGCTATATCCAGGACACCATGAATGCGCGCCTGATGAAGATGCCCGTGACGGGCAATGCGCGGCGCGAATCGTTCGCCCACCTGCCCATGCCGCGCATGACCAATACGTATATGCTGGGCGGTGACAGGGACCCGGGCGAAATCCTCGCCTCCGTGAAGAACGGCCTGTATGCCGTCAACTTTGGCGGTGGCCAGGTCGACATTACCAACGGCAAGTTTGTCTTTTCGGCCAGCGAAGCGTACATGATCGAAAACGGCAAGCTCAGCTATCCGGTCAAAGGGGCGACCCTGATCGGCAACGGCCCCGACGTGCTCAACCGCGTCTCCATGATCGGCAACGACATGCGCCTCGATTCGGGCGTGGGCGTGTGTGGCAAGGAAGGGCAGAGCGTGCCCGTGGGCGTGGGCCAGCCCACCCTGCGCCTGGACGGCATCACGGTGGGCGGGACTGCCTGACTGTCGAGCTAGGGCCGCATGCGGGGGCGGTTCCGCCGGCATCGACATGCGGCCCACCGGGCCGTATGTCCCTGCCGGGGCCGACCCCGCTCCTTGCTGCTGGGGTAAACAAGCTTTGCATCAGAACTTGTATTTCAGCCCCGCACTGAAAAAGCGTCCCGCCGCGCCCGCGTAATCGAGCGGGTTGTAGCCCGTGGCGCCATACGTGAGCGGGTCGAGCGGGGCGATCTTGTCGAACAGGTTCTGCATCGATGCAAACACTTCCAGCTTGGGCGTGGCCAGCCAGCGGCCCGTCAAGTCCACCGTGGTGAAGGAAGCGATGCGGCAGCCGCGCGGCGCGTCCGTGCCGTCGGCGAAGTGCGTGGCGCATCCGTCGGGATCGTTCTTGAACAGCACGTTGTCGAGGTGGGCGCGGTAATTGACGTTGGCGCTCACGCGCCAGTTCTGGCGTTCCCAGGTGGCACCCAGGTTGATGCGGTCTGCCGGCGTGCCCATGCAGTTTGATACATCGCAATTGCCATGCGTGCCGGCAAAATCGCGCTGCGTGCCGTCCTGTTCCGTGCGCAGCCATTTGTACAAGTGCGTCCACTTCACGTCGAAGGTCAGGCTGCCGTAGTCGCCGCCCAGGTTGAAGCGCTGGCGGGCGTCGACGTCGAGGCCGCGCACCGTCGTCTGCGCCGAATTCACATAGCTGGCCAGCACGGCCGTGATGGCGCCCGGGTCGCCGGGAATGGTGGTGGCCGTCGACGGGTCGCGCGCCACGTGGCCTTCCGCAATGGCCGTATCCGTCTGTTCCTGGTTGATTTCATTCTTGCGGCGGATTTGCCACAGGTCGATGGAAATGCTGGTGCGCGGCAGCGGGTCCCACACGGCGCCCACGGAATAGCTGCGCGAACGTTCGGGCGATAAATGGGGATTGGGCGAGGTGATGACGGCGATCGAGGCGGGATCGCAGGCGACCGCCACGCCCAGGGCGCAGCGCAGCGGATCGCTGGCGGTGGAAAACGCGGCCAGGCCGCCGACGCCGTTTTCCGCCGCGCTGGGCGCACGAAAGCCTTTGGCGAAGGTGCCGCGCAGGGCCAGCTCGCGCACGGGCGTCCATTTCACGCCCACTTTCGGCGTGTAGGAATTGCCCACATCCGTGAAATGGTCTGCGCGCAGGGCCCCCGACAGTTCCACGGTGCTCAGCACGGGCGCCAGCACTTCCGCGTAGATGGCCGAGGCGTTGCGGCTGCCCTTGTAGGCGGAGTAGCCCAGGCCGATGATATTGCCCCGCTCCGTGCCCGTGGTGGGCTTGAGTTCCGTCGCTTCGTGGCGGAATTCGGCGCCCACGGCCACGCCCAGGGGGCCGCCGTCGAGCTTGCCTATTTCGCGGTTGGCCTTGAAGTCGATCTGCGCGATATGCGTCTTGGCATCGTTCGAGATGCGCGGCGACAGCGCCGCGTACAGCGCGGGCGAATTGAGGCCCGCGTTTTCCGCGATGCGCCACAGGCTGCCGGCCGGCAGGGCCGCATAGGCGGGGTTCAGGCTGGCGGCCGCCACGTTGGCGGCAGTGGGGTTGAGCAGGGCGAAGGCGACGTCGCGCTGCAGGTAGCCGCCCTGGTCGTTCGACACCTTGTTTTGCGAATACAGCAGCGCGCTGTCGATGTCCCAGCCCGCCACGGCGCCCTTGATGCCGGCGACAAAGCGAGTGAAGGTGGAATCGACTTCCGACGTGCGCGGCCCCACGTCGGCCGCCAGGTAGCGCAGCCGTGCCGCCGTGCCGAAATACGGGTTGTCGGGGTGGTCGGCGCCCAGCGAGACGCCCGCATTGCTGACGGGCCCGCCCGGATAGCCGACCGAACCGCTGACGGTCGACGGTGTGGTGGCCGAGTTCGATTCGCTGTGATACAGGTTCAGTTCCGCATAGGTTTGCAGCGCCGGTGTCAGTTGCCAGGCGGCGCGGCCAAAGAAGTTGATGTTCTTTTGCTTGGGCTGGATCTGGCCATATTGCTGCGCGGCATCCGTCAGGCAGCCGCCGCCGGGATCGCCCTGGGGATGGCTGGTGAAGTTGCTGCAGGCGGCGCCGGGGAAGGTGCGCGTAAAGCCCACGCCGGCCAGGTTGCCCCGGTTGTAGTAGTCGAGCGTGTCGGGATTGCGCACATTGCCGTTGACGGCGCTGCCGGCCGCGTTGTTGGTGGTGATGGCACCCGTGCCGCCCAGCGTTTCCTGCGCGCTGAAGCCCAGGTCGCGCAAGTCGCTGCGGCCGACGGCGCCCCGTCCGGCCCGGTCGCGGTTCCAGATGGCGGCCTTTTCGCTGTATTCGAGATTGAGCAGCACGTTGTAGCGGTCGCTGTCGATGTTGCCGAAGCCGTGCGTGATGGCGGCGCGCGCGTCGCGCCCGTCCCAGTCCTTGGTCTTGCCGTAATTGCCCTTGATGGCCGTGCCCTGGTAGTCGCGCCGCAGGATCACGTTGACCACGCCGGCGATGGCGTCCGAGCCATAAATGGCCGAGGCGCCGTCCTTGAGGATTTCCACGCGCTCCACGGCTTCCAGGGGAATGATGTTCAGGTCGGCAAATACTTTCTGGCCATCGTCGGCCAGGCCATACGGCGCCACGCGGCGGCCGTTCAGCAGCACCAGGGTCGAGGCCGTGCCCAGCCCCCGCAGCGAGATGCCGGAGGCGCCGGCGGCAAAGCCGTTGCCGAAGGTGGTGGGCACGGAACCCTGGTTGTCGACGGCCAGCGTCTGCAGCAGTTCGGCCACGCTGGACTTGCCCGATTTTTCGATATCGGCCGCGTTCAGGGTTTGCACGGGCGACGCCGTTTCCGCCTGGGCGCGGCGGATGTTCGAGCCGGTGATTTCCACGCGGGCAATCGGGGTGGCCTCCTGTGCCAGCACAGGCAGGCTCAACAGTGCTCCCGCCAGGGCCAGGCCCAGGCGTGGTGACGGGAAGGAAGCGGGGTGGGGCGATGAGGTAGGGGTCATGCTGGTCTCCGTAAAGGTCAGGCAGTCAAAGGTCGTCGATGCGTCCTTGAGTCTTGTCCCTGCGGTCCGCGCCGGATTAGATCTTGATCAGTAGTGCGTCGCTTGCCGCTGACGCAATGGGTCTTACGTGGCGCGTGCGCCACGACGGACACAGCGCTAGCGAGGGCTGGCGGCGCATGGTGCGCGGCAGTGGCAGGCTCGTCAGCGGTGCGCAACTTTTCATGCTTTTCTGCGTGCTTCGCAGTGGAAAACGGCGGCGGCATGCGGCTTTGCCGACAAATATGCTTGCCAACCCTTGCAATTTAGGTTTATAGTCGTTCATCACTTATGGATGACTCGCATGTTCGCTCGCCACTTTTTTACCGCTTATTTTTACTTTAGCAATTCCAACCCAAAGGCGGTGGAGTAGCGGTCGGTTCACGTAGCAGCAAAACGAGATCCCAGCAAATTCTAAAAAACCGCCACTGATGGCGGTTTTTTTTTACCCAGATGTTTTACCCTTGTTCAAATTTTGGAGAAAATGATGCCCCGCACCGATGATTTGCGTATTCGCGAAATGAAGGAATTGACTCCGCCGTCCCACCTGATCCGCGAATTTGCCTGCTCGGAGCAAGCCGAGCAGACTGCCGCCAGCGCCCGCATCGCCCTGCACCGCATCCTGCACGGCCAGGATGACCGCCTGATGGTGGTGATCGGCCCGTGCTCCATCCACGACACCAAGGCGGCGATGGAATACGCGCGCCTGCTGGTCAAGGAGCGCGCGCGTTTCGCCGGCGAACTGGAAATCGTCATGCGCGTGTACTTCGAGAAACCGCGCACCACGGTGGGCTGGAAGGGGCTGATCAACGATCCGTACATGGACAACAGCTTCCGCATCAACGACGGCTTGCGCATGGCGCGTGAACTGTTGCGCGATATCAATGAACTGGGCTTGCCGGCCGGCACCGAATTCCTCGACGTCATCAGTCCGCAATACATCGCCGACCTGATCAGCTGGGGCGCCATCGGCGCGCGCACGACGGAGTCGCAGGTGCACCGCGAGCTGGCATCGGGACTGTCCTGTCCGGTCGGCTTCAAGAACGGCACGGACGGCAACGTGAAAATCGCCGTGGAAGCCATCAAGGCCGCCTCGCAGCCGCACCATTTCCTCTCCGTCACGAAGGGCGGCCACTCGGCCATCGTCTCGACCAACGGCAACGAAGATTGCCACATCATCTTGCGTGGCGGCAAGACGCCGAACTACGACGCGGCCAGCGTGGACGAGGCGTGCAAGGCCATCGCGGCACAGGGCCTGGCGGCGCGCCTGATGATCGACGCTTCGCATGCGAACAGCTCGAAGAAGCCGGAAAACCAGATTCCCGTGTGCGCCGACATCGCCAGCCAGGTGGCGGGCGGCGACAGCCGCATCGTCGGTGTGATGGTGGAATCGCACCTGGTGGCGGGGCGCCAGGATTTGATCCCGGGCAAGGAATTGATCTATGGCCAGTCCGTCACGGATGGCTGCATCGACTGGAGCGCCAGCGTGGCCGTGCTGGAAAACCTGGCGGCGGCCGTGAAGCAGCGCCGCCTGCAGGGCGACCAGGAATAAGCTGGCGCGCAGCATGAAAAAAAGCCCGGAAAGCTAAGCTTTCCGGGCTTTTTCAGTTTTCAGCTCGCAATCAGCTTAGAACTTGTAGGAACCGCTCAGGTAGAACTGGCGGCCCAGGGCGCTCGAGTACGATGGGTTGTATCCCACTTGATGCGAACCTGTATTACGCAGGGTGAACGGCGGATTGCGGTCGAACATATTCAAAATGCCGCCCGTGATTTCCACGTTTTTCAGCGGACGGTAAGCCGTCTGCAGATCAAAGGTAGTGTAGCTCGGCACTTCCAGCTGGATGCCATAGCATTCGCCTGGGCTGCCGGCAACGATCACGGCGCAATCATCCGCGCTCTGGTTTACGTCGGTGTAGCCATTGCGGTAGTTCGCGCTCAGAGTGTGCGTAAACTTGGCCGTTTCGAACGAGGTCGATGCCTTGATGATGTTGCGGAAGCTGACCTGATCGTTCGAACCGTAACGATTCAGGCTGGTTTCCCATTGGTCATCGGTGCCTGGCGTCGTGTAGCGCGAACGCAGCAGATAGGTACCCGACAGGCGGCTGGTCAGGCGGCCGTCCAGCAGCTTCATCTTGTGGGTGAAGTCGTAGTCGATACCACGGTTCTCAACTTTGCCGATGTTGATCGGCAGCAGCTTGATGGCCAGCACGTCACGGCCCGTCGAGCTGATATGCTTGGTGGTGAACAGGCTGGCGTACTTGGCAGGATCTGCGAAGATCAGGCCTTCCGACACGGCTGTTACCTGGTCGCGGATTTCCACGTTCCACAGGTCGAACGACATCGACAGGCTGTCGATCGGCTCGAACACGGTACCGATGCTCCACTGTTTCGATTTTTCCGGTTTCAGATCAGGATTGCCGCCTTGGAAGGCTTCAAACTGTTGCCGGCCGACGTTGTTGCAATAACCGGCGAGAGGATGGCCGCCCATGCCATTGGCTGCCGTCAGTGGGCATTGATAGTTACCACCCGTCACGCCCCAGTCTTCCAGCGGGCCAGCGATTTCTTGCATGCTGGCAGCACGGAAGCCGGTGCCCGCAGCGGCGCGGAACATCAGGTTTTTGGTGGCGGAGTATTTACCGCTGACTTTCCAGGTGGTGGCGTTCTCTTTTTTGCCGACAGTCTTGCCCGTCAGCTTGTCGTCGATCGCACCGATCTGGTCATAACGCAGCGAGCCGGTCATTTCCAGTTTTTTCGAGATCGGCAGCATCAGCTCGGCGTAGGCGCCGGCATTGTCGCGGTCATACTCACTGTCGACTTGCGGATTGTCAAACAGGATCAGTGCTTGCTTGGCCACGTCCGCCTGTTGCACCTTGTACGAGGTGTTGCGGTAGTCTGCGCCCACGCCCAGCATGGCGGTGCCGCCTGGCAGTGAGAACACGGGACGCGAAGCGCGCGCGTCGACGCCCTTCATTTCCACCGTTTGCGTATTGTAGGTGCCGCTGAAACCGGTGCCCAGCAGTGCCTGGCGCATGGCGTCAGGCATGCTGCCCACAGGGTAGGCAAACGGATCGATATTGCCGGCGTCGACCTGGGCGTTGAATTGATCGGCCAGCGGGAAACCGCTGACATATTTTTGCGTCTGCTTGTTTTTCGAATACGTCACAGCCGAGTTGATATCCCAGCCGAATGCACTGCCGTCCACGCCTGCGACGATATGGGTGGCCTTGGTGCCGTAGTCATACACGCGGTTGCCCATTTCGGACAGGCGGTAGGTTGCTGCGACCGAATCCACGTTGGCGTTCTGATCTGCGGTCAGGTAGGGCGAGATGTATTTGTTGTACAGCGTCGAACCCTTGGCGATCGCAAAATCGGCTGGATACGGTGCGATGCTCGAGACGATGCGTGCTTCGGTGTAAGCCAGGTCATAGAAACCTTGCCAGCCGCTCTTGCCCAACTTGACCGAACCCGAGCTGAAGAGCGAATCGCGCTTCGATTCCGGATTGATTTCAATCGTCGATGGCGAATCGAAGTAGCAGTTGCCGTCGCCATAGAAATCCATATTGCTGACGGCGCACTTGCCGCCGTTGGCCAGCGCGTATGGATTGAGCTTGCTCGGCGCGCCAGAAGCGTTATAGCCGTCCTTGTAATTGATCGACGCATTCGCTGGCGCCGAGCGCGAGGAGCCGTTGATGAATTGCAGCGCCTTGCCCGTCTTTGGATCGTTGAAGTTGATGATGCCGCTCTTCGCGAAGCTGCGCTGCGATGCCTTCAATGCTTTTTGTTCGTCATGGCTGGCCGACACGAAAATGCTGTAGCCATCGTCGTCGATATCGCCGAAACCCTTGCTGATCGAGAAGGAGTTGCTGGCGCCGCCCGACTCTTCTGGACGCGAATACTTGGCGTTGATCTCCAGCGGCGATGCGCCTTTTTTCAGGATGAAGTTGATCACGCCGGCAATGGCATCGGCGCCGTACAGTGCCGAAGCGCCGTCGGTCAGCACTTCCACGCGCTCGATGGCGGCCAGTGGAATCGAATTCAAATCGATGGTGGTACCGGAATTGGCTGGCGCGATACGGCGGCCGTTCAGCAGTACCAGGGTGTAGGCTGCGCCGATATCGTGGATCGATGCCGTGGTGACGCCGCCGCCGCCGCCGCCGACCGAGTCCGCTGCCACGGAAAAGCCTTGCATGGCAGGAATTTGCTGGATGAAGTCGGTAACCGTGGTCACGCCAGATTTCTTGATGTCTTTCTGGTTGAACGATTGCACCGGCAGCGATGCTTCGGATGCGATGCGCTTGATGCTCGAACCCGTCACTTCCACGCGCTGCATGGTGCCATCTGTTGTTTCTTGAGCATATGCTGCGTGCATGCCCAGGGCCAGACTACCAGCAAACATGAGGCGCAGCGACCGCGATATTACACTTTCAATCATCATTTGTAATTCCTTGTTTTTGTGATAAAGGTAGCAATTATCTTGATATAAGTTGTTGCTTGCTAACAATTTATTTGCTTCTTTTTAGTTTCACCAGTGAAAATTCGGTAAATTTTCTCGGCCCTCATCAAAACATTCACCATTCAGATTGTCAATTTCGTGCAGACTTTTTGGATGAAATGCAACATATTGCTAATATTTTTGCATTACTTCAGTAATAAAATATCGTGAACCCTTGTCAGGCGCACTCAGGCGCGTAAAATAAAACGGCGCACATCATCACTGATGGCGCCGTCTCTGGTGCTGCCGGCAAACGCTGGTCGGCGCTGCCCCGTTCATGTCTGTTTCAGTACATCTCCCTTAAAACGTATAGCTGCCACGCAAGTAGTAGGCGCGCCCGATCGGGTCCGTGTAGCGCGGGTCATAGCCTTTCTGGAACAGCGTGCCCTGGTTCGAGAACGGCGGTTCCTTGTCGAACAGGTTTTTCACGCCGGCCGTCAGCAGCAGGCCTTTCCACACGTAGCTGCCCGACACGCTCAGCAGGCTGTACGACGGCACGTCGTGCCGGTATTGCGGGTCCACGTTGTTCTGGTCCGTGTAGCCGGACTTGAACGATTGCGACACGGTGGCGCCCCAGTTGCCCATGCGCCAGTTCAGCGCCGCCGTATGTTTCCAGCGGAAGACGGGATTGTTGTCCGCATAGCGGCCCACGTTGGAAATGAATTCGCCGCCCCGTTCATTCTGGTAGTCGTACTTGTGGGTCCAGGTGCCGTCCACCGACACGCTGAAGTCGCCGTAGGCGCTGCGGCCCAGGCGGGCATTCAGGCTCACGTCGATGCCGTCGGTCTTCACTTCGCCAAGGTTGTCGTTCAAGTCCAGGATGGCGTAGGGGGAACCATCGGGATTGCGCAGGAACAAGGCCTTGTATTTTTCGTAGTTGCCGTAGATGGATTGCTCGGGCAGGGATGAAATCTTGTCCTTCAGGTGGATGTTCCAGTAATCGATGGCCACCGTCACTTCCTTGACGGGTTCGAGCACGACGCCGAAGGCGAAGGTGGTGGATTTTTCCGGTTTCAGCTTTTCATTGCCGCCTTGCAGTTTGAATTGCTGCAAGTCGCAATCGCGCAGGGGATTGGCGCCTGGCTGCGGCACGCCGCCCGGGCACAGGATGGGGTCGTCGTAGGAATCGTTGGTGTCGTTCTTCGACGGCGGCGCATTCTTTTCAAACAACGTGGGGGCACGGAAGCCCGTGCTGGCCGAGCCGCGCAGCACCAGCGCGCTGCTGGCCTGGTAGCGCAGGGCCAGCTTCGGATTGGTGGTGCTGCCGACGTCGCTGTAATGGTCGAAGCGGGCCGCCAGCTGCACTTCCAGATCCTTGATCAGCGGCAAGTTGACTTCGCCGAAGATGGCTTCGATGTCGCGCGAACCGTTCTTCGACAGCGAGCCGGACAGGCCGGAACTGGTGGCCTGGCTGGCAATGTCGCGGTTGACGTTGAATTCAGCCTTTTCGCGCCGCAGCTCGCCGCCCAGCGCGATGGCCAGCGGGCCGCCGGCCAGCTGCATCAGCTCGCGGCTGCCCTTGATGTCGAAGCCCGTCGTGGTGACCTTGGCGTTTTGCACTTCGCCGCGCAGGGCGGTGCTGTCCAGGTAGGCCTTGCCGGCCGTATCCTGCATGCCGAACGGGTTCAGGATGCCGTTCAGCACGCCGGCGGCGAACGAGGCATCCTGCACGTAGCCGCCCGTAAATTTCTCGGACGATTTGCTGATGGCGTGGCTCAGGCCCGTCTTGTAGTCCCAGCCGGCCAGTTCGCCCTCCAGCGCCACGACCAGGCGGTCCGCCTTGCCATCCGAATCGATCTGCCGCTGGCCCGCTTCCACGGGGCGCCAGTTGACGCTCAGCGGCTGGCCCGACAGGCCCGGCTGGGCCGGCACGCCGCCCGCATTGCCCGGATAGTACTTGCTCGTATTGGGCAGGATCAGGCCCGTTTGCGGCGGCGGCGCCGTGCGCGCCTTCACCTTGTTTTCGGAATGCAGGTATTCCACGGTGGCCAGGTGGCCGCCGCCCAGCTTGAAGGCGCCCTTGCCGAAGAAGGCCACCTGCTCCTGCGCCGGCAAGTCGTCGATCTGCCGCGTGTAATCCTGGCGGCAGGTGCCGTTGGCCGCCGCCACGGACAGGGGCGGATTGCAGCCCGTGGCCGCGTAGGGATTGCCGGCCAGGCCCTTGCCGCCATTCGCAGCCGCATCGAAGTAGTTGCCGGGGAAGGTGGTGCCGCTGGTGAGCGACAGGCCGCGGTCGGGGATGATGCCGGTCTTGGAGAAATCGCGGTCCTGCGACGTGAGCACATTCTGCTTGTGGTAGTCGACCACGCCGAAAATATTGTAGCCGTCGGTGTCGAGCTTGCCGAAGCCCGTCGACAGGTTGATGCGGTGTTCGCCGCCACCCTTGTGCTCGGGCGCGACCACTTCGGCGGTGACGTTGGTGACGTTGATCGAGCGCTTGGTGATGAAGTTGATGACGCCGCCGATGGCGTCCGTGCCGTAGATGGCCGAGGCGCCGTCGCGCAGCACTTCGACGCGTTCCAGGGCGGCGATGGGGATGATGTTCAGGTCGACGCTGGCGCCGTCATACGGGTGGTTGGCGATGCGCCGGCCATTGAGCAGCACGAGGGTCTTGTCGCCGCCCAGGCCGCGCAGGTCGGCGCTGGCCTGGCCGCCCGTGGGCAGGCCGCTGGTGTTGCCGCCGACGGCGTTGCCGCTGCCCATGCTGGAGGAATTCGAGGGTATCTTGCTGAGCACTTCCTGGGCCGTCGTCAGGCCTTGCTTGGCGAAATCTTCGGCCTTGAAGATCGAGAGGGGGGTGGCTGTTTCCGAGACGAGCCGCTTGATGGAAGAGCCGGTGACTTCAACGCGCTGCATGCCGGCCGTGTCGCCGGTTTCCTGGGCCAGTGCCGGCTGGCTGAGGATGCCGGCGGCCAGGCCGCCGGCGCAGATCAAACGGATGGAACGGGACAGGCATATTTCTCTAATCATGTTCAAGACTCCTGATAAAGCGGTTGGCTAAAAGGTCAAGAACGGTCGCGCCGGTAAGCACGTCCGAGAATATTGAAAAGATGAAATAATTTATCTCTTTTCAATTGATCGAATGTAATGATTGACAAAACTCTTTGTCAACAGGGTGTTGTACTTTGTGTTTTTAAACAACGGCATCCACTCAGTCATGTTGATTTAAAACAAAGGGTCCGCGTTTTGTGATGTATTTCTCCGCCGAAACTGTTTTTTGCTGCGTAGCGCCTGCCCGGCACCGAATGCTGTACTGCAGCGTAGATGTGCCGCCCACCTTTTCCATCCCGATGACAATGGGGCGTGGTGCGTCGCAGCAAAACGGAGCCGACACCGGACCGCGAGAGGCCGCTCCTGCATTTCTCTTTGTCGGCGAGGGGGAAACTGCGTTATCGTTACGCGTTTTTCAGACAGTCGAGACGGCTGCGAACAAGGCACAGATCTTGCGAGGATGGACTGGTTTTGGTGGTGGAATCCTGTATCCCAGGGGGAAGCCAGTACAAGCGCACCAATACGGTGCGACAGATAATCGAGATGAAGGGTATTACATGAAGTCACCATGGATGCGGCGCGTGGCGCTGCTCGCCTGCCTGGCCACCCTGCCGCTGGCGGCCATCGCCGCGGATGCCGCCCCGGCGGCAGCGCCGGTCAAAACCTTGCGCTATATCCTGCCGGCCGCCGAGACGGGTTTTGATCCGGCCACCGCGCGCGACCTGTATTCGAACCACATCACGCAGGCCATCTTCGACACCCTGTACACGTATGACTACCTGGCGCGCCCCGTCAAGGTGGTGCCCGGCGCGGCCGCCGCCATGCCGGAAGTGTCCGCCGACGGCAAGACCTATACCATCCGCCTCAAGAAAGGCATCCTGTTCACGCCGGACGCCGCGTTCGGCGGCAAGCGCCGCGAACTGACGATGGCCGACTACGTGTATTCGTGGAAGCGCCTGTTCGACCCGCGCCTCGCTTCGCCGCACACGTGGCTGTTCGAAGGCAAGGTGGTGGGCCTGGACGACCTGGCGAAGGAAGCGGCCAAGTCGAACAAGTTTGACTACAGCAAGAAAGTGGCCGGCCTGGAAATTCTCGACCCGTACACCCTGCGCGTGACCCTCACCAAGACCGATTTCAATTTCCCCATGATCCTGGCCTACGTGCCGACGGCCGCCCTGGCGCGCGAAGTGGTGGAAAAATATGGCGACGTGAAGGGCGAAGTGGGCTCGAACCCCGTCGGCACTGGCTATTACACCCTGGGCGAGTGGACGCGCGGCAACCGCATCGTCCTGAACCGCAATACGCAGCACCTGCCCGAGACGTGGAATTTCATGGCCGGCGACGACCCGGACGACCAGCGCATCGTGCGCCAGATGCAGGGCAAGCGCATTCCCGCCATCGACCGCATCGAAATTTCCGTGATGATCGAAGACCAGTCGCGCTGGCTGTCCTTCCAGAGCGGCGGCACGGACGTGTTCTGGCTCGACGGCCCGCTGGCGCCGAAAGCGCTGCTCAACGGCAAGCTGCGTCCCGAGCTGGCGGAGAAGGGCGTGCAACTGTCGCGCCTGCTGGACCCGGAGATCAGCTATTACTACTGGAACATGGAAGACCCGACCCTGGGCGGCTTCAGCAAGGAAAAGATCGCCCTGCGCCGCGCCATTGCCATGGCGCACAATATCGATGAAGAAATCCGCATCATCTGGAATGGCCAGGCCAAGCGCCTCGACTATCCGATTCCGCCCGGCGTCGTCGGCTACGACCCGCACTACAAATCGCTGCTGCAATACGATCCGGTGCTGGCCAACAAGCTGCTGGACAAGTTCGGCTACAAGAAGGGCGCCGATGGCTGGCGCACCTTGCCGGACGGCAAGCCGCTGCTGATACGCTACGCGTCGCGCAATGAAGCCAACGGCGTGCTGCAGGCGGAAATGTGGCGCAAGACCTACAACTCGCTGGGCATCCGCATGGAAAACGACCGCATGATCTTTTCCGATATTTTGAAGACGGAAAAGCAGTGCAAGATGCAGACGCGCACGGCGCCGTGGCTGGCCGACTATCCGGACGGCGACAACTTCATGCAGCTGTTCTACGGCCCGAATACGCACCAGAACAACAATGGCTGCTACCAGGATCCCGAGTACGATCAATGGTACGCGGCCAGCCAGCACATGCCGGCCAGCCCCGAGCGCGACGCGCTGTATCACAAGATGGCGCGCCGTCTGGAAGTCAATGCGGGCGCCCTGATCGGCTACGCGCGCTACCGCAACATGCTGGCGCAAAAGACGGTGCAAGGCTACAAGAAGCACCCGATCCTGTTCCAGGAATGGGCCTTCATGGATATCGACAGCACGGGTACGCCCGTGGTTGCCGCGCCAGCCCCTGCCGCCCCGGCGAATAAATAAGCGCAGCTTATAACAACAAGGAATCATTATGTTTGCTTATATCCTGCGCCGCCTGTGGCAGATGCTGCCGACCATGCTGGGCGTCGTCCTGCTGGTCTTCATCCTGTTCAACTGGGTGGGCGGCGACCCCGCCTATATCCTCGCCGGCAAGATGTCCAGTGCCGAAAGCATCGCCAACATCCGCCGCCAGCTGGGCGTCGACCAGCCGTACTACGTGCAGCTGTGGATCTTCATCAAGCAGATCGTTACCTTTGACTTCGGCCAGAGCTGGGCCACGGGCGAAACCGTGTCACACATCATCACATCGCGCCTGGGACCGTCCATGATGGTGCTGATTCCGCTGACCGTGCTGGAAACGTTCTTTGGCGTGGCGCTGGCGCTGGCCATCGCCTTCGTGCGCGGTTCGCTGACGGACCGCGCCGTCATGATCGCCTGCACGGTGGGCATGTCGATTTCCATCCTCGTCTACATCATCGTCTTCCAGTACGGCTTTGCCTACAAGCTGGGCCTGTTCCCCGTGCAGGGCTGGGGCGACAGCTTCTGGGAAAATCTGCTGCGCTATTCCACCTTGCCTATTTTGATCGGCCTGGCCGTGTCGATTGCGCCCACCCTGCGCCTGTTCCGCACCTTCGTACTGGACGAGGCCAACCAGGATTACGTGCGCACGGCGCGCGCCAAGGGCTTGAAGGAAGGGCGCATCATGTGGGTCCACGTGCTGCGCAATGCCGCCATTCCCATCATTACCTATGTGATGTCGAACTTGCCGGCCCTGCTGATCGGCGCCTTCCTGCTGGAACGCTTCTTCGGCATCCCCGGCATCGGGCGCGAAGTGATCCTGGCCGTCGAGCGCAGCGACTTTCCGGTGATCAAGGCGATCACCGTGTATGTGGCCGCCGCCACCATGCTCTTCAACCTGCTCACCGACCTGCTGTACCAGGCGGTCGACCCTCGCGTACAACTGAAGTAGAAAGAGACGATGTCGAATACTCATACTTCGCCCGGCCTGTGGGCCCTGGCGTGGCGCCGTTTGCGCGGCGACAAGATTGCAATGGTATCGCTGGCCGTGGTCGGCGCGTTTTTCCTGCTGGTGCTGGCCTCCGCCAGCGGCCTGGTGGCGGCGAACTGGGAAGATGAAGTGGCCGTCAGCTATGCGCCGCCCACCTTTGTCGGCGCCGACAAGGACGCGGCCGCGGCCGGCGACGGCGCCATTCCCCTGGCTGACGAGCGCACCTCGCCCACGCCCGTCAATGTGCTCGATCCGCTGGCCGACGATATCGCCGAATTGCGCGCCGAGTTGAAAAGCGATCCGTCCGCCGGCGTCGATATGTACGGCGTGACGGACCCGCTGGCCGAGGACTTGACGGCCTTGCGCGCCGGCATGGGCAAGGCGAAAAAGCTCGTCACGCACAAGGCCGCGACACTGCCGTTCGGCGCCGACAAGTGGGGCCACGACATCTTGCAGAAAACCATCAAGGGCGGCGAGACGTCCATCGTCGTGGGCCTGGTGGCGGCCTTGCTGGCCGTCGTGCTGGGCACGATCTTTGGCGCCGTGTCCGGTTACTTCGGCGGCATGGTCGATGACTTCTTCAACTGGTTCTACAGCATTTTTACGTCGATTCCGTCCATCCTGATGATTCTGACGGTGGCGGCCGTGCTGCAGCAGAAGGGCGTGCTGACCATCGTGCTGATCCTGGGCTTGACGGGTTGGACGGGGCCATACCGCCTGATCCGTGCCGAATACATCAAGCACAAGGCGCGCGAGTACGTGATGGCGGCCGACGCCATCGGCGCCTCGCACTGGCGCAAGATGTTTTCGCACATCTTCCCCAACGTGAGCCACGTTGCTTTGGTGCAAATGTCCATCCTCGTGGTGGGCTTCATCAAGGCGGAAGTGATTTTGAGTTTCCTCGGCTTTGGCGTGCCGGTGGGCACGGTCTCGTGGGGCAGCATGCTCAACGAGGCACAAAATGAACTGATCCTGGGCAAATGGTGGCAGCTGACGGCCGCCGCCACGGCGATGGCCGTGCTGGTGACGGCGTTCTCGCTGTTTACCGATGCCTTGCGCGATGCGCTCGACCCCAAAGTGAAATAGGAGTTGCTCATGGACCAGAATAACCTGTTGGAAGTGCGCGACCTGCGCGTCACCTTCCGCCTGGACAAGAAGACCACGTTCGAAGCCGTCAAGGGCATCTCGTTCAACGTGCCGCGCAACAGCACCGTCGCCCTGGTGGGCGAATCGGGCAGCGGCAAGTCCGTCAGCTCCCTGGCCGTGATGGGCCTGCTGCCGCCGGACAGCACCATCATCGATCCCGCCTCCAGCATCCACTTCGGCGGGCGCGACCTGCTGCAGCTGTCCATCGCCGAGCGGCGCACCATGTGCGGCAAGGATATCTCGATGATCTTCCAGGAGCCGATGTCGTCCCTGAACCCCGTGTTTACGGTGGGCTTCCAGATCGCCGAAGTGCTGCGCCAGCACATGGGCATGAACCGCAAGCAGGCGCGGACCCGTACCCTGGAACTGCTCGAGGAAGTGGGCATCCCCGACCCGGCCACGAAGATCGACGCCTACCCGAGCCAGATGTCGGGCGGCCAGCAGCAGCGCGTGATGATCGCCATGGCGATCGCCTGCGAACCGAAACTGTTGATCGCGGACGAGCCGACGACGGCGCTGGACGTGACGATCCAGAAGCAGATCATGGACCTGATCGCGGCGCTGCAAAAGAAGCACCAGATGTCCGTGCTCTTCATTACCCACGACCTGGGCCTGGTGGGCGAGATCGCCGACCAGGTGATCGTCATGCGCCACGGCGAAGTGCGCGAGACGGGCGAAGTGCGCCAGGTCTTCGAGGCGCCACAGGACAGCTATACCAAGGCCCTGCTGCATTGCCGCCCGTCCCTGGACGAGCGCCCATGGCGTTTGCCCGTCATCGCCGACTACATGGAGGGCAAGGCGGGCCCCGGCGTGGAAGTGAAACAGCGCACGCGCGGCTACACGCCGGGCGACGAGCCCGTGCTGGTGGTGAGTAACTTGAGTAAAAGCTTTTATACGCGCGAAGGCCTGTTCGGCAAGCGCGAATTCCAGGCCGTCAAGGATGTGTCGTTTACCTTGCCGCGCGGCAAGACCCTGGGCGTGGTGGGGGAATCCGGCTCCGGCAAGACGACCGTGGGCCTGACCCTGCTGCGCCTGCACCAGGCGACGGGCGGCACGGCCATGTTCCACGGCAAGGATCTGATTGCCATGCCGAACAAGGAATACCTGCCGTATAAGCGCCGCATCCAGATCATCTTCCAGAATCCGTATGCCTCGCTGAACCCCCGCTTCACGGTGGGGCAGATCCTGCTGGAACCGATGCGCATCCACAACATCGGCGCCAACGACAAGGAGCGCATCGCCAAGGCTTACTGGCTGCTGGACAAGGTGGGCTTGCCGGAACAGGCCTTCCACCGCTATCCGCATGAATTCTCCGGCGGCCAGCGGCAGCGCATCGCCATCGCGCGCTGCCTGACCATGCAGCCGGAAATCCTCGTCTGCGACGAATCCGTGTCGGCGCTGGACGTGTCCGTGCAGGCGCAGGTATTGAACCTGCTGCAGGATTTGCAGGATGAATTCGGATTGTCCTACATCTTCATCTCGCACGATTTGTCCGTCGTCAAATACATCGCCGACCAGGTGATGGTGATGCACAAGGGGCAGGTGGTGGAGCTGGCCGATTCGGACGAGCTGTACCGCAATCCCGTGCATCCGTACACGCGTACCCTGCTCAGTGCCATCCCGAAGGGCGTGCAAATCTAAACACGCTTTTACGGTAAGATAGCGCCCATGCCCAACCTTATTTACCTGCTCGAACATTACGGTGTCCTGATTGTCTTTGGCATCGTGCTGGTGGAGCAGCTCGGCCTGCCGATTCCCGCCTTCCCCATCCTCGTGGTGGCGGGGGCGCTGGCCGTCGATGGGGACATGAACGGGGCGCTGGTGCTGGCCGCCGCGCTGGGCGCCTGCCTGATCAGCGACTTCACGTGGTTCCGCGCCGGCCGCCATTTCGGCAAGCGCATCCTGCGCCTGCTGTGCCGCATCTCCCTGTCGCCCGACTATTGCGTCAGCCAGACGGAAGACAAGTTCAAGCGCTGGGGGCCGAAAGCCCTGATCGTCTCCAAGTTCGTGCCGGGATTTAACACCGTGGCCGCGCCCATGTCCGGCGCGCTGGGCACGCCGCCGGGCCAGTTCTTCCTGTACGCGGGCCTGGGCGCCCTGCTGTGGAGCGGCACGGGCATCGTCGTCGGCGTGATCTTCCATTCCAGCGTGCAGCAGGTGCTCGACCTGCTCAGCACCATGGGCAGCACGGCCTTGCTGATGCTGGCCACCTTGCTGGGACTGTTCCTGTTGTACAAATTCCTCGAACGCCGGCGTTTCCGCCAGGCCTTGCAGATCGAGCGCATCGGCATCGATGAATTGCTCGAGCTGATAGAGCAGGGCGAGGAGCCGCTGATGGTCGATGCGCGCAGCGCCACGGCACAGGCGCTGGAACCGGCCGTGCCGGGTGCCCTGTTCTTCAATGGCAAGGAACCCGTGCCCGCCATGATCGCCATGGACAAGGACCGCCACATCATCGTGTATTGCAGCTGCCCCAACGACGTGACGGCCGCGCAAGTGGCCAAGCTGCTGCACCAGCACGGCTTCCACCGGGCCAAGCCCCTGCATGGCGGCCTCGATGCGTGGAATGCCGCCTACCGCTCGGACCAGCCGGCGCCTGCCAGCCTGGTGGGCGAAGGCTTGCCATCCTGAATCGCGCTGTCGCCCGCGCGTTACGCCAGCCGTAAAAACCGGTAGTAATAATACGAAAACAGCCGCCCCGGGCCGCCACGATGCCGGCGCCGCGGGGCCGCCGTCCCGTACGAAGCGGCTTTGCGCAAACTGCGGCATACTCTCCTTCAAGGCCGATTCCTGCTGCTGTGCAGCATGGTTGTCACGCGCCTGGTGAGGGTGGGTACTCACTATTATTCATTGTTTCCGGGCAACTTTTCACCGCTCTGTTGCATTTGGAGTGGAACTACCAATAAAGGCTTGTTTTGATGTACTTAAACTACAAACTTTGCTTGCCTCCGGGCGCATTCATCCTTTAAGCTTGGCGTCCCATGCGTCCCACTTCATCATCTAAAATCATGAGCGCTTCGTCTTCTCCCGTACTGCCGACTTCCGCCTTCGCCGATGGACCGCGCCTGCTGGCCGACGTGGGCGGCACCAATGCCCGTTTCGCCCTGGAAGTGGCCGCCGGCCACATCGTCCTGGTGGAAGTGCTGCCCTGTGCCGATTACCCGAGCCTGTCCGCCGCGCTGCAAGCCTACCTGGCCTTGCCCCACGTGGCCGCGGCCGGCGGGCAAGCCGTGCGCCATGCCGTGATCGCCATCGCCAATCCCGTCGACGGCGATTTCCTCAGCATGACGAACCACCACTGGTCGTTCTCGATCCGCGCCATGCGCGAAGAGTGCGGCTTCACGACCCTGGACGTGGTCAACGATTTCACGGCCCTGGCGCGCTCGCTGCCGCAGCTGTCTGCCGAGCAGAAGCACCAGGTGGGCGCGGGCACGGCCCGTCCCGGCACGGCCATCGGCCTGATCGGCGCCGGCACGGGCCTGGGCGTATCGGGCCTGATTCCCTCGCATGGCGGCTGGATCGCCCTGCAAAGCGAAGGCGGCCACGTCAGCTTCGCGCCGTCGAATGAGGTGGAAGTGGGCATCCTGCAATTCGCCTGGCGCGAATTTGAACACGTCTCGGCCGAACGCCTGATTTCCGGCGATGGCCTGGAACTGATCTACCGCGCCCTGGCCGACCGCGCCGGCGTGCCGGCCGAAGACTTGCCGGCGGCGGAGATCACGCGCCGCGCGCTGGCCGGCGAATCGCAGCTGTGCGACGACGTCATCGAAGCCTTCTGCTGCATGCTGGGCACGGTGGCGGGCAACGTCGCCGTCACCCTGGGCGCGCTGGGCGGCATCTATATCGGCGGCGGCATCGTGCCGCGCCTGGGCCAGCGCTTCGACCGTTCCGGTTTCCGCGCCCGCTTCGAGCGCAAGGGCCGCTTCGCCAATTATGTGTCGCAAGTGCCCACCTTCGTCATCACGGCGCAGTATCCGGCTTTCCTCGGCGCATCGGCCATTCTCTCGGAGAAACTCGCCTCCCTTTGATGCGCCAGCCGTTCCAGATGTCGCGCCAGGGCCGGGTAAAACGTGTGTTTTGCCCGGTTTTGCGCTTTTCCGCTTTTTATCAGGTACAATTGGCATCGTTGGATGAAACGACGACTGTCGCTCACTTGCCTGGCTGGTCTGCCGCCACAAGAGAAGCAGCTGCTCCGGATATCGTTTCATTGCTGGTTATTTAAGGCCAGCTCCATGGATCGCAGGACTTTCACTGCATCCGCAAGTCCCGCTTTGCGCGCATCGGCCAAGGCGTCGGAAAAACAGCCTCAACTTGTAACTCCAGCATGGCGTCGTCATCGATGTCTGCCATCCGTTACGTTGAAATGAACGTTTTGATTTCTTTCTCTGCATACGAATTGCAACACACATCCGCACAGAATTGCTATGAATACAATTGAGGCTAAAAAAGTCCTCGAAACCGCGTTGCTGTGCGCTCGTGAGTCGCTGACGATCCACAGCCTGAAAAAGCTGTTCGTCGATGCGGACGAGAGCGGCCGCGTGCGCGGTGTCGGCGTCGGTGCCGACACGATCAAGCAGTTGCTGGAAGAGTTGCGGGACGAATGGGAAGGGCGGGGCATCGAGATCGTCAGCCTGGCCTCGGGCTGGCGCTTTCAAAGCCGCCCGGAAATGAAGATGTATCTCGATCGCCTGACGCCCGAGCGGCCGCCCAAGTATTCGCGGGCGACCCTGGAAACCCTGGCCATCATCGCGTATCGCCAGCCGGTGACGCGCGGCGATATCGAGGAGATTCGCGGCGTTGCCGTCAATTCGCAGACGATCAAGATGCTGGAAGACCGCGGCTGGGTCGATGCCATCGGCTACCGCGACGTGGTGGGACGGCCGGCCTTGCTGGCCACCACCAAGCAGTTTTTGGATGACCTGGGTTTGCATTCGCTGTCCCAGCTGCCGCCTTTGCAGCAAATCAGTGAAATGCAGGGCAATGGGCTCGAAGCCCTGGAAGCGGCCCTGCAGGAAAATTTTGACAAGGCAAGCAATGAGCTTGCCCCCCAGCTTGGTGCAGGTAGCAATACGGCTGTGACAGATGTAGATGTGACAGCAAGCCTTGATGCCGGCCCCGATGCTTCGCCCATGGACGAAGCCTACACTCACGACCCTGCGCCAGAACTAACGGTTGACGCTGCGCCAGGTCAGCACAGCCAAGAAACGAAGAATGAATAATCCGAACACACCCGAGACAGTTACCGCCAGCGACGAAGCCATCGTTGCCAAGCCCAAGCGCCGCACCAAGGCCCAGATCGAGGCCGACGCCGCTGCGGCGACTGCCGCTGCCGGCGACGCCGCCGTTGCCAAGCCGAAGCGCCGCACGAAAGCCGACGTGGCCGCCGAAGCGCCCGTTGCTGCCGCTGCCGCTGAAGAAGCCGCTCCTGCCGTCAAGAAAACCCGCGCCAAGCCGGCCCTGAAGGCCGTGGCGGAAGCGGCGGAAGCCGCCGCCGAGGCGGTCGCCGCCCCGGCGCCGCGTCCGCCGCGCGCCCGCGCCGCCGCCAAGGCCGCTGCCGCCGAAGCGGAAGCGTCGCCGGAAGCCGCTGCCGAGAAGCCGGCCGAAGCGCGTCCGACGCGCGGTCCGCGCCAGATGCGCGGCGTGCAAGCCGAACGCGCGCTGCGCCAGCCGCCGCGCGCCGAAGCGCCGCAGGCAGCGGAAGCCGCCGCGCCTGCCGCGGAGCAAGCTGCCGCGCCAGCCGCCGATGTGTTCGATGCCGAAGGCAACCTCGTGTCCGCACCACGCGCGCCGCGCGGTCCGCGCAACGACGTGCCCGGTGCCGGCAAGAATGCGGGCAAGAGCCGTAAAAAAGGCAAGGGCCGTCAGGCTGCGCCAGGCAAGGTCAGCGATGCAGACGCCGTGTTTTCCTTCGTGACCTCCGACGCCTTCGACAGCGAAGACGGCGGCATGGGCCGCGCGCAAAAAGCCGTCGTGCGCCGCGACCTGACGTCCGACGACGATGCGCCGAAGCTGCACAAGGTGCTGGCCGAAGCCGGTCTCGGTTCGCGCCGCGACATGGAAGACCTGATCATTTCGGGCCGCGTGTCCGTCAATGGCGAGCCGGCCCACATCGGCCAGCGCATCCTGCCGACCGACCACGTACGCATCAACGGCAAGCTGATCCAGCGCCGCGTGAGCAAGAAACCGCCACGCGTACTGGTGTATCACAAGCCGGCCGGCGAAATCGTCAGCCATAATGATCCGGACGGCCGTCCATCCGTGTTCGACCGCCTGCCGACCATGAAGGCAGGCAAGTGGCTGGCCGTGGGCCGCCTCGACTTCAACACGGAAGGCTTGCTGCTGTTTACTACTTCCGGTGACCTGGCCAACCGCCTGATGCACCCCCGCTACGGCATCGACCGCGAGTACGCCGTGCGTACCCTGGGCGAGCTGGAAGAGGGCATGCGCCAGAAGCTGCTGGCCGGCGTCGAGCTGGAAGACGGCATGGCGCAGTTCTCGAAGATCGCCGATGGCGGCGGCGAAGGCATCAACAAGTGGTACCGCGTGGTGATCGGCGAAGGCCGCAACCGCGAAGTGCGCCGCATGTTCGAAGCCATCGGCCTGACCGTTTCGCGCCTGATCCGTACCCGCTACGGCGCCATGACCCTGCCGAGCGGCCTGAAGCGGGGCCGCTGGGAAGAGATGGATGAGAACACCGTGCGCGACCTGCTGGCCGCCTACGGCATCGAAAAGAAAATGCCGCCTTCGGGCGATCCCCGTGCCGCCGGCGCCGCCAAGGGCCGCGAAGCGCGCAAGGCGAGCCGCGATGACGAGCCGAATGGCAACCGCATCGATGTGAGCAACCGCAACGCCGATCCTTTCCCCGTCGCGCCGCGCCGTGGCCAGCCGCAAGGCCAGTTTGCCCGTCCGCAAGGCCAGGGCCGCCCAGGCGGCGCCGGCCGTCCAGGCGAAGCGCGTGGTCCGGGCCGTGGTCAGCCGCAAGGTCCGTTCCAGGGTGGTCAGCCCCGTTCGTCGGCATCGTTCGAAGGCGCGCCGCAAGGCCGTGCTCCGCGCGCCGCCGGCCAGGGCCGTCCCGGCGGCGAAGGCCGCGCACCGCAGCGCGGTCCGCGCCAGCCCGATCCGCTGCAAACGGCGTTCGGCTTCGCCAACACGGGTCCGCGCCGCAATGCGGGCGGTGCCGGCGGCCAGGCCCGTTCCGGCGGCCAGCCGCGCGGCGGCATGGATCGTGGCGGCATGGATGGCATGCCGCGCCGCCGCAGCAAAGGTTAATTCAGAGGAATTTCTTCTCGCGTTCCCGCCAAACTGCGGCGGGGGCGCGCTCTTGTAACTGTTGTAAGCCGGGCCGCACCTTGCGTGCGGCATTGCGGCGAAGTTAATAAGAGGTTATAATCTGCAGCCTAATAAAAGTTCTCCGCAGGGTTGTTTGGTGGGGAGTGCTTTCATCTGGTTGGGGAAATACAAGAAGATGGGCAGATGCCCATTTTTTTTTTGTTGAACCGTTTGTAATGGCGCCGACAAGGGGCCATATATGACTTGCGCGTGTTTTTCGCATGCCGCCGGTGCTGTTGCAGTGCCGCGATGCTGAAAACGGGCCTTATTTCTGGAGAATTTCTTGCAGCAGTTGGGATTAATTGAAAAGACAGTCACTGGTCTGGGCTATGAGCTCGTTGATGTCGAACGTGCCGAGCGCGGGCTGCTGCGCGTCTTTATTGATTTCAGCGCCGCCGATGCCGCTGAAAAAGGTCCGATCACGGTCGAGGACTGTGCCACGGTCAGTCACCAGTTATCGCATGTGTTGACGGTAGAGAACGTTCCTTACGAGCGTCTCGAGATTTCTTCCCCGGGTCTGGATCGTCCGGTGCGCAAGCTGGAAGACTTTGTCCGTTTCGCAGGCCAGGAAATCATCGTCAAGCTGATGGTGGCGATGCCGGGTACGAACAACCGGAAATCGTTCCAGGGGATTCTGCAAGAACCCGTGGGCGATAAATTGTCGTTGGAATTTGAAGGTAAGGATGGTCCGGCGATGTTGGAGTTTACGCTCGCCGACGTGGATAAGGCACGCTTGGTGCCGCAGGTGGTTTTTAAGGGACGCAAAGCATGAGCCGCGAAGTTTTATTATTGGTTGACGCGCTGGCGCGCGAAAAAAACGTCGATAAAGATGTCGTCTTCGGCGCCCTCGAATTCGCGTTGGCGCAAGCCACGAAGAAACGGTATGAGGGTGAGGTAGACATCCGCGTTTCGATCGACCGCGACACGGGCGAATTCGAATCGTTCCGCCGCTGGCACGTGGTGCCCGATGAAGCGGGCCTGCAATTGCCGGATCAGGAGATCCTGCATTTCGAGGCAAAAGAACAGATTCCCGATATCGAAGTCGATGATCACATCGAAGAACCGATCGAATCCGTCGAATTCGGCCGTCGTTTCGCCCAGGATACCAAACAGGTCGTCCTGCAGCGCGTGCGCGATGCCGAGCGCGAACAGATCCTGGTCGACTTCCTGGAACGCGGCGACTCGCTCGTCACCGGCACCATCAAGCGCATGGAACGCGGCGACGCCATCGTCGAATCGGGCAAGATCGAAGCACGCCTGCCACGCGACCAGATGATCCCGAAAGAGAATCTGCGTATCGGCGACCGCGTGCGTGCCTACATCTTGCGCATCGACCGCAATATGCGCGGCCCGCAAGTGATCCTGTCGCGTACGGCGCCGGAATTCATTATGAAGCTGTTCGAGCTGGAAGTGCCGGAAATTGAACAAGGCATGCTGGAAATCAAATCCGCAGCCCGCGATGCCGGCGTGCGCGCCAAGATCGCCGTCTACACGGCCGACAAGCGCATCGATCCGATCGGTACCTGCGTCGGCATGCGCGGTTCGCGCGTGCAGGCCGTGACCGGCGAGCTGGGCGGCGAACGCGTCGACATCGTGCTGTGGTCGGAAGATCCGGCGCAGTTCGTCATCGGCGCCCTGGCACCGGCGAACGTGTCGTCGATTATGGTTGACGAAGAGAAACATGCGATGGATGTCGTCGTCGATGAAGAAAACCTGGCAATCGCGATCGGCCGCTCCGGCCAGAACGTGCGCCTGGCATCGGAACTGACTGGCTGGAAGATCAACATCATGACGGCCGAAGAATCGGCTGACAAAGCTGCCCAGGAAACGGCTGCCGTGCGCATCCTGTTCATGGAAAAGCTCGATGTCGACCAGGAAGTGGCCGATATTCTGGTGGAAGAAGGTTTCGCCAGTCTGGAAGAAATCGCTTACGTGCCAATTTCCGAAATGCTGGAAATCGAATCGTTTGACGAAGATACCGTCAATGAACTCCGTACCCGTGCGCGTGATGCGCTCGTGACCGAAGCGATCGCTTCGGAAGAGGGTCTGGAAGGCATGGACGAGGCGTTGGTGAATCTGGAAGGCATGGATCGCGTCACCGCCGGCAAGCTGGGTCTGGCTGGTATCAAGACCGTTGAAGCATTTGCAGCACTGGCATACGACGAATTTGGCGCAATCCTGGCCTTGTCTGCGGACCGTGCGCGTGAACTGATTACAAGTGAATTTAAAGATGTGACCGACGATGAGATGAAGTTGGTTGACTCGAAGTACGACGATCGTGCCAAGGCGCTGCAAGCCAAGGCATGGAGTCTGGCCGAATCCGCAAAGGCTTAATTTGAGTATCTTTATCATCTCCGCGACACATAGAAAAGAGGACTGAATGGCGAGTAACAACGTAGCCCAATTTGCCACCGAACTGAAGATGCCTGCAGATTTGCTGCTGACGCAGCTGCGTTCTGCCGGCGTCGAGAAAAGTTCGACGTCAGATCCATTGTCGAAAGATGATAAGGACAAGCTTTTGGATCATCTGCGCCGCACACACGGCGCAGCGGCTGACACAGAAAAGAAGAAAATCACCGTGACCCGCAAGGAAACGACTGAAATCAAGCAGGCTGACGCCACCGGCAAGTCGCGCACCATCCAAGTGGAAGTGCGCAAGAAACGCACCTTCGTCCAGCGTGACGAAGCGGCGCCGGTCGCTGCCGAGCCGGTCGCGCCTGCCGCGCCGGTGATCGATCCCGCCGAAGTGGCGCGCCGTGAAGAAGATGCCCGTAAACAGGCAGAACTGATCGCCCGCCAGGAAGCGGACCTGCGCGAAAAGCAGGAACGTCTGGCCAAGCTCGACGCGGAAAAAGAAGCCCAGGCGAAAGCCACGCAACAGGCTGAACTGGCCGCGAAGAAAGAAGCGGAAGCGGAAGCGAAGAAAGCGGCCGCCAAGGCTGCCGCCGCGCCTGCTGCCAGCACCGCCGCGCCTGTCGCCGACGATGCCGCCGCGGAAGCGAAAAAAGCTGCCGCCGCTGAAGAAGCGAAGAAAAAAGCCGCCGCCGCTGCTGTTGCCGCCAAGGAAGCCGCTGACAAGGCGGAAGCCACCGAGCGCGCACGCAAGGCCGTCGCCGACGAAGTGGCCCAGATCAAGGCCATGATGAACGCGCCACGCCGCGCCATCAAGGCGCCTGAGCCTGCGCCGGTACCGGTCAAGCCGAAGGCGCCGGAAGGCACCCTGCACAAGCCTGCTGACAAGAAACCGGGCGACAAGCCGGGCGACAAGAAGCCTGCTGTTGCAGACAAGAAATCCATCAAGTCGGCCAATGTGTCGTCCACCTGGTCCGATGACGCGAAAAAACGCGGCACCACCGGTGGTCCCAAGCCACGCGGCAACAGCGGCCCAGGCGGCCGTGACAGCTGGCGCGGTGGCGCGAAGGGCCGTCGCCCGACGCACCATGACGACCGTGAATCGAACTTCCAGGCGCCGACGGAAGCCGTCGTCAAGGACGTGCACGTACCGGAAACGATCACCGTGGCCGAACTGGCGCACAAGATGTCCGTCAAGGCATCCGAAGTCATCAAGCATTTGATGAAATTGGGCCAGATGTGCACGATCAACCAGGTGCTGGACCAGGAAACCGCCATGATTCTGGTGGAAGAAATGGGCCATAAGGCGTTCGCCGCCGAACTGGACGATCCGGAAGCGTTGCTGGCCGACGTGGGCGAACACGCGCACTTCGAAACCAAGCCACGCGCACCGGTGGTCACCGTCATGGGTCACGTCGACCACGGCAAGACCTCGCTGCTGGACTACATCCGCCGTGCCAAGGTGGCATCGGGCGAAGCGGGCGGGATTACGCAGCATATCGGCGCTTACCACGTCGATACGCCACGCGGCATGATCACCTTCCTCGACACCCCGGGTCACGAAGCGTTTACCGCGATGCGTGCCCGTGGCGCCAAGGCAACCGACATCGTCATTCTGGTGGTTGCCGCCGACGATGGCGTGATGCCGCAAACGAAAGAAGCTATTGCCCATGCGAAAGCAGCCGGCGTACCGCTGGTGGTGGCGATCAACAAGGTCGACAAACCGGGCGGCAACGTGGATCGCGTGACGCAGGAACTGGTCGCCGAACAAGTCGTGCCGGAAGAATACGGTGGCGAATCGCCATTCGTGCCGGTCTCGGCCAAAACGGGTCAGGGTATCGACGACCTGCTGGAACAAGTGCTGCTGCAAGCCGAAGTGCTGGAACTGACGGCACCGGTGGAAGCGCCTGCGCGCGGCCTGGTGGTCGAGGCGCGTCTGGACAAGGGCCGTGGTCCTGTCGCGACGATCCTGGTGCAGTCGGGTACCTTGCGCCGCGGCGACGTGATCTTGGCGGGCTCTTCGTATGGCCGCGTGCGCGCCATGCTGGACGAGAACGGCAAGGCCATCGCTGAAGCGGGTCCGTCGATCCCGGTCGAAATCCAGGGTCTGACGGAAGTGCCGGTCGCCGGTGAAGAAGTCGTCGTCATGGCGGACGAGCGCAAGGCGCGCGAAATCGGTCTGTTCCGTCAAGGTAAGTTCCGTGACGTGAAACTGGCGAAACAGCAAGCCGCGAAACTGGAAAACATGTTCGACCAGATGGCCGAAGGCGAAGTGAAAAACTTGCCATTGATCATCAAAACCGACGTGCAGGGTTCGCAGGAAGCGCTGGTTGGCTCGCTGCAGAAACTGTCGACCTCCGAAGTGCGCGTCCAGGTGGTTCACGCTGCCGTCGGCGGCATCACGGAATCGGACGTCAACCTGGCAGTCGCCTCGAAAGCGGTCATCATCGGCTTCAACGCCCGTGCCGACGCCCAGGCGCGCAAGCTGGCCGAGTCGAATGGCGTGGACATCCGCTACTACAACATCATTTACGATGCGATCGACGAGATCAAATCGGCGTTGTCGGGCATGTTGGCACCAGAGAAACGCGAAACGGTCATCGGCCAGGTCGAGATCCGCCAGGTCATCCTGGTCTCGAAAGTGGGCGCGGTTGCCGGTTGCCTGGTCACCGATGGCGTGGTCAAGCGTGCTTCTTCCGTCCGCCTGTTGCGCAACAACATCGTGGTGTGGAGCGGCGAGATCGACTCCCTGAAACGCTTCAAGGACGATGCGAAAGAAGTTCGCGCCGGTCTGGAGTGCGGCCTGTCGCTGAAGAACTACAACGACATTCAGGTTGGCGACACGCTGGAAGTGTTCGAAGTCCAGGAAATCGCGCGTACGCTGTAATCACCGCAGTAACAGAAATGAAATGCCGCGCGGACATATCGTTGTCCGCGCAAACACGTGGGGCGCATGGGGCAACGGGCAACCGTTTGACCCATGCGCCCTGCGGCACTTAGGACAGCACTTACTATCATGGCTAAACATAGCAAAACCATGCCGGCGCGCGGCTTGCGCGTGGCAGACCAGATCCAGCGCGACCTGGCCGAAATCATCGCCTACGAACTGAAAGACCCCCGCGTCGGCACGATGATCACCATCACCGAAGTGCAGATCACGCCGGACTACGCGCACGCCAAGGTGTTTTTCACGATGTTGAAAGACAGCAAGGAAGCCATCAAGAACACGACCGAAGGCCTGATGGCTGCGGCCGGCTTCATCCGTGGCCTGCTGGGCAAGCGCCTGCACATCCACACCCTGCCGATGTTGCATTTCGTGCATGACAGCTCGACGTCGCGCGGCATGGAAATGTCCTTGCTGATCGACAAGGCCAACGCCACGCGCGCGGCCGATGCCGAGCCGGACGCGAAACCCGAGACGGACGAGCAATAACAGTGGCCGGTCCGAAGAAACCGCCCGGCATCAAGCGGGTGCGCGACCTCGTGGACGGCGTCTTGCTGCTGGACAAGCCGGTCGGCTGGTCCAGCAACGATGCGCTGATCAAGGCCAAGCGCGTGCTGAACGCGAAGAAGGCGGGCCATACAGGCACCCTGGATCCGTTCGCCACGGGCTTGCTGCCGCTGTGCTTTGGCGAGGCGACCAAGTTCTCGCAGGATTTGCTGGAAGCGGACAAGACCTACGAAACCCTGGTGCACCTGGGGCAGACGACGGATACGGGCGACACGGAGGGCGAAGTGCTGGAAACGCGCGACGTCAACGTGACGCAGGAGCAGATCGAGGCCGTGCTGGCGCAGTTCCGCGGGCCCATCCTGCAGACGCCGCCCATGTACTCGGCCTTGAAAAGGGACGGCAAGCCCTTATATGAGTATGCAAGGGCCGGCATCACCCTGGAGCGCGAAGCGCGCCCGGTGACCATCCACAAGCTCGAGTTTCTCGGCTATGAGGCCCCGTTCCTGAAATTGTCCGTGATGTGCAGCAAGGGCACGTATATCCGCGTGCTGGGCGAGGACATCGGCCAGGCCCTCGGCTGCGGCGCGCATCTGAACGCCTTGCGCCGCACGCAGGTGGGCAACCTGACCCTGGACGGCGTCGTCACGCTGGACGAACTGACGGCGCATGCCGAACCGTTGAGCCTGCTGGCGCCCGTCGATGCCCTGTTGTCGAGTTTTCCCGCCGTGCAACTGACGGACGAATTGGCCAAGCGCTTCCTGCATGGCCAGCGCATCGCCCTGGGCAAGGAAGACGTCGCCGTGCCGGCCGAACCTGGCAGGGTGCGCGTGTATCACGACAGCAAACTGCTGGGCACGGGCCAGTTGCAGGAGTACAGCATCCTGGCGCCCGAGCGCTTGATTGCGACAGCACATCAATAAAAGCTGGGGTCAGACCCCCGCGACCGTTGGCGCAAGCCTCTGAGTTAGCGGGATTGAGGGTCTGACCCCGGTATTCACTCGTCAAACAGTGTCGCTTTTTTAAACAAACCGTCCCCGACTGCGGGAGCCGCCAGCATTTTTAGATAGCGTTGCAACGCAACATGCTATACTACGCGGTTCCGGAAATAGATTAGCATTCGGGTATCTCGTACACCTTGTACGCACTCCGCAGTTTTTCAGTAACTACTACGACCATGTCAAATACAAAACGCGCAATTCGTAATATCGCCATTATCGCCCACGTTGACCACGGCAAAACCACGCTGGTGGACCAGCTGCTGCGCCAGTCCGGCACCTTCCGTGAAAACCAAGCGGTCGACACCCGAGTCATGGACTCGAACGACCTGGAAAAGGAGCGCGGCATTACGATTCTGTCGAAGAACTGCGCCGTTGAGTACGAAGGCACCCACATCAACATCGTCGACACCCCAGGCCACGCCGACTTCGGCGGCGAAGTGGAACGTGTTCTGTCGATGGTGGACTCGGTTCTGCTGCTGATCGATGCACAGGAAGGCCCGATGCCGCAAACCCGTTTCGTCACGCGCAAGGCGCTGGCACTGGGTCTGAAGCCTATCGTCATCGTCAACAAGATCGACCGTCCGGGCGCACGTCCTGACTGGGCCATCAACCAGACGTTCGAACTGTTCGACAAGCTGGGCGCTACCGATGAGCAACTGGATTTCCCTATCGTTTACGCTTCGGGCCTGAACGGCTATGCCGGTCTGACCGAAGACGTGCGCGGCGGCGACATGAAGCCGATGTTCGACGCCATCCTGGAACACGTTCCAGTACGTGACGACAATCCGGAAGGCCCGCTGCAAATGCAGATCACCTCGCTGGACTACTCGTCGTACGTCGGCAAGATCGGCATTGGCCGCGTCAACCGCGGTACCGTCAAGGTCGGCCAGGACGTGCTGGTCATCAATGGCCCAGGCGCGACCCCGATCAAGGGCCGCATCAACCAGGTGCTGAACTTCAAGGGCCTGGAGCGCGTGCTGGTGGACGAAGCCGTCGCCGGCGACATCTGCCTGATCAACGGTATCGACGAAATCGGCATCGGTTCGACCCTGTGCGCCGTGGACACCCCGGAAGCGCTGCCGATGCTGACCGTCGACGAGCCGACCCTGACCATGAACTTCATGGTCAACAACTCGCCGCTGGCTGGCCGCGAAGGCAAGTTCGTGACCTCGCGTCAACTGCGTGACCGTCTGGAAAAAGAATTGAAAGCCAACGTTGCTCTGCGCGTGGCGCCAACCGACGACGACACGATCTTCGAAGTATCGGGCCGCGGCGAGCTGCACCTGACGATTCTGATCGAAAACATGCGTCGTGAAGGCTTCGAGCTGGCCGTTTCGCGTCCACGCGTGGTGTTCAAGATGGTCGATGGCGTGCGCCACGAGCCGTTTGAAAACCTGTCGGTCGACGTGGAAGAAGCCAACCAGGGCGGCGTCATGGAAGAACTGGGCCGTCGTCGCGGCGACCTGCAAAACATGGAATCGGATGGCAAGGGCCGCGTGCGTCTCGAGTACCTGATCCCGGCGCGTGGCCTGATCGGCTTCCAGGGCGAATTCATGACCCTGACCCGCGGTACCGGCCTGATGAGCCACGTGTTCCACGAATACGCACCAGTCGACAACACCCGTGGCGAAATGGCTGGCCGTCGCAACGGCGTGCTGATTTCGCAGGACGACGGCGCTGCCGTTGCCTACGCGATCTGGAAACTGCAAGACCGCGGCCGCATGTTCGTGTCGCACAACGATCCAGTCTACGAAGGCATGATCATCGGCATTCACTCGCGCGACAACGACCTGGTCGTCAACCCGATCAAGGGCAAGCAGCTGACCAACGTGCGTTCGTCGGGTACCGACGAAGCGGTGCGCCTGGTACCACCTATCCAGATGTCCCTGGAATACGCGGTCGAGTTCATCGAGGACGACGAACTGGTGGAAATCACGCCGAAATCGATCCGTCTGCGCAAGCGTTTCCTGAAAGAGCACGAGCGTAAAAAAGCGTCGCGCGATTCGTAATCTGTTGTAGAGCATGGCCTGCGGGCCATGCGCTTCCGGCCCGCTGCGCCGCCTTTCCGTCACCGGTGAGGCGCGCAGCGGGTTTGTCATTTGCAGCCCCTGTTTTTGTAGACACCATGACTTCCTCTTCTTTGCCTTCCCGCCGCCTGTCCGTCGCTCCCATGATGGACTGGACCGACCGCCATTGCCGCAAGTTCCACCGCGAAATCACGCGCCATACCTGGCTGTACACCGAGATGGTGACGACGGGCGCGCTCGTGTACGGCGACGTGGAGCGCCATCTGCGCTTCAACGAGGAAGAGCATCCCGTGGCCCTGCAGCTGGGCGGCAGCGATCCGGCGGACCTGGCCACCAGCGCGAAGCTGGGCCAGAAGTGGGGTTATGACGAGGTCAACCTGAACTGCGGCTGCCCGTCCGAGCGCGTGCAGAAGGGCGCCTTCGGCGCCTGTCTGATGGCCGAGCCGCAGCTGGTGGCCGACTGCGTGAAAGCCATGCGCGACGTGGTCGACATCGACGTCACGGTGAAGCACCGCATCGGCATCGACGACAGCGAATCGTACGACTTCGTGCGTGATTTCGTCGGCACCGTGGCCGATGCCGGCTGCAAGACGTTTATCGTGCATGCGCGTAACGCCATCCTGAAAGGCTTGAGTCCGAAGGAAAACCGCGAAGTGCCGCCCCTCAAGTATGACTATGCCTACCGCTTGAAGCGTGATTTTCCGCAATTCGAGTTCATTATCAATGGCGGCATCAAGACCCTGGACGAGATCGACCTGCATCTGCAGCACCTCGATGGCGTGATGCTGGGCCGCGAGGCGTATCACAACCCCTACGTGATGGCGCAGTTCGACCAGCGCTATTACGGCGACGATGCGCCCGTCAAAACGCGCGAGCAGGTGCTCGAGGCGATGATTCCCTATATCAGCGCGCAGCTGGAAAAAGAGGCGGGGCGCCTGAAACTGAACAGCGTCACGCGCCACATGCTGGGCCTGATGCAAAACCTGCCCGGCGCGCGCGGCTTCCGCCAGACCCTGTCGGATTCGAAGAAGCTGGCCTCGGGCGACCCCCGTTTGCTGCTGGAAGCGGCGGCGCGATTGTCTTTGCCGGGCTGATGAGCGGCGCTTGCCACGCCCATGCGCAGCAGTTGCATGGCTACCTGCAAGCCGTCGGCGCGCTGAAGGACGACGGCAGCCTGTTTCTGTGCGAGTATCTCGGGCCCGTCGCGCCGCAGGCGTCGCTCGACGCCGTGTGTCGCGCGCTGAACGTGGCGTCGGAGGGCTTGTCCCTGCAGCCGCTCGAGGCGGCGCCGCTGCACGCCGCGCCAGTGGCTGCTGGAACGGCTGCGTCCCATGAGCGAGGCGGACCGCCAGCCGCTCGACGCGCGCCTGTTCGACGGCTTCGAGCGCGAAGTGGCCGAACTGCTGGACGGCCAGCCCCGCTGGCACCAACTGGTATCTTCGGGTCGGCGCAGCCTGGCCGGCCAATTGGGCGCCATCTGGAGCGTCTTTGTCTTTGGCACGGACGAGCACGCCTATGTGATGCATTGCAGCTGGGACAGCTGACTCAACTTGTCTATACCTGTGCCTGCCGCACTGGTATTACCCGCCGCACTCCTTCCCCCTGTTGCCTCGCAGAAAACGATGTCATAAGGCTATGCCATGTGTTGTAAATGCGCATTTTCGGCGCACGCCCGCACTGCAATGGGGCGTTTCTGCTTGGCAAGAAACGGCGTTGTTGCCATTTCCCCGAAGAAAGTTAATCTGCAATTTATTCAGGCACTTATTGCTTGCTTTGAGGCAAAATTTACACCTATAATTGATTATAGACAAATATTTCTCATATGAATGTTTGATGTTGATCTCACCATCAACAGTGTAAAAACTGCAGTGTGTGGAACAAATTTGCATTCGCAGTCACTGGTGTTGCCAGGGCTGTTGTAGACCAGGAAGTACCTCAGGCTGCGTGCGGCCGGATACCGCCGGCTGGCCGAGAGGCAGCAGCGGCTACCGGCGTTCCGCAGCCTTCGTCTTGTCGTGCCGGGCAAAATTCTTATCAATAGTTTCATTTACGAAGAGCCGAAATGAATTTAGCAAAAATGAAGGTTGGTACTCGCCTGGGCCTGGGATTCGCCCTGGTACTGGTTCTGCTGGTGGCCGTGACCGTCCTCGGTATCGCGCGCATGGCGCAAATCCAGGAACGTCTCGATCACGTGATCAATGTCAACAACGTCGTCACCCGCCTGGTGATCGACATGCGTGGCAACGTCAGCGACCGCATCACGTCGCTGCGCATCCTGACCCTGATGACCGACGCGAGCGATATGGAGCCGGAAATGGCGCGTATCAAGACGCAAACGGCGACCTATCAGGAAACGCAGAAAAAGCTCGAAGAGAAATTCGCCGTCGAGTCGACTTCCGAAGAAAAGGCCTTGCTGGCCTCGATCAAGGAATATGAAGCCGCCGCCATGCCGGCCATCGCCAAGGCATCCGCCCTGTGGATGGCCAACGATGCGGAAGGCGCCACGCGCGTGATGATCAAGGAAATCCGCCCGGTACAGAAAAAATGGATGGAAGCGCTGGAGCAGCTGGCCACCCTGGAAGACAAGCTGAACGAGCAGATGCAATCGGATGCCCGCAAGGCCTTCGACAGCGCGCGCCTGTTCATGATCATCCTCGGCGTACTGGCCGTGGCGATGGGCGTGGCGGCAGCACTGGTGATCACGCGTGGCCTGCTCAAGCAGCTGGGCGGCGAACCGGACTACACGGCATCGATCGCCGGCAGCATCGCCAATGGCGACCTGTCGATCGGCATCCACACCCAGCCTTCGGACAATTCCAGCCTGCTGGCGGAAATGAAGGAAATGCGCAACAGCCTGGTGGGCATCGTCGGCCAGGTACGTGTCGGCACGGAAACCATCGGCACGGCCTCGCGTGAAATTGCCGACGGCAATATCGACCTGTCTTCGCGCACGGAAATGCAGGCCAGCGCGCTGGAAAAAACGGCGTCGGCCATGGAAGAGCTGACCTCGACCGTGAAACAGAATGCGGACAATGCGCGGGAAGCCAACAAGCTGGCCGCCACCGCGTCGGACGTGGCCCTGAAAGGCGGCTCCGTCGTGTCGCAAGTGGTCGATACCATGAGCTCGATCAATGAATCGGCGAAGAAGATCGTCGACATCATCGGCGTGATCGATGGCATCGCCTTCCAGACCAACATCCTGGCGCTGAACGCGGCCGTGGAAGCGGCGCGTGCCGGCGAACAGGGCCGCGGCTTTGCCGTGGTGGCGTCGGAAGTGCGCAACCTGGCCCAGCGTTCCGCTGGCGCCGCGAAGGAAATCAAGATCCTCATCGACGATTCGGCCGAGAAGACGGAACGGGGCACGCGCCTCGTCGGCCAGGCCGGCGTGACGATGGGCGAAGTGGTCGACAGCGTGCGCCGCGTTACCGACATCATGAGCGAGATCGCCAGTGCCAGCCAGGAGCAGAGCGCCGGCATCGAACAGGTCAACCTGGCGATCATCGAGATGGATGGCATGACGCAGCAGAATGCGGCCCTGGTAGAACAGGCGGCCGCCGCGGCGCAAAGCCTGCAGGACCAGGCGGCCGAACTGGCCCACGTGGTCAGCATCTTCAAGCTGGTCGAAGGCGAGGAAAAACCGGCGGCCTACGTGCCGGCCCCCGTGGCGGCCGCGCCCGTTGCCGTGCGCAAGCCGGCACCGGCATTGCGTCCGGTCAAGTCGCTGACGCGCAAGACCGAAGCGGCTGCGCCTGTCGCCCCTGCGGCGCCCCGCAAGGCGGCCGCGGCCAGCACCAGCAATGACGAGTGGGAAGAGTTTTAAGCGCCAGCCGGCGTGAAGAGGGCCGTCTGCCTGTCCAGGAAGGTAATTCCCGCATTACCGCCCCGGCAGCAGCGCCCTGCGTAGCAGGCAGAAATTGTAATGACCGTATCTGATAATCATGGGGAAGCACATGTTTGAGAATAAGCGTTTTATGAGTGTTGCAGCAGCCTTGCTGGTGTCCGTGACTTCCGCCGCGTATGCGGCCGAAGTACCGGCGTCGTTCGATTCGAAGAACTGCAAGGCCGAATATCCGAAGGCCTCGCTGATGAATGAAGAGCAGGGCACGGTGACGATGTCTTTCCTGGTGAATGCCGACGGCAGCGTTGCCGATTCGAAAGTCGAGAAGAGCAGCGGCTTCAAGAACCTGGACAAGGCCGCCGTGAAAGCCATTTCCGCCTGCAAGTTCAAGCCGGGCACCAAGGACGGCGCCGCGGCGCAGACCTGGACCAAGGTGGATTACGCCTGGAAACTGGACTGATCCGGGTGCCGGCGGAAGGCTGGCTCCTGCTGACGACCTGACCCGCGACGGGCAGCGCTTGCAAGGGCGCTGCCCGTCTTGTTATGTGCGCCAGGCAACGGCGCTACCGTCCCCGATTCTGTTACCCTCGGGGCATCCAACGCGGTTTCCGCCAAGAAGAGGTTGATTATGCAACGCACCCTGATACTGTCCGTCCTCGCCGCCAGCGGCCTGCTGCTGTCCGCCTGTGCTTCCCTCGGGACGCCGGCAGGCTTGCAGGAGGGGCAAACCGTGGCCATCGTCAATAGCCTGAGCTGGGACAATCCCCTGAACGGCAAGCGTGACGGCGTGCGCACGAGCTGGCCTGTCAAGCATGGCACGATCGCCGCCGAATATTTTCCGCTGGCGCAGCTGAAGCAATGCGATGCGGGCGGCAAGTCCTGCGCCTGGGGCGTGATGCGCGCGCAGCGCAGCGTGCCCACGCTGGCCTACATGGAGGGCGGCGTCGACCTGACGCTGGGCGTGGCCATCGACGTGGCGCGGCGCCAGGATGCGCGCCAGGGCGAGACGCAGACGGCCATGGCCATCCCGCAGGATGTGGCGGCCCTGGTCGGCAAGAAGCAGGTACAGCCCAGCTGGAAATTGAAGTATGGCAAGGTCGAGCAGATCGACCTGGATTACGGCGTGCGCTACCAGGTGTGCGTGCAGCGCTACGATGCGGCCGGCAAGGCCATCGACAGCTGCGACATTCCCTTTATCTGAGCGTTTATGCGTGGCGGGGCGGCGCTGCGGACCCGCAGCACAGGCCGCTTGTGGCGGCTTTGCCACATTTTATGTTGCGGCATGCGTAGGGGTGTAACAATCGGTAAAAGCACAGCAAAGGCCGGCGTAATTTCTTATAGTACTTAATTAAGGTAGTACATATCAGGAGAATTGCGATGAAAACCCTGCTGGCAGTAATTTCACTGGCCGCCCTGGGTGGCTGCGCCGTGGCCCCTCCCGGCCCCGCCTACTACGGCACGCGCGCGCCACAGGCAGCCTACAATCCGTACGAGTGGCACACGGTGTCGTCCGAGCCGTCCCAGTCGGGCAGCGTCGTCGGCGCCCCGCGCGTCGAATACACGAGTGAACCCGTGTACGTGCAACAGCAGCCCGTGTACGTGCAGCAACCGGTGTATGTGCCGGCCCCCGTGTACGCGCCACAGCCGTACTACTACAATCCGCCCGTGTCGATCGGCCTGGACTTCGTGTTCGGCTTCGGAGGCTACCGCGGACACCGCGGCGGCTGGGGCGGGCATGGCCGTTACTACGGCCGCCGCTAGTCCTTCCTTTTTCCTGCCAGGCCATGCCTGGCACGGCGCGCGCCCTTGTGCGTCACGCCGCCGCGCGGCTTGCCGGCGGCGTCTGGCCGTCCGCGCTCATGGCGTGCAGCGGGGAGCCCGCTCAGTGGAAATACACGGCGCTCTGGTGCAGCACGTCCGCCGAGCACAGGATATACATCGCCGCTGCGGCCAGACCTATTTGCAAGGCACCAAAGCTGATCGGGATGAGGCGGGACATGTCGTACTCCTGAGTGGTAGGGGGCGTCTGGACGCGCCGGGCATGTTCTCATCATAGGATGAGTTGATGCATACAGGCATCAGATGACGCTCCGCCACTTTGTAGGACAATGCCTCGCCACCGGTGCCCAGCCGCGCTCTGCGGCCGGTCAGCGGTTCTTCCAGCGCACGACGGGCGCCTCCGGTGCCGTGTCGAGCACGTTCGAGATCGTCAGCCAGTGCGTCAGGCGTTCCGGATGCTTGAGATTGATGCCCATGCCGTCGATGATGCCCACCTGTTCCAGCATGCGCGCATCGATCTTCGCCTTCGACACCGTGGGCGCGCCCATGACCATGCGGTCATAGGCCTTGCGCGCCTTGTGTTCCCACTTGTGCAGGTTGCTTTCATCGAAGCGGTTCGCCTCGAAGTACACGGTCAGCGTGCCATCGAGGTTGCCGAAGCCGACGATGCCGGCACCCTTGCGGATGGTGGTGGTGTTGTCGATGTCAAATTCCGCAGTGGGCACGAAAATGCCGGCGCGGCCATCGATGTCGGGACGCCCCACGGGCGTGTCCTTGCCGTAGGAACTGGTTTCGGTAATGGTTTTTTCTTCAGACATGGTGCGTGCTTGGTGGTGGTGTCGGGAGCGGAAGCAAGGTCCGGCACCGCCAGCCATCCTGTTCAAAAAATGCGTGCTGATGATCAGGGCGGGGTAGGGGCCCTGGCGGAGCGATGCCTGGCATTGCTTGATACGATGCTATTGTAGTCCCAATTTAATTCCCAAGGGCAACATTTCATGCCATGCATAGCTGCTGCGCCATGCAAAAAGCCGCCCGGCCATGCGGCGGGGCGGCTGGGGCGCGGCGCTGGCCGGAATCAGGCGGCGGGCTTGCGGCGTGCCATGAAGCCCAGCAAGCCCAGGCCCAGCAGCATCATGGCGTAGGTTTCCGGTTCCGGCACGGCGGCCATCACCGACACATTGTCCAGGTAGGAGCCGTACGTGGGCGAGGACACGGGGCCGATCGACTCGAAGCGCAGCACGGTGGACGAGCCGAGCGCCGTCAGGTTCTGGCTGTAGCTTTGCCACACGCCGCCCGTGTTGCCGACCAGTGCCGTGGGCGTGAGCAGGGTGGAGCCCCAGTAGACATTCATCAGGCTGTTCGCGCCGCCCGGCGTGTCGGGACGGCCCGAATAGGCAAACGACAGCGCATACGTGCCGCCGGCCGTGGTGGCGATGGCTTGCGAGACGGAGGTCAGCCGGTCGGTATTGAGTTCCAGGTATTGCGTGCCGCTGGCGGCGACGGGATTGAAGCCGCTCAAGCCGCCCTGCGTGGCGCCCTTCTGGATTTCAAAGGCCGAGTTGCCGCCGGCCGACGAGGTCCAGCCCGTCACGCTGCTGACGGGGGCCCAGGGCGTGGCGATGACGTTGTCCTCGAAACTGCCGTTGACCACCAGTTCGGTCGCGGCGTTGGCGGCGCCAGCGGTGGCCAGGGCGGCCAGGGCGGCGATCGTGCAGAGAGTGGCAGGCGTTTTCATGAGGGGTCCGTTTTTGGTTGGTTAAAAGTTAATTTGATTTCCTAAATGACATTTAAAGAATATCACCAAAACTCACTTCCAGAACAAGTGCTCGCTAAAAATATTTGCAATTGTGAAATGATTTGTGTCTGTATGGCAATTGATTTCCTTGTTGAAATCGTCGTCGCGCCGGCCCAGGGCGAACACGGTGGTGAGGGCGCTTGCCTCACGGTATTTTTGTGACATCGGGGACGTAAAAAAAACCTGCATCGCCACAACAACGATGCAGGTTTTCTGGACTGCCGGGCGCGTGCAGGGCCCTATCGATGCGATAGGCGCTGCGCGCAGGCATCAGAAAATCAGGCGGCCCTGCACGTAGACCATGCGCGGCGCGCCCACCATCTTGCCCAGGTTGGCGTCGGACGTGCGCGTGAAGTAGCGCTTGTCGGCCAGGTTGTTGACGCCGGCGACCAGTTCCAGGCCCGCCTGTCCCGGGACTTGCCATTTTGCCTGGGCATTCCACGTGCGGAAGCCGGGAATCACGCCCACGTCGCCCTTGGCGCTTTCCGCCACGGTATTGGCATCGTCGGCAAACTGGCGGCTCTGGTGGGTGCTCGACAGGTCGAAGCCCCAGGCGCCCAGCTGGTAATGGGCGCCGACGGTATCCGTGGTGCGCGAGTAGAACGGCACGTCGTTGCCGGCGTTCACGCCGTCCTGCAGGGTGGCCTTGGTATAGGTGTAGGTGGCGTAGGCGTTCAGGCCGGCCAGGGGGCCGGACTTGTCGAAGCGGTAGTCGAGCGCCGATTCCAGGCCCCGGTGGTGCGTGGCGCCCACGTTGTAGAAGGTGACGTTGCTGCCGCTGCCGACGGACTGGATCTGGTTGTCGAACTTGATGTTGAACAAGGTTGCCTCGGCTGCCAGCTGTCCGCTCTTCCAGCGCGCGCCCAGCTCGGCCGTCTTCGCCAGTTCCGGCTGCAGGGGATTCTTGCCCGACTGCGAATTGAGCTGCGTGTTCTGCACGGCGCCGAAGGAGCTGTTGTAGTTGCTGAACAGCGTGACATTGTTGTTGAGCAAGTAGGCCACGTTCAGTGATGGCAGGGCCTTGTTGTTGAGCAAGTCGATCGTCTCATCGGCCGGCAGGTGATTGATGCGCTCCGTCTTGATGTGCTCGTAGCGCACGCCCGGCGTGATGCGCCACGCGCCGGCGGCGATCTTGTCGTCGATGTACACGGCCTGCGCGTCGGTCGAATTGTTGGCAAAGCGCGTCGGCGCCTGCTGCACGCCCGTGGCGATGACGACGTTGTAGACGCTCTCGTCGGCCCGTTCCGCCAGGTAGCGGTAGCCGACGGTGACATCCTGCGACACCTTGCCCGTGACGAAGCGCTGCGTGTAGCGGGGCTCGACGGCCATGGTTTCATAGTTGCGCGGCTGGTGGCCCATGCCCGTGTTGGTGGCGTTGACGAGCGTGCTCTGGCGCGAACTTTTGTTGTAGTAGGCGCGCACTTCCATTTCCTGCGTGCCGGAAATGGCGTTCAGGTAGCCGATGTCGACAGCCTTGCGCTCGCCGCTCCAGAAGTCGCCGCGGCGCGTGTTCTGGAACGGGTCGGCATTATATTGCGCCACGGTCAGGCCGCCCGGCGTGCGCGAATTGACGTCGTAGTAGGACAGCTTGCCGTAGATTTCAGCCGTGGGGCTCAGGTCGTAGCGGAACTTCAGGGCGAAGTCGTTGACCTTTTCATCGCTGGCCACGCGCCAGTCGCTGCCGCGGATGCCCGAGTACAGGATGGCCAGGCCCAGACCATTGTCGAGCTGGGTGCCGGCAAACACGCTGGCCTGCGTGTTCTGGCCCACTTCGCTGTACGAGTTGTAGCGCACGCTGGCGTCGCCCGTGATGCCCGGCGTGGTGGGCACGCGGCGCGTCTTGAAGTTGATGATGCCGCCCACGTTCTGCGGGCCGAAGCGCACGGCGCCGCCGCCGCGCACGACGTCCACCGTTTCCACGTTGGCCAGGCTGACGGGAGCGAACGACAGCTGCGGCTGGCCATACGGCGCCACCGACATCGGGATGCCATCGAGCAAGACTGTGCTGCGCGGCGAATAGCGTCCGGCCAGGCCCCGCACGCCGATGTTGAGCGACACGGCGCTGCCGGCGCTGCCCGAGTTGTCGCTGATCTGCACGCCGGGAATGCGGCGCATCACGTCGCTGATGCTGGACGCGCCCGAGTTCTCGATATCTTCCTTCTGCACCACCGTACGGGCGCCGGCAAAATTCTTCGTGCTGGCGGCCATGCTGGTACCCAGCAGGTTGCTGCTGACCTGGATGGATTCGAGGATGGGGCCGGCGTTGTCTGCCGAGTTGGCTTCCTGGGCCTGCGCGGCGCAAGGCGCGCCCAGGCAGGCGAGGGCGATGGCCAGCGCGCACGGGCGCAGGGAAAAGGGCAGTGGGGAAAGTGTGGCGGCCATGCATGAATCTCCGTAATGACGATGGTTGCGCGGGCAATCGGGCGGCGCGACAACATCGTGGCGAGGACATCCGGCGCAAGGGGATAAGAATGATAATGATTCTCATTTTATCCGTCAATTGCGCATACTGCGTAATGCCGGCTTTCGTCGCACGACGGCGGGGAAGTGTTGCAAGCGTGGTACAGCCGGCCGCTGGATTGCCGCCTGGCAGCATTGCTGGGGTGCGGCGGCATTGCGCGCGCTTCTTGTATACTCCCGTCTTTGCAGCCGTCAGACGTGAACGTACAATGAGCCAGACAACTGAACCGATACCAGGCAGTTCCACCGTGGAACGCCGCCAGGGCGAGCAGCCTGCCGCCGCCGCGCGCAAGCTCAATCTGCTGGTGGTGGATGACAACCAGGAAGTGGGGGAATCGCTGGCCATGCTGCTCGAAGCGCTGGGCCACCATGCCGTGGTGGTGCGCAACTGGCAGATGGCCGTCGAGCAAGTCAAGCTGTGCGTGCCCGACGCCGTCTACCTCGACATCGAAATGCCCGGCATCAGCGGCATCGAGATCGGCCGCCGCCTGCACAACAATCCGGAAACCGCGCACGCCGTGCTGATCGCCGTCACGGGCCACAGCCTGCCCATGTACATGGACGACGCGCTGGCCGTGGGCTTCCGCCACTTCCTCGTCAAGCCCGTGCGCCTGGAAGACCTGGCGACGACGGTGCAGTCCGTGCTGGCTGGCTGATCAGCCAGCCGCCTGCCCGTCCCGTATTGCCGCTTCGGCCCGCGCCGTCAGGGCATCGAGTTCCTCCTCCGTCGGCTGCAGGCTGCCGTCCACCATCCTGGCGAGCAGCGCCGCCAGCTCTGCCTGCGCGGCCCGCACGCCGGCCGGCAGCGCAGCGGGAGCCGTCTCTAGCAGTACCTCGAGCCGCACGCAGGCATGGACGAAGCGTCCCATGGTGGAAAAGTAGGCGGTATCGCGCATAGTGTCTTTCAGTTAATTTCCTCCAGTATGCCCGCGTTTGTACGCCTCCGCTACGGCCGGCTCAGCGACCACTGCTGGTTGTTCGCATTGGTCAGGTTCCACTGGATGATCTGCGCGTTTTCCGCCGTGCTCAAATTGAGTACGTCCAGAGTCAGGTTGCTGTAGCGATTGCTGATCGTCTGGTAGCCGGACGCGGGGCTGGCGAAGCGCCATTGCTGGCCCAGTCCGCTCCAGTAGCTCCATTGCGCGATATTCGTCCCGGCCGTGGTCGAGTTGTTGTAGTCGTCCAGGCCCAGCAGGCTGTTCGCGTTGATCAGGCTGTAATACCCGTCGCCATGTCCCACCACGTACCACTGCTGGTGCTTTGCCCCCGTGTACGTCTGCTGCTGCACCAGCGCGCCATTGACCGTGCTGGCACCGGCCACGGCCAGGGCCTTGCCGCTCAGGCGTGAGCGCAGCACCGTGGGGCCGTCGGAAATGCCGCCGCAGCTGGCCACCGTGAAATTGCGCGTCAGGCTGGGCCAGCCGTCGCCATACGTCATCTTCAATATGTCGAGCTTGGCCGCGCCATTGTCGTTCACGTCGTAATAGTGGATGGAGGTGTAATTGCAGCCATCCTACTTGAGCACGCCGATATGGCCCGGCCCCTTGTACTTGCCATCGAGGTTGGGCAGCGCCGTGCGCGTGCCGCTGTACGGTCCCGTCACGCTGCTGGCGCGCTGCACTTCCACGTAATACGTGCTGGCGGCGCCCTGGCAGCATTTGCCGCGGTTGACGAACAGATAGTAATACTCGCCGTCGCGCGTGATGTAGGGCGCTTCGATATCCTTGCCGCCGCCACCGAGGATGGTGGTGACGTTGCCCGTCGTCTTGCCCGTGGCCTGGTTGATTTCCGTCAAGCCGATGCCGCCGAAAAACGAGCCGTAGGACATGTAGACCTTGCCGTCATAGTCGCGGAACAGGGCCGGGTCGATGGCATTGATTTCCGCGCCGCCGCCATACGATTGCACGACGATGCCCAGGTCCGTCCAGGCGGGGTTCTTCAGCGAGGCCGAGCGGGCCACGCCGATGGCCGACACGGACGTGCCGAAGGTCGATACCGAGTAATACAGATAATAGTAGCCGTTCATGTGGATCACGTCCGGCGCCCAGTACGAGCCGCCGAAGTTGGGAATCTTGTTGGCGATCCAGGCCGGCGGCGTGCTGAAGACGGGCGCGGGGCCGGCCGACCAGTTCAGCATGTCCGTCGAGGTGGAATACCAGATGCCGTTGCCGGTGGTGAAATTGAAATACGTGTCGCCGTCGCGGGTCAGCGTACCGGGGTCGTGCGCGTTGGGCACGCCCGTCAGGTTGACCGCCTGCGCCGCCTGGGCGCAGAACATCAGGCAGAGCGCTGCCAGGAATTGTTTCATCGTCGTCTCCGTGCTGTTTTTATGATGCGGTCCAGGCCGCATGCCAGAGTAGGGCGATGGTCAAATTTGCACTAATGAATTTTTTGCGGGGAACGATACCGGAGCCGGTATCGGTGACGGAAGAAAACTGGCGCCGGAATGGAAAAAGCCCGGTTCGAAAACCGGGCTCTTCTTTATTCTGTGGGGTGGCTGATGGGGCTCGAACCCACGACAACAGGAATCACAATCCTGGACTCTACCAACTGAGCTACAGCCACCACTGTCTTACTTACCTATTTAGCTGTTTTGCTGAACAGGTGCCGAATTATACAAAGAACTCGGCAAAGTGGCAAATCTAAATGCAGTCTTTTTTAAAGAATCGAAAGATTGCCTGAAAACGGGTGTTTTCGCTCAGACTTCCAGGTGTGCGACGGGGGGCTGCAAGTCCAGCAAACCGGCGAAGGCTTTCGACAGGGCATCGACGCCGGCCGTCGTATAGCCCTGCAGCCGCGGCGCATCGTTGGCGGTGCGGCGCAGGCTGGCCGCGTCGAGCAGGCGGGCCAGCTGGCGCGCCACGGCCTCGCCCGTGTCGACGAGGGTAATCGTTTCCTGCGCATGCGCGCGCACCGTGCGTGCGATGGCGTCCTGCACGAAGGGATAGTGCGTGCAGCCCAGCACCAGGGTGTCGGCCCCTTGCGCCAGCAGGGGCGCGATGTAGCGTTCCAGCATGGCGCTGGTGGCGTCCTGCGGGTCGGTGCCCAGCTCGCATTGCTCGATGCGGTCGGCCAGGCCGATGCAGGGCTGCAGGATGAAGGTGGCGCCCGTGGCGGCACTGACCTGTTCGCGCAGGGCCAGCAGCTTGTCGCCGCGCAAGGCGCGTTCCGTGGCCAGCACGCCGATGGTGCCGTTGCGGCTGATGGCGGCCGCCGGTTTCAAGCCCGGCTCGACGCCGACGATGGGCAAGTCCGGGTAGCGCGCGCGCAGCGCCTTGATGGCGGCGATGGTGGCCGTGTTGCAGGCCACCACCAGCGCCTTGGCGCCTTGCTGCAACAGAAAGGCGGTGATCGCCAGCGAGCGGGCGATGACTTGCTCTTCCGTCTTGTCGCCGTAGGGCGCATAGCCGGAATCGGCAAAATAAATCAGATCTTCCTGCGGCAGCTGCGCGCGGATATGGCGCAGCACCGACAGGCCGCCCACGCCGGAGTCGAATACGCCGATGGGCGCGTCCTGGCGGGCATTGCTTGCGATAGAAGTCATGGGGGAACCGATGGAGATAAAAAAACGCCGCGCTGGTATGCCGCGCGGCGTCGATGGTGGTTTAAGCAACCGTCACGGGAATCTTGCTGACGCTATTGAGCTGCTCGATCTTCGCCTGCCACTCTTTCGGCCCCGTGTTGTGCACCGAGGTGCCTTTGGCATCCACGGCCACGGTGACCGGCATGTCGACGACGTCGAATTCGTAGATGGCTTCCATGCCCATGTCGGCAAAGCCCAGCACTTTCGCGCCCTTGATGGCTTTCGACACGAGGTAGGCGGAGCCGCCCACGGCCATCAGGTAGGCCGACTTGTGCTTCTGGATCGATTCGATGGCGACGGGACCGCGTTCGGCCTTGCCGATCATGGCGATCAGGCCCGTCTGTTCCAGCATCATGTCGGTGAACTTGTCCATGCGCGTGGCCGTCGTCGGACCGGCCGGGCCCACCACTTCGTCGCGCACCGGATCGACGGGACCGACGTAGTAGATCACGCGGTTCTTGAAATCGACGGGCAATGGCTCGCCCTTGGCCAGCATGTCCTGGATGCGCTTGTGCGCGGCATCGCGGCCCGTCAGCATCTTGCCGTTCAACAGCAAGGTCTGGCCCGGCGTCCACGAAGCGACTTCTTCCTTCGTCAAGGTGTTCAGGTCGACGCGCTTGGATTTTTCCGTGTCCGGCGCCCAGCTCACGTCAGGCCAGGTCGACAGCGGCGGCGGCGTCATGTAGGCCGGGCCGGAGCCGTCCAGCACGAAGTGGCCGTGGCGCGTGGCGGCACAGTTCGGGATCATGGCGACGGGCTTCGATGCCGCGTGCGTCGGGTGCATCATGATCTTCACGTCCAGCACGGTCGTCAGGCCGCCCAGGCCCTGCGCGCCGATGCCCAGCGAGTTGATCTTGTCGCACAACTCGATACGCAATTCTTCCAGTTTATTCTGCGGGCCGCGTTGTTTCAGCTCATACATGTCGATGTCTTCCATCAACACTTCTTTTGCCATCAGCATGGCTTTTTCGGCCGTGCCGCCGATGCCGATGCCCAGCATGCCGGGCGGGCACCAGCCGGCACCCATGGTCGGCACCGTCTTCATGACCCAGTCCACCAGCGAGTCGGACGGGTTCATCATGATCATCTTCGACTTGTTTTCCGAGCCGCCGCCCTTGGCCGCCACTTTCACGTCGACGGTATTGCCTTCGACCAGTTCCATGTGCACGACGGCTGGCGTGTTGTCCTTGGTATTCTTGCGGTCGAAATGCGGGTCGGCCACGATGGAGGCGCGCAGCTTGTTGTCGTCGAAGTTGTACGCGCGGCGCACGCCTTCGTTGACGGCGTCGGTGACGGTGCCGGAGAAGCCTTCGAAGCGCACGCCCATGCCGATTTTCAGGAAGACGTTGACGATGCCCGTGTCCTGGCAGATCGGGCGCTTGCCTTCCGCGCACATGCGCGAGTTGGTCAGGATTTGCGCAATCGCATCTTTCGCCGCCGGGCTTTGCTCGGACTCGTAGGCGCGCGCCAGGTGCTCGATGTAATCAGCAGGGTGGTAGTAGCTAATGTACTGCAACGCTGCGGCGACGGATTCGATCAGGTCTTCTTGCTTTATGACAGTCATGGTGTTCTCGCGGTAGATAAGAAGGGTAAGACTCTTTACTAGTACTAGTTACTGCATTGGAATGACAAAAGCCCATGGCCGCCGCTGGCAGCCATGGGCTTCGGGTTTAATGCGGTCGTGCCTGGTTCTGCGTCACCGTCATAATGCGGTCGGTGTAGGCGATCGCCATGGCGGAAATGATGAAGACCATGTGGATCACCGTCTGCGCAATGATCACTTCCATCTTGTAGGAATTGGCATTGATGAAAGTCTTCAGCAGGTGGATGGACGAGATGCCGATGATGGCCATCGCCAGTTTCGTCTTCAGCACGGATGCATTGACATGCGACAACCATTCCGGCTGGTCTGGGTGGTCATCGAGGTGCATGCGCGATACGAAGGTTTCGTAGCCGCCGATAATGACCATGATCAGGAGGTTCGAAATCATGACCACGTCGATCAGGCCTAATACCACCAGCATGATGGTTGCTTCGTTCAGCTTGGTCGGCAGGGCGCTGCCGGGCACGGCGACGGCCGTCAGCACGTGCTGCAGGGCGGCATCGTTGCCGAACACGGCGCCGATCAGGTCGGACAATTCCACCCAGAAATGAAATACATACACGCATTGTGCGAGGATCAGGCCCAGGTACAGCGGCAGCTGCAGCCAGCGCGACATGAAGATGAAGGCGGACAGCGGATGCAGCTTGGTATGTTTGGTGGTCGGTGGTAGGTGGTCGATCATGTGGGGTTTCCTGGGGGAGTAAATACCAATTTTTGGCATGCCCGACATTTTACACTTGCTGTTGATCACTGCGCATGGCCCGGTTCTGGAATATCGGCTTTGATGAAAGCCAAAGTGGTATTGAACCTTCGGCGCGGGATCGCTTTTCCCATCGAAAATACTGCACAGGACGCCCTTGACGCCCATCGCCGAAGGCGATTATGGTTAGCATGGATAGGGGTAAAACGCTGCATAAACGCGACATGTAAGGCGTCCGTAAGACACGGGGCCTATCGTGTTAGCAAACAATTACTACACTGGAGACTAGCATGACCGCTACAGAGAACCAAGGACAGGGCACGCAGCAGCAGGGACCGGAAGAGTCGCGCGTATTCGAGCCGTCGGCGGCATTTGCCGCGCAGGCCACCATTTCCGGCATGGCGGCGTATCACGCCATGGTGAAAGAGGCGGAAACCGACTACGAAGGATTCTGGGCCAGGCTGGCGCGCGAGAACCTGAGCTGGAAAAAGCCGTTCACCCGCACCCTGAACGAAGACAACGCGCCGTTCTACAAATGGTTCGAGGACGGCTTGCTGAACGTGTCGTACAACTGCCTGGACCGCAACATCGAAAATGGCCTGGGCGACAAGACGGCCATCATCTTCGAGGCGGACGACGGCACCGTCACCAAGGCAAGCTATAAAGAGCTGCACGAAAAAGTGTGCAAGTTTGCCAACGGCCTGAAATCCAAGGGGATAGGCAAGGGCGACCGCGTCATCATCTATATGTCGATGTCCGTCGAAGGCGTTGCTGCAATGCAAGCCTGCGCCCGCATCGGCGCCACGCACTCCGTCGTCTTCGGCGGCTTCTCGGCCAAATCCCTGCAGGAACGCATCATCGACGCGGGCGCCGTGGCCGTCATCACTGGCGACGAGCAATTGCGCGGCGGCAAGAAGCTGCCCCTGAAAGCCATCGTCGACGAAGCGCTGGCGCTGGGTGGCTGCGATTGCGTGAAAAACGTCGTTGTTTATAAGCGCACGGGCAGCGACCTGCCGATGGTGGCCGGCCGCGACACGTGGCTGCACGACCTCGTCGAAGGCCAGAGCGCGCAATGCGAGCCGGAATGGGTCGATGCCGAGCATCCACTGTTCATCTTGTACACCTCGGGTTCCACCGGCACGCCGAAGGGCGTGCAGCACTCGAGCGGCGGCTACCTGCTGTGGGCCGCGCTGACGATGAAATGGAGCTTCGACATCAAGCCGGACGACGTCTTCTGGTGCACGGCCGACATCGGCTGGGTGACGGGCCACAGCTACATCGCGTATGGCCCGATGGCCGTGGGCGCCACGCAAGTGGTGTTCGAAGGTATCCCGACCTACCCGAACGCGGGCCGTTTCTGGGAAACCATCAAGAAACACAAGGTCAGCATCTTCTACACGGCACCGACGGCCATCCGTTCGCTGATCAAGGCGGCCGACGTGGACCCGAAAGTGCATCCAAGCAACTACGACCTCTCCAGCCTGCGTCTGCTGGGTTCGGTTGGCGAGCCGATCAATCCGGAAGCATGGATGTGGTACTACAAGAACATCGGCGGCGAGAAATGCCCGATCGTCGATACCTTCTGGCAAACGGAAACGGGCGGCCACATGATTACGCCGCTGCCGGGCGCGACGCCGATGGTGCCCGGTTCCTGCACCCTGCCATTGCCAGGCATCATGGCCGCCATCGTCGATGAAGCGGGCCACGACGTGCCGAACGGCCAGGGCGGTATTTTGGTGGTGAAACGTCCATGGCCATCGATGATCCGCACGATCTGGAACAACCCGGACCGCTTCAAGTCCAGCTATTTCCCGGAAGAGCTGGGCGGCAAGATGTACCTGGCAGGCGACGGCGCCATCCGCAACAAGGACACGGGCTACTTCACCATCACGGGCCGCATCGATGACGTGCTGAACGTGTCGGGCCACCGCATGGGCACGATGGAGATCGAATCGGCCCTGGTGGCCAACCCGCTGGTGGCCGAAGCGGCGGTCGTCGGCCGTCCGGACGACACGACGGGCGAATCCATCTGCGCCTTCGTCGTGCTCAAGCAGGCCCGCCCGACCGGCGAGGAAGCGAAGAAGCTGGCCCTGGAGCTGCGCAACTGGGTCGGCAAGGAAATCGGCCCGATCGCCAAGCCGAAGGAAATCCGCTTCGGCGACAACCTGCCGAAAACCCGCTCCGGCAAAATCATGCGCCGCCTGCTGCGCGTGCTGGCCAAGGGCGAGACGATTACGCAGGACGTCTCGACCCTGGAAAACCCGGCCATCCTGGAGCAGCTGAAGGAAGCGTCGTAGAAGGCCCGTCCCTGCGGGATCGGCCTGTGCGGGGGGGGGGGGGGATTCCGGCAGCGGCTGGCTTGGGCGTACCCGGCATCCCGATGCTGCCTGGGGAGTCGATGCCCGAATCGACGTCCGGGGGCGGAGCGGGCGTCCAGCCCTTCAGGGGCCGACTCCGGTCCTGATCGGCTTATGTCAGGCACAACTTTTACCCCACGGTAAATAACTTTGGCAGTCCGTAGAATCTTTGCTATAATCTGCGGCTTCGCGACAAGCGAGAAATAGTACGCAGTGTGTGCAAGTAGACGCATTGCCTGCAGGAGAGGTGGATGAGTGGTTGAAGTCGCACGCCTGGAAAGCGTGTATAGGTTCATAGCCTATCGGGGGTTCGAATCCCCCTCTCTCCGCCACGGATAGTAATTAAGTAAGATCAGGACGTCTCAGGAAGTCCCTCAAAAACCGCTTAGAGCCTTGATTCTAAGCGGTTTTTTCGTTTTTCGGCGTCTCAGGTCGTGTCAGCCCATTTCAATGCATCGCGCTTTTTTTAGGGTAGGTGATGCGGGATCGGCGGCATACCCTTGATCGTCTACTCTTTTAATTTGCACCATCTTGTCTATAGTGTTCTTTCAACACGTTGACGTGGAGGTGCATCATGCCCAAGATCATTGCTCCGCTGACTGACGCTCGTATCAGGAACGCCAAGCCACGCGAGAAGTTGTACAAACTGTTTGATGGCGACGGCTTGTACATCGAGGTGACGCCAAGCGGTTCGCGCATCTGGCGCTTCAAGTTCCGACAGGCCAACGGCAAGGACAACCTGCTGACCTTCGGCCCATATCCGGAAATCACGCTGCAGCATGCTCGCGAAAAGCGCCTGGAGACCCGCCGCCTGATTCTGCAAGGGATCGATCCCGGCAAGCACCGCGATGACGCCAAGCGGCGATTGAAGGAGCGCGCCGCCAACACATTTGAAAAGATTGCCCGCGAGTGGCACGCCAACAAGGTGCCGACCTGGAGCGAGCGCACCGCCAAGAACGTCCTGCAACGGCTGGAGGCAGATATCTTCCCGGCCATTGGCCGCAGGCCCATCGATGAACTCAAGCACCTCGATGTAATCGCTGCACTGCGCAAGATCGAGGAGCGCGGCGCAAGCGAAATCGCCCATCGCCAGAAAGCGGTATGTGCGTCAATTTTCAGCTACGCGATTCAATGCGGATTCACAGAGAGTAATCTGGTCACCGATATGAAGGATGTGTTGAAGACCGTCCGCGCCAGACACTTCGCCGCTATCAACGCCGACGAACTACCGCAGTTTCTGGCCATTCTGGACCGCAACGAAGCGCGCATGTTCGCGCCGACCCGCATTGCGCTGCGGCTGATGCTGCTGTGCTTTGTGCGCACTAGCGAGCTGATCGAAACGCCCTGGAGTGAAATCGACCTGGAGCGCGGCGAGTGGATCATTCCATGGCAGCGCATGAAGCGCGGCAAGCTGACCGTCAATCCGGATATGACCAATCATCACGTCTGCCTGTCGCGCCAGGCGCTGGAGCTGCTGCGCGAACTGCACGCGATCACGGGCCGCAGCAAGTACCTGTTCCCGAATCAGCGCGACCACGAAAAGCCGATCAGCAATAACACGATACTGGTGGCGCTTGGACGCATGGGATACAAGGGCAAGATGACCGGCCATGGCTTCCGGGCGCTGGCCATGAGCACCATCAAGGAGCGCCTTGGCTACCGGCATGAAGTCGTGGACCGGCAACTGGCACATGCACCGAAGGACAAGGTGGCCAGTGCCTATGACCGGGCGCAGTTCCTGGCGGAACGGCGCAAGATGATGCAGGATTGGGCCGACTACATCGATGCCGTCAGCGGCAAGGGAGAGCCGCCGCAGACGCCCAGATTAACGCTGGTCAGCGGTGAGTTCAGCCGGGATGGCGGAACAGGAGGGCACCATGTCTGAGTATGTACTGCGCCTCACGGATGCGCTTATCAAGCAGACCGCTTCCAAGGAAAAATTACATAAACTAGCTATCGGAGCCTTTGTCCGGGCTGCAACGCTGCCGGTCAATCCAGTAGCAGCAGCCCAGTCCGCGCCGGTCCCAATTCTGCGTACTACGAAAAGCGCACTTGACGAAACGAACCACTTGCAAACGTCGATATCAGGCATAGAATGAAGCTCTCTTATGTGGGAATCGCTCCCACGAGGGCATGCATCGAGCATGTCCCTATGCTTAGCGGCATAGGCGTTGCGGTCGTCACCCGCCACCATGATACTTAGCAGTTTCTGCTAGATATATCGCCGGGCCATGCAGAAGCATGCACATCTCGGCACGATAAAGCGCTGCCTTCAGCGTCTTCATATCCCACAATCCGCAAGTCGGATTGCTTGGATGATTGCGCCCGATGGACGCTTCCTCAAACAGGAGCAAGACTCCTGCCCCGATTGGTTCGCATGCCCCGCGAGGTAGCGCACCGTATGAAGCACAGCATGGCTTTGCCGCAAGCCGCACCGTCAGCAGAAATGCCAGCGATGCGATGCCATCGCGGCTGCCGCCAGCGCATGTGCTTCAGAGTCGCCAGTATCGTCACCGCGAGTGCGATGCTGGCGTGTATGCCGTCACATGCCATGGCTACGTGCGCGCGTCGTTACTGGCGGCTTGCTGCCAGTGACGACGCGCCGCCGACGGCATAGGCCCCGGCGGCAAGCGGAATTCCACCGCGTGATGGTGTTCAGTGACGGGGCCAGGCGCCCCGCATCGCAGGCAAGCCCTGCGATGTCCTTTGCCCGCTACGGGCTGATTAGTTGAAGTTGATCCGTGCACGATGTGCACTCCATGGACCCTGGGTGATTGGTCCCCGCTGCGGCAGCTTCCTCCGGGAGCGCGCAGCGGTGCCACACGCGCATGCGGCGCGGGCAGGCAGTAACAGCAACCGCATACACGGGAGTGGTGTCCCGAGGCCCTTGATTCAACCTTTTCTGCCGAGGCAGTGAGGGTGGCCAGAAACACTTACCAGACAGGATTACACCACGCGGCATCGATGTGAAAACCAATGATCGAAAGGATGACTTTGCCATGCGCGACTTGAACTACCAGCTCAAGCAACTGTGTCACCGCAACCGGGATGGCAGCTTTGCGACGCAGGCCGACCGCGAGCGCCTATTAACCCTGTGCGCCAACGACCTGGCCGAACGGGGCTTCCAGCATATGAGTGTGGACAGCCTGAAACCGAAACATGTGGCGGCGCTGCTAGACAAGTGGAAGCAGGATGGCGTCAGTACCGGCACGATCAAGAATCGCATGAGCGCCCTACGATGGTGGGCCGAGAAGATCGGCAAGGAAAACATTATTGCGCGCACCAACGGCGAATATGGCATCGCGGAGCGGGTGTTTGTCACCAATGTTTCGAAGGCGAAGGTGCTGGACGCCGACACGCTGGCCCGCGTGAATGATCCGTATACGCGCATGTCCCTGCAGCTGCAGGCGGCGTTTGGTTTGCGACGCGAGGAAAGCATCAAGATCAAGCCGGGATGGGCCGATGGCGGGAACATCCTGCGGTTGCAGGATAGCTGGACCAAGGGCGGCAAATATCGGGAGGTGCCGATTACCACCACGCAGCAGCGCGCGGTGCTGGATGCGGCCAAGGCGCTGGCGGGAAAAGGCAGCCTGATTCCGGCGCAGTTGCGGTATCGGGACCAGTTGAACCGCTTTCGTGCGCAGTGCGACAAGGCTGGCGTTCATGGTGTGCATGGGCTGCGCCATGAGTACGCGCAGCGGCGCTATGCCGAGTTGACTGGCCGAACTAGTCCAGCTTGTGGCGGCGCGACTTCCAAACAGCTGGATGCGTCGCAAAAATTGGCGGATAACGCTGCGCGGCTGAAGATTTCGACGGAGATGGGGCATGGTCGTGAACAGGTCACGTCTATCTACCTGGGCAGATGACCGCCCACTTGTATCAGGGCCGCAGCGCATGGGGCGGAAGATATGTAAAGGGTGCAGCCCTGGCGCTGCCGGAATGATCGCGGAGAGTCGGCATGACTCTCCATTACTTGGTGTTCATCAATCGAAGGAGAATCTTATGACCACGACTAAAAAATTCCTCCGCTTGCCTGCGGTAATCGAGGCCACCGGCTGGTCCCGCGCCACAATCTGGCGCAAGGTGAAGGCAGGCGTGTTGCCAGCGCCGATTCCCATTGGCCCCAAGTCCGTCGCCTGGGACGCAGAGGAAATCGCTCAATGGCAGCAGCGCTGCATAGATGCTAGCCGAAGCGTCTCCTACACGAGAGAATGAACGACTGCTGGATCAGCAACGCGCATAGGTGCCACCGGAGGCTGCGATGACAGGTACTTCTAGGAAAGATTTGCTAATAGCCATTAGTACTGGTCGCGGATCAGCTTTCAATTGCTAGCGCTGCCTGTGTCAACTCGCACAGGCCGGCATCACAGGCCAAGATCAATTCTTGCCCACCATCCTGAGGGGGAAGTTAGGTGAGGTTGCCCTAGCGACTGAAAGGTTAGTCAGCTTACTCATTTAGGAGTGAGTCCGCTATGGCATCTAGCCGTAGTTTGATGGCCTGATAGCCAGGCATCTGCTTTTCTAGCAGTGAGTAAAACCGCTGAGTATGGTTGTGCTCCTTTAAATGACATAGCTCATGTAGTACGACGTAGTCAATGCATTCTCTTGGCGCCTTGACCAGTTGAGGATTGAGAGTTAATCGCCCGGCAGGCGAGCAACTTCCCCATTGGCTGCGCATTGTCAACAACCGCAGAGGTGGAGTGCCCGAAACCCATCGGAGTGATGCTGCCATTAACTGTACTCGCTCAGTCAGTACGACTCGAGCTCTTTGCCGAAACCAGGACCTGAGTCCTAAGCGCACCAAGTTTGGGTCAGACTCCGGTACCAATACTTCAATGAATGCACCGCGCATGCGAGCCGTTACTAAGGAATCTACTGCCAGCGTAACCTTCAGCCGATATCGACGTCCTAAATACATCAGGGATTCACCACTGACGTACTCGCGTGGGAGTACATGGCGTAATCGCTCCTTGGCCGCAGCAACGTGCCCAAAGATCCATCGTGCTCTCACCTTGACGGCTTGATTGATTTCTTTCTCTGACGCTGTCTCAGGTGCATCGACGAAGATACGCCCATCTGGCTCAACGTGAATTGCTACTCGCTGCGATGACCGTCCCGGCTGGATACGAACCTCGTAAGGTAAGACATGTTCTCCGTAGTGGATGCTACCCTGCATGGCGACTCAAACCTACCCGTGTGATGTGAATTACCTGCTCAATCACTAACTTGGCGTTGTCCAGGCCCATGACTGTAAACAGCTTTGGCAACAATCCCTTTCGGATAGCTGCTTCAATATTTTGCGGGTTTAAGGAGTTTTCTGCCACAGCATTACGTACCACTTGGTCCATCTCGAAGGCCAAAGCCACGTGTTGATCGGCGCCATCGCCAAGCACCAACTTGGTTGCGCCAAAGTAGGCCTTGGCATGCCCGTTGTCGCCAAACGCATCAGGAACGCCCGGTGTGGCGCGCGCCTGCAAGGTCTGTTCAAAATCTTTGAACAATGCGTACTGTTTGAGCGGATGATCAAACATGGCCTCAGCATCGGCGATGGCTTGCTTCAACAAGTCTGCGAATACTTTTTGCGCATAGGGATCCTCTGCCAGATCCTGCTCGATAGTCTTGCGCAATCGAGTACGAATTATGTCCGTCTCGTTGCGCGTTTTCTCCTCAGTCCAGTCCTTCGGATCCTCGGGTTTACCCAATTCGTGGACAAGGTATACACCGTCTGGCTCACGCACCTCAGTGCCGATAACTTGCTTGTCCACGAGCTTGCGGATCTGCTCTTCGTAGACGCTATAATCGACCGTCTCCATGGCATCGCGCCTGGCAGTTTTACGCAGTTCAGTGAAAAACCTTAGGTCTTCTTTGTACCGTGTGATCTGCTCCTCAGAGAAGCTATGGTCCTCAAAGAAGCTGCGCGATGACAGTGCTGTTTGCAGACACAAACCGAACTCGGTCAAGGCTGCATAAAAGTCTTCTCGCAGTTTCTGCCGTTCGTCGTATTCTTCGCCATCGGCATCGGTTGTGTACTTCGGTGTAAGTACTTGGCGATACTGCTCGGTGTCTTTGCGATTGGCTACGGCCCTAAAAAAGGACCACAGTTTGTCGTGAAAACCAGGCAGCCGTTTGTACTCGGTACTGAACTGCTTGTACAGGCCATCTAAGTCGGCCAAATCAAATCCAACTTGAGTCTTCGCCTCAAGATCCTGATAGGCACGCACAGCTGTGTCCAACTCCTTCAAAATGCCCCGGTAGTCCACCAGCACACCATAGCGCTTCGCATCATGCAGGCGGTTCACTCGTGCGACGGCTTGAATAAGGCTGTGACCCTTCAACGGCTTGTCGATGTAGAGGACGGTATTGCGTGGCTCGTCAAAGCCCGTCAGCAAACGATCCACCACGATCAACAAATCAGGGCTTCCATCACTTCCAAAGTCTTGCAGCGCATGGCGCTCATAGCTTTCAGCATCCAAGCCCTTTTCAGTGATGTTCTGCTTCCACCATTTTTGCACCTCGGGCAACTGGTCCTCATCAACTTCGTCGTTACCCTCGCGGGTGTCTGGCGGCGAAATTATTACCATGCTAGTCACCAGGCCTGTTTCATCTAGCGCTTTCTTATAGCGAATGGCATCAAGCTTGCGTTCAGTGGCCACTTGGCCTTTGAGCCCCATACCCAGTTTTTTGATGTTTTCGTTAAAGTGGGCAGCAATATCCCAGGCTATCAACTCGATGCGGTTGCTCGCACCGTAGATGGCTCCCTTCTTAGCAAACTTTTGCTTGAGGTCGGTTCGCTGAGCGTCAGCAAGACCAGCAGTGATCTTGTCAAACCAACGGTTCACAGCTCCTTCATTGATCGTGAGTTCCGGCACTCGCTCCTCATACAAAAGTGGTGCCACCGTTTCGTCCTCCACGGCGCGTTGCATTGTGTATGCATGCACGATGGGGCCAAACTTGTTGGACGTCTTCTCGTTCTTGAGCAATGGCGTGCCGGTGAAGGCCACATAGGCGGCCTTAGGCAGGGCCTGCTTCATTCGTTCATGGGTTTCGCCGCCATGACTGCGGTGGCCTTCGTCCACCAGCACGATAAGATTGTGCGAGTCATTGCGGCAGTCAGGCAGCTTGGCCGCAGTATTGAACTTATGGACCAATGTGAAAATTATTCGATCATTGCTATGACCAATGCGTTTGGCCAGCTCGCGGCCTGACAACACCTTGCTACGTTCGCCCTCCTTCTTTGTGCCAACGGCAGAGCCAAACGCGCCGCCAGACATGAAGTTCTTAGCCAGTTGCGACTCTAGATCAATGCGGTCAGTCACCACCACCACGCGGCAATCCCGTAATCCTTCGTTCAACAACAATGCCTTGGTCAACAGCACCATTGTGAAGCTCTTGCCAGAGCCTGTGGTGTGCCACACCACACCACCTTCACGGCTACCGTCTGGCTTGAACGTGTTCAGGCGAGCAAGCAGGGCGCGGATACCAAAGTACTGTTGGTAACGGGCTACCACCTTGCCCACCTTGCGGTCAAATAGCATATAGCCGCGCAAGACATCCAATAAGCGCTCTGGCGTGAGCAAGCTCACCAGCAGTCTGTCCTGATCGGTTGGTAGCGTGGGCTGGGACCACAGCGATTCAAAGTATGCGCGCACATACGCTGGTTTGCCTTCAAACAGAGCGGCGTGGGTTTCTCCGGAAAGTGGTTTGTTTTTAAGTGTGCTGAAGTGCGCGTCATCAAACTGCTCTTCGCGCCACCTCGCCCAGAATTTGGCAGCGGTGTGCGTGGTGCCATAGCGGCCATCTAGCTGGCTGATAGATAATAAAAGTTGTCCATATGAGAAAAGATTGGGGATTTCATCTGACCGCTGATTGCGTAGGTGCTGGCTAATGCCCTCAGCCACCATTGCTTTGTCGGCACGTACGGATTCAGGGCGCTTAGCTTCGATTATTACCAGAGGGATACCGTTAACGTAGGCCACCACATCAGGTCTGCGTGTATGCGTGCCCTGGACGGATAGCACCTCCAATTCCTCAGTAACATCCCATAAATTGGCTATGGGATTGAGCCAGTCAAGAATGGCCACCGTGGGCTGATGCTTTTTGCCATCGGGCATGAACTCCGTGATGGTAATGCCCAAGGTGAGCTTATTGTAGAGCTGCTCGTTCGCAAGAAGGAGGCCTTCGGCGAGGTTAATATTGGAAATCTCACGCACAATCTGATCGATACCGCCGGGTGAGAGGGGAAATGTTTCTCCTTTGTAATCAAAGCGGCGGGTTTTAAGTATTTCGATCAAACGCGGCTTGAGTAAAACTTCACGTGTGTTACCGCGAAGCGCGAGGGCTGACGCGGAACTTAGGTAGTTCCAGCCGAGATTGCACATCAGGTGCAGGGCCGGAATGTGGGCGCTGTATTGCTCGCGGGTTTGCGGGGTGTTGCTCATGTAGATGCCTCTACATGAGGTAGGCTATTTCGAGTAAGGCGCCGCTTACCTGTTAGCAGTATCGTCATAAGTGCATTTTTCTCTGCTTTTAAAGTAACCAACTGTTTTTCTAGATTTGTTACTTCAGAGTAAAATGTGTCAAACACTGATATAGCCGCACGCTGTTCTGCTAAAGGGGGTAACGGGACATGAATTTTCTTGAATTCCTTCCAGCGCAAGCTGCCTCTCCTATCCACTGAAGCATTGGTCGCTGCAGAAAATATCTGGCGGTATTTCTCTGTCTTCAGGAGTTGGTATAAATACCCATCATCAATTTCTCCATGCGTTTTAAAGACAGTGTACATGGGACTGACGATGGCTTTCTCATACAGGTCCTGATATCCAATTGATCCCTCTTCTATGTGATTGGTTGCGTAGACGAAACAGTCACGCGAAACAACTTTGTACGTGGAAATATCTTTGCTGAATACTTGCTTTTTGAAATAGCTCAGCGAGTCCACGAGGCCCGTATATTTCGTACACGAAAGTACAGGGAGAGGCTCTCCATCTCGCAGCTTTTGGCTGACCTCGACAGCTATTTCTCCAATGTTCGGGTAGCTCCAGTTTGAAGGGATTGAACCGTGCGCCGTTTTGAATTTTTCAGCTGAATTTTGGAAATCAGCCAACTGAAGTTTTCCACTAGTAAGCAGATGAACGATCATTTGACGCTGTTTTTTGCTATTGCTAAGCATGACTTCACTTATAGCAATGGCTTGCTCCCATGTAGATAGAGCCTGAGCGATATAACGTTGTTCTGCGCCGGTAGGAACAAGGAGCTGTTGTCGTTCAATGTCAGATTTTTTTACATGAACCAATGTAGCTTTAAATCCATGCGCCTGCGCTTCAATTCGACTTGTGACATCCTTTAGTGCCCAATAGAGCCATTCTTTACTGATATTCTCACTCGCCAAAACTTTGAAAATGTGTTGATTTAATACCCCTCTTGGTCCGCGCCAAATGAATGGGCCAAACGAAACGCCTTTTGTACCAGCCCAAGAAAACAACAATTGGCCTGGTTCCACAATCCATCGGGGGTCAGGTATTCCAGAAAAGTAGTCAAATTCCTTCCCTCCATTTAAGTTTTGAATGCGAATAATTGGAAGGCCCGTAACATCCCAATCATTGGGGCCAAAGCTGTGTCCATTCTGCATTTTACAGAGACTGGCAACAGTGCTGATTTGCCAGCTCTTAGGTAGTGACTGGATTGACATTAATTTTTCTTTTTCAATAGATACTCAATTTTTTTAGTATCTTCATATCTTTAGCTTCGCTTAACGGCTTTGGTCTGAGATTATGCTGCGCACTGCCAGCGAGCGATACTGCGTACTGCCGTCTTTGGTAGAGTGAAGTCCCAGTTCGTCCTATATAAGGTCAAACTCACTCATAGCCCAGCTCCTTCAAATAGGTCGTCATCTTTTCTTCCAGCATGGCTAGCTCCAATTTGAGTTGAGCACGTTCGCGACGTACAGCCATCAGGTCGATCTCGACTTCTTCCTCAAATGTGTCAACATACCGCGCGATGTTAAGATTGAAGTCGTTTTCAGTGATTTCAGCCAAGGTCGCCAAGTGGGCGTACTTATTAACATCGTGACGATTCTGGCTAGTGCTCAAAATGCGCCGTAAATCGTCCTCGCGCAGCATGTTCTGGTTTTTGCCATCTTCGAAGTCGCGGCTTGCATCTATAAACAAGACCTTCTCGTCGCGCTTGCGCTTGCGGAACACTAAAATAACGGCTGGGATGCCAGTGCCATAGAATAGCTTTTCAGGCAAGCCAATCACCATGTCCAGCAAGTTTTCCTCGATCAGTTTCTGGCGGATTTTGCCTTCGGCGGCTCCACGGAACAGTACGCCATGCGGCACCACTACCGCCATGCGGCCGGTGCCCGGCTTCATAGTCTCAACCATGTGCAAGATGAAGGCGTAGTCACCTTTGGTGCGAGGCGGCACCCCCCGCCGGAAGCGTCCGAATTTATCGGCTTCGGCATTCTCATGGCCCCACTTTTCCAGACTGAATGGAGGGTTAGCGACTACGATGTCGAAATGCTTGAGTGTGCTCTCACTGTCGAGTAGTTTGGGGTTGCGCAGGGTGTCACCCCATTCCACCCGGTGATTGTCCTCGCCATGTAGGAACATATTCATCTTGGCCAACGCCCAAGTACTGCCAATGGCCTCTTGGCCGTACAAGGCGTATTTACGAGAACCAGTGCGCTGGCGGATCAAGCGGCCGCACTTCATCAGCAATGAGCCAGAGCCACAGGTGGGGTCGCATATCTCTTCTCCCTCTTGCGGGTCCATTAAACGAGCCATGAGTGTGGACACCTCGGGTGGTGTGTAGAACTCGCCAGCCTTTTTGCCGCTCGTAGATGCGAAGTTCTTGATCAGATACTCGTATGCATTTCCAATCACGTCGAGAGTTCCGACGCGGTGGGGGCCGAGATTTAACTCCTCCTTGGCAAAGTCTTCCATTAGGTGCCGTAGGATGTCGTTTTTTTGCTGCTCATCGCCTAGCTTGTTGGAGTTGAAAGTGATGTCTTGAAAGACATCTCGTAATTTGCTGATGTTGGCGTCTTCGATGGCATGTAGTGCTGTGTCGATACGTTCGCCATTGCCCGGTTCGAATCGCTTGTCGTACAGCACATAGAAGTTTGCGCGTGGTGGTAGAACAAACCGCTCGTTCTTGAGCATTTCGATAATTAGCTCGTCGTTGTCACCAAATTGCTTCTTGTAGTCGTCGTAGTGGTCCTGCCAGACATCAGACATGTACTTCAGGAAAAGCATGGTTAGGACATAGTCCTTGTAAATGCTAGGGTCAACTGTGCCACGGAATGTGTCGCAAGCGTTCCAGACTGCCGCGTTGATGGTGTCCTGGCTAACGGAAGTTGTTTCGGTCATAGGTTACTCAGGAAAAATTCAGGGGAATGCCTTCGGCAATTGCATGTGCCAAGGCTTCGAGTTCTTGTTCGCGATTACGGATCATGGCTGTGAGTAAGGCTTTCTCACGTTGAGCCATGTCCGCGAGATCAACGAGAAGTCGCTGGGTCTTCAAAGAGGGCACTGCGATCTCTAATGCCTCCAAAGCGGGCCTCGCGACGCTGAGCTGGTGTGAGCCTGAGGCGGCCTGCTGAAGTTGCCGCTGAACAGGAGGCTGTCCAATCTGCCAAGCTAGGAAGGCTGGGAGAACGATGTCAGGGTCTCGTACAGTGAGATGAAATAAGTGAGCACCGCACACAGCAAGGGGCGGAGGTTGGTCCACACAGGCAGCGTGGTATCGATTACCTCTTGAGATGAATAGTATGTCTCCAGGCTTGAGCCAGTCAGGTTCTTTGCGTCCTACAAGCTCAGTTCGAACGGTGGACGACCAGTCGATCTGACCCGATGGAAGGATGTCTTTCATCTGCACAACAGCCACAGGAGCATTTGCAATTACTGGCACTGAGCCGCGAAAGGGGTGGCCGCCACGAATTCTGGCGACATCTTTGAGATTAAGTTTTTTCGCATCATTGAACATGTTGCATATTTTAGCGTATGCGTGCTAGCATTGCACCAACAATTTATCGCAGCATTGTTGATGCTGCATAAATTTTGATGCAATCGAATAACTTGTGAGGGGACTTGACAAAATGGTGCAGGGACATTTGACATATCCCAAATTGGGAATGTATAATTTGAATAAATTTGGGAAGTCAGGGCGGTGCCTATGCAGCTAGTTCACTTGGAAGTGCTTGAGGCACTGAAGCATACGCATGCTGATGCGCGTGGCGCACTGGATGCTTGGCGTGCAGAGGTTGAACGCGGGCAATGGGCTGGGCCGCAGGACGTTAAAGATCGGTTCTCAACGGCCAGCTTCTTGGCTGACAACAGGATTATTTTCAACATTAAAGGTAATTCATACCGGCTTGTCGTGAAAGTTCGCTTCCGCAACGGTCTCGTCTTGATCGAGTGGGGTGGTACGCATGCCGAGTACAACAAGAAGAATTTCAACAAGTAGAAACCTATGTACTTTAGCGTCAGGAGGTCAGTATGAACACACAGATTCGAGTACTTAAAACGGAAGGTGACTACGCCGCTGCCGTTGCTCGCCTGTCTGAGCTTATGGACAAAGATCCTACGCTCGGTTCTACTGAAGATGCAGAGTTGGAGCTGCTCGCACTCGTCATTCAGTCGTATGAGAAAAATCGTTTCCCTCCGTCCCTCCCTGATCCTATTGACGCGATCCTATTCAGAATGGATCAACAACGCTTGGCGCAAAAGGATCTGGTTCCCTACATTGGCTCAATTTCCAAGGTTTCAGAAGTTCTTGGTCGTAAAAGGCCGCTGAGCCTATCGATGATCCGTAAATTACATGTCGGCTTAGGTATCCCTGCGGATGTGCTGATTGGCGAGGTCTTTGACCTGTTTGCTGAGCCAAACATTGATTACACTAAGTTTCCTTTAGCAGAAATGCAGGAACGTGGCCTATTCGGGGATGCTAGGCGTAGCGTACAGCATCTAAAGGACTACGCAGAGGAGCTGGTGACTGGGTTCTTCAGAGCGATGTCCGGTCTTGCTGGGCAACAAATCAAATTACGCGCTACATTACACCAAAGCGGCGCACGCATGATGGATGAACACTCTTTGATGGTCTGGCAAGCTTGTGTTCTGCGCAAGGCTCGCACGCGAACGCTCAAAGGCCAATATCAGCCAGGAACTATCACATTGCAGTGGCTACGTGATTTGGTACGATTGTCTTCGTTCGAAATGGGGCCGCTGCTTGCTCAAGAATACTTGTCCAACTTTGGCATTGCGCTTGTCTTTGAGAAGCACTTCGACAAGACATATCTCGACGGCGCGGCACTGCTGGACAGTGAAATGCCGATCGTGGCATTAACACTACGCCACGACCGCTTAGATAATTTCTGGTTTGCATTGTTGCATGAGTTGATTCACGTGCAGTGCCATTTGTCCGCTGCGCGTCCCTCTATTGTAGATAATTTGGATGACAAGACCCGTTCAAGCGAAGAAGAACAGCAAGCGGATCGGGAAGCTAGCGAAGCATTGATCCCAGAGGCTGTGTGGGCAACGGCTCAAGTCCGGATAAGTTATGCGCAGGACGACGCAATTGCGTTAGCGCGACAGCTTCAAATTCATCCCGCAATCGTTGCTGGGAGAGTTCGTAAGGAAACCGAGAACTGGAGGTTGCTGTCAAACTTGATCAGCTCAGCCGGCAAAGTGTCCGACTTGTTTATCAGCCAGCTTCCTCAGCTCGCATAGCTATAACTATGTTCCCTGAATTGAGGGGGCGTGAAGTCATAAGCTGGTTCGAGGGGGTATGTTTTGGGGGATTCTCCAATCTGGAATTGATCGAAATCCCAGAATTATGCGACTCTAGAGCATGATTCGAATCCCCCTCTCGAAAAAAGAAAAAGCTACCCGAGGGTAGCTTTTTCTTTTTTCGTCTATACGCGGAGAGACGCACTTCGTTCTTCAGGCGCAGGGCAGTGTGCTTCGAATCGACCAACTGCCGCCGCTGCACGATAGCCCCGTGCGTTCGTGGTTCTGATCAGCTTTGCGACTGAGCATGCTTCTACAACACTTAGCCTATCAGTTCGTGTCCAAATGGCAGACCTGATCCTGCGTCCTTTGCTGCGTCCTCTGCGTCCTTTGTGATTTCATACTGCAGCGGCCAACTTTTGCCACTGCAATCCGCAAAGTCGCCCTAACCAGCCAAAACCGCCGAAACAATCGACCGGCGAAGCACGGTTCTCTCGGCATCGATGCCACGCTGTGAAAACGCCGGCGGTAACGCGGCATCATCCGTGGCGGTGTTGTCTGGCGAGGCCGTTTCCTTTACCAGCATGTTGGCGCTATTTTCGACCTCGAAGTACTCGTCCCAATGCACTGGAACCTGATGGGAGCGGCCATCTCCGCCTCTCACCGAGACGTACTGGGTGCGCGCGACGCTGCGGAAGCCGCTGGCCGTTACATGTACTTTCTGCGATCCGTCGGCTTGCTGCTGCATGGATGTCTTCAGGATACTTCGCGTGACGCACTCGGGATGCTCGAACGTCGCCTCGCCGTGGTAATTGGCAATCGCTTCATGCTCCCAGAAACAAGGTTTGTGCGAATACGTGTCTTGATAGATGTCCGAGTGCGGACGATGCTGTTGGTACAGTGGGATGGCAAGCAGCGGGGCGATCCCAAAGTAGAATGACTTGAAGAAATCGTTGTGATAGGCGTTGAAAAACAGGCGGGCCTGGGCGAGTTCGTAGGCAAAGAATTTCTCCGGGGCGCCGCTGATGTCGGTCGCGCGCATATGTCCCGATTCCAGCACGTTGATCATGCGGGTTTTTTCGAATACGAACGTGTCGCCAAAACCTGTTTGATTATCCTTGAGCAGCTTGAGCATTTCCTGTTGCGCCAATGGCGTGAACAATAGCCGGAACTGTACTTCATGGTTGCGGTCCGTGGCATCGAACAAGGCGTCGAATTCGCGGTTGGCCATCACCGTAAAAGTATGCCCCTCGTCGACATCGCGGGACTTTTCTTCCAGCTTCTTGATGGCGCGATTCTTCCGCCATTTGTCGAAGAAGCCGTCCTCCAGGCTGGAGAGTTTTGACGGGTGGCGGCTGAACACGAGATCCGGCGCCGCTTCGTTGCCGTAGACGATAAACGTCTGGTTCTCGTATTCGGGCATTGGACGCTCGATCGATGCCCGCAGGGTTTCGTGGCGGGTTCTGGTTTCCAGTTTGCCTTGCGAATTGCGGTACTGTTCCGTCCAGCTGATAGCCAGCGAGCTATCGTATTTCTTGCTGCCCATCGAGTGGGACAAGGTGCGTGCAAGAATGAACGGGTTGCCGTTCAGTACGCCGCTGTGCGAGAACACGATCGAGTGGTCGTCCCCCAGATTGCCAAACCAGCCAAAGCTCTTGCGCAGCTCTTCCATGCGGCCGTTGCTGAAATACGGGTCGAATGCGATGCGAGGTACTGTCTGCTGCATCAGCTTTGCCATGATGTCCCAGTCGTACAGGCGGTTCAGCGGCACCATCTGGCCCCAGGCCACGGCACGTTTGGCGTCGCAGGCTTCCTGCAGCCGCTTTAACTGTGCGTCGGAATCGTTGATGATGCGGTTGAGCGTATGAATCGCAATGGCAAGCGCAATCGCTGGGACCATGAGCCATGGCCATGCGTAATAGGCGTAGAGATAGAGTGCCGCCAGTAGCGCGGCCACGATGCTGGCGCCGCGCAGGATACGCCACCATTTGTTGCTGGAACCGGCGCCCGCAGCCTGCTTTTCGAGCACGCGTAGTTCCTGCACCGTCGCGATGTTGGCGTTCTCGTCCACGCCGGACTGGCGCACGAGGTCTTCGAAAAAGTCCGACGTATTGCTGGCGTGAGCATTTTTGAAATGGAGAGAATACTGCTCCAATGGTTCATGGACGTCGTTGATCAAAAGAAGACGCTCCGGGCGGCAGCCTTGGTTTCGGCGGAGGCGGTGAAAGGAATTCGCGTGGTGTAACCTTGCCGCGCCGCTACGATCTGCTTGGTCGGCCAGGCAAAGACGTCCTGGTTCCACATGCCGACGGTATCGTTATACAGCGTGCGCGCGGCGGTTACTTCCTTTTGCAGATAACTGTTCTGGCGCATGGCATCGGCGATGACGGCTTGTGCCTTCAGATCCGGGTAGGCTTCGCACGCCAGGCTGATGCGGGAAAAAATCCCGTCGATTTTCTGCGATGCCTGATTGCGTTCGGCATCGGCGTTCTGTCCGCTCCGGTAAGCTGCGACCGACTTCATCACGTCCTTGTCGAGGTCGATCGCTTTTGCGACCAGGCCAACCACGTTGTTCAGCACGACGACGCGCTGTTCCAGGTAATTGTCGATCTGTGACGCATCGGCCTGGATTTTCTGCTGCAGCTTGCGCAGATACGCCAGGGCGGAGATCTTCATGAACAGGAAGACCAGGCCTGGCAGTGCCCCCAGCACCAGGAGTGCCAAGCTGTACGTTTGCGGCAATGCACCGGTTAGCAGCGCCAAGCCGCCGATCAGCGGAAGGACCGCCCACAGGGCGATTTCAAATATGAGCGACCCGGTGCCGACTTGGACGGGAATCTGCTTGCTGATGACGTTGATGTCGCGCCCCTGCTCGTTTATCGGGCCAGTTACTTCGTCTAATTCATTTGCCATGCTTCAAAATCCTTTGTATTAAGCGTTTCTTATTGAGCGTCTCGCGCTCGGTTGTAAAAATATTTCGCTTTAGCTTTTGAAGTGCGGGAGCAAAATATCGGTGAGTTGTGTAAGTTTCTTAAAATCAATTTTTTTGTCATCATATCTTGAAGGATGAAATCCAATCAAGGGCGGTCAAGCCGATATTTCACGTGAAGTTACGGGGAAATTTCTGAACACTTTCCGGCGCGGCCAATTTTCAGCCAGCCGCTTGCGTAAACCCGGCAGCAGAAAGCGGAGCACTGGATAATGGAAGCCGGCTTCCAGCCGGCCATAGCGGCCCAATACATGCTGCAAGCAATCCCCGCCCTCCATCGAATCTTCGGCTGCGCCAGATCAAACTTTGCGGAGAAATAAATGATCAAGAATTTTTTAACGCTTTGCCATCGGCAAATAGAGAAATGCAGGAAGTGGCTGCAATGCAGCGGTGAAGTAACACTGTCGGGTAGGATGAATGACAGTCTTCAATCACTTTACGAATTTAATTACAGGAATGCCAGCATGGCCGGGCAGAGCGATATCAATTGCCGTCAGTATCGGCGCTATCGATTCGCGGTATGTCTATGAAGCATGAGCATCCTTAAGCAAGCGGGATTGCCGTTCGTTTAACGAAAAAAGCCCGCCGAAGCGGGCTTTCTCACTCTACAGTCAAGCCAAAGGTTCAGAACTGGTTCATCATATTGTCTTTACCAGCCGCCCTCAGTAAGGGCCGGGGTCATGTCCGCCATTTGGACACTGGCAGATGCATTGAACACTGCAGAAGCCCGGTCAGTTAGAGCTGAATAACCAAGTAAGCCTCTGTCAGAAGTTCATCAACCAAACATTGTTTTCAAGTTATGGAGAGGCTGCTCCCATTTAGAGATATTCGGGTTTGGTCATGCGAGGGGCATGTTTAAGGGCGCAGCTAAGAGGGCACAGCTAAGTTTTCGAAGTCGGAACCCGTTGATGTTGCGGCCTCCAGCGGACGATAGGAACCCCTCTCGCCAAAAAGCCCGCAAAAAGCGGGCTTTTTCAATCGAAGACGGGAAATGAATCACAGCCGATTCATCCTGCCTTGAGATTTACCACATGATTACGCGCTGCTCCGGCGCCAGATACATCTTGTCGCCTGGCTTGATGTCAAACGCCTCGTAGAATCCCGGCTGGTTCATCACGGTGCCCTTGGCGCGGAATTCGCCTGGCGAGTGCGGGTCGCTCTTGATTTGCGCGATGGCCGCTTCCGGGCGCAGTTTGGCGCGCCATTTCTGGGCGAAGCCGATGTACAGGCGCTGTTCGCCCGTCAGGCCGTCGAGCACGGGCGATGGCTTGCCGTGCAGCGAACGCTGGTAGGCCTTGTAGGTGATCGACAGGCCGGAATTGTCGCCGATGTTTTCCCCCAGGGTCAGCTCGCCATTGATGTGGTAGCCGGGCACGGGGCTGTAGGCGCCGTATTGCTTGACCAGGCCGGCGGCCAGGGTCTTGAAGGCGGCGCGGTCTTCCGCCGTCCACCAGTTGCGCAAACGGCCCTTGGCGTCGTACTGGCTGCCCGAGTCGTCGAAGGCGTGGCTGATTTCATGGCCGAAGGTGATGCCCAGCAAGCCGTAGTTGACGGCGTCTTCCGCCTTCACGTTGAAGAACGGCGGCTGCAGGATGGCGGCCGGGATGGTGATGGCGTTGAGCGCGGGACTGTAGCTGGCGTTGACGGTTTGCGGCGTCATCGACCATTCGTCGCGGTCGACCGGTTTGCCCAGCTTGGCCAGGTTTTGCTGGCGGCTCCACTCGCGCGACGCGCGCACGTTGGCGACCAGGTCATGCGGCTGGGTCTTCATGCTGCTGTAATCGCGCCATTTGTCCGGGTAGGCGATCTTCGGCTTCAGGGCAGCCAGCTTGAGCTGGGCTTCCTTCTTGGTTTCCGGACCCATCCAGTCCAGCTGCTCGATGCCATCCTTGAACGAGGCGACGAAGTTGTCGAACATGGCCATCACGCGCGGCTTGGTTTCGGGCGGCAGGTACATTTCCACGTAGCGCTTGCCGACGGCGTCGGCCAGGGCGCTGTCCGTGAAGCGCAGGGCCAGCTGCCACTGCGGTTCGCTTTGCGGCACGCCGCGCAGCACCGTGCCTTCGAAGGCGAAGCGTTCCTTGACGGTGGCGCTGTCGAGGTAGGAGGCATAGCTTTCGATGACGCGCCAGTTCAGGTAGCTCTTCCACGATTCCAGCGGCACGGCGGCCACGGTCTCGGAGAAGCCTGTCATGAAGCTGGGCTGGCGCACGACGGCCGAGCTTTCCTTCTTGGCCATGCCGGCGGCGGCAAAGTAGGCTTTCCAGTCAAATGCAGGCGCCATGGCGGCGAACTGGTCGAAGGCGACGCGGTTGTACGATTTGACGGGGTCGCGCATCTGCACGCGCGTCCATTGCACGGCAGCCAGGCGCGTCTCGACGTCGAGGATCTGCGCCGCGTGCTCGGCGGCCTTCTTGTCGCCGCTCATGGCCAGCATGGTCTCGATATGCTGCAGGTACTTGGCGCGCACGGCTTGCAGCTTGGCGTCGTCATCCTTCAGGTAGTAGTCGCGGTCAGGCAAGCCCAGGCCGGACTGGCTGATGTTGATCGTGTAGCGCTCGGGATCTTGCGCATCGGGTGCGATATAGGCGGAAAATGGCGTGGCGATGCCATTGCCTTGCAGGTAGGCGAACAGGGCCGGCAAGTCCTTCTTGTCCTTGAGCGCGGCGACGCGGGCCAGGTCCGCTTTGACGGGCTTGAAGCCGGCCGCATTGCGCGCCTTCTCATCCATGAAGCTGGTGTACAGGTCGGCGATCTTGTGCGCTTCGCTGCCAGGCTTGCCGGGGTTTTTCAGGGTGGCGTCGATCAGGCCGCGCAGCTGGCCTTGCGCGATTTCGCGCAGTTCGATGTAGGTGCCCCAGACGGATTTGTCGGCCGGGATTTCCGTGTTGCGGGTCCAGACGCCGTTGACGTAGCCGTAGAAGTCTTCCTTCGGGCTGACTGCCGGGTCCAGGGTTTTCAGGTCGATGCCCGAGACGGGCGCGGCAGGCTGGGCGGCTTGCTGGGCGTACAGCGCAGGGGAAGACAGGGCGAATAGGGCGCAGCAGGCGGCGCTGATCAGTGAACGATGCACGAAGATTCCTTTAATTGTAGTTCGACTTCATGTGAGGGAACATGCTGTGTCCAGGCATGTGGCGGAAGATTATAACCGCAGGGATAGTGCTGCATTGCAACATGGTGCAGGCACTCCCGCCATGCCGCGGCATGGC
>NZ_RFSK01000021.1 GCF_009923995.1 Janthinobacterium sp. | reverse complement strand
AATGGCCATATGGCCATTGGTGCTTTTTATTTTTCAGGCCATTCCGTGGTTTTTAATGATTCAGATGCTCAGGATGCGTGTGTTGTAAAGAAAAACTGCTTGCGGCAGGAAAATTGAATATTCTATTTTCCCGAAAAAATCAAGGGAACCGATACTGTTTGCGTAGAAACCGGATTTTTGATTCATCTTGCCCGGCAATTGGTCGGTTCATTGATATTTCATTGAATAAGATTGCATGGGAAAACGGGCGGAGTTGCTTTCATGATACATTTCTATTTTTGAATTGGATGTCAATTCATTAAAATTACATGCGACTTATCCTGTCAGGTGACGCAAGGCATGCCGCTTTTTTCTATGGGAGGCTGATGGCTCTGGAGGCGCGCTGTGCGGCCTGAATTCATGAATTTTTCACATTGAGGAAATTGAATGAAGAAATATGCTTTGTTGTCTTGTTTGTTAATGGCCGGCAGTGTGCATGCGGCATGGGTGCCGCGGGTAACGGCCGTGACGTACATCGCCACTGTCCATTACGCAGGCGGCAGTGTCGCCTATTCAGAGAAGCGGATGGACCAGGGGCCGGTAACCAGATTTGCGGATCAGATTACCAATGGTCCCTATAGCTTGGAAAAAACGCTGAATACTTTTCTGAAACAGCAGGCGACAAATAACGGCGCGCAGTTCTACTCCGGAAAAGTGACAGGCAGCTTGCTGTTTACGCTGGCACCTGCGGCGGATGGTACCGTCGGTATTACGGTGCAGGCGCCACGCTATCAAACTTTGATGGGATATTCCGGTAAAAGATATGGCATCAGTTTCCGTTGCACTAATAGCGCAGCCATCGACAATTTGACCATCAATGCACAGTTGGGATCTCCGCAAGGCTCGGGCCAGATATTGCCAGGAATGGGAGTTTCAGGGAATCCCTCGTCGTCGACCGATTGCGATTCCAATCTTGGCTGGATATTACCAGTGATCGGAGACTACATTGTGAATCTTGGTAGTTCCAAGATTGACGACGCGATCGTCGCTGGCTTGAATCAAACCATCTCCGGTGTCGCGACTCCGTTTTTCAAGCGTGATCAGAACTATCTGACTGCACTCAATAATCTGATACCGCGAGATAAATCGGTGTCCTTGCCTGGCGGCGGAAGTTTTCCTATCGGCCAATACGTGCAGGATAATCTGCCTTATTTGCTGGCAAACAGCAAAATCACCATGCAGATAGATAAAGGTGTCGTCTTGTCTGATTTGACTGACGAGACCAAGTGGTCCGCTACCGCCAATATCGTGAAGTTGACGCTGACTTCGCCGGCCATTTCATTTTCTGTCGATTTGCAGGAACAAGACGATTTGCAGTGGGTTTGGGATAAGAAGTGCGGCGGAAAATACGGAACCGACTGTAACATTCCGTGATTGGATCTGACGGTTAAGTGGTTCCAGTATCACATCATGGCGAGCCATGATGTGATACTGATGAGGCTTGATGTGGACGGTTACTGGAACGCCACCTCGGCAAAGCTGCGCAATTTGCGGCTGTGCAGCCGGTCCACGCCCTGGCGGCGCAGCAGTTCCACGGCGCGGATGCCGATGCGCAGGTGCTGGTCGACGCGTTCGCGGTAGAAGTGGTTGGCCATGCCGGGCAGCTTGATTTCGCCGTGCAGGGGCTTGTCGCTGACGCACAGCAGGGTGCCGTAGGGCACGCGGAAGCGGAAGCCGTTGGCGGCGATCGTCGCGCTTTCCATGTCCAGGGCGATGGCGCGGCTCTGGCTGAAGCGGCGCTCCGGCGTGCGCTGCGGCAGCAGTTCCCAGTTGCGGTTGTCCGTGCTGGCCACCGTCCCCGTGCGCATGATGTGTTTCAGATCATGCCCCGTCAGCTGGGTGATTTCCGCTACCGCCGTTTGCAGCGCCTGCTGGATTTCCGCCAGCGGCGGGATCGGCACCCACAGGGGCAAGTCTTCGTCGAGCACGTGGTCTTCGCGCACGTAGGCGTGCGCCAGCACGTAGTCGCCCAGGCTTTGCGTGGTGCGCAGGCCGGCGCAGTGGCCCAGCATCAGCCAGGCGTGCGGGCGCAGCACGGCGATATGGTCGGTGATGGTCTTGGCGTTCGCCGGTCCCACGCCGATATTGACCATGGTGATGCCGCTGCCGTCCGCGCGCAGCAGGTGGTAGGCGGGCATCTGCGGCAGGCGCGGCGGGGCGGCGCCCAGCGCATCCTCGCTTTCCACCGTCTGTCCCACGCGGCGGGTGACGACGTTGCCCGGTTCGACGAAGGCGACATAGCCGTCGTCGTCCGATGGCGCAGCGGCGTCGGGCGCACGGTCCATCATGGCGTGGCCCAGGCGGATGAATTCGTCGATATAGAACTGGTAATTGGTAAACAGGACGAAGTTCTGGAAGTGCTGCGGCGAGGTGCCGCTGTAGTGGCGCAGGCGCTGCAGTGAATAGTCCACGCGCGGACCCGTGAACAGGGCCAGCGGCTGCGCTTCGCCGTGCGCCGGTTCGTGCGTGCCGTTGGCGATGCCGTCGTCCATGGCCGACAGGTCGGGCAGGTCGAACAGGTCGCGCATGGCCAGGCGGCGGCCCGCATCCATATTGCCTTCGATATGGTCATGCTCGGCGAACGAGAAATGCACGGGAATCGGCTGCGCGCTGACGCCCACTTCCAGCAGCACCTTCTGGCCCCGGTTATGGTTTTTCAGCAGCAGGGTGAACTGGTCGAGATAATAGTCGCCAAACAGGTCGGGGCGGGTCAGGGTGGTTTCAAACACCCCGGGACCGGCGACGAAACCGTAGGCCAGCGGCGAATCGGCGCGCGCCACGGTGTCCGTCTGGATGCGCACGAAGGGGTAGCAGGCGCGCACGCGCTCGTGCATGTCTTCGCCGGCGACAAAACGTTGCAGCGCATCGCGCAAGTGTTCGATGCTGCTGCGGTAGATGGCTTGCACTTGGGCCAAAGCCAGGCGTGGATCATCAAAACGGGCGGAGGCAATGAAGGGGGGCGTAAGCAAGCGATTTCTCCTTGAGTGTTTCGTGCATACCATTGTAAGGCAGCAAGGGAACTCGTGTTGCCTGCGTTTGCACGCCGGCCGGGGTGCTTGACGAAAGCAAATAGAATCTGTATTCTATTTGGATGGTCAGACTTGCTAAATTCAACGAAAACAACTTCATCGACAGCGCGATCGCCGTCGCCGCCCAGTGCGGCGTGGCGGCCGTGTCGATGGCCGCCATCGCCGTCAAGGCCGGCGCGCCCATCGGTTCCGTGTATCACCGCTTCGATTCGCGCAACGCCATCCTGGCGCGCGCCTGGCTGCGCGTGAAGAGCGACTTCCGCGAGGAAGTGGCCAGCCGCTGGCTGGGCGGCGACACGTGGGCCGGCGTGCACGGCTTGCTGGACTGGTGCCGGCGCAAGCCCGTGTACGCGCGCTTCCTGCTGCAATGCGCGGACAGTCCCGACTTCAACGGGGGCCTGAGCGAAGAACTGGCCGCCGCCGTGGAGGAAGAGCAGGCGGCGCTCGACGCCTGCTTCGCCCGCTGCGCCGCCTCCATGCCCGCCACCACGGAGCTGGACCTGGATCACATGCTGCTCAAATTCGTGCTGATCGACGCCCCCGTGGCCGTCGTCAAGCCTTACCTGACGCAGGAGCGGCCGATACCGGCCAGCGTCGACGCCATGCTGCGCGCCTCGCACGATGCCGTGCGCGGCTGGGCCGCCCACACCACCACACACTAACAAAGAAAAGAATCCCCATGCGCTATTCCACCCAGCTTGAACACGGCAAGAAAATCCCCCTGCACGATGAAGAAGGCTTCATCGGCATGCGCGCGGCCGGCCGCATCGCCGCCGACACGCTCGACTACATCACGCCTTTCGTCAAACCGGGCGTCTCGACGGCCAAGCTCGACGCCCTGTGCGAAGAATTCATGCGCGCCGCCGGCGCCATCCCCGGCACCATCGACTACCACGGCTACAAGCACGCCAGCTGCATCTCCGTCAACCACGTGGTCACGCACGGCATCCCGTCGGACACCAAGATTCTGAAAGTGGGCGACATCCTGAACATCGACGTGACGCCGAAGTTCAACGGCTGGTTCGGCGACACCAGCCGCACATTCAAGGTGGGCGCCGTCTCCATCCTGGCCAATCGCCTCGTCAACACGGCATATGACGCCATGATGGCCGGCATCCACACCGTGCGTCCGGGCGCGACCCTGGGCGACGTGGGCGCCGCCATCGAAGCCGTGGCCAAGGCGCAGGGCTTTTCCTCCGTGCGCGACTTCTGCGGCCATGGCGTGGGCCAGGTCTTCCACGACACGCCGCAAGTGCTGCACTATGGCCGCGCCGGCACGGGCATCGTGCTCGAACCGGGCATGATCTTTACGATTGAACCGATGCTCAACGTGGGCAGCTACCAGGTCAAGGTCTTGCCGGACAAATGGACGACGGTGACGAAGGACCGTTCGCTGTCGGCGCAGTTCGAGCATTCGCTGGCCGTGACGGAAACAGGCTTTGAAATCTTCACCCTGACCGGTTTGCCGGACCCGCTGGTCTGACCATGGAGGCAGCCAGTTCCAGCCTGACGCGGCGCCTGCTGGACAGGCACCGGCATGGGCCGGAGGACGCGCTGCAGCAGGTGGCGCTGGCCGTCCTGCAGCAGGAAGGCATCCGCGACGACAGCGTGCTGCGCGCGGAGCGCATCGCGGCCCTGGCGCCGCCCGTCGCCGCCATGGTGATGCTGGCCGGGTGGCTGGCCTACGTGGACTGGGAGGGCTTCGACAGCGCCCTGTACGCGAATATCGACGCGGTGGCGGCGCTGATCGCCGGCCAGCTGCACTTGCCGGAAGTGGCGGGCAATTTGCTGCAGGCGCGCGACGCGGCGCTGTTCGCGGCGCAGCGCCCGACGCTGGCCCGGGCATCGGTCGCGTTCATCGAACGCCATATCGCGCTCTTTCCACGGTAGCGGCCTGGGTCTTACAATGGCGGCAAGCACTGTTGCCCCATTTTGAAGACTTCCGCATGAGCGATTTTCCCGAAGATATCTACACCGAGCCGTCCGCCGACGTGCACACCCTGAACAACCTGGGCCCCCTGACCGGCATGGCCGGCATCTGGACCGGCACGCGCGGCCTGGACGTCAAGCCGAAGGCCGATGGTCCGCGCAAGCAGGCCTTCGTCGAGCGCATCGAGCTGCAGCCGATCGACCCTGTCACCAACGGCCCGCAGCTGTTCTACGGCCTGCGCTACTACATCCACATCACCAAGCCGGATCAAGTCAAAACCTACCACGAACAGGTGGGCTACTGGCTGTGGGAGCCGGCCACGGGCGCCGTGATCCAGACCCTGGCCATCCCGCGCGGCCAGATCGCCATGGCGTCCGGCACGACGACGGCGGACGCCACCAGTTTCGAGCTGGTGGCCAAGCGCGAGTCGACGGCCTATGGCATCTGCTCGAACCCCTTCCTGGAACACGCCTTCACCACCGTCGAGTACCGCATCAAGGTCGACATCCACGCGGACGGCACCTGGGGCTACGACGAGGACACGGTCATGCTCATCCGCGGCAAGGACGAACCATTCCACCACACGGATCGCAACCTGCTGACGAAAATCGGCGAGCCGACGCCGAACCCGATGGCCTTGCAGGCGCTGGCCGCCGCCGCAGCAGCTTAAGGCTGTCCCTGTGCCACCGCCTTGATGGCGCGCTCCTCGCCCATGGCGGCGGCGATCTTCCAGCGCTGCATGGCGCTGGCGCGGTCCGGGCGTTTCAGGCCCGCGCCTTCCCAGTCCATCAGTCCCAGGTTGTAGATATCGCCCGCGCTGCCCTTGTCGGCGGCCAGGGTGAACCATTTGCGTGCTTCCTTGTGGTTGACGGGCATCTGGTAGCCGCGCACGTTGTACAGGCCCAGCAGATGCATGGCTTGCGCATTGCCCTTGCCGGCCGCCTGTTTCAGCAAGTCCAGCCCGCGCGCCATGTTGCGCGGCTCTTGCCAGCCTTCGGCCAGCATCACGCCCTTCGCCGCCAGCGCGTAGCTGTCGCCCTTGACGAGTCCCTTGCCGATCAGGGGCTTGGCCGCCGCCTGGCGCGCTTCGCGCTGCTGCGCCGTGGGGGCCGTGACGGGGCCGCCCTGGCCTTCGCCCATCAGCAGCATCCAGCCATACAGGCCATACGCGCCGGCGTCGCCCTTGCCGACCAGGCTTTCCAGCATGGCCAGCGCCTGCACCTTGTCGCCGTTTTCATACAGCTTGACGGCTTTGGCGCTGCTTGCATCCGGCGGCACGGCGGCCGGCGCATGGGGCGCCACCGGCACCGAGGCCATGGCTGCCTGCTGTGGCGGGGCAGGGGCGCGCACGCGCACGGGCAAGGCGTAGCTGGCGGCCAGCACGGCCAGGCTGGCCGGGGCCAGGACCAGGACCTGGGCCAGCTGGTTGCGGCGGCCCTTGCCGGCGATCTGCATGGCGCGCAGCGCCTGCTGCTCGCCGCCCAGCGCCTCGCTCAGCACGGCCTTCACCCTGCGGTTGAACAGCCAGTAGCCGGCACCCGTGACGAGCAGGCCGGCCAGCGCCGCCATGCCGCGTCCGGCGAAGAACCAGGTGGCGATGGCGGCAGCCAGCGCGGCCAGCGCGCCCTTCCACCAGAACTGCTTGGCCAGCCGCGTGTAGACCTGGCGCAGGGCGCCCAGCACGCAGGTGCGCACATTGCTGGCATACTCGGCGGAGACGACATCGACGTGCGCGTGGTCCGCGTCGCCGCTGAGCACCGCTTCGATCACGTCCGCATTCAGTTCCGAGGCGGCCACGTCGCGCAGCGGCGTCAATAGCCCTTGCACGTGGGCCGAGAACAGGCCATCGTCGGCGCTGCCGGCCAGCGCGTCGCTGAGGGCCTTGAGGTCGCCGCGCAGCAGCTTTTCCACGATGTCGTCCAGGGTCAGCCAGCGCAGGTCCGTGCCGTACGCCACCAGCTGGTGCTTTTCCCCGTTGCACGCGGCGTCCAGGCGCACGATGCGCAGCTTGGCCGCATACAGGGCGTCGACCTCCTGCGGCTGGTCCTCATTGTAAATGCTCACTTTCGCCAGGGCGAGGCTGCTGGCAATCGCCGCCAGTGAGTGCACGCTCTCCTTGTCGCGGATGCGGCGCGCGTCGTCGGGCGCCTGCTTGGGCAAGCTGACGCTGTAGCCGGGGGCCACGTGCACGTCGATCCACGCCGCCTTGCCCACCTTGCCGGAACCGTCGCAGGGGTTGCAGAGCAGGTCGCCGACGCCGCTGCAGGTGCGGCAGGTGATGCTGCCGCTGGCGCGGCAGGTGCCGCAATTGATGTTGCCGGAGCCGTGGCAGCTGTTGCACGTGACCTTGCCGAAACTGCAATGGTAGCAATTGCGGTGTTCGGTGCGGTATTGCGTGCGCGTTTCGCTGTGGTAGCTGGTGTGCGAGCTGCCGTTGCTGTAGGTGGTAGTGGGCACTTGCACCGTCACGTAATCGGTGACTTGCTCGGCCACCGTGCCGCTGCCGCTGCAATACGAGCACGATACCTTGCCGCTGCCGTAGCAGCCGTAGGCGTCGCAGCTGACGGTGCGCCCGCCGTGGCAGCTCCAGCACGTTTCCGTCGTCGCGCCGTGGCAGGTGTGGCAGCCGATGCGGCCGCGGCCAGTGCAGTTGCTGCAGGTGTCCAGGTGCCAGTGCTTGACGGCGTGCGGCAGGTAGACGCCCGCCGCGACGCCGTTGTAGGCGTGGCCCGGCTGGCGCAAGGCATTGTCCAGCTTGGCCGCCGCGCGGCGCAGGCGCTCCTTTTCCTGCGCGTGAGCGAGCGCTCCCACTTCATGCGCGCCGCAGCGGCAGTCGCCGCCCGACGGGGCGAAGTAGCCGTTGATGACGCGCTGCTCGAAGCGCGCTTCCAGCGCGTAGTTGGCTTGCAGCGAGAATTCCTGCAGCACGTCTTCCTCGGCCAGCGGCGTGATGTCGTGCGGCTCGAAGCGCGTCTTGTCCTGCACCAGGGTGCGCAGCTTGCCCAGCACGGTGGGCGCGTCCGCTTTCTCCAGGCGGATGGGCGCCGGCGCCGCCACGGCCGTCTCTGTTACCGGAGGCGCATCCTCGCTGCCTGGGGTTTCACGGGCCGTTTCAGTGCTGGCATTCATGCGCGTCCTTTTGCTCTCTGGAAAGATGTTTGAATTTTAGCATCCCCATATGACAAGGCGGCTACCCCTGGCCCCCTTTTTCAGCGCATGCCGCGGCGGAACTGGTCGGGCGTGCCGCCGCCCTGGCGGCGGAACATGGCGATGAAGGCGGAGGCCGTGCTGTAGCCCAGTTCCAGCGCGATCGCCTGCACCGTGTCGCCCCGTTCCAGCATGGGCAGGGCGGCCAGGAAGCGCTGGCGCTGGCGCCATTCGCCGAACGGCATGCCCAGTTCGCGCTGGCAGCGGCGCGCCAGGGTGCGCTCCGTTACATGCAATTGCGCGGCCCAGTCCGCCAGTGAGCGGTTACTGCCCGGCTCGGCCTGCAGGGCGGCCAGCAGGGCCGCGATGACGGGTTCGTCGCTGCCGGGCAGGTAGTTGCGGCTGCACGGCGCCAGTTCCAGCTGGTCGACCAGCACCTGCGCCAGGCGCCGGTCGGCGGCGCTGGCGGGCGTGGTGACGCCCCGTGCGGCGAAGTCGCCGAGGATGGCCTTGAGCAGGGGGCTGAGCACCAGCGCGCACGGCCGGGCCGGCAGCCGGGCGCACAGGCTGGCGTCGATATACGCCGAGTGGAAGGTCACGTCCTGGCGGATGTAGCCGTCATGCAAGGTTTCGGGCGGTATCCACACGGCATACTGGGGCGGCGACAGGTAGCGCTGCCCCGCCACCATGATTTCCATCACGCCCGTGGAGCAGTACGTGAGCTGGCCCCAGGGATGGCTCTGGTAATCGAACTGCTGGTGCGCGTGGTAATCGTCGAGGCGAAAGTACACGGGATAGGGCAGGCTGTCGGATACGGCGGGGAAATGCTGGTTGCTGGCCATCGGCTCTCCTGCTTTGTCCTGTTCTTTGCATCGATTGTCCGGTATGCATTATATCCATGGAATCGGACCATGCGAAAATGGCGCTCATTGAATCGTGGAGTCCTTGCATGAAAGCCAAGCATTATCTGTTTCCCGTGATCGCCGTGCTGATCTGGGCCATCAACACCATCGTCAGCAAGCTGGCCGTGGGCGTGATCGACCCGGCCGCCATCTCCTTCTACCGCTGGCTGCTGGCCGGCGTGCTGCTGGCGCTCGTGTTTGCCCGGCCCGTGTGGAAGCAGCGGGCCGTGGTGAAACCGTATCTGGGGAAACTGTTTGTGCTGGGCATGCTGGGCATGGTCATGTACCAGTGCCTCGCCTATATCGCCGCGCAGACGACGACGGCCACCAACATGGGCATCTTGGCATCGCTGATGCCGCTGCTGGCCGTCGGCCTGTCCGTGCTGCTGCTGGGCGAGGCGGCCACCGTGGGCGGCGTCTTCGGCGGCCTCGTGTCGCTGCTGGGACTCGGCTACCTGCTCAGCCATGGCGAGCCCGCCGCCCTGATCGCCCATGGCGCGGCCGTCGGCGATGGCCTCATGCTGCTGGCCTGCCTGTCGTATGCGGGCTACGGCGTGCTGCTCAAGCGCTGGAAGATTCCCCTGAATAACTGGCACTCCCTGCTGATCCAGGTCTGGTGCGCCGTGCCCGTGCTGTTCGTGTATTACCTGAGCCAGTCCGCGCCGCCCGTCACCAGCGCCGGCCTGCCGCTGGTGCTGTTTGCCGGCATCCCCGCCTCCGTCATCGCGCCCTTCCTGTGGATGCACGGCCTGGCCAAGCTGGGCCCCAGCCGCGCGACGACCCTGATGAATTTATTGCCCGTGTTCACCGTCATCATCGCCATGCTCTTCCTCGGCGAAACCCTGCATGGCTATGACGTGATCGGCGGCGGCGTGACCCTGCTGGGCGTGGTGATGGTGCAATACCTGAAGCGCCCCCTGCGGCGTGGTGCCGCAGCCTGATTTCAGGCCGTAGCTTTGCGCGGTATCAATGTTTGCAAGGCATGCGCCAGCTCCTCGCGCCGCACGGGCTTGAGCAGGACGTGGGACACGCCGGCCGTGACGGCCTTGGCCGCCATCAGCGGGCCGCCGTAGCCGCTCAGCAGTATCAGCGGCAGGCCGGGGTGCCGGCTGGACAGGGTCTGCGCCAGCATGGTGCCGCTCATGCCGGGCATGACTTCGTCCGTGATGACCAGCGCATACTGTCGCGGCGCCGCCAGCAGCGCCTGCAGGGCCGCTTGCGGGTCCGTGTAGCCGACGGGGGCATAGCCCAGCTCGGCCAGCATTTCCGACAGCATGGCCACCAGGTCGGCATCGTCGTCGACGACCATGACGGCCTGGCCGGCACCGTGCGGCGCCTCCGCTGCGGACGGCTGCGCGGCGGCGCCCGCGTATTCCGGGAAATACAGGGTAAACAGCGCGCCGCGCCCGGGCTGGCTGGCGACATCGATGGCGCCGCCCAATTCCGTCACCACGCCATGCACGACGGCCAGTCCCAGGCCCGTGCCCGACTGCGCCGCGCGGGTGGTAAAGAACGGTTCGAACAGATGCTCCATGACGCCGGGCGACATGCCCGCGCCTTCGTCGGCCACGCTCAGCGCCAGGTAGCTGCCCGCGTCGAGCCGGCTGTGCGACAGGATGCGCGCCTGCACCATGTGCACCTTGCGCAAGTCCACCGTCAGGGTGCCGCCGCCGGGCATGGCCTGGATGGCGTTCGTGCACAGGTTCATGACGGCCTCGAACGCTTGCGTGGGATCGCCGTTGAGCTGCGCGCCGGCCGCCTGCAGCTGGCGCTTCACCTCGATGCCGGCCGGCAGCGAGCCTGCCAGCATGGCCAGCACTTCCTCGACGATGGGTTCCAGCGCGAACGGGGTGGAGGCGCGCGCGCCGCCGCCGCTGAAGCTGAGGATGCGCTCGACCAGGGTCTTGCCGCGCAGGGCCGCCTTGATCACCATGTCCAGGTGGCGCCGCTGCGCGCTGCCCGGCACGGCCGCATCCTGCGCCATCTCGCCATAGCCGACGATGGAGGCGAGCACGTTGTTGAAATCGTGGGCGACGGCGCCCGCCAGCACGCCCAGCGAATTGAACTTGCTGCTGCGTGCCTGCTGCGCCTGCAGCGCCTGCTGGGCCAGGGCGCGGCGGCCGTTGGCGCGCACGATCAGCCACGCCGCGCCCGTGATCACCAGCAGCAGGAACACCACCACCAGCAGGACGATGCGCACGGCCTGGCGCCAGCCCACGAGCATCACGCCCAGGTCGCGCGTGAGCACCACGTCCAGGCCGAACTGCTGCAGGCTGTGCATGGCCACCAGGCGTTCGCTGTCGTCGCGGAAACGGCGCACGGCGGCGCTGCGCATGGCGGCCAGGCGCCGCGCCAGGTCCGCCTCGGTGGCGTGCGGCGTGGCCACGATGGCGCCAGCCAGGCGCACGCCGTCCTTGCGGAAGACGGCCATGCGCGCATCGGGAGCCGGCGTGGCGACGGAAAAGGCGCCCAGCAGCATGTCGGCCGGCAGGGCGGCGACGATCCAGCCGCCGTCCTGCTGCCCCTGGGCCGGATAGCGCATGGCCAGCGCCACCATCGACGGGGCGTGCGCGGGCGCGGGCGGGGCAAACGGGCGGCTGACGGCGACCTGCCCGGGCAGCAGGCTGTCCGTGGCGGGCGCAAACGTGGCCAGGGGCGGCGGCGCGGCCGCTTCGGAGGCGGCCAGCACCTTGCCCTGCGCGTCGAGCAGCCACAGGGTCTGCACCAGGGGCAGCAGCTCCGCGTGCGTCTTCAGGATGCGGCCGGCCAGGGGACCCGAGGTGGGCAGGCGGCCTTCGCGCAGTTCGACCTGCATGGCGCGCAAGCCTTCGTCGATGCCCTGCAAGCCCCGTCCGACCTCGGCGGTCAGGGCCAGCGACAGCAGGCGCAGTTCGCGGCCCTGCGTGTCGATGGCTTCGCGGCGCAGGTGCAGCAGCGACAGCGCGGCGACAAGCACCACCACGGCGCCAAGGATGGCCACCAGCACCACGGGGCGGCGCAGCAAGGGCACCGGTTCTGCTACGATATCACTCATAATAGGCATGCATTCCCCGTCCCTATCCTTGCAGTCAACCACGATGGCCACCCATGAACCACACTGTCGCTCCCCATATCCTGATGCTCGACGACGACGCCGCCATCTGCGAACTGGTGGCCGAATACCTGGGCAATAACGACATGCGCGTCAGCTGCGTCCATGCGGGGCGCCAGATGTTTGCCGCCCTGCAAGAGCATGCGGTGGACCTGGTGCTGCTGGACTTGAAGCTGCCCGGCGAGGACGGCTTGCAGCTGGCGCGCCAGCTGCGCGAGCAGGCCGCCGTTCCCATCATACTGCTGACGGGGCGCAACGAGGAAGCGGACCGCGTCATGGGCCTGGAACTGGGCGCCGACGACTATGTGACGAAGCCGTTCAGCCCGCGCGAACTGCTGGCGCGCGTGCGCGCCGTGCTGCGCCGCTACCAGGTGCAAGCCACCTTGCCCGAGCGCGACGGCAGCCGCCGCGCCTTCCGCTTCGCGGGCTGGGAGCTGAACCTGCGCACGCGGCGCCTGACGGCGCCCGGCGGCACGGTGGTGGAACTGTCGAACGGCGAATTCAGCCTGTTGAACGCCCTGTGCCGCGCGCCGCAGCGCGTGCTGAGCCGCGACCAGCTGCTGTCGCTGTCGCGCCTGCACGAGGGGGAAGTCTACGACCGCTCCATCGACGTGCAGATCCGCCGCCTGCGGCTCAAGCTGGAAGCCGATGCGACGGCGCCCCGGCTGATCCTCACGGAGCGGGGCGCCGGCTACCGCCTTGCCAGCGACGTCGATACCCTGTACTGAGTACCTCAATGGGCGCCCGCCGGCGCCGTGGCGCGGCGCGCCTGCAGCCGCCGCAGCAGGACGCGCACCAGCATGGCCGCCGCCGCGGAACCGGCCAGCGCGGGCGAGGAGCACAGGCTGCCGGCCACGCCTTCGATGGTTTCCGCGCTGACCTGCTGCACGAATTCGACGAGGGTCACGATGTCGCTCGAAGGCAGGTCATGCGCGTCTTCCAGGCGGATGTGGCCGCTATCGTGTTCACCCCGGTACCACAGCCGCGCAAAGGTACCGTTGGCCACGGCCGCCAGCGACAGCAGTCCCAGCGGCTTGAGCATGCGCGCCAGCAGGCGGCTCTGTTCCGAAGCGGGCATCTCCGCATACAGGGCGCCGACCAGCTGGGCCACCTGCTGCTCGTCCTCGCCTGAGGCGGGCGGCAATGTTGTCGGCTGCACATCAGTATGCTTGGGCTGCATCGTGTTCTCCTGTGGATGGCGCGAAAAGGGGCGCGCTGCCAGCATTCTCGCGCGCAAGCCCGTCCATGCCATGTCAACGGCGGCGGACCAATATGTCATCTGTAACATGGCGCGCCCCGCCGTCAGTGCGCGCGGCCGGCGCCGGGGCCGGGCTGTGGCGCCGCATCGTGGCCGGCCGGTGGCTGGACGCTGGCCTGGGCGGCCTGCTGGGCCAGTTCGTCGGCGGCGTAGTAATCGCCCGCCACGGTGAAGACCAGCCACAGCACGATGGCCGTGGCGGCGAGGGCGACGAGCGCAGACAGGGCGTGCGAGCCGGTGCTGCTGATGTGAAAGTCTTGGTTCATGGCAATTCTCCTAAGCTTGCATGGGTTCCAGCCACGGCGAGGTCACGCGAGGCTGCGGCGGCGTCAGAAGCGGCGTCCGTGATGGAAGCCGCCGCCGAAATGGGGCGCGAAGGCGATGGCCGGCCGGCCGAAGCCCGCATAGCCGTAGTAGCCATACGGCGCGTACCAGCCGAAGTCGGGCGCCAGCACGGGCGTGGTGACATACACGGTGCTGGTCGCGGGAACGGCCACGGGCAGGGCGGGCAGCAGCGACTGGTCTTGCGGCGCAGCCTGCGCCGGCATGGCGTCGGCGGCCGAGACATTCACGGCGATGCGCGCGCCCGGGTCCTGCGGCACGCGGGCCTGGTAGCGCTGGCCCTGGTATTCATAGGTGACGTCATAGCCGATCACGCGGTTCTCGCTGCGGCTGGCGCTCTGGCAGACGACGCCGCTGCTCAGGCGCGGCGGCGTATTGGCCGCCTCGATGTTGTTGCCGGTGATGGCGCCGGCCACCACGCCCAGGCCCGTGGCCAGGGCGCGTCCCGCGCCGCCGCCGATGGCATTGCCGGCCAGGCCGCCGATCAGCGCGCCCGCGACGGCGCCGCCGCCGCTGGTTTCCGGCGGGCTGACCTGCGTCACGTTCTGGCACGCTTGTTGCGGTACGAGCACCTGGGCCATGACGGGTGTCGAAGCAATGACGTTGCCGTACTCGCCGGCCAGCGCGGCGCCGCACGCGCCGGCCAGGCAGACGGCAAGCAATGGGATCCTGGTTTTCATGATGAGCCCCTTTCGAAGATGGCGGATGCCATGAAGACAGCATGCGCCGGCATGGCGGCGGCCATGTGTCGCCTGGCGCGCCGCAGATGTCAAATGACATCTTGCACAGGGGCTGGCCGGCGCGCCGGCGCGGCGTTGTTTGCTATGCTGTGCCTATCGTTGAACTACCTGCCTGGAGTGCGCCATGCCTGCTACACCCTCGATCGACACCCTGCTGGACGAACTGGAAGCGTTCGGTCTGGCCAATGATGCGGCGCACGCGGAGCGCGCCAGCCGCATGCTCAATATCACGCGCGACACGGGCGAGCTGCTGGCCGTGCTGGTGCAGGCGCGCGGCGCCCGTCGCGTGCTGGAAATCGGCACCTCGAACGGCTATTCCACCCTGTGGCTGGCGCGCGCGGCGCGGGCGCTGGGCGGCAGCGTCGTGACGGTGGAAAAGGCGCAGGACAAGTTCGACATGGCGCATGCCAACTTTGCGCGGGCGCAATTGCAAGGGGTGATAGGCCAGCTGCTGGCGGACGCGGGCGACGTGCTGCGCGATGCGGCTGACGGCGCCTACGATTTCATCTTTCTCGATTCGGCGCGCCAGCAATATGCAGCGTGGTGGCCGCAGCTGGACCGGGCGCTGGCGCCCGGCGGCGTGCTGGTGGTGGACAACGCCAGTTCGCACTACGCGGACATGGCGGATTTCCTTGACGCCATCCGCGCCGACGGCCGCTACACGGCCTGTTTGGCGACGGTCGGCAAGGGCGAGTTCATCGCCGTCAAGGCGGGCAGCTGATTACTCGGCGGCGATGGCTGCTTCCAGCACGCGCACCAGCGATTCCACGCCTTGCGCGTCGACATCGTCGAAGCGGCCCGTCAATGGGCTGTCGAGGTCGAACACGCCGATGATCCGGCCGTCGGCAAACACGGGCACCACCAGTTCCGAGCGCGAGTTGACGTCGCAGGCGATGTGGCCGGGAAACGCATGCACGTCCTGCACGACGATGGACCTGGCTTCGACCACGGTGGTGCCGCACACGCCGCGGCCTTTCTTGATGCGGATGCAGGCGGGCTTGCCCTGGAACGGTCCCAGCACCAGTTCCTCGCCCTTGAGGAAATAGAAGCCGGCCCAGTTCAGGCCCGGCATGGTGTTGAATACGAGGGAACTGAAATTGGCCGTGTTGGCGATGAAATCGCTCTCGCCCGCGAGCAGGCCCTGCAGCTGCGAGCGCAGGTCCGCGTACATGGCTTGCTTGGCTTCGGGAGTGTCGGTGGCGTAGGCGGCGTCGCTGATGGTAAACGTCATGGTCATGGCGGTAAGGGTGGGGAAGCCGCTATGGTAGCGCGTCTGGCGCGCGCGCGTGCGGCGTCATCTTTCCAGCTGCTGCGCCGCCAGCCGGCGCAGCAGGGGCAGGGCCGCGTGGGCGTGGCCGGGCTGCCAGGCCAGACCGATGCCGGCCGCCAGTTCCTCGCCCTCCAGCAAGGGCCGGTAGGCCACGCCCGCCAGGCGCAGGGCGCGGAAGGAGTCGGCCAGCAGGGCCATGCCCTTGCCGGCCGCCACGTCGCCGAGCAGCACATGGTGGTCCACGGCTTCGCGCAGGAAGACGGGCGCGAAGTCGTGGCGGCGGAATACTTGCTGGCAATGGTCGAAAAAGGCGGGCTGGCGCGCCCGCTCGAACCAGTACATCGGTTCCTGCGCGATATCAACCAGGCTCAGCTTGCGCTTCCGTGCCAGCCGGTGTCCGGCCGGCAGGGCCAGCATCATGGGCTGGCGCGCCAGCGGCTGCACGGCCAGCTCGAAGGTGGCGCTGGGCAGGGCGAGCAGGGCCGCGTCCAGCTGGCCCTTGCGCACGCTAGTCACCAGGCGCGGCGAGGGCGCCGACGTCAGTTCCAGGCGCGTATTGTGCAACTCTTCCTCCAGTGCCGCCAGCAGGGGGCGGAACAGGCCCGCTTCCACGGAACTGGTCAGGCCCAGGCGCAGGCGCGCCGGGGCCGCATCGCGCGGCAGCGACGCTTGCGCCGTCTCCAGCAGGTCGAGGATGTGCAAGGCTTGCGGCAGCAGGGTGCGGCCGGCGGGCGTGAGGGCCACGCCCTGCGTGTCGCGTTCGAACAGGCGGGCGCCCAGCCGCTCTTCCAGCGCCTTGATGGCGCGCGACAGGGGCGGCTGGGTCATGTGCAGCTGCTCGGCTGCCTGGCGGAAGTTCAGGCAGCGGGCGACGGCGCAAAACAGCTGCAAGGCATGGGTGTCGAGGGCTCTCATACCAGAAAGGTATCACGAAATCGCTCATTCCCTTGCCAGCCCGCGCGGCCCAGACTGGCGGCATTGACACTTGAGGGAGATCAACATGCAACTGCCACAACGACGCATCGGCAACAGCGGCATGCACAGCTCGGCACTGGGCCTGGGCTGCATGGGCATGTCGGAATTCTATGGCGCCACGGACGAGACGCAATCGCTGGCCACGCTGGAGGCGGCCCTGGCGGCCGGCGTGACCCTGTTCGACACGGCCGACGCATACGGTTTCGGCCACAACGAGCAATTGCTGGGACGCTTTTTAAAACACCATCGCGGCCAGGCCCTGGTCGCCACCAAATGCGGCCTGGCCCGCGAGGCGGGCAGCTATGCGCGCCGCGTCGACAATTCCCCCGCCTACATCCGCCAGGCCTGCGAAGCGTCGCTGGCGCGCCTGGGCGTGGAGAGCATCGACCTGTTCTACCTGCACCGCCTGAACCTGGACACGCCGCTGGAGGAATCGATGGGGGCGCTGGCGCAACTGCGGCAGGAAGGGAAGATTCGCGCCGTGGGCCTGTGCGAAGTGAGCGCGGCCACCCTGCGGCGCGCGGCGGCCATCTGCCCGGTGGCGGCCGTGCAGAGCGAGTATTCGCTGTGGACGCGCGAGCCGGAGCAGGGCGTGCTGGCCGCCTGCCGCGCCGTGGGCGCCAGTTTCTTTGCCTACAGCCCCCTGGGCCGGGGCTTCCTGACGGGCGCCATCACCGACCTTGCCAGCCTGGAGGCGGGCGATTTCCGCCAGTTCAATCCCCGTTTCGCGCCGGACAACCTGGCGCGCAACCAGGCCATCGCGGGGCTGGTGCGGCAGATGGCGCGCGACAGGGGCTGCAGCCCGGCGCAGCTGGCGCTGGCCTGGCTGCTGGCGCAGGGCGAGGACATCATCCCCATTCCCGGCACCCGGCGCATCGCTTACCTGCATGACAACCTGGGGGCCTTGCAGGTGGCCCTGGACGGGGCCGGGCTGGCCGCCATCGACGCGGCCTTTCCGTTGGGCATGGCGGCAGGCGCGCGCTACACGGAAGAGGGCATGAAGGGCGTGGACGCCTGAAAAAGATGTCCCAGTGTACGCCAGCGTACCCAAACAGCACTTTTCCTGCGGGAGAATTCCCCGCGATCTGCTAGCATTCTGGCTGGCTCCCCTTGTCCGCGGCAGGGCGGGGGCCGGCCAGCACAGCAGAGGGAAGGGTGGATGTCAAATTGCTAGATGATGATATTTTCGATATCGAATTGAAGTTGTTGCTTGAAGGAATCTTGCTGCGGTACCAGCATGATTTCCGCGATTATTCGGTCGCTTCCCTGCGCCGGCGCATGCGCCAGGCCATGGAGCGCTTCGGCTGCGCCAGCCTGTCGCAGTTGCAGGACCGCATCTTGCATGAACCCACGGTGTTTGCGCAGATGCTGCAGTTTTTTACGGTGCAGGTCAGCGAGATGTTCCGCGATCCCGCGTATTTCCGCGCCCTGCGCGAAAAAGTCGTGCCCATCCTGCACACCTACCCCTCCATCAAGATCTGGGTGGCGGGCTGCAGCAGCGGGGAAGAAGTCTGGTCGCTGGCCATCCTGCTGGAAGAGGAAGGCTTGCTGGAACGTAGCATGATTTATGCGACGGATATCAACGTCGAGGCGCTGGCCGCCGCCGAGGCGGGAATCTATCCCGTCGAACGCATCGCCCAGTTCAGCGAAAACTACCGGCTGGCGGGCGGCAAGCGCTCGCTGTCCGACTATTACACGGCGGCCTACAAGGGCGCCATCTTTGACCGGCGCCTGCGGCGCCAGTTCGTTTTCGCCGACCACAGCCTGGCGACCGATAGCGTGTTTTCGGAGGTGCACATGGTTTCCTGCCGTAACGTCATGATTTATTTCAATAAAGACTTGCAGGACCGCGCCCTGGGCCTGTTCCACGACGCGCTGGTGAACCGGGGTTTCCTGGGCCTGGGCATGAAGGAAAGCCTGCATTTCAGCCGCCATGCGGCCAGCTTCCGCGAGTTGTGTCCGGCTGAAAGAATCTACCAGCGTGCCTGATGCCATGCTGCCCGACGCGCTGTGCACGCTGCCGGCCTGCGAGGTGACGCCGCCGCCCGCCGGCCTGCGCCTGGTTGCCATCGGCGCCTCGGCCGGCGGCGTGGAGGCGCTGGGCACGCTGCTGCGCGCCTTGCCGGCCGGCTGCCGCGCAGCCGTCGTGGTGGTGCTGCACCTGGCGCCGGGCCGCTCCAGCCAGTTGCCGCAGCTGTACGCGGAGCGCTGCCAGCTGCCCCTGCGCGAGGCGCAGGACAAGGAACCGCTGCAAGGGGGCACCGTGTATTTCGCGCCGCCCGACTATCACCTGCAAGTCGAGCCGGACGGCTGCTTTTCGCTGTCGCAGGAAGCGCCCGTGTATTTTTCGCGTCCGTCGATCGATGTGCTGCTGGAAACGGCGGCCCTGGCCTACCGGCGCGCCATGCTGGCCATCATCCTGACGGGCGCGTCGGCTGACGGCGCGGCGGGCCTGGCGCGCGTGCGCCAGCTGGGCGGCAGCGCCTGGGTGCAGGACCCGCAGGGCGCCAGTTGTGGCATCATGCCGGCCGCCGCCCTGCAACGCGCGGGCGCGGACCGCGTGCTGGATCTGGCGCAGATGGCAGCCAGCCTGGCGCTGCTGGACAATGGCGGGCACAAGTGAATGGGAGCACGGCAGTGCGTGTAATATAGATGCAAAAATCGATGCAAAGCCTGAAACAAACTTATCCATATCGAAACACGATGGCATTCTGCCGTTGCGATGCCTGAAGATGACCCCGTGACCGCACCTATCCATATTCTCGTCGTTGACGACATCGCGCAAAACCTCACCGCCGCCGAAGCCGTGCTGGCGCGGCCCGGTATTGTCATTCTCAAGGCCGCCTCGGGCGCCGAAGCGCTGGAGCTGCTGCTGACGCATGAAGTGGCCCTGGCCCTGATCGACGTGCAGATGCCGCAGATGGACGGGTTCGAACTGGCCGAATTGATACGCGGCAGCGAACGCACGCGCAGCATTCCCCTGATCTTCCTCACGGCCGCGTCGCGCGAGCCCAGCTACAGCTTCCGCGGCTACGAGGCGGGCGCCGTCGATTTCCTGTACAAGCCCATCGACGTGAAGGCCCTGCAAAGCAAGGTGGCGGTGCTGGTGCAGCTGTACCAGCAGAAGCGCGAATTGTCGGCCCAGCTCGACGAACTCAAGCATGCGCTGCACCTGAATGAACTGTTCACGGCCGTGCTGGGCCACGACCTGCGCACGCCGCTGTCGGTGGTGATGAATGGCGCCATGCTGCTGCCGATGATGAGCGACCATCCGAAAGTGGTGGTCACGGCGCAGCGCATCGAAAGCAGCGCCAAGCGCATGGCGCGCATGGTCGACCAGCTGCTGGACCTGGCCCGCATCCGCTCGGGCACGATGGAATTGCGCAGCAGCATGCACGATTACCTGGCGCTGGCGCGCGCCATCGTCGACGAATTCGATACGGCGGCGCAGGCTGCGCCCGTCGAAGTGAGCAGCATCGGCGAGCTGCACGGGCAATGCGATGCGGGCCTGCTGTCGCAAGTCATCTCGAATCTGCTGTGCAATGCCATCACGCATGGCGAGCCGGGCGCGCCCGTGCAGCTGGCGCTCGATGGCCGCGCGGCCGACAGCATCGAGTTGCGCATTGTCAATCGCGGCGTCATTCCCGCGTCCCTGCTGCCGACCCTGTTCGAACCCTTCCAGCAGGCGGGCGAGAAGCGCAGGACGGGCCAGGGCCTGGGACTGGGCTTGTACACGGCGAACATGTTCGTCAAGGCGCACGGCGGCACGGTCGAACTCAGTTCGACGGCCACGCAGGGCACGGTGGTGACGGTGCGCATTCCGCGCCAGTGCCAGGTCCGCGTGCAAGCCGGCGTGGCGGCGCCATGAGCCAGGCAGCGTGGCCGCGCGGCGGCGGCATCATGGGCGACCTGGTGCGCCGGCACGACTGGTCCGCCACCGCGCTCGGTCCGCTCGAAGGCTGGCCCGCCAACCTGCGCACCAGCATCGACATCGTGCTCAATTCGCCCATGGCGATGGTGCTGATGTGGGGGCCGCAGCACGTGATGGTCTACAACGACGACTACATCCGCATCGCCGGCGCGCGCCACCCGCAGGCGCTGGGCGGCACGGTGCCGGCCGTGTGGCCCGAGATCTGGGACTGGAATGCGCGCATCCTGGAAGCGGGCCTGCGCGGCGAGACGCAGGTGCACCGTGAAAGCTGTCTGCCGCTGTTGCGCAATGGAAAACCGACGGACGTCTGCTTCGACCTGTTCTATACCCCCGTGCATGGCGCGGACGGCCGCGTCGACGGCGTGCTGTGCACGGCGCTGGAGTTGACGGCGCGCATGGAGGAGGGCCGCCAGCTGAAGCTGGCCACGGCGGAACTGGGCGAACTCAACGCCAGCCTGCAGGCGGAAGGCGAGGCCGTGCGCGCCGCCAACCGCCGCCTGGGCGAGGAGCGGGCCCTGCTGCGCGCCCTGTTCCAGCAGGCACCCAGCTTCATGGCCATGCTGCGCGGGCCGCGGCACGTGTTTGAACTGGCCAACGAGCATTATCTGCGCCTGGTGGGGCGTCCCGAACTTGATCTGCTGGGCAAGCCCGTCGCCGTCGCCTTGCCGGAAGTCAAGGCGCAAGGCTTCATCGACCTGCTCGACGCGGTCTACCGCACGGGCGTCGCCTACGAGGGGCGCCAGGTGAAGGTGGACCTGCAGACGGCCGATGGCCGGACGGGCGAGCGCCACGTCGACTTCGTGTACCAGCCCATCAAGGACGACGAGGGCAGGGTCACGGGCATCCTCGTCGAAGGCATCGACGTCACCGAGCGCATGGAAGGCGAGGAGCGGCTGCGCCTGGCCCAGCAGGCGGGCGGCATCGGCACCTTCGAATGGTTCCCGGAGACGGGCGCGATGGTCGTGTCGCCCACCTTCCGCCGCCAGTGGGGCATCGCCGACGGGCAGGAAATCACGCAGCAGTTGCTGGTGAGCCTGGTCGACGAGCGCGACTGGAAGAAGGTCGGCCCCAGCAAGCTTGAGCTGGCGCAAAATCCGCTCGAATACGTGGAGTACCGCGTGCGCCGGCCCGTCGACGGCGCGGTGCGCTGGATCGCGCGCCAGGGCGAGGTGGTGCCGGGCCGCGTGGCGGGACAGCGTCGCTACGTGGGCGTGTCCTTCGACGTCACGGAACGGCGCCAGATCGAGGAAGAGCTGATGGCCAGCCAGGAACGCATGGCCGCCATCTTCGGCCAGGCTTCCGTGGGCTTGTCGGAGCTGGGCCTCGATGGCCGCTTCCAGCGCGTGAACGGCGCCCTGTGCCGCATGCTGGGCCGTTCCGCGGAGGAATTGCTGAGCCTGAACATGAACGACATCATGCATCCCGATGACGTGCCGGGCAACACCGTGCTGTTCCAGCGCCTGGTGGAAACGGGCGAGTCGTTTTCGCTGGAGAAACGCTACCTGAAGCCCGACGGCTCGCAAGTGTGGGTGTCGAGCAGTGTCAGCCGCCTCGTGGATGAGCAGGGTCACACGCGTTCCTTGATCGCCGTCAAGACGGACATCACGGACCGGCGCCGCGTGGAAAAGGCGCTGCATGAATTGAACGAAACCCTGGAACACCGGGTCGAACAGGAAGTGAGCGAGCGCACCAAGGCGGAAGATGCCTTGCGCCAGGCGCAGAAGATGGAAGCCGTGGGCCAGCTGACGGGCGGCATCGCGCACGACTTCAACAATGTGCTGCAAATTATTTCCGGCAACCTGCATTTGCTGCAGCACCTGGCCGGCGGCGATGGCCTCATGCGCCAGCGCCTCGACACGGCCATTGCCGCCGTCGAACGGGGGGCCAAGCTGTCTTCGCATCTGCTGGCGTTTGCGCGGCGTCAACCGCTCAAGCCCGTCGTCGCCGACCTGGCCCGCGTGGTGCGCAACATGGATGCGCTGCTGCGGCGCGCCCTGGGCGAGGCCATCGATATCGTGCACGTGGGCGGCGGCGGGTTGTGGAATACCCTCGTCGACCGCAGCCAGATCGAGAACGTCATCCTCAACCTGGCCATCAATGCGCGCGATGCCATGGATGGCGTGGGCAAGCTGACCATCGAGCTGGGCAACGTCGTGCTCGATGAACATTATGTGCACAACCTGGTCGACGTGCCGGCCGGCCAGTACGTGATGCTGTCCGTCACCGATACGGGCCACGGCATGAGCGGCCCCGTGCTGCAGCGCGCGTTCGAACCCTTCTTCACCACCAAGCCGGAAGGGGCGGGCACGGGCCTGGGGCTGTCGATGGCCTACGGCTTCGTCACGCAAAGCCGTGGGCATATCCGCATCTACAGTGAACCTGGCGTGGGCACGGGAGTCAAAATCTATTTGCCCCGCTCCCTGATGGCTGAAGCGGACGAGGAAGTGGAATTGAGCGGCGTCGTCACGGGCGGCACGGAAACCGTGCTGGTGGTGGAAGACGACGTGGGCGTGCGCACCACCGTCGTCGACATGCTGGGCGCGCTGGGCTACAAGGTGCTCAAGGCCGAAGATGGCGAAAGCGCCCTGGCCGTGCTGCACAGCGGCGCGCAGATCGACCTGTTGTTTACGGACGTGATCATGCCCGGTCCCGTCAGCAGCACGGACATGGCGCGCCAGGCACGCGAGTTGCAGCCCGATATCGCCGTGCTGTTTACGTCGGGCTATGCGCAGGATGTCATCGTGCACGAGGGACGGCTCGATGCGGGCGTGGAACTGCTCAGCAAGCCCTACCGGCGCGAAGAGCTGGCGCGCAAGCTGCGCCATGTGCTGGCCAACCGCCAGCAGCAGTTGCGCGCGCGCCAGTTCGAACTGGCGGGCACGCCAGGGCTAGACTTGACGGGCCATGCGCCGGAACCACAGGGGGACATGCCGACATCCATGAAGATACTCGTGGTGGAAGATAACCTCGATTCGCAGCTGATGGTCTGCGAACTGGTGGGCATGCTCGGGCATACGGTGAGTGGCGTGTCCGACGGCGAGTCCGCGTGGCAGTTGCTAAGCGAGCAAGACTTCGATATCCTGTTTACGGACGTCAGCCTGCCCGGCATGTCCGGCATCGCGCTGGCGCGCATGGTGCTGCGCGACAAGCCGGGCATGCGCATCATCTTTTCCACCGGCTATGGCAAGGAATCGATGGATGAACTGGGCTTTTCCGCCAGCGTCCTGCGCAAACCGTATGACTTGATGGAGCTGCAAGCGGCACTCGACCAATCCTGACACGGCGCGCGCCATCCCGGGCCTGCCTGTCTCACCCTGCAGAGGCAAGCATGACCCCTGAACTGACGATGCTCGGCTGTACCCTCGTGCTGGCGCTGGTGCAAATCCTCCTGCCGGCCCTGTTCCGCACGCGCGAAACGGGGCCTGAATACAATATGAGCGCGCGCGACAGCGCCGGTCCGCCCGTGGGCAAGATCACGGGCCGCTTGCAGCGGGCCCAGGCCAACCTGTTCGAGACGCTGCCGCTGTTCGCCGCCGCCGTGCTGATCGCCCACGTGACGGCGCAGGAAAGCGCGCTCACGCTGTATGGCGCCGCCCTGTACCTGGCCGCCCGCGTGCTCTACCTGCCCCTGTACGCGTTCGGTGTGCCCATCGTGCGCACGCTCGTCTGGTGCGTGTCGATCGCCGGCCTGCTGATGCTGTTCTGGGCCATCCTCTTCCCTTCCTGAAATCCTACGCGGGCTGTAGCGGACGTCCTATGGCGGTGCGCCAGGCCCGGCCGTAAAGTAGCTGCACCCTGGCGCCCTGGCGCCGGGAATGCGGTTTATCTTTCGGACTTTATCAGGATGGCAATGATGAATGGTGCAGCAAAGCAATCCGGCCAGGCCGGCAAGCCGGGCAAGCCGGGCCGATCCATCCAGCGCCTGCTGCGCGCCGTCTTTGGCGTCGCCCGCCTGCGCGACGGCCAGCAGGAAGTCATCGACAGCGTGCTGGCCGGCCGGGATACGCTGGCCATCATGCCCACCGGCAGCGGCAAGTCGCTGTGCTACCAGTTGCCCGCCGCCCTCCTGCCCGGCGCCACCCTCGTGATATCGCCGCTGATCTCGCTGATGAAGGACCAGCTGGAAAAGCTGCATGCGCTGGGCATCACGGCCGTGCAGCTCAACAGCAGCCTCACGCGCGCGGACGAGGACGCCGCCCTGGCCAGCATCGCGCGCGGCGGTAAGATCATTATCTTTTGCACGCCGGAAAGGCTGGCGATGCCGGAGTTTCTCGCCCTGCTGGCGCAGGCGCCGCCCGTCCTGGCCGTCATCGACGAAGCCCATTGCATTTCCCAGTGGGGCCATGATTTCCGTCCCGCCTACCTGGAAGTGTCCGCCGCCCTGCGCGCGCTGGGGCGCCCGCCCGTGCTGGCGCTGACGGCCACGGCCACGGAAGAAGTCATCGACGATATCCGCGCGCAGCTCGACGCGCCCCGGTTGCACGTCGTCAACACGGGGATCTACCGGGCCAACCTGCGCTACCGCGTGATCCAGGTTACGAATGCCGGTGAGAAACAGGATGAAGTGCTGCGCCTGCTGCGCGAGACGCCCGGCGTGGGCATCGTGTATGCGGCCACGGTGAAAGCCGTCGAGGACCTGACGGCGCGCCTGGAAGAACTGGGCGCCAGCGTCACTTGCTACCACGGCAAGCTGGCGGCGCGCGAGCGCCGGCTCCACCAGGAACTGTTCATGGGCGGCGAGCGCCGCATCATGGTGGCGACGAATGCGTTCGGCATGGGCATCGACAAGCCCGACACGCGTTTCGTGATCCATCTGCAGGTGCCCGCCAACCTGGAAGCGTATTACCAGGAATCGGGCCGGGCGGGGCGCGACGGCTTGCCCGCCGACTGCACCTTGCTGTATTTCCAGGAAGACAAGCGGGTGCAGCAGTATTTTCTTGCCAGGCACTATCCCACGGCCGCGGAGCTGGCCGCCATCGTCGCGGCCGCGCAGGACTTGCCGGCCACCTTCCGCGCCGACGCTCTGCAATCGGCCTTGCCGGAGTTGTCGGCGGGCCATTTGAAAGTCTGTTTGAAACTGTTGAAAGACGGCAAGCTGCTGCGCCAGGACCGCAAGCTGGGCTACAGCCTCAAGCCGCCATCGGCCAGGGCGGCCAAGGCGCCCACGTATGCGCAGCTGGCGCAGGTGTATGTCGACAAGCAGGAGCGCGACAAGCAGGCGCTGGAGCACATGGTGGCGTATGCGCAAAGCGGCTTTTGCCGCTGGAAATTGTTGCTCGAGTATTTTGGCGATGCAGGGGACTTCGAACGTTGTTGTACCTGTGATAATTGTCTGTCGCCGCCGGCACTGGCCACGCCCATCGTCCTCGACGATGGGGCCGAGACGCAGGCGCCAGCCGTGCCAGCCGAGCCCCTGATCGCCGTCGGCAGCCGCGTGCGCGTGCCCCGTTTCGACATCGGCACCGTGCTGTCCGTGGCAGGCGACCAGGTGACGATTGCCTTTCCGGAAAACACCACGCGCACCTTCATGGCGGAATTCGTCGCGCCTGCCTGACCTTGACGTCAGCGTGCGCTGCCGAACAAATGATCTGCCGCAAGCCTGCCACACTGCAAGCATTCCAACGCGATTTCAAGTTCGGGGGTGGGGCATGGCCGACATGGTGGTGGTGCGCAAGGAAGGCTTGTACTGCGTGCCGGGGCAGTTCTACATCGACCCGTGGCGTCCCGTCGAGCGCGCCGTCATCACGCATGCCCATGCGGACCACGCGCGCGTGGGCCACCGGCACTACCTGTGCGCGGCCAGCGGCGCGCAGGTGCTGCGCGCGCGCCTGGGCCCCGTCTCCATCCAGGGCCTCGCGTACGGCGAGACGGTCGAGCACCACGGCGTGCGCGTGTCGCTGCACCCGGCCGGCCACGTGCTCGGTTCGGCCCAGGTGCGCATGGAGCACGGCGGCCACGTGTGGGTGGCCTCGGGCGACTACAAGCTGCAGCCGGACCCCACCTGCGCGCCGTTCGACCCCGTGCGCTGCGATACCTTCATCACGGAATCGACGTTCGGCCTGCCCATCTACCGCTGGCAGGCGCCGCAGGAAATCAATGACGAGATCAACCAGTGGTGGCGCAGGAATGCGGCAGAAGGGCGCACCAGCGTGCTGTTCTGCTATGCCTTCGGCAAGGCGCAGCGCATCCTGGCGGGCCTCGACGCCGCCATCGGTCCCATTATCTGCCATGGCGCGGCGCAGGCATTGACGCAGGTCTACCGCGAATCGGGCGTGGCCTTGCCCGCCACCGTCATGGTGGACGAGGTGACGGACAAGGCGGCCCTGAAGACGGCCATGGTGATCGCCCCGCCGTCGGCGGCCGGCTCGCCCTGGATGAAGCGCTTCGGCGATTACAGCGATGCGTTCGCCAGCGGCTGGATGCTGCTGCGGGGCGCGCGCCGGCGGCGCGGCGTGGACCGCGGTTTCGTCCTGTCCGACCACGCCGACTGGCCCGGCCTCATGCAAGCCATCACGGCCACGCAGGCCGAGCGCATCATCGTCACGCACGGCTCGATTCCCGTGATGGTGCGCTGGCTGCAGCAGCATGGCTGGCAGGCGGGTGGCTTCGAGACGGAATATGGCGACGACGAGGCCGATGACGGCGTGCCCGCGGCATCCGCGGCGCAGGCGGAGGAAGGTCCCCATGCGTGACTTTGCCCGGCTGTATGCGGAGCTCGACGAGACCACGTCCACCAGCCGCAAGCTGGCGGCCCTGCAGGCGTATTTCCAGCGCGCCGCGCCGCAGGACGCGGCCTGGGCCGTGTACTTCCTGGCCGGCGGCAAGCCACGCCAGGCCGTGCCCACCAGACTGCTGCGCGAGTACGCGACCGAACGGGCGGGCCTGGATGCCTGGCTGTTCGACGAGGCCTATCACGCCGTGGGCGACCTGGCCGAAACCATCGCCCTGATCCTGCCCGCGCCGGCCAAGCGCAGCGACATCGGCCTGGCCGAATGGGTCGAGCAGCGCATCGCGCCCCTGCGCGGCGCCGCGCCGGAGACCATCCGCACGGCCCTGCTGGCCTACTGGGACGAGCTGGAAACGCGGGAGCGCTTTTTACTCATCAAGCTGATCGGCGGCGGCTTTCGCGTGGGCGTGTCGAAACTGCTGGTGACGCGGGCGCTGGCGTCCATCGCCGCCATCGACGGCAAGCTCGTCGCCCAGCGCCTGATGGGCTGGACGGACGGCAAGGTCAGCCCCACGGGCGCCGGCTTCTTGAAACTGATCGGCGCGCCGTCCGATGGCGAGCACGCGCTGCGCGGCGGCCAGCCCTATCCCTTCTTCCTCGCCCATCCCCTGCAGGCGGGAGCGGAAACCCTGGGCGACATCGGCGACTGGCTGGTGGAATGGAAATACGACGGCATGCGCGCCCAGCTGCTGCGCCGCGACGGCGCCAGCTGGCTGTGGTCGCGCGGCGAGGAACTGATCACGGAACGCTTTCCCGAACTGGCGCAGCTGCCCCTGCCGGAAGGCACCGTGCTCGATGGCGAAATCCTCGTCTGGCAGCCGGGCGAGGTGCCATCCGCGTTTGCCGACCTGCAAAAGCGCATGGGCCGCAAGACGGTCTCGCCCAGGCTGCTGGCCGAACTGCCGGCCGTGCTCGTGGCCTACGACGTGCTGGAATGCGACGGCGTGGATGTGCGCCACCTGCCGCAGCACGAGCGGCGCGCCCTGCTGGAAAACGTGGTGGCCGCCGTGGACGCTCCCGCGCTGCGCCTGTCGCCGCGCATCGAGGCGGCAAGCTGGGACGCGCTGGCCGCCATCCGCGCGGAATCGCGGGCGCGCGGCGTGGAAGGCATGATGCTCAAGGCCGTGTCGGCCGCGTATGGCGTGGGCCGCACCAAGGACGTGGGTACGTGGTGGAAATGGAAGATCGAGCCATATGCCGTCGACGCCGTGCTGATCTACGCGCAGGCGGGCCACGGCCGCCGCGCCTCGCTGTACACGGACTACACCTTCGCCGTGTGGGATGAGGAGGGGGAGGGCGAGCGCAAGCTGGTGCCGTTCGCCAAGGCATATTCGGGCCTCACGGATGCGGAGATCGGGCAAGTTGACGCCGCCATCCGCAAGACCACCATCGAAAAATTCGGCCCTGTGCGCAGCGTCAAGCCCACCATGGTGTTCGAGATCGGCTTCGAGGGCATCGCCGCGTCCGGCCGCCACAAGGCGGGCATCGCCGTGCGCTTCCCCCGCATCCTGCGCCGGCGCGAGGACAAGGCCATCGGCGACGCCGACACCCTGGCCACCCTGAAGGCCATGCTGGCCGGCGCACCGTGAAAGGCGCGCCATGAGCAAAGGCGCGCTGGCGCAGCGCATCGACGCCTGGTTCCTCGGGCGCGGCTGGAAGGTGTTTCCGTTCCAGCGCGGCGTCTGGCGCGCGGCCGCGCAAGGCCGGTCCGGCCTGCTGCATGCGAGCACGGGGTCGGGCAAGACCTACGCCGTGTGGTTCGGCGCCCTGCTGCGCGCCGAGCGCCTGGCGCGCAAGAGCCGCAAGCAGGGCTTGCGCGTGCTGTGGATTACGCCCATGCGCGCGCTGGCGGCCGACACGGTGCGCGCCCTGCAGGCCTCCGGCGCCGATCTCGCACCGGGCTGGCGCATCGAGGCGCGCACGGGCGACACGAGCGCGGCGCAGCGGGCAAGGCAGGCCAAGGCCTGGCCCGACGTGCTCGTCACAACGCCGGAAAGCCTGTCCCTGATGCTGAGCCAGGCGGATGCACGGGAACGCTTCGCCTTGCTGGAAACGGTGATCGTCGACGAGTGGCACGAATTGATGGGCAGCAAGCGCGGCGTGCAGGTGCAGCTGGCGCTGGCCCGGCTGCGCCGCTGGCAGGAAACCCTGATGACGTGGGGCCTGTCGGCCACCCTGGGCAACCTGGTGCAGGCGCAGGACGTGCTGCTGGGCGACGACAATGACGGCGTGCTCGTCGAAGGCAAGGTCAGGAAGCGCATCCTCGTCGACAGTTTGATCCCCGTCAATCCCACGCGCTTTCCCTGGGGCGGCCACCTGGGCATCCAGATGCTGCAACCGCTGATCGCGGAAATCGAGGGCAGCGCCACCACCCTGGTGTTTACGAATACGCGTTCGCAGGCGGAGCTGTGGTACCAGCATTTGCTCGATGCGCGGCCCGACTGGGCGGGACTGATCGCCCTGCACCACGGTTCGCTGGACCGCGAAGTTCGCGAGTGGGTCGAGCAGCATTTGAAGACGGGCGAGCTGAAAGCAGTCGTGTGCACGTCCAGCCTGGACCTGGGCGTGGATTTTCTGCCCGTCGAACGGGTGCTGCAGGTGGGCAGCGCGAAGGGCATCGCCCGCCTGGTGCAGCGGGCCGGGCGCAGCGGCCACGCGCCGGGGCGCATCTCGCGCGTCACCCTGGTGCCCACCAACAGCCTGGAATTGCTGGAAGCGGCCGGCGCCCGTGCCGCCCTGGCGCAGGGCCACCTGGAAGCGCGGCCCGTGCCCGACAAGCCGCTCGACGTGCTGGTGCAGCACCTGGTGACGGTGGCGCTGGGCGGCGGCTTCCAGTCGCAGGAACTGTACGGGGAAGTGCGCAAGGCGTGGTCCTACCGCCACCTGACGCCCGGCGAGTGGCAATGGGCGCTCGATTTCGTCGCGCGGGGCGGGCAAAGCCTCACCGTGTACCCGGAATACCGGCGCGTGCTGCCGGACGACGACGGTGTCTACCGCGTGCCGGACGCGGCGCTGGCGCGGCGCCACCGCATGAGCATCGGCACCATCGTCTCGGAAGCGGCGATCCAGGTCAAGTTCATGAGCGGCGGCAGGATAGGCAGCATCGAGGAATCGTTCATTTCGCGCCTGCGGCAGGGCGACCATTTTTTGTTTGGCGGGCGCATCCTGGAATTCGTGCGCGTGCACGAGATGACGGCGTACGTGCGGCGGGCTACCGGCAGCCGCGGCGCCGTGCCGCGCTGGCAGGGCGGCAAGATGCCCCTGTCGTCGGAACTGGCGCATGCCGTGCTGGACCAGCTGCAGCTGGCTCAGGAGGGGCGGGCCAGCGGACCGGAAATGCGCGCGCTGGCCCCCTTGCTGGCCATCCAGGCGCGCTGGTCCGCCTTGCCCACGCGCGCGGCCCTGCTGGTGGAAACCCTGTCCAGCCGGGAAGGTCATCACCTGTTCGTCTACCCGTTCGCGGGGCGCTCCGTGCACCTGGGACTGGCATCCCTGCTGGCCTACCGCATCGCCCGCGCACAGCCGGCCACCCTGTCCATCGCCGTCAACGACTACGGCTTCGAATTGCTGGGCGCCAGCGAGCTTGACTACGCGCCCCTGTTCGACGCGGCCACGGGCGGGGGGCTAGCCCTGTTCAGCACGCAGCACTTGCTGGAAGACGTGCTGGCCAGCCTGAACGCGACGGAACTGTCGCAGCGGCGCTTCCGCGAAATCGCCCGCATCGCCGGCCTCGTGTTCCAGGGCTATCCGGGCCAGCCGAAGAGCGCGCGCCAGCTGCAGGCTTCGTCCTCGCTGTTCTTTGAAGTGTTCCGCAGGCATGATGCGGCCAACTTGCTGCTGAGCCAGGCACAGCGCGAAGTGCTGGAGCAGGAGCTGGAACTGACGCGCCTGCGCGCCACCCTGCGCGAGCTGCATGGACGCACGATTGCCCTGCAGCCCCTGGAGCGGGCGTCGCCCTTCGCCTTCGGCCTGATGGTCGAGCGCTTCCGCGAACAGCTGACGACGGAAAAGCTGTCGGACCGGGTGGCGCGTCTCGTCAGTGCACTGGAAAAGGCCGCCGCATGAACGGCCAGCGCCCAACGCATTGCGTCGTGGAACTGGCGGGCGAGCAGCTGTGGCTGCTGGCGCACAAGGCCGTGTACTGGCCGGCGCGCAAGATGCTGGTCGTGGCCGACATCCATTTCGGCAAGGCGGCGGCCTTCCGTGCGCTGGGCGTGCCCGTGCCACGCGGCACCACCTCGCAAAACCTGCTGGCGCTGGACGCCTTGCTGGCCACCTACGCCAGCGAGGAGGTCGTCTTCCTGGGTGACTTCCTGCACGCGCGCGCCGCGCACGCGCCCGCCACCGTGGCGGCCATGCTGGTCTGGCGCACGCGCCATCCCGGCCTGCGCCTGACGGTGGTGCGCGGCAACCATGACCAGCATGCGGGCGACCCGGCGGCGGCGCTGGGCATCCGCATGGTCGACGAGCCGCACACGGTGGGAAATTTGTCGTTCTGCCATCATCCGGACACCGCGGCGGCCGGCCATGTGCTGGCGGGCCACGTGCATCCCGTGTTCCACCTGCGCGCCGGGCGCGGCGGCCTGCGCCTGCCATGCTTCCTGCTGGGCCAGGAACGCACCATCCTGCCCTCGTTCGGCGCCTTCACGGGCGGCCACGCGGTGCGGCCTGCCGCGGGCGAGCGCGTGTACGTGACGGCCGATGCGGCCATCTTTCCCGTCCCCCTGTAACTGCTGAGTGTCTGGTACTTTTGGTGGAAAACTAAAAGTAACTTCGCCACCAAGGGCGGGACTCTTCCTACATGAGCGCTTGCCATCCTCCTATTTCTTGCACCCCATGCGCGCACTAAGATGACGTCTCCCTTGCCATGCGCGGGGAAGAATTGCATGCACTGTTTTCTGATTCTATCGATCAAGGAGATCATCATGGCCACATCGAGCGACAATAAACAGCAGGGCAGTAAAACCAGTAGCAGCGCCGGTAGCGGCGGCGGCAGCAAGCAGAGCGATACCAGCAAGCGTGGCTTCGCGTCCATGGACCCGGCACAGCAGCGCGAAATCGCCAGCGAAGGGGGGCGTGCCGCCCATGAAAAGGGCACGGCGCATGAGTTCACGTCCGAAGAAGCGCGCCGCGCAGGCAGCCAAAGCCACAAGAACGATGCCAACCGGCAAAGTGCCGCCAGCTCCGGCGGCACGCGCGACAATGCCAGCATGAACCAGGACGGCAATCGCGACAGTGGCAACAAGCAAAGCGGCGGGCAGGGCTCCGGCTCGGGGTCTGCTTCGCGCAACAAGTAAGGGAGGCCGCACGGCGCACGTGGCCGGTGCATGGCCGGCGCATGCCTGCCTGGCATCGGCCGGCCACGTGCAGCGCAGCGCGCAGGCGCAGCCGTGAAAATTTTGATGCATTGCAGCAGGCATGGACTATGATGAATGAGCGGCGCTGGCAAGGCGGCTGTTATCGGCCCCTAGCTTGTGCGCACGCACTCCGCACGCAATCCGCAGTCAACGATCAGGGAGAAGATGATGGGCAACTCCACCACGCCACAGCCAGGCAATAGCCAGGGCGGCGCGCCGTCCACGGCAGGCAGCAAGCAAAGCACGGCCGACGCGGCCGAGAGCTTTGTGCTGGTCGATAGCGAGCAAGGACTCGATATCGGCGACGATCTGTTTTCCATCGGCGAAGTGCGGCGTGCCGACCGCCTACCGCATCACCAGTCCGGCTCGGCCGGCCAGAGCCGCCAGAGCGCCGACGACGCGCCCGACACGACGGGCAGCACGGGCGTCTGAGCCGCGCTGACCCGTCAAGCGTCGTCTGACCATCCTCCTTGGGCCAGTTGCAGGACGTGCGCCTGCACGTCCGCTGGCCAATCCTGCACGCACGCCAGAAATGCCTGCTGCCGCCCGGCGAACAGGGCGCGGCAGGCTTCCTCGAAGCCGGGCGCATCGCCGGCGAGCGCGCTCATGACCTTATATGCCGCTTCGCGCGCCTGGCGCTGCTCGTCCTGCGCCTTGTTGCCCCGCTGCGCATGTTCCACCAGCTTGCGCAAGGCGACGGAGGCGCCGCCCGGCTGCGTGGCCAGCCATTCCCAGTGACGGGGCAGCAAGGTGATTTCGCGTGCCACCACGCCCAGTTTCGGCCGCCCCGCCGTGCGGGCAGGGGCGGGCGCGTCCGGCGCCTGCGGTGCCGGCGCGCGGGGCAGGCGCTGCAGCACCTCGTCCAGGCTGCCATGCAGGTTGAGGTCCACCTGGCTGCCGCTGGCGTCGTCAAAGATGAGGATTTGTGCCGCCGGGTCGCGCGTCACCAGTTCCTTCAGCGACTGCGCCACGCCGTGCAAGGGACCTGCGGCGACTTTCCGCTGGCCGGCAAAGGCGGTGTAGCGGGGTGCGGCGGGGATATCGGTCTGCATATGGGCCTCCATGGATAATGCAGGCAATTTTACCCGGGTTAAAATGAAAGTCAATAACACCCGGGTAAAATGACGCGATCCTGCTACAGGTCGACCCGGCCGTGTTCCCCCACGTCCTTCGGCGGCTCGCCCGTGATGGCGGCCTTGGCCATTTCATAGAATTGCATCATCTTGCTGGCGCTGCTGTCCCAGTATTCGGCCGACTGTATCGTCACCTTGATCAGCGACAGCTTGGGATCGTCGAGTCCGCCGGGGAACCAGGCTTTCACGAGCGGACTCCACAGCTCTTCCGCCTTGGCGCGGTCTTTCAGCAGCTGCGCATGGCCGCAGACGGACACGTACAGGCTGTCGCCCGTGTCGACAAAGCTGACATTGACTTGCGGATTGTTCAGCAAATCGCGCGCATAGCTGGCGTCGTCCGACACAAAAAACCAGATCTGCCCGTCATTGTCGATTTGCTGCTGGGTCAAGGGCCGGCTGGTCAGCGTGCGCATGTCGTCGCTGGTGGTGAGCATGCCGAATTTGACGCTCTTGATCCTGGCCGCGATGCTGGCCAGTTGTTCGCTGGAATACTGTTGCATGGTGTGCTCCCCGTTGATTGTCCTGAACAAAGCATAGGCGGGCACGGCATGCGGCTCTGTACGCCAGCTTACGTAACGGGCTTGCCGGCCTGCGTGGCGCCATGTTTCAAAGTTGTTACAAAACGCCGCCCTTGCGGACGTCCCCATGTATTGACTTAATAAATGATAATCATTATCATTTGTTTGAAACTATGGGCATGGAGCGGGATTGAAGGATGGGAATGAAGCACACTGACTTGTCGCGCCACGGGGCTCGCCGCCTGCCGGGAGCGGTCCATGGCTAAGACGGACGCCGCCGACAAGGCCAAGAACAACGCCAGCCGCGCCGTCTGGCTGAAGAATTTGCACCAATGGCATTGGATCAGCTCGGCGCTTTGCCTGCTGGGCATGTTTCTGTTCGCCATTACCGGCATCACCCTGAACCACGCCAGCCAGATCGAAGCCAAGCCATCCATCACGCGCCAGCAGGCGACCCTGCCGGCCCCCTTGGTCACGCAACTGGCCGCCTTTGCCGCCCAGCACGACGGCGCCAACGCGCCCCTGCCGGCCGCCGCCGAGCGCTGGCTTGCGCAGCAATGGTCGCTCAATGCGGGCGGCCGTCCCGCCGAGTGGAGCGTGGACGAAGTGTATCTGCCGCTGCCCAAGGCGGGCGGCGACGCCTGGGTGCGCATCGGCCTGGAAGACGGGGCCGCCGAATATGAATTGACGGACCGGGGCTGGGTGTCCTGGCTCAACGATGTCCACAAGGGCCGCAACACGGGCGTGGCCTGGAACTGGTTCATCGACATCTTTGCCGGCGCCTGCCTCGTGTTTTGCCTGACGGGCCTGCTGATTTTGAAGTTCCACGCGGCCAACCGGCCATTTACCTGGCCGATGGTTGGCCTCGGTATCTTGATACCCTGCGCGATCGCCTTGCTGTTTATTCACTGATCGTTTTTATTCTTCTTTTTACAGGCACACCATGAAATTACGCTACTCCCTGGCGCTTGGCCTTCCCCTGATCGGCACTTCGGCGATGGCAGCCGACCTGTCCCTCAAGATTGAAATTCCGCAACTGAACGTGGCGGAATACCACCGTCCATACGTGGCGGCATGGCTGGAAACGGCAGACCAGAAGGTGGTGGGCAACCTGGCCGTGCTGTACGACGTGAAGAAGAAGGACAAGGCGGGCGAAAAATGGCTGAAGGACATGCGCCAGTGGTGGCGCAAGAGCGGCCGCGACCTGGCCATGCCCGTCGACGGCGTCAGCGGCGCCACGCGCGCCCCCGGTGAACATACCCTGACCTTCCCCGGCGCCAAGGCCTTGCTGGACAAGTTGCCGGCCGGCGAATACCAGGTCGTGGTGGAAGCGGCGCGCGAAGCGGGCGGACGCGAACTGGTGCGCGTGCCGTTCCAGTGGCCGCTGAAGTCGGCCCAGTCCGTACCTGGCAAGGGCAAGGAAGAACTCGGCAATGTCGTCGTCCAACTCAAACCATAAGGCGCCCCCATCATGTTCAAGCAACTGAATAAACCGCTGATCGCCCTGGCCCTGGCCGGCCTGGCCATGAATGCCCACGCCCACCGCGGCTGGATGGTGCCATCGAGCACGATGGTGGAAAGCAAGGACGCCTGGGTCACGGTGGACGCGGCCGTGTCCGACGGCCTGTTCGAGATCGACCACCAGCCGCTGCGCCTGGACGCGCTGCAGGTGACGGGCCCGGATGGCGCGCCAGTCACGCCGGCCAATACCCTGACGGGCCGCCTGCGCAGCGTGTTTGACGTGAAGATGGAAAAGCCTGGCACCTACAAGGCGGCCATCGTGTCGCAAAACGTGATGGGCAGCTACACGGTGAACGGCGAGCAGAAGCGTTTCCGTGGCAACGAGGAAAGCTTCAAGAAGGACGTGCCGGCCGATGCGAAGGATGTGAAAGTCACGCGCACGGCAGCGCGCCTGGAAACCTTCTTCAGCAATGGCGAGACGAGCACGGAAGTGTTCAAGCCGACGGGCGTGGGCCTGGAATTCGTGCCCGTCACCCATCCGAACGACTTGCGCGCGGGCGAGAAAGCCACGTGGCGTTTCCTGATCGACGGCAAGCCGGCCGCCAACCAGGCCTTCAGCCTCGTGCCGGGCGGCGTGCGCTATCGTGGCGTGCTCGGTGAAATCCGCCAGAGCACGGATGCCAAGGGCGAGATCACGTTCACCGTGCCGGCCGCCGGCATGTATTACCTGAGCAGCACCTGGCCTGCGGCCGCCCCCGCCGTGGCCGGCCAGCCGCCCGTGATGCCGGAGCGCCGGGCCACCTACGCCGCTTCCGTGGAAGTGCTGCCGCAGTAAGCGGCGGTCCGTTCGCCAGCTTGCCGATGCGCCGGGTCCTGCTGCCCCAGCATATTTCCGATGAGGTCGCGCCGCCCGGCGCCGCGATCCGGGACTTGCGCGGCCTGTCCATGGGCACCAGCTGGTCCGTGCGCCTGCTGGAATCCGCCATGCCGGGCCGGGCCGGCAGCGCCGACCTGCAGCAGGGCTTGCAGCAGCAGCTGGACCTGGTCGTGGCGCAAATGAGCCACTGGGACGAGGACTCGGACCTGGGCCGCTTCAACCGGGCCGAGGCGGGCAGCTGGCACAGCCTGCCCGCCGCCTTCTGCGAGGTGCTGGGCTTTGCCATGCATGTGGCGCAGGCGTCCGGTGGCGCGTATGACCCGTGCGCGGGCGCCCTCGTCAACCTGTGGGGCTTCGGCCCCCGCAACCGCTACGACCAGCCCGGCTTCCTGCCGCCGAAAGACGATACGGTGGCCCTGCTGCTGTCGCAGCGTCAGCGCCGCCGCCTGGAACTGGACTTGCCGGCCCGCCGCGCGCGCCAGCCCGGCGGCTTGCAGCTGGACCTGTCCGCCATCGCCAAGGGCTATGGCGTGGACCGCCTGGCCCGCTACCTGGACAGCCAGGGCATCCATCACTACCTGGTCGAAGTGGGCGGCGAGCTGCGCGGTGCAGGCAGCAAGCCCGACGGCCAGCCGTGGTGGGTCATGCTGGAACAGGTCGATGGCGCTGCCGATAGTGCCGATAATGCACGGCATCCGGCGGAAATGCTGCTGGCGCTGCATGGCCTGTCCGTGGCGACGTCGGGCGACTACCGGCGTTTCTATGACGACGGTTCGGCGCGTTTTTCCCATACCATCGATCCCCGCAGCGGCATGCCGATCGCCAATCAGCTCGCGTCCGTCACCGTCGTGCATGCCGAATGCATGGCGGCCGACGCCTGGTCGACGGCCCTGACGGTGCTCGGTGCCGAAGCGGGCATGGCGCTGGCCGAAGAGCAGGGCCTGGCCGCGCGCTTCCTGCAGCGCGACGGCGCAGGCTACCGCGAATTTCTCAGCAGCCAGCTGCTGGCCATGCTCGACGAATGAATAGTTATTTCCCATGATTTTTACGCACGATACGACGCGGCTGGCCTTGCTGGCCGCCCTGTCACTCAGCTATGCAGGCGTGTGCCTGGTGCTGACCAGGAACAAGGCGCGCTCCGCTTGCTCCAGATCCGCGGCCGTCAGCTCGGCCAGCGGGCACAGGCGCACGGCAATGCCGAAGAGCTGGCCACGCAAACGGCGCAGAGCCTGCAGCTGGCCGGCATTGCCGTGCGCCTGTGCCCGCTGGCCGAGCTGACGGCCGCGGATCTGGAGCAAGCGGAGCGCGCCTTGTTCCTGGTCAGCACCTATGGCGAAGGCGACGCGCCCGACAATGCGGCCGCCTTCATGGGCCGGCTGATGACGGGCGAGCTTGCGCTGCCGCAACTGCATTACGCGGTGCTCGCCCTGGGCGACCGCAGCTATGGCCAGTATTGCGGCTTTGGCCGCGCGCTGGACGCCTGGCTGGCGGCGCAGGGTGCCGCGCGCCTGTTCGAGCGCATCGAAGTTGACCGCAGCGCCAGCGCCGCCATCGAGCAATGGTTCCAGCACCTGAGCCACCTGGCCGGCACCAGCGACGCACCCGACTGGAGCGCGCCCGCCTTTGGCGAGTGGCGCCTGGCGCACAGGCAGCTGCTCAATCCCGGCAGCGCGGGGGGCGCCATCTATCATCTGGAACTGGCGCCCGCGACGGGCGCTTTGCCGGACTGGCAGTCGGGCGACCTGGTGCAGGTGGCCGCGCCGCTTGATCCTGCGCAACCGCGCGAATATTCCATCGCCTCCATCCCGCACGACGGCAGTGTGCACTTGCTGGTGCGCCAGCATGCGCATCCCGACGGCAGCCTGGGCCTGGCCTCGGGCTGGCTGACGGCGCAGGCGGCCGTCGGCGACGTGGTGCAGCTGCGCCTGCGCCAGCACCGGCGTTTCCGCCTGGAAGACAATGCCCAACGGCCCTTGATCCTGATCGGCAATGGCAGCGGCATCGCGGGCTTGCGCGGCCACCTGAAAAGCCGCGTGCTGGCGGGACAGCGGCGTAACTGGCTGATCTTTGGCGAACGCAACCTTGCCCATGATTTCCATTACCGCGAAGAAATCGAAGGCTGGCATGCGAGCGGCGACCTGCCGCGCCTGGACGTGGCGTTTTCGCGCGACCAGGCGGAGCGCACCTACGTGCAGGACCGCCTGCGCGGCAATGCCGACGAAGTCAGGCTGTGGCTGGCACAGGGCGCCGCCATCTACATCTGCGGCAGCCTGGCCGGCATGGCGGGCGGCGTGGACCAGGCCCTGCAGGAGATGCTGGGCCGCCCCGCGCTCGACGCGCTGGCCGCCGAAGGGCGCTACCGCCGCGACGTCTACTGAGTTTTTTCGCGCCGCCAGCGCGTTCGCGCGCGGGCGGCTATGATGGTTGTTTCTTCCAGGGAGAACCATCATGAGCGACAGTATCTACGACATTCCCTTGCGCCGCATCAATGGCGACTCCAGCAGCCTGGACGCGTATCGCGGCAAGGTGGTGCTGGTGGTCAACGTGGCATCCGCCTGCGGCCTGACACCCCAGTACGCAGGGCTGGAAAAACTCTACGCCGACAAGCAGGCCGAGGGCCTGGTCGTGGCCGGCTTTCCCGCCAATGAATTCGGTGCCCAGGAACCGGGCAGCAATGCCGAGATCGCGGACTTTTGCCGCGGCACCTTTGGCGTGCAATTTCCCATGTTTGAGAAGATCGTCGTCAAGGGGCCGGGCCAGCATCCGCTGTACCAGCGCCTCGTGCAGGAGCAGCCGCGGGCGCAGGAAAAGCCGGGCAGCGATTTCCGCGCCAAGCTGGCCGGCTACGGCATCACGCAGGAACATCCCGGCGACGTGCTGTGGAATTTCGAGAAGTTTTTGATCAGCAAGGAGGGCAAGGTGGTGGGACGCTTTGCGCCCGACACGACGGTGGACGACGCGATCCTGCGCGACGCCATCGCGCGCGAATTGGCGGCCTGAGCGGGAAGGCATCGGCGGGCGGCGTCGACGTTGCGGCGCTGTCCGCGCCGCCCTTGTCCGTGCCTAGTCTGTCGTGTTCAGCGCGGCCGGTTCCATCTCGCCGCTCACTTCCTGCAAGCCGCGCGCCAGGCTGGAAATGCTGGGGTTGTCGATGAAGACGCAGCGCTTGCCCGTGCGCTTGCAGTAATCCTTCACGCGCCAGTAGGCGCTGTGGCTGATGCAGCCCGTCTGGCAAATCACCAGGTCGGCTGCCGCCAGGCTCGAATCGAGCAGGTTGGCATTGTCTTCCAGGCCGCCGTCGTGGTGGGCGAACTGCGCGCCCACCCGTTCGATCAGGGCGCGGTAGGTGGCGACATTGCCGCTGCGTCCGCCCACGCACAGCACGCTCTGGTCGACGAGGCGGATGGGCATTTTCAGCTTGCCGCCCGTCGGCACTTCCAGTTTCGGCGCCGGCGGCGGCACGGCCGTGGCTTGGCGCGGCTGGGCTTGCTTCAATTCCGCGATTTGCTGGCGCAATTCCTTTTCCCGCTCATCCATCTGCGCCAGGCGCTCGACGAGGCGCGTGCGCGATTCCAGCGCCGGGATGGCCGCCTGCAGCTGCGCCAGTTCCGCGCGCAAGCCGTCGATGACGCTGTCCTTGCCGATCGAGTCGGCCCGCGTGCGCAGCAGCACGGCTTCCTGGCGCTCCAGCTCGCCCGTCTTTTCCTGCAGCATGGCCTGGCTGCGCTGCTGCAGCTTGGCCAGTTCGTGCGCCAGGCGCGCATTTTCCTCCTGCAAGGCCGTGAACTTGCCCATGTCGGCGCGCACGCAGGCGCCCGCCTGGTGCTGGATCATGTGCAGGTCGCGGCACATCTGCTCTTCCAGTTCCGCGTCGCAGCGCGGGTGCGTCAGGCCGGCCCAGAAGGCGCCCGACACGTCGCCGTTGGCGACGGCCGTGCGCCACAGTTCGGCCACTTGCTGCGTCGTCTTGGCGCCGCGAAAGCGCAGGATGACGGGCGCGTAGCGGCGTTCCAGTTCCTTTTGCAGCGCTTCGGACAGGCGGTTGCGCGCGCCGCATTCCGTGACGGCGCCCACGTGCACTTCGTAGTCGTCGGCCAGGACCCTGCCGCCCGTCATCTTGCCCACCAGCTTGCGCAGGTATCCTAGCGGTAAACCCACGCCCACGAGGGGGCAATGGCAGGTATGCGACAGTTCCCACAGGCGCCGGCGGCGCGAGGCAAGGGCGGCCGTGTCGGCCGCGCCGCTGGAACAATTGCTGATGACGGGCAGGGACTTGTCTTTGTCACACATGGCGATATCCTGTAGGGCGGTGAAAGGGAGTGGGTGCGGGCGATTACTGGGGCAACGGCGTGGCGGGACGCCGGGGGCCGAGCAGGCGGGCCAGGCGTTCGATGACCGTGGTCCTGGCAGGCGCCGGGCGGTGCAGGGCCGCCAGCGCGGCCCACTGCTGCGACAGCTGCTGGCAGGTGGCCTGCAGCACGGGACCGAGGTCGGGCAGGCCGGACAGCGCCTGCAGGTGGCGTTCGATGACGCCGGCCAGCTTCGGGCAGGCGCCGTCCGCATGGTAGTGCGACATCAGGTGCAGCACGGCCGACAGCATCAACTCAGGCTGTTGCCCTTGCATGGACGAAAACTTCGAAGCAGGTTGGTCGGTCGCCATCAAACGCTCCTGTGCGGTGGTTTGGCTGGCTGGCGCGCACGCGGGGCGCGACTGGCTGGCGAGTGGGGTGGCTGGCTGCCGTGCGCTATCAGGCAGTCAGGATCAGCTTGTTCAATTGCGTGACGCGCAGGCGATAGATCTTGCCGCTGTGTTCAATCTCCACTTCGCGGCCCTGCTGCAGCAGCGCTTCGCTGGTGATGCGGCGCGCCGGTTGCGCCACGCTGACGGGAGGGCGGACGTGGGCGGTGGCGGCATCCTGGATCAAGGCTGGTTTTGAGCTTTGCATGTTGGGCTTTCTTTGTCTCAGTTGAGAATGATTCGTATTTGCATTATTGTTGAATGTGGCCCGAAAAGCAAGGCTTATTTGCGGGGAGTGCGCGCTTTTTTGGTGCGCGCGCAGATGGGGGCGGAAGGGGGCTGGCAATGCGGCGCGCGCGGGGAGGGGACGCAAAAAAGACCCGGCGAGGCGTTTGCGCGCCTCGGCCGGGCCAAGCCTGTGCCAAGCTTGAATCAGGGATGGGGTTAAATGGTGGCCAGCAGTTGCGCGGAGGCCGTGCTGGCTGCTGCCGTATCGGCTTTCAGCTTGGCGGCGGCCAGCTGCTTGGCGCGCGAGCGCGACGGCGGCAGGCGGCGCAGGGTCTTCAGGGCGTCCGGGTCCTTGATGCCGATGGTGCGCTGGTCGACCGTGATGAGGCCGATTTCATTGAAGGCGGACAGGGTGCGGCTGACGGTTTCCAGGGTCAGGCCCAGGTAGCTGCCGATTTCATGGCGCGTCATGCGCAGGTTGAACAGCTTGCTCGAGTAGCCCATCTGCGCGAAGCGGTCGGCCAGCGAGACGAGGAAGCGCGCCACGCGGGCTTCGGCGCTCAAGGCGCCCAGCATGCCGATCATGGCTTGCTCGCGCACCAGTTCGCGGCTCATCACGCCGTACATGACGTTTTCCAGTTCCAGGTGGACCCGGCCCAGGGCCGTGAGTTTCTTGAACGGCAGCAGGATCAGGTCGCAGTCGGACAGGGCCACGGCTTCCGACGAATAATGGCGTGAGTGGATACCGTCCACGCCCAGCATGTCGCCCTTCATGGGAAAGCTGAGCACCTGTTCATTGCCGAATTCGTCGATGAGCACGGTTTTCAGGAAGCCCGAGTTGACGATGTACAGGGTGTCGAAGGGCTGGCCGATGGTGTGCACGCGCTGTCCCGTCTTGAACTGCACGTGCTGGAACAGCAGCTCGTCGGCGGCGATGGTGCAGGCGCTGGAGATATGCAGCAGTTCGCATACTTCCTTCAGGTTCGACCACAGCCGTCCCTGGCGCTGGCGTCCCGCTTCCATCGGGGCGGCAGGAGGCAGCGATGCTGGGGCAGGGCGGGTTTCAGGCGTTTGCGTGGACAGCATGTTCATCTCCTGGTGACAGGTAGTTCAGAGTTGAATGACGGAATGCACAAGGGCGGCGGGCACGGCGCAAGGGCTGGCGGCGCGCGTCCTGGCAGGTAGTGCTCAATTCGCTGAAGACTTGCTGTGTGATGAAATAACTTCCCAGCAACTTGATGACTGGTTTCAGTATGCCAACAACCTTGGGGAATTAATATCAGCAGTGGCTGAATATGGCAGTAGGAGCTGCGGTAGCTGATGTAGGATTGTTCCTACGCCTGGCGGCGCAGGAATGGGCGCTCATGTCTTGAAGGGGGACAGCAGCCGGTGGGCTACCGCGTACTGCACCATTTCCGATAGCGAGCTCATGCCCATCTTTTGCATGATGCGCGTCTTGTGCGTGCTGACCGTCTTCACGCTCAGGTGCAAATTGTTGGCGATCTCCGTGATCGACTTGCCCGCCACCAGCAGCGAGAAGACTTCGAATTCGCGGTCCGACAGCTGTTTGTGCAGCAGGCTTTCATTCGGCATCATGATGTTGAGCACGAGCTGTTCCGCCACTTCGGCGCTGATGTAGGGGCGTCCCGAGGCTACCTTGTGGATGGCGCCCACCAGCTGCGTGCCCGCGCTTTCCTTGGTCAGGTAGCCTTGCGCCCCGGCGCGGATGGCGCGCACGGCATATTGCTCTTCCTCGTGCATGGTGAGGATGAGGATGGCCAGCTTGGGCGCTTCGCTGCGGATCTGCCGGATCAGGTCGACGCCGCTGCGCCCCGGCATCGACAGGTCCAGCAGCAGCAGGTCAAAGCCGCCCTGGCGCACGTGGTTGAGCACTTCGAAGCCGTCGATGGCCTCGCCGACGATGTCGATGTCCGGCGCGCCGTCAAGGATGCGCTTGAGGCCCTCGCGCATGATGGTGTGGTCGTCGGCAATCACAATGCGTATCATAGGCGGGCGATCTGGCGGGGGGCTTGGCGGCCCCCGATGTTAGGAAACGGGTAAGATTGTCATATTAACTGAAAACGGCGCCAGCTTTGCCTTTTTCTTAACAGTTGCAGGCTGGCGGCATCCTCTTGCCATGTGACCCGCTACTGCGGCGCGGGTTCCTTGATCAGCCTGTGCACCAGCACCGGCAGCTTGGAATGCGACAGCACCTTGTTCGTCACGCTGCCCAGCAGCAGCTGGCCCCAGCCGCTGCGGCCGTGCGAGCCCATGAAGATCAGGTCGCAGTGCTGGAGCTGGGCCACTTCCACGATCTTCAGGGCGGGGCTGTCGGAAAAGGCCGTCAGGCCCGTCGCCTCCAGGCCCCGCCTGGCCGCCGCATCGAGGATAGGCTGCCAGTGGTCGGCGCCCGCCTTGCGCATGGCGATGCGGTATTCCTCCTCGCTGGGATAGCTGGGCGGGATGATCTCGATGTACACCGGGTACTGGTATTCGGGCGCCACGTACAGGGCGAGGATGTCGGCGTGCATCTGTTCGGCAAAGGCGACACCGGCGCAGGCGGTCAGGTTGGAGACGGTGGAACCGTCCGTGGCGATCAGAATTTTCTTATACATGGCAGCTCCTTCGGCGGTGGACCAGCGCGCGCAACGTCCTTATTGTAGACGCGGCGGCAGCATTGTATTCATGTAAAGACTTGATAATTATCAATACTACTGCACCTTCAGTATAGACAACATTGGCAGAAAGACCGTGTGTTTGCCCACCATGGCCGCCACGGGCCGGCGTTGCGCGTGCCGCACAGGGGCAGGATTTCTTGCGCGGGGCGTGGTCTTGCCTGCACGCCAATGGTAGTATTTCAAAATACAACAGTGGGAACACTTATTTCCTGGTGGAAAAGCTCTTGCAAGCCCGCTTTGCAGCGGGAAGCGCGTTTTGAGATTTACCAACAGGGCGGCGCCCTGCTACACTCGCACCATCGCAGCGGTATTGCCTCAAATCATCTTAATCGAGAAATTGCGGGTATCAGTCTGTAAAACGCACAGTTCAGGCGGAATTTTGACAAATTATGGAGAAGCAGGGATATGACCAACGCCGCTGATGATTTCGATGCATTATTCGATGAAGTATCCGCGCAAAGCGCGGCCGCGGCCAAGCCCGCGCCTGCCGCCGCGCCCGCTCCCGCCGTGATCGCGGACGACGATTTCGACGCGCTGTTCGATGCCGTGTCGGCCAGCGCCGCCGTGCCCGCTCCCGCGCCTGCGGCCGCCGAGCCTGCCGCTGCCGCTCCGGCCGCGCTGGAAACGGCCGCGTCCGGCGAAGCAACCGACCCCGTCGACCAGTCCGATAAGCCGATGTTCGAGCGCCTGGGCGGCATCGTGCGCCTGCTGCACGACTCCCTGCGCGAACTGGGCTACGACAAGGCGCTGACGGAAGCGTCGTCGCAGATCGTCGACGCCCAGGACCGCCTGGAATACGTCGCCACCTTGACGGAACAGGCCGCCAACAAGGTCCTGAACACGCTCGACGAAGGCATGCCGGCACAGGATGTGCTGTCGAAAAAGGCGAAGGACATGGACAGCCGCTGGACGGCCCTGTTCGATGGCAAGCTGAGCCTGGAAGAATTCAAGGCCCTGGCCGGCGACTCGCGCCAGTTCGCGCAAGCCGTGACCGAGGCCACGGAAGCGGAAAAGGCGCGCCTGCTGGAAATCATGATGGCGCAGGACTTCCAGGACATCACGGGCCAGCTGATCAAAAAAGTGGTCAACATCACCAAGACGGTGGAAAACGAACTGGCGCAGCTGCTGCGCGATAACGCGCCGGCCGAAGTGCGCGAAAAGCTGGCGCAGAAGCAGGAGGCGCCGCTGATGCAGGGCCCGTCCGTGCCGTCGGTGGCGCTGGACCAGGACAATGTTGACGACCTTCTTGCGGATTTGGGATTCTAATGGACGATATGCTCAAGGATTTCGTCGTCGAGGCGATGGATCTTGCGGTTAATGTTGAAGAGCACTTATTGCGTCTCGAACGCGATCCGGACAACAAGGAAACACTGAATGCCGTGTTTCGTTCTTTTCACACCATCAAGGGCGGCGCCGGCTTCATGGGCCTGCCTGCGCTGGTGGCCGCCTGCCATCTGACGGAAAACCTGTTCGATGCCTTGCGCACGGGCGCCGCGCCCGTGACCCCCATCGCCATCGAGGCGGCGCTGCAGGCGTCCGGCTTCGTGGCCGACCAGCTGACGGAACTGGCCAACGGTTCCGCGCCGGAAAGCCTGCCGGCCATGCCGGAAGAGCTGGAACATATCCTGACGAACGCCATCGAAGGCAAGGGCATGGATGCGCCGGCCCCGGCCGCTGCCGCCGTGGTCGCCGAGGTGGTCGTGGCCGAGGCGGTGGCGCCAGCCGCCACCGCCAGCGCCGATGGCCTGGACTGGGAAGGCATGTACAACGCCGTCGTGCCGGCTGGCAGCCAGCTGGCCGTCGTGGCCGCGCCTGCCGCATCGGCCGCCCCGGCCGCCGCACCTGCGGCCGCTGCCGCCGCCAAGCCCGCCGCCAAGGCCTGGGATGGCGCGGAACGCCGCGAAGAGCGTCCCGACGTGCGCCATGCGGCGCCCGTCAAGGAAGACAGCATCCGCGTCGACGCCGTCAAGCTCGACGCCTTGCTGGAAGTGGCCGGCGAATCCGTGCAGGCCGCCAACCAGGCTGCCGTGCTGCTCGAGCGCCTGCTGCAATTCAAATTCGAAGGCCAGGCCGCCACCCTGATGGCGACCCTGGCGGAAACCCTGGAACGCGCCTCGCGCTACTCGACGGAGCTGCAGCGGGCTACCCTGGCCACGCGCATGCAGCCCGTCGGCCGTCTGTTCCAGAAATTCCCGCGCCTCGTGCGCGAGCTGGCAAAAGACCTGGGCAAGGATGTCGAACTGACCATCGAGGGCGCGGAGACGGAAGTGGACCGCGTGGTGGTCGACAGCCTGTACGATCCGCTCGTGCACATGCTGCGCAACTCGCTCGACCATGGCGTCGAATCGCCGGAAGCGCGCCTGGCCGCCGGCAAGCCCGCCAAGTCGTATATTTCGCTGAAAGCATGGCAGGAAGCCAACAGCGTCATGATCGTGCTGCAGGATGACGGCAAGGGCATGGACCCGGTCTTCCTGCGCAGCAAGGCGCAGCAAAAGGGGCTGATCAGCGAAAACGCGCAGCTGAGCAACGACGAGTGCTTCCAGCTGGTGTTCCTGCCAGGCTTCTCGACCAAGGAAGTCGCTTCCAGCGTCTCCGGCCGCGGCGTGGGCATGGACGTGGTGAAGACGGCCGTGGAGAAAAACCGCGGCGCCATCCATATCGAGTCGGCGCTGGGCAAGGGCACGAAGTTCGCCATCCGCCTGCCGATCGAGCTGTCCATCGTGCCGACCATGCTCGTCTCCACCTCGGGCGCCGCGCTGGCGCTGCCGATGGCGGTGGTGCAGCGCGTCGTCGAATTGCCGGAAACGTTCATGGAAGTGGGCGGCGCGCCCGTGCTGAAGGACCAGGGCCGTCCGTTGCCCGTGCGTTCGCTGGCCGGCGCCCTGGGCTACGAATCGTGCAGCGAGCGCGTGGGCATTGTTGTCGCTGCGCCACAGCCGTACATTCTGGCCGTGGAAGCCGTCGATGGCACGGCCGACCTGGTGATCAAGCCGATGACGGCCATCACCGTGGAAGGCATTACCGGTACCGCCCGCTCCGCCGAAGGCGAGCTGGTGCTAGTCGTGGGCCTATCTTTCCTGATGGATGGTTGCAGGGGAAGTGTGCGCATGGCTGCCTAGAAACGCCGGCACCCACGCCAAGCCCGCTGCAGACCTCTGCAGCGGGCTTTTTTTTCGGCTTTTTTCGATTTTTATTCGCCCCGCCGGCAATTTGGCGGATTTTCGTATCAGCAATTTTTTAGCCATATCCGCAATGCCAGCCGAATTTTGTATCGCCCATCCCACGCTGGGGCGGCTTTTGCTTCTGCATTGCACAATATATGGCATAATCATTGCCGATCCCTTCGATCAGTACGACAGATCACTTAAACAGGCTGTGGCAACGCTGCATAAATCATGATGAAGACGCTTTACGACAAACTTTGGGAATCCCACGTTGTTCGGGCCGACGATGATGGCACGACAATTCTGTATATCGACCGGCATTTGCTGCATGAAGTGACCAGCCCGCAAGCCTTCGATGGCCTCGGCGTGGCAGGCCGCCAGCCATGGCGCGTTTCCGCCAACCTGGCCGTGGCCGACCACAACGTGCCCACCACCAGCCGCGTCGACGGCATTGCCGACCCCGTTTCGCGCCTGCAGGTGGAAACGCTGGACAAGAACGCCAAGCACTATGGCTTGACCTACTTCAACATGAACGACAAGCGCCAGGGTATCGTGCATGTGATCGGCCCCGAACAGGGCGCGACCCTGCCCGGCATGACGGTCGTCTGCGGCGACTCGCACACGTCCACGCACGGCGCCTTCGGCGCGCTGGCGCACGGCATCGGCACGTCCGAAGTCGAGCACGTGCTGGCCACGCAAACCTTGCTGCAAAAGAAATCCAAATCCATGCTGGTGCAGGTCGACGGCGCCTTGCCGGCCGGCGTGACGGCCAAGGACATCGTGCTGGCCATCATCGGCAAGATCGGCACGGCCGGCGGCACGGGTTACTGTATCGAGTTCGGCGGCTCGGCCATCCGCGCCCTGTCGATGGAAGGCCGCATGACGGTGTGCAACATGGCCATCGAGGCGGGCGCGCGCGCCGGCATCATCGGCGTGGACGACACCACCATCAATTACGTCAAGGGCCGCCCGTTTTCGCCGGCCGGCCCGCACTGGGAACGGGCCGTGGCCTACTGGCGCACCCTGCATTCGGACCCGGGCGCCCGCTTCGACCTCGTCGTCACCCTCAACGCGGCCGAGATCGAGCCGCAGGTGACGTGGGGCACGTCGCCCGAGATGGTCGTCGGCATCGACGGCCGCGTGCCGGACCCGGACAACGAGAAGGACAGCGTCAAGCGCGACGCCATCGAAAAAGCCCTCGTCTACATGGCCCTGAAGCCGAATACGCCGATTGCCGACATCCGCATTGACAAGGTCTTCATCGGTTCCTGCACCAATTCGCGCATCGAGGATCTGCGGGCGGCAGCGGCCGTGGTGCGCGGCAAGTACCGCGCCTCCAACGTCACCCTGGCGCTGGTCGTGCCCGGCTCCGGCCTCGTGAAAGACCAGGCGGAACGGGAAGGCCTGGACCGCATCTTCAAGGATGCCGGTTTCGAGTGGCGCGAGCCGGGCTGCTCCATGTGCCTGGCCATGAATGCGGACCGCCTGGAACCGGGCGAACGTTGCGCCTCGACCTCGAACCGCAACTTCGAGGGTCGGCAGGGGCAGGGCGGACGCACACACCTGGTGTCGCCCGCGATGGCGGCGGCGGCGGGCATCGCCGGCCACTTTGTCGACGTGCGGGGATTGCGATGAATTAAGGGAACTGCGTGGTAACGCAGCCAAATTCCGGGGTCAGACCCGCCGGGTCTGACCCCAGCTTTCAGCTGCTGGTTTACACTAGCGCCATTCATTTCCCTGAAACAAACGAGACCATCATGAAAAAACTCTTCGCCCTCCTCATCGCCACCGTCATCCTGTCTGGCTGCAATACCGTCTCCGGCATCGGCCGCGATGTGCAGAAAGTCGGCCAGGTCGTCACTGGCGCCGGCGGAAAATAAACCGTGACGGGCCGGTGCAGCGCGCCGCCCGTCCTACCGAGTAGAAACAGCATGGATAAATTTACGATTTACGAAGGCCTGGTCGCCCCGCTGGACCGCGCCAACGTCGACACCGACGCGATTATCCCGAAGCAATTCCTGAAATCGATCCACCGCAGCGGCTTCGGCCCCAACCTGTTCGACGAATGGCGCTATCTCGACCATGGCGAACCGGGCCAGGACAACAGCCGCCGCCCGCTGAATCCCGATTTCGTGCTCAACGAGCCGCGCTACCAGGGCGCGTCGATCTTGCTCACACGCAAGAACTTCGGCTGCGGCTCCTCGCGCGAACATGCGCCGTGGGCGCTGGACCAGTATGGCTTCCGTGCCATCATCGCCCCTTCGTTTGCCGACATCTTCTTCAATAACTGCTACAAGAACGGCCTGCTGCCCATCGTGCTGTCGGAAAGCCAGGTCGAGCACCTGTTCAATGAAGTCAAGGCCTTCCCCGGCTACAAGCTGGTGGTGGACCTGGAACAGCAGTGCGTGCGTACCAGCAATGGTTCCGTGTCGTATCCGTTCGAGATCGACACCTTCCGCAAATATTGCCTGATGAATGGGCTCGACGATATCGGCCTGACCCTGCGCCACGCGGACGATATCCGCGCCTTCGAAGAGCGCCATTTGAACAATCAGCCTTGGCTGGCGAACGTTATCTAAAGATCACTCCATGAAAATTGCAATCTTACCCGGCGACGGCATCGGTCCTGAAATCGTCGCGCAAGCCGTCAAGGTCTTGAATGTGCTGGGCGAATCGTTCGAGCTGGAAACAGCGCCCGTGGGCGGCGCCGGCTATGCGGCCCATGGCCATCCTTTGCCGGAAGGCACCCTGGCCTTGGCGAAGGCGGCCGATGCCGTGCTGTTCGGCGCCGTGGGCGACTACCAATACGACAATCTGGAGCGCCAGTTCCGTCCCGAGCAGGCGATTTTGGGCTTGCGCAAGAACCTGGGCCTGTTCGCCAACCTGCGTCCGGCCATTCTGTATCCGGAACTGGCCGGCGCTTCGACCCTGAAGCCGGAAGTGGTGTCCGGCCTGGATATCCTGATCATCCGCGAATTGACGGGCGACATCTATTTCGGCCAGCCCCGCGGCGTGCGCGAGTGCCCGGACGGTCCGTTCAAGGGCCAGCGCGAAGGCTTTGACACGATGCGCTATGCGGAAGGCGAAATCCGCCGCATCGCCCACGTGGCCTTCCAGGCGGCGCAAAAGCGCGACAAGCGCCTGACCAGCGTGGACAAGGCCAACGTGCTGGAAACCTTCCAGTTCTGGAAAGACATCGTCATCGACGTGCACAAGGAATACCCGGATGTTGCGCTCGATCATATGTACGTCGATAACGCGGCCATGCAGCTGGTGCGGGCGCCGAAGAAATTCGACGTCATGGTGACTGGCAACATGTTCGGCGACATCCTGTCGGACGCGGCCGCCATGCTGACGGGCTCGATCGGCATGCTGCCGTCCGCGTCGCTCGATGCCAATAACAAGGGCCTGTACGAACCGTCGCACGGTTCGGCGCCCGATATCGCGGGCAAGGGCATCGCCAATCCGCTGGCGACGATCTTGTCGGCGGCCATGATGCTGCGCTATTCGCTCAACCGCGAAGAGCAGGCGGACCGCATCGAGGGCGCCGTCAAGCGGGTGCTGGCGCAGGGCCTGCGCACGGCCGATATCCATGAAGCGGGCACGACTTTGGTCGGTACCGAGGCCATGGGTGATGCAGTTGTAAAAGCACTGGGATAAAATAGTCTAATGACGGCAGTCGCCGTCTCATCTTGAGGAATGGTAATGAAATTAGTTGGCTTGGTAGGTTGGCGCGGTATGGTCGGTTCGGTCCTGATGCAGCGCATGCAGGAAGAGGGCGATTTCGCCCACATCGAACCGGTGTTTTTCACGACGTCGAACACGGGCGGCGCGGCGCCGGCCATGGCGAAGAATGAAACCATCCTGAAGGATGCCAACAACATCGCCGAACTGTCCAAGTGCGACATCATCATTTCCTGCCAGGGCGGCGACTACACGAGCGCCGTCTTCCCGCAGCTGCGCGCGGCGGGCTGGAACGGCTACTGGATCGATGCGGCTTCGACCCTGCGCATGGAAAAAGACGCCGTCATCGTGCTCGACCCCGTCAACCTGCACGTCATCAAGGATGCGCTGGGCAAGGGCGTGAAGAATTACATCGGCGGCAACTGCACCGTCTCGTGCATGATGATGGGCCTGGGCGGCCTGTTCCAGCACGACCTGATCGACTGGATGACGTCGATGACCTACCAGGCGGCATCGGGCGGCGGCGCGCAGCACATGCGCGAGCTGCTGACGCAGTTTGGCACCATCAACGCTTCCGTCAAGGCGCTGCTGGACAACCCGGCCTCCGCCATCCTGGAAATCGACCGCCAGGTGCTGGCCACCCAGCACGGCTATTCCCCGGACGAGATCAAGCAGTTCGGCGCGCCGCTGGCCGGCAACCTGATCCCGTGGATCGACAAGGACCTGGGCAACGGCCAGTCGAAGGAAGAGTGGAAGGCGGGTGCGGAAACGAACAAGATCCTGGGCCGCGGCATCGATTTCGGCACCAGGGAAATTCCCGTCGACGGCCTGTGCGTGCGCATCGGCGCCATGCGCTGCCATTCGCAGGCGCTGACCATCAAGCTGAAGAAAGACGTGCCGCTCGATGAAATCAACGACATCATCGCCAGCAACAACCAGTGGGTGAAATTCGTGCCGAACACGCGCGAAGCGTCCGTGCGCGACCTGTCGCCGGCCGCCGTCACGGGCAGCCTGACGATCCCCGTCGGCCGTGTGCGCAAGATGAGCATGGGCGGCGAATACCTGTCCGCCTTCACCGTGGGCGACCAGCTGCTGTGGGGCGCGGCCGAGCCGCTGCGCCGCATGCTGCGCATCCTGCTCGACGCGTAATGGCAGTGACTAGCTGATCAGTATCAAGCCGGGAGCAGTTTTCCCGGCTTTTTTTTCGTCCTGAGCCCGTCAAGGCTCAACCATGCGGAGCTTGCATAGCTCTGGGCATGATGATATGTTGATACCTCTGGAAAAGTAACTGTTTTCCCACGTCAACTAAGATGCCGCCAACTATGCCTGTACACACTCGTCCCCGGGTCGCCTCCCTTGCCATCAAAACACTCAGCAGCGCTGTCGCCTGTGCGGTGTTATTGTCACCGGCGGCATCCGCAGCCGAGCTGGGCAAGATCACGGTGCTGTCCGCCGCCGGCCAGCCGCTGCGCGCCGAGGTCGAATTGTCGGCCATCAAGCCAGGCGAAGCGGCCAGCCTGCTGGCCAAGCTGGCGCCGCCGGACGCCTACCGCCAGGCCAACGTGGAATTCAATCCCGCGCTGAACGCGCTGACGTTCGCCGTGGAAAACCGCAACGGCAAGCCCTTCATCCGCATCAGCTCGGCACAGCCGGTGGCCGAACCCATGGTGGACCTGCTGCTGGAACTGAGCAGCAAGAGCGGGCGCCAGGTGCGCGAATATGCCTTCGTGCTCGATACGCCGGAAGCGCGCCAGACGCGCGGCGCGCAAGTGACGGCGCCGGTGGAACCGGGCAAGGCCAAGCCCGGTGCCGATGCCGCGGCGCCGGCACAGAAGAAACCGGCTGGCGAATACAAGGTCAGGGCGGGCGATACCCTGAGCCGCATCGCCAGCGAACTCAAGCCGTCGGGCGTGTCGCTCGACATGATGCTCGTCGCCCTGTACCGCGCCAATCCCGACGCCTTCAAGGGCGAGAACATGAACCGCATGCAGGCCGGGCGCATCCTGGCCGTGCCCGGCGCGGAGGCCATCCGCGCGACGGACGCGGCCGAGGCGAAGGGCGTGGTGACGGCGCATGCCGTCGATTTCGAAGCCTACCGCAACAAGCTGGCGGGCCAGGTGGCGCAGAGCAAGCCGGCCAAGGCGGCGCAAGCGACGCAAAGCACGGCCGGCAAGATCGGCGCCACGAAGGTGCAGGAAAAGCCGACGGCCGTGAGCGAAGCGCAGGACAAGCTGAAACTGTCGAAGGCGGAACCGGCCGCCAAGTCGGCCGGCAAGAGCGCCGTGGCCAGCGAGGAAGACAAGATCGCCAAGGCGAAACAGGTCGATGAAGCAGCCGCGCGCGTCAAGGAGCTGGAAAAGAACGTCAGCGACCTGGAAAAGTTGATGGCGGTCAAGAGCAAGGCCATGGCCGACAAGAGCGCGCCAGCACCTGCCAAGCCGGCCGAGACTGCTGCCAGCGCTGCGGCCAGTGCCCCTGCCAGTGCCGTGGCCAGCGCGCCCGCCGAAGCGCAGCCGCCCGTGCCGAAGGCCAAGCCCGTGCCGCTCGTGAAGAAACCGTCGCCGCTGGAACCGACCATTACCGACAAGATCAACGATCACCTGGGTGCCATCGGCATCGGCATCGCCGCGCTGCTGGCCGCCGTGGCCGCGCTGGTGGTCGCGCGCCGCCGCAAGGATGCGCCGCCTCCGCCCGAAGCCGTGGCCCCCGTCTTCGAGCCCGAAGCGCCCGTCGCGCCGCCGGCCGGCCCGGCGCCGGAAGACCAGCAGTCCGAGGCGAGCAATCATCTGTTCGGCGCGGCCGCTGCTGCAGCCGGCATCGGCGCCGTGGCGGGCGCAAGCGTGCTGGAAGGCAATGAAACGGACCCCGTGGCCGAAGCGGACGTGTATATCGCCTATGGCCGCGATGGCCAGGCGGAAGATATCCTCAAGGAAGCCCTGCGCCTGCACCCGGAGCGCCATGCGGCCCGTCTGAAGCTGCTGGAAATCTATTCGGCGCGCAATGACGTGCGTGCCTTCGAAGACCAGGCAAGCGAGCTGTACAGCATGACGCGGGGCCAGGGCGAGGAGTGGCCGCAGGCCGCCGCGCTGGGCCTGGCGCTCGACCCCACCAATCCCCTGTATGGCGATACGGAAGACGACGCCGTCGTCAGCCTGAGCAAGGGCGCGGGCGACGAGCTGCGCGGCCAGAGCATGGATCTGCCCGAGGAGCCGCATGCGCCGGCGCCGCTGGCCGACCTGGCGCCCGCCGAGCCAGCCACACCGGCGGTGCCCGAGCGCGATGGCCGCGAGCCGCTCGACTTTGACCTCGACAGCCTCGATTTCGAACCCGTCTCGACGAGCGACCCCATCGTCATGCCGGGGCCTGATGCCAAGCCCGCGTCCGTGGTGCACGAAGCCCACGATGCGCAGTATGACGCCAGCATGGATTTCGGCCTGGACCTGGAACCGCCAGCCGGTCCCGTGAATGGACTGGGGGCGGGCCTGACGCCGCTGCCCGATCCCCTGAAGGATGTGGACCTGGCCCATTTCGACCTCGACGAGCCCGTGGCGCCAGCGGCCGCATCGCCGGCACCGGCGGCGCCCGTCGCGGCGGCCGAGCCGTCGATCGACAGCCTGTTTGACGACGCGCAAGCGCCGGCCACCTTACCGGAAGCCATCCCGCCCGCGCAGGAATTCGACCTGTCCGGCATCGACCTGGACTTGCACGATGGCAAGCCGGCCAGCGCCGGCGTGGACGACCCGCTGTCGGCCATCCACATGGAAATGGATACCAAGCTGGACCTGGCGATCGCTTATCAGGAGATCGGCGACAAGGAAGGCGCGCGCGAGCTGATCGATGAGGTCATCAAGGGCGGCAGCGAGGAGCAGGTGAAGAAAGCGAACACCATGAGGGCTTTACTGAGCTAGCAATGCCCCGGTGCGGCAAGCCGTCGCGCCGGTATAATGCTTCGATGCAAAATATTACGACAGCAACGCCATTGAAGCGTATCGCCCTGGGCCTGCAGTATGACGGCACGGCCTGGCACGGGTACCAGAAGCAGGAAGACGGGCAGACGGTGCAGGACCAGCTGGAAAACGCGCTGGAGCAGTTTGCCCGCGTGCGCCTGGCCACCACCTGCGCCGGCCGCACGGATACGGGCGTGCATGCGCTCGAACAAGTCGTGCACTTCGACACCGATCTGAACCGCGACGTGCACTCCTGGGTGCGGGGCGTCAACGCCTTCCTGCCGAAGTCCATTGCCGTGCGCTGGGCCAAGGAACTGCCCGGCGACCCCACCGTCAACGATTTCTTCCATGCCCGCTTCAGCGCCCGCGCGCGCACCTACCATTATGTGTTGTACAACAACGCCACGCGGTCGCCGCTGGTGGAAGGGCGCGCCGGCTTCTTTTTCCGTCCGCTGGACGTGGAACTGATGCGCCAGGCCGTGGCGCCACTGCTGGGCTGGCATGACTTCACGGCCTTCCGCGCCGCCCAGTGCCAGGCCAAGTCGCCCGTCAAGCTCATGCATGACATCCGGATCGAGCGGCACGGCGACTGTGTCATCTTCACGATTACGGCCAATGCCTTCCTGCACCACATGGTGCGCAACCTCGTCGGCTCGCTCGTCTACATCGGCACGGGGCGGGAAAAGCCGGAATGGCTGGGACATTTGCTTGAAAGTAAAGATCGCCATGCGGCCGCGCCCACCTTCATGCCGGACGGCCTGTACCTGGCGAAGATCGATTACGATCCCAAGTGGGACTTGCCGCAGGACAGCAGCAGCGCCTTGCCCTGGTTTTGAGCTGCATCAATAAAGGAATCGCATGCCACGCACACGCATCAAGATCTGCGGCCTGACCCGCGTCGAAGACATTCAAGCCGTCGTGGCGGCGGGCGCCGACGCCATCGGCTTCGTGTTCTATCCGAAAAGCCCCCGCTACGTGACGCCGCAGCAGGCCGCCAGCCTGATCGCCGCCATCCCGCCCTACGTGACGACGGTTGGCCTGTTCGTCAATGCCACGGTGGAAGAAGTGCGGACCGCCAGGGCCGCGGCGCCCCTGTCCCTGCTGCAATTTCATGGCGACGAGACGCCCGAACACAGCGCCGCGCTCGCCGGCGCCGTGAATATGCCGTTTACGCAAGTGTTCCGGGTGAAACCTGACACCCGCTTTGAAGATTTGCTAGAATACGAACAGCGCTATCGCGCCGCCAGTCCCTTGTTTGCCAGCCTCTTGCTGGATACCTATGTGGATGCGTATGGCGGTGCAGGAAAGGTATTCGATTGGTCCCTCATTCCAGAAGAACTCGCGCCTCGGGTCGTTTTAAGTGGTGGCTTGAGCGTACAAAACGCGACTGACGCAGTGGTGCGCGTGCGCCCTTACGCCGTCGACATCAGCAGTGGTGTCGAAGCGTCCAAGGGCATCAAGGACGCGTCCCGTGTCCGCGCGTTTATCGCCGCGGTGCAGGATGCCGATGCCATCATTGCCAGAGGAAACCACCATGAATGACCACACCACCGCGCCCGGCGCAGCCGCCGCATTGTTCCACGCCACCGACTACCCGTTTCCCGACCCGCGCGGCCACTTCGGCCCCTACGGCGGCTCCTTCGTTGCCGAAACGCTCACGCATGCGCTGGCCGAGCTGAAAGTCGCCTATGCGCGCTACAGCGCCGACCCGGAATTCCTCGAAGAATTCCGCTACGAGCTGAAGCATTTCGTCGGACGTCCGTCGCCCATCTACCACGCCAAGCGCTGGTCCGAGATGGCGGGCGGCGCGCAGATCTATTTCAAGCGCGAAGACTTGAACCACACGGGCGCGCACAAGATCAACAACGTCATCGGCCAGGCCCTGCTGGCCAAGCGCATGGGCAAGCCGCGCATCATCGCCGAGACGGGCGCCGGCCAGCATGGCGTGGCCACGGCCACCATCTGCGCCCGCTTCGGCCTCGAATGCGTGGTCTACATGGGCAGTGAAGACGTCAAGCGCCAGGCGCAGAACGTGTACCGCATGAAACTGCTGGGCGCGACCGTCGTGCCCGTCGAATCCGGTTCCAAGACCTTGAAGGATGCGCTGAACGAAGCCATGCGCGACTGGGTCACGAACATCGAAAACACCTTCTATATCATCGGCACCGTGGCCGGCCCCCATCCGTATCCCATGATGGTGCGCGACTTCCAGTCCGTCATCGGCGAGGAATGCCTCGTGCAGATGCCGGAAATGACGGGCCGCCAGCCCGACTACGTGCTGGCCTGCATCGGCGGCGGCTCGAACGCCATGGGCATCTTCTACCCGTATATCGACCAGAAGGATGTCAAGCTGATCGGCGTGGAAGCGGCCGGCGAAGGGCTGGACACGGGCAAGCACTCGGCCTCGCTGACGGCCGGCTTCCCGGGCGTGCTGCACGGCAACCGCACCTATCTCTTGCAGGATGAGAACGGCCAGATCATCGAGACGCATTCCGTCTCCGCCGGCCTGGACTACCCGGGCGTGGGTCCGGAACATGCTTGGTTGAAAGATTCGGGCCGCGCGCAATACGTCTCCATCACGGACGACGAAGCGCTGCAGGCCTTCCACGATTGCTGCCATATCGAAGGCATCATCCCGGCCCTGGAATCGTCGCATGCGCTGGCCTATGCGGCCAAGCTGGCGGCCACCTTGCCGAAAGACCAGATTGTACTGGCCAACCTGTCGGGCCGTGGCGACAAGGACATGCATACCGTGGCGGAACGCATGGGACTCAATTTCAACTAATAGCGTGTCAACGGGGTCAGACCCGCCGGGACTCGGCGTCCCCGTCTGACCCCAGCCTTTGCTTTGGGTTGAAATCATTCCATCTATCCATCATTAAGAAAGCTCACCATGTCCCGTATCGCCACCACCTTTGCCAATCTCAAATCGAACAACAAGACCGGCCTGGTCACCTTCATCACCGCCGGCGACCCCGGCCCCGACGCCACCGTGCCCCTGATGCACGCGCTCGTCGAGGGCGGCGCCGACGTGCTGGAGCTGGGCGTGCCGTTTTCGGACCCCATGGCCGAAGGCCCCGTCATCCAGCGCGCCTGCGAGCGGGCCCTGAAATTCAACGTGGGCATCCACGACGTGTTCGGCTACGTGCGCCGGTTCCGCGAGACGAACCAGACCACCCCCGTGGTGCTGATGGGCTATGCGAACCCGATCGAGCGCATCGGCAGCGCCGCGTTTATTGATGCAGCGCAAGCTGCCGGCGCCGATGGCGCCATCGTCGTCGATTATCCGCCGGAAGAGTGCGAGGAATTCGCCGCCGCCATGCGCGAGGCGGGACTCGACCTGATTTTCCTGCTGGCGCCCACCTCGACGGAAGAGCGCATCGCGCAAGTGGCCAAGGTTGGCGGCGGCTTCAGCTATTACGTGTCGCTGAAAGGCGTCACGGGAGCGGGTAACATTGATACGGAACAGGTGGCCGAACGCCTCGCTGCCATCCGCCAGCATGTAAAATTACCCATCGGCGTGGGCTTCGGCATCCGCGATGGCGCCACGGCCAAGGCCGTGGCCAAGGTGGCCGACGCCGTCGTCATCGGCAGCCGCATCATCCAGGAGATAGAAAATGCGCCCGAAGGCGGCGCCGTCGATGCCGTGCGCAGCTTTACGGCCGGCATCCGCGCGGCACTGGACGCCTGAGCAAGCTTGCCGTTTACGCAATCTGCGATGGCGGCAAAGTTCGACAGCCCGGCGATAAACGGCTACACTTCGGCCACTGATTTGCCTGTTATTGTGCAATAGATAAAATTTTTGGTGGCGTCCCGCGGGGCGCCGCCGTTTACCGTCTGCCGGGGGCGTCCATCGACGCTACCCCTACAAGGGCCCAAGGAGAAAATATGAGTTGGTTGGAAAAACTGCTGCCACCGCGCATACAGCGTTCGGATGCCGCCGCGCGCAAGACCATGCCGGAAGGCCTGTGGGTCAAGTGCCCCTCGTGCGAAGCCGTGCTGTACCGTACGGACCTGGAATCGAATTTGCACGTGTGTCCGAAATGCGACCACCACATGCGCATCCGCGCGCGTGAACGCCTCGACAGCCTGCTCGACGCGGGCGGCCGCTATGAAATCGGCCAGGAAATCCTGCCCGTCGATACCCTGAAGTTCAAGGACAGCAAGAAATACCCGGACCGCCTGAAATCCGCCATGGAAGCGACGGGCGAGACGGATGCGATGGTCGTCATGGGCGGCGCCATCATGAGCCTGCCAGTCGTCGTGGCGTGCTTCGAATTCGAATTCATGGGCGGCTCCATGGGCTCCGTGGTCGGCGAGCGCTTCGTGCGCGGCGCGCAGATCGCGCTGGAACAGAAAGTGCCGTTCATTTGCATCACCGCCACCGGCGGCGCGCGCATGCAGGAAGGCTTGCTGTCCCTGATGCAGATGGCGAAGACCACGGCCATGCTGACCAAGTTGTCGGAAAAGAAATTGCCGTTCATCAGCGTGCTGACCGACCCGACCATGGGCGGCGTATCCGCCTCGTTCGCCTTCATGGGCGACGTCGTCATTGCCGAACCGAAGGCGCTGATCGGCTTTGCCGGCCCCCGCGTGATTGAAAACACCGTGCGCGAAAAACTGCCGGAAGGCTTCCAGCGCGCCGAATTCCTCGTCACCAAGGGCGCCGTCGACATGATCGTCGACCGCCGCAAGATGCGCGAAGAAATCGCCCGCCTGCTGGCCTTGCTGCAAAACCAGGCTGTTGAAGTACTTGCGTAATTTGATTTACCCCAAAACCTGAACTGCCGGGGTCGGACCCTCAGGGTCCGACCCCAGTCTTCGGTTTGGGTCTCATATCTTTTCCGCCTCGCGCACTCTTTTCAAGAAGTCTCCCATGCAAAACCTCCCCACCACCTTGCCGGACTGGCTCGCCATGCTGGAAACCCGCCATTCGGAAACCCAGATCAACATGGGCCTGGACCGCGTGCAAGCCGTCAAGGCACGCATGCAGCTGGCTTTTACCTGCCCCGTGATCATGGTGGCGGGCACGAATGGCAAGGGTTCCACCTGCGCCATGCTGGAATCCGTGCTGTTGCGCGCCGGATACAAAGTGGGCCTGTACATCAAGCCGCACTTCCTTGATTTTAACGAGCGCGCCCGCGTGCTGGGCGAGATGGCCAGCGACGAGCAGCTCGTCGCCAGTTTCAACGCCGTCGAAGCCGTGCGGGGCGACACGCCGTTGACGTATTTCGAATTCACCACCCTGGCGATTTTGCAGCTGCTGTCGCAGGCGAACCTGGACGTGGCCATCCTGGAAGTGGGCCTGGGTGGGCGCCTCGATGCCGTCAACGTGATCGACGCCGACGTGGCCATCGTCACCAGCGTCGACATCGACCACACGGATTACCTGGGCGATACGCGCGAAGCCATCGGCTTTGAAAAGGCGGGCATCTTCCGCCCGGGCAAGGCGGCCATCTGCAGCGACCCCGTGCCGCCGCAGTCGCTGATCGACCATGCGGAAGCCATCGGCGCCGACCTGTGGCTGATGGGCCGCGATTTCAATTATTCGGGCGACAAGCAGCAGTGGAACTACGGCGGGCGCGAGCAGCGCCGCAATTCGCTGGCCTACCCGAGCCTGCGCGGCGCCAACCAGATCCTCAACGCGACGGCCGTGCTGGCCGCGCTGGAAGTGCTGAAGCTGAAGCTGCCCGTGGGCGCGCAGGAAGTGCGTACGGGCCTCGTGACGGTGGAACTGCCGGGCCGCTTCCAGGTCTTGCCAGGCCGCCCCAGCGTGATCCTGGACGTGGCGCACAACCCCCATGCGGCCTCGGCACTGAACCAGAACCTGGGCAATATGGGTTTCCACCCGTACACCTACGCCGTCTTCGGCTCCATGCAGGACAAGGATATCGATGGCGTCCTCGCCGCGATGGGCGAGCACGTCGACCACTGGTGCCTGACGGGCCTGCCTTCGCCCCGCGCGGCCACGGCGTCGGAGCTGGCCGCCAAGGTGCAGATCATGCTGGAAGACAAGCCTGACAGCAGCGAGCATACCGTGTCTATTTTCGATGATCCGGCACAAGCTTTTGCAAATGCAATGAGCCGGGCCGGTGAGAATGATAGAATTGTGGTCTTTGGTTCTTTCCTCACCGTCGCTGGTGTGATGAAGGCCCGGAAATCCTCTCTTCACTGAAACGCACTCGACTGAAAATCACGCATGGGCTTGTTCTCGAAACTGTTTAAAAACAAGCAAGAATCCTCTGGCGAAGACAGCGGCTTTTATGTCCCTGGCGAAGCGCAGTCGCCGACCCGCAAACGGGCCGCCAACACGGCCGGTGGCGGCGGCTCCCGCCGTGGCGGCAAGGAAGCGCCGGACCCGGTCTTGCCAGAAAAAAAACGCGCACGCCGCCGCCTCGTCGGGGCTGTCGCCCTGGCCCTGGGCGTGGCCGTCGGCTTGCCGATGCTGCTCGATTCCGAACCGAAGGCGCCCGTCAATGACATCGCCATCGACATCCCGTCGAAAGAGAAGGTCGCCGCCGCGCCCGCGCCTGCCCCCGTGCAGCCAGTGCCGGCCCAGGGCTCGGCGCACGATGGCCTGGACCAGTCCGAGGAAATTGTCGACGCGCCCCTGCCTGCGGTAGCCAAGCCCAAGCCGGCGCCGGCGCCAGCCCCCGTGCTGGCAGCTGCCGAGCCTGTCAAGCCAGCCTATGTCGAGCCGAAACCGGAACCCAAGCCTGTCAAGGTGGAAGCCAAGCCCGAACCGAAGCACGAGCCGAAGCCGGAACCCAAGCACGAGGTCAAGGTGGAGTCCAAGCCTGAACCCAAGCACGAGGTCAAGCCGGAGCCGAAACCTGAACCGAAACCGGCCAAGCCGGCGCAGTCTGCCGACGATGCGGCGCGCGCCATGGCGATTTTGGAAGGCAAGCCAGTGGAGAAGCCACAAGAGAAAGCCCATGACGCCGGTTCCGGCAAGTTCGTGGTGCAGGTGGCGGCACTGGCAACGCAGGACAAGGTCGACGAATTGCAGGAAAAACTGCGCGAAGCGGGCATCAAGTCGTACACGCAGAAGGTTTCCAGCCCCGCTGGCGAGCGCATCCGCGTACGGGTGGGGCCGTTCGGCAGCCGCGAAGACGCGGAAAAGACGCGCGCCAAGTTGCAAAAGCTGGGCCTGGGCGGCAGCCTGGTGCCGGCGTGACGTTGCAAGGCTGAACGGGCGTGACGATTTTCGATTATCTGGTGCTGTTCGTGCTGGTGACGTCCGTGCTGATCAGCATGATGCGCGGCCTGGTCAAGGAAATACTGTCCCTGGTCAGCTGGATCGTGGCCTTCGTCATCGCCAATGCGTATGGTGCCACCCTGGCAAAATTCCTGCCGGAAGCCGTGCCGGGCGAAGCCGTCCGCCTGCTGCTGGCCTTCGTGGTGCTGTTCATCGGCGTACGCATTTTGATGGGATTGCTGTCCATGACAGTCGACGCGCTCGTCAAGGTGACGGGCCTGAGCCTGGCCGACCGCACCCTGGGCAGCCTGTTCGGCGTGGCGCGGGGTCTTGTGATCGTGCTGACCGCCGTCATCTTGTGTGGCATGACGTCCATCCCGCAGCAGCCATTCTGGAAAAACGCGCTGCTCAGCCCGCTTGCGGAGCAGGGCGCGCGCGCCATCAAGCCTTATCTGCCTGCCGCTTACGCGCAGCATGTGAAATTTTGAATTTTTTTTAAAATCAGTAGCACAGTTTAGGAGCACACCATGTGTGGCATCGTCGGCGTCGTTTCCCATCAACCTGTCAATCAATTGCTCTATGATGCATTGTTGCTCTTGCAACATCGCGGTCAGGACGCGGCAGGGATTGCGACCAATCACAGCAGTATGTTTTCCATGCACAAGGCCAACGGCCTCGTGCGTGACGTCTTCCGTACGCGCAACATGCGTTCGCTGCAAGGCAATTCGGGCATCGGTCACTGTCGCTATCCGACGGCCGGTTCGTCGAGCGAAGAGGAAGCACAGCCGTTTTATGTGAATGCGCCGTTCGGCATCACCCTGGCGCACAATGGCAACCTGACCAACTGGGAACAGTTGAAGCAGGAAATGTTCAAGAACGACCGCCGCCACATCAATACCGATTCCGACTCGGAAGTGCTGCTCAACGTGCTGGCGCATGAAATCCAGGAAGCGACGACGGGCCTGAACCTGGACCCGGACGCCATCTTCAAGGCCGTTACCGTGCTGAACCGTCGCGTCAAGGGCGGCTATGCTGCCGTGGCGCAAATCGCCGGCGTGGGCTTGCTGGCCTTCCGCGACCCGCACGGCATCCGTCCGCTGTGCCTGGGCATCAATGAAAGCGAGCAGGGCACCGAATACTTGATCGCCTCCGAATCCGTGGCCCTGGAAGGCATGGGCTTCCGTTTCGTGCGCGACATCGGTCCCGGTGAAGCCGTCTTCATCGATGCCGACAAGCAATTGCACAGCCGCCAATGCGCGGACAATGCCAGCTTGAATCCCTGCGTCTTCGAATTCGTCTACCTGGCCCGTCCCGACTCCGTCATCGACGGCGCTTCCGTGTACGCCACGCGCCTGAAAATGGGCGAATACCTGGCCGAAAAGATCCGCACCGAGCTGCCCGGCGTGCATATCGACGTGGTCATGCCGATTCCCGACTCCTCCCGTCCGGCCGCCATCCAGCTGGCCATGGCGCTGAACATCGAGTACCGCGAAGGCTTCATCAAGAACCGCTACATCGGCCGTACCTTCATCATGCCGGGCCAGGCGGCGCGCAAGAAGTCCGTGCGTCAGAAGCTCAACGCCATCCCGTCCGAATTCAAGGATAAAGTGGTGCTGCTGGTCGACGATTCCATCGTGCGCGGCACCACCAGCCGCGAAATCGTGCAGATGGCGCGCGAAGCGGGCGCAACGAAGGTCATCTTCGCCTCGGCCGCGCCGCCGGTCATCTTCCCGAACGTGTACGGCATCGACATGCCGACGCGCGACGAGCTGATCGCCTACGGCCGCACGACGGAAGAAGTGTGCCGCGAAATCACGGCCGATTACCTGGTGTACCAGGATATCGGCGCGCTGAAGCAGGCCATCGCCGATGTCAACCCGGCCCTGACCAGCTTCGAGGCGTCGTGCTTCGACGGCGTGTACGTGACGGGCGACGTGTCGCAGGAATACCTGGACCGCCTGGAATATGCGCGCCACCATCCGAAGGCGGCAGCGCCGGAAGACACGCCACGTTCCCAGCTGAACCTGAACCTCGCCACCACCGAAGGGTGATGTGGAGCCCGGCCATGGCCGGGCTTTTTTTTATCTGATATTTCTCGCTGCCTCGCGCGCCACTTGATCATGAGCAACAACAAAAACTACGGCTTTACCACCACCATCCTGCATAACGACCGCCGTAAGGGCATCGAGCACGGCTCGCTGCACAAGCCCGTGCACACCTCCGTGGCGTTTGGCTATGGCGATGCGCGCCAGCTCGCTTCCGTCTTCCAGGGCAAGGAGCCCGGCTTCCGCTACGGCCGCCAGGGCAACCCGACCGTTTCCGCGCTGGAAGACAAGGTCAACAAGATGGAAGATGGTCTGGCGACCCTGTGCTTCGCCACCGGCATGGGCGCCATCGGCGCCGTGGTGCAGTCGCTGCTGCGCGCGGGCGACCACGTCGTCTCGTCGGCATTCCTGTTTGGCAACACCAACAGCCTGTGGCAAACGGTGACGGGGCAGGGTATCGCCGTGTCCTTCGTCGATGCCACCGATGTCGCCAACGTGGCAGCCGCCATTACGCCGGCCACGCGAATTGTTTTCGTGGAAACTATTGCCAACCCGCGTACGCAGATCGCCGACCTGAAAAAAATCGGCGACCTGTGCCGCGAGAAGGGCATCCTGTACATCGTCGACAATACGATGACGACGCCCTACCTGTTCCGTCCGAAGGCCGTGGGCGCGGGCCTGGTGGTCAATGCGCTGACGAAATCCATCGGCGGCCACGGCAATGCCCTGGGCGGCAGCTTGACGGACACGGGCGTGTTCGACTGGACGCAGTATCCGAACATCTTTGACAATTACAAGAAGGCGGCGCCGGCGCAGTGGGGCATCGCGCAGATCCGCGCCAAGGCCTTGCGCGACTTCGGCGCTTCGCTGGGCCCGGAAGCGGCGCACCATATCGCCGTCGGTGCGGAAACCATGGCCTTGCGCATGGACCGCACCTGCTCGAATGCCCTGGCGCTGGCCACCATGCTGGCCGCGGACCCGCGCGTGGCGGCCGTGCATTACCCTGGCTTGCCATCGCACCCGCAGCACGCGCTGGCGACGGACCTGTTCCGCAGCTATGGCTCGCTGTTCAGCTTTGAGCTGAAGGATGGCATCGACTGCTTCGATTTCCTCAACCGCCTGAATCTGGCGATTCCGGCCAGCAACCTGGGCGACACGCGCACCCTGGTCATTCCTGTTGCCCACACGATTTTCTACGAGATGGGAGCCGAGCGCCGCGCCAGCATGGGCATCGCCGAGTCACTGATCCGCGTCTCCGTCGGCATCGAGGACGAGGTGGATCTGCTCGAGGATTTCCGCCAGGCACTCGATGTATAAGTCGCCGGACAAATGAAAAGGGCCGCAACAGTCATGCTGTTGCGGCCCTTTGTTTTTCGCCGTTCAATGGTAATGTCTTCGTGCCTTCAGAAACCGTAGCGAGCAAGCCCAATATCGGGTTGAGTAGCGGAGCTGTACATTGGTACAGCGAGCAACGGATGCCCGAGAGTGGGCTGCGCAGTAGGTTTATGAGGGCGCGCTCAATCAATGCCAGCTGCGCATCAAGCCCACGGCCAGGCCTTCCAGGGCAAATTCATCTTCCGGCGACACGGTGATCACCTTGAAGTCGGGGTTTTCCGGCAGCAGTTCGATGACGGAACCCGTCTTCTTGTAGCGCTTGACGGTGACTTCGTCGCCGATGCGGGCGACGACGATCTGGCCGTTCTTGGCGCTGTCGATCTTCTTGACGGCCAGCAAGTCGCCATCCATGATGCCGGCGTCGCGCATGGACCAGCCGCGCACCTTCAGCAGGAAGTCGGGCTTGGCCGAAAACAGGGCAGGGTCCACGTTGTAGCTCGCTTCCAGGTTTTCCTGGGCCAGGATGGGCGAACCGGCTGCCACGCGGCCGATCAGGGGCAGCGACATCAGCAGTGCTGCCGGCACCTTCGCCGGCAGCGTTTCGGCTGCCGCACCGATCAGGCGGATGCCGCGCGAGGTGCCGGGCGAGATCTCGATGGCGCCCTTGCGGGCCAGGGCCTGCAAATGCTCTTCGGCCGCGTTGGCCGATTTGAAGCCCAATTCATTGGCGATCTCGGCACGGGTGGGAGGAAAGCCCGTATTTTCAATCGCGTCCTTGATCAGGTTCAGGATTTGTTCTTGTCGTGCTGTCAGCTTGATCATGAGCGGTGGGTGCATACTAAAATGCTGTCTATATGAACAGTCTGTATTTTTGTACAGTATCGCCCACTATGCAAGGGGATTTCGGGCTTTTTCGCCGATTTTCAAAGAAATTCTGTTCTTCAGGCAAGAAAGGCGGCGGCCGGCAGGCGCGGCGCAAGCAATCATTGAATAGTTCGCAAAAGGCGGTTATAATCTTCGGCTGACCTTCCCACACCCGTCTTGACGCCGGGGTGGGCGATTATCAATCCGACCTGAAGGAGTTTGCATGCGTCATTATGAAATAGTCTTTATCGTCCATCCGGACCAAAGCGAGCAAGTGCCCGCGATGATCGAACGCTACAAAGCCAGCGTAACCACCCGCGGCGGTTCGGTTCACCGCGTGGAAGATTGGGGCCGCCGTCAAATGGCTTACTCGATCCAAAAGCTGCCTAAAGCACACTACATCTGCCTGAACATCGAATGCGACAACGAGACCCTGGTCGAGTTGGAAACAGCATTCAAATTCAATGATGCCGTGTTGCGTCACCTGACCGTTAAAATGAAGAAAGCTGAAACAGCTCCTTCGCCGATGATGAAATCGGTACAACGCGAAGACGCGGCCAAAAGCCACCGCACCGAAGCACCAGCAGCCGCTCCAGCCGCAGCCGCTTAATTTTTGACCAGGATCGTGCGCTGAACCAGCTACAAGTAACCGCCATCATTGCCGAGCGCGAAATATTGCGCTATACCCCGGCAGGGTTGCCGATTGTGAATGCAGTATTGCAACACAGTTCGCAGCAGATGGAAGCAGGAATTGCCCGTTTGACCGAGTTTGATGTTGCCGCGCTAGCCGCTGGCGAAATCTCAGGCCGGTTCAGCCAGGCAAGCTTGGGCGGGGTGTATCAGTTCACGGGTTTCCTGGCCAGAAAGAGCCGCAACAGCAAGAGTTTGGTGTTTCACATCATTGATTTTAGTGCAGTCATTCCCGACTAGCGCATTTTAGATACAGGAGCCTGACATGGCATTCGGTAAAAAGTTCGACAAAAATAAGCTCAAGCTTAAAGAAAAACGCAAACAGCAAAACCCTTTGTTCAAACGTAAGAAGTTCTGCCGCTTCACGGCAGCTCACGTTGAGCAAGTCGACTACAAAGACGTCGACACGCTGAAAGACTTCGTCCAGGAAAACGGCAAGATCATGCCAGCACGCCTGACCGGTACCAAAGCGCACTACCAGCGCCAAGTCGACACCGCAATCAAGCGCGCTCGCTTCCTCGCGCTGCTGCCATACACCGATCTGCACCACGCTTAATCGGTCAGATATTCCTGGAGAAGAACTATGCAAATCATTCTGTTAGAAAAAGTTGTAAACGTCGGTAACCTCGGCGAAGTCGTCAAAGTCAAAGACGGTTACGCACGTAACTTCCTGATCCCGCAACGCCTGGCACGTCGTGCTACGGCAACCGCTGTGGCTGAATTCGAAGTCAAGCGCGCCGAACTGGAAAAAGCTGCAGCTGCCAAACTGGCCGCATCGCAAGCCCAAGGCGAAAAACTGAGCGGTCTGACCGTTCAAGTTGCTCAAAAAGCTGGCGTCGATGGCCGTCTGTTCGGTTCCGTCACCAACTTCGACATCGCTGAAGCGCTGACCAAGCAAGGTTTTGCTGTTGAAAAAGCACAAATCCGCATGCCTACCGGCCCGCTGAAGATCGTTGGCGAGCACAACGTTTCGGTTGCTCTGCACACCGACGTGGTTGTGGAAGTTGTTATCGCTGTCGTACCAGACGCGAACGCGTAATCGTCTGCGGGCCTGGCCCGCACGCGCTGCCGCACTATGAAAAGCCGGGTTCGCCCGGCTTTTTTGTGGCCTTTTTTTCGCTCAATTTCAGCCCTTTATTTTTGCCAGCACGCCGAAGCGGGTATAATTCGCGCCATGAACGCCCCCTCTGATCCGCAACTGGATTCCCTCCGTATTCCGCCGCATTCGATCGAAGCAGAACAATCCGTCATCGGTGGTCTGCTGCGCGACAATGCCGCGTATGACCGCATCGCCGATTTCATGCATGCGGAGGATTTCTATCGCTATGACCATCGCATCATCTTCGAGCAAATCGTCAAGATGGTTAACGCTTCCAAGCCAGCCGATGTCATTACTGTTTTTGAAACCCTGACCCAGCTCGGCAAGGCCGAGGATGTGGGCGGACTCGCTTACCTGAACGCCATGGCGCAAAACACGCCATCGGCCGCGAACATCCGGCGCTATGCCGAGATCGTGCGCGACCGCGGCGTGCTGCGCAAACTCATCACCGTCGCCGACGATATCTCCGGCACGGCATTCAGCCCGCAGGGCAAGGAAGTCAAGCAGATGCTTGACGAGGCCGAGTCGAAGATCTTCGCCATCGCCGAAGAGGGCGCGCGCGGCGCCCAGGGCTGGACCGCCATCCAGCCTTTGCTGACGCAGGTGGTCGAGCGCATCGACGAACTGTACAGCCGCGACAACCAGAGTGAAATCACGGGCGTGCCCACCGGTTTCATCGACCTCGACCGCATGACCTCCGGTCTGCAGCCAGGCGACCTGGTGATCGTGGCAGGCCGTCCATCGATGGGCAAGACGGCGTTTTCCGTCAACATCGGCGAAAACGTGGCCATCGACAGCGGCTTGCCCGTGGCCGTGTTCTCGATGGAGATGGGCGGCGCCCAGCTGGCCATGCGTATGCTCGGCTCCGTCGGGCAGCTGGACCAGCACCGCCTGCGCACGGGCCGCCTGAACGACGAAGACTGGCCGCGCCTGACGAACGCGATCCAGAAGATGAACGACGCGCAGTTGTACATCGATGAAACGCCGGCGCTGAACTCCATCGAATTGCGCGCCCGCTCGCGCCGTTTGTCGCGTCAGTGCGGCAAGCTGGGCCTGATCATCGTCGATTACTTGCAGCTGATGTCGGCCAATACCCCGGGCGACAACCGCGCCACGGAGATTTCCGAGATTTCGCGGGGCTTGAAAGGCCTGGCGAAAGAACTCGGCTGCCCCGTGATCGCGCTGTCCCAGCTGAACCGCTCGCTGGAACAACGCCCGAATAAACGTCCCGTGATGTCCGACTTGCGCGAATCGGGCGCTATCGAACAGGATGCCGACGTGATCCTGTTCATTTACCGCGACGAGGTGTATAACCCCGACTCGCCAGACAAGGGAACGGCCGAAATCATCATCGGTAAACAACGTAACGGTCCAATCGGCAGCATCCGCCTCACCTTCATGGGGCAGTACACCAAATTTGGCAATTACAGTGGTGGCCTGGCGCTTTACCAAGGCGACTAAGACTCAGCAGCACTGGCAATTCCATCGGCCGCCCCCTCATACGGGGCGGCTTTCTGTAGTAAATAACACGACTCAATGCTTAACGGAGAATGACATGTTTGGACGCTTGATGCCCACTGAGGGCAAGTTTTTTGAATTGTTTAACCAGCACGCGGAATTGTGCGTCAAGGGCGCCAAAGAGATGCTCGGCCTGATGACCAATTTCGACGACCTGGAAAACCGCGTACATGCGATCGAAAGCATCGAGAAACAGGCGGACAAAGTCACCTACGCCACCGTGGAAATGCTGCACAAGACCTTCATCACGCCGATCGACCGCGACGACATCCATCAGCTGATCACGCGCCAGGACGACATCCTCGACCTGCTGGAAGACGCGGCGCAAACCGTGTCGCTGTACGACCTGAAGGCCGTCACGCCGGAAGCCAAGCGCCTGGCCGAACTGGTGCTGGCCTGTACCGAAAAAGTGCGCGACGCCGTCGCCATGCTGCACAACATGGACAACTCGCGCAAGATCGTCGCCATCTGCGAAGAAATCGACCGCCTGGAATCGGATGCCGACCACGTGATGCGCGCCGCCATGTCCAAGCTGTTCCGCGACGAGCCGGACGTGCGCAACCTGATCAAGCTGAAAGCGATCTACGAAATTCTGGAAACCGTGACCGACCGTTGCGAAGACGTGTCCAATATTATCGAAGGCATCATCGTCGAAAACGCGTAAGCGTTGGGCCTGTCCTGAACCAGAATCAGAAAAGAACATATAATGACCATACAAATCAGCATCTACGTGCTAGGCCTGTTGATCGTCCTTGCGCTGCTGTTTGACTTCATGAACGGCTTCCATGATGCCGCCAACGCGATCGCCACGGTGGTCTCGACGGGCGTGTTGAAGCCGCAGACCGCGGTCGCCATGGCCGCCACGTTCAACTTCGTCGCCATTTTCGTCTTCCACCAGCTGACCGTGGCCGCTACGGTGGGCAAGGGCACCATCGACCCCACGGTGGTGGACCAGTACGTGATCTTCGGCGCGCTGATGGGCGCCATCTTCTGGAACCTGTTTACCTGGTATTACGGCATTCCCTCGTCGTCCTCGCACGCCCTGATCGGCGGCCTGGTGGGCGCCGCCGTCGCCAAGTCCGGCACCGGCGCGCTGGTATCGGCCGGCCTGTGGAAGACCGTTGCCTTCATCGTCATCTCGCCGTTGCTGGGCTTTATCTTCGGCTCCATCATGATGCTGCTGGTGTCGTGGATTTTTGTGCGCTCGACGCCGCGCAAGGTCGACAAGTGGTTCCGCCGCCTGCAGCTGCTGTCGGCCGCGGCATACAGCCTGGGTCACGGCGGCAACGATGCGCAAAAAACCATCGGCATCATCTGGATGCTGCTGATCGCCGCCGGCTATTCCAGCGCGGCCGATGCCATGCCGCCTCTGTGGGTCATCATCTCGTGCTATACGGCGATCAGCTTCGGCACCCTGTTCGGTGGCTGGCGCATCGTCAAGACCATGGGCCAGAAGATCACCAAGCTCAAACCCGTCGGCGGCTTCTGCGCCGAAACGGGCGGTGCCATCACCCTGTTCGTGTCGACGGCGCTGGGCATTCCCGTGTCGACGACGCACACCATCACGGGCGCCATCGTCGGCGTCGGCTCGTCGCAGAAGATGTCGGCCGTGCGCTGGGGCGTGGCGGGCAATATCGTCTGGGCCTGGATCTTCACGATTCCTGCTTCGGCTTTCGTCGCTGCCATCGCCTGGTGGATTGGCCACCACATAATGTGATGGATAGCCAACGCCAGTAAAAAGGGAGCCTTGCGGCTCCCTTTTTTTATGCGCCGGCCAGCTCCACCGTCAGCCCCTCGCAGGCGAGGAATACCTGCAGGCCCGCGAGGCGGTCCGCATAGCGGCCCATCACGTCGGCAAACACGGCTTCGAGCTGCTCGTCGCTGCGCGTCGGCTCGTGGTGGGTGCAGTACAGGCGCCGGGCGCCGCAGCGCAGGGCCAGGTCGAAGGCGGCGTCGAAGGTGCCATGGCCCCAGCCCTGTTTGCCCGGGTATTCCTCGCGCGTGTAGGAGCAATCCATGATCAGCGCATCGACGCCATCGACCAGCGCATCGATGCCGGCCTGGCGCTGCGCGTTGCGCGCTTCGCACGCCGCGTGCTCGGCGTGGCCGGGGGCATGCAGGTTGTAGAACGGTTCGTGGTCGCCGCTGAAAAACAGCGCCGCGCCGGCGCAGTCGATGCGGTAGCCCAGGTTGATGACGGGATGGTTCATCTCCGCGCTGCGCACGCTGGCGCCGCCCACCTCGACGGTGTCGCCGGGCGACAGGGTGCGGTACTCGATGCTGGCCGCCATGGCCGCTTCGCTGACGGGAAAATAGCTGTTTTGCAGCTGGACCGCCATCACGTGCTCGATGCCGCGTCCTGCCACGGCATCGTAGGCGCCATGCAGGCGCATGCGGTTGCCCGCCACGAACAGGGGCGAGAACATGGGCAGGCCGTGGATATGGTCCCAGTGGCTGTGCGTGATGAAGACGTGCGCATGTACCGGTTGGCCGGCCGGCAGTTGCTGCGCCAGTGAAAAGATGCCGCTGCCCGCGTCGAGAATGATCAGGCTGTCGTCGTCGGTGCGCACTTCGATGCACGTGGTGTTGCCGCCATAGCGGGCCGTGCGGGGGCCCGGGGAGGGGATGGAGCCGCGCACCCCCCTGAACGTGAATTTCATTCAGTACCTTGTTACTGTGTAATTATTGTTGATTCTATTCTAATTAATGAGATTGGCGGCAACATTTATGGGTGTTGCAACAGGGAAAGTTATTTCATTTTGTTGTAACTAAGTAATGTACAGTGCGCGGGGTGGCCGTTACACTGGCGCTTGCCTACTCCCTGTTCCCTTACCTGATCGCCATTCACATGCCTCAGCTGCACCCTGAGAAAATCGCCCACCGGCTCGAGCAATTGACCGAACTCAGTGTCGCATTGGGGCACGGCCAGGGTGGACAGGGGCGCGATATCGGGCCGCTGCTGCAGCGTATCGTGCTGCTCGCAAAAAGCATGAGCGGCGCCGACGGCGCCACCCTGTACCGACCGGCAGCCGATGGCCGCCAGCTCGATTTCCACATCAGCGTCAACGACAGCCTGGGCATCGTGCAGGGCGCGGACGTCGGCTTGCCCGGCGTGCCGCTGTTCGATGATGCCGGCCAGCCCAACCTGGCGTCCGTGGCCGCGTATGCGGCCAACCTGCGCCGCTGCGTGAACATCGCCGACGTGTATCGCGACGAGGCCTTCAATTTTTCAGGCATGCGCGATTTCGACCGCCATCACGGCTACCACACGCAATCGATCCTGACGGTGCCCATGAGCGACCACGAAGGGGACTTGATCGGCGTGCTGCAGCTGGTCAATGCCAAGGATGGCGAGACGGGCCAGGTGCGCGCATTTTCGCCCACCGACCAGCGTTTCATCGAGGCGCTGGCGGCGCAGGCCGGCGTCGCGTTGACGAATCAGTTGCTGATCTCGCAGCTGGAAGAACTGCTCGAATCGCTCGTCACCCTGATCAATATCGGCATCGATGAAAAGTCGCCGTACACGGGGCGCCATTGCCAGTTCGTGCCCGAGCTGACGATGCTGCTGGCCGACGCCGCGCACGCCACGCAAACGGGACCGCTGGCCGATTTCCGGCTCAGCGACAACGAACGCAAGCAGCTGTGGCTGGCCGGACTGCTGCACGACTGCGGCAAGATCACCACGCCCGTGCACGTGGTCGACAAGGCGACCAAGCTGGAAACCATTTTCGACCGCATCGCGCTGATCGACACGCGCTACGAAGTGCTGCTGCGTGACGCCGAGATCGCGGCCCTGCGCCAGCAGGTGGCGCAGCCGCAGCAGAGCGAGGCCATCGCCGGCGCGCTGGTGCAGGAGCAGGCCGCGCTGCGCGAGGAGCGCGACTTCATCCGCAGCGTCAATATCGGCGGCGAAAGCATGGCGCCGGCCGACCAGGAGCGCGTGCGGCAAATCGCCAAACGCCGCTGGCGCGCGGCCGATGGCCAGTTGCGCGACTTCCTCGACGCCGACGAGACGGAAAACCTGACCATCCGCGCCGGCACCCTGACGGCGGCCGAGCGGGCCATCGTCAACAACCATATCAGCGTGTCGATCCGCATGCTCGAAGCGCTGCCGTGGCCCAAGCACCTGCAGAAGGTGCCGGAGTATGCGGGCGGCCACCACGAGCGCATGGATGGCAAGGGCTATCCGCGCGGGCTGACGAAAGAGCAGATGTCGGTGCCGGCGCGGCTGATGGCCATCGCCGACATTTTCGAGGCACTGACGGCACGCGACCGGCCATATAAAAAAGGCAAGCCGCTGTCGGAATCCCTGCGCATCCTGGGCAATTTCAGCCTGAACGGGCATATCGACCCGGAGCTGTTCGATGTCTTCATCCGCAGCAAGGTGTATTTGACCTTCGCTGAAAAACATCTGCACCCGAGCCAGATCGATGCCGTCGACGAGGCGGCCATTCCGGGCTACACACCGTGAAGCGGGGCAGGCGCGCGGCGCTGGCCCCCCTCATGCGCAAGCACGGCGCGCGCTCGCTGCTGGGCATGCTGCTGACCTTGGCCGCCGCCATCCTGTGCCTGGCCGGCAATGAGAACATCGCGCGGCTGGACGCCATGCTGGGCGACTGGCGCATGCGTGCCGAGGCGCCGCAGCTCGATCCCCGTATCGTCATCGTCGACATCGACGAAAAGAGCCTGGCGCAGGTAGGGCGTTTCCCGTGGAGCCGCGATATCCAGGCCAGGCTGGTGCGCCAGCTCACCGGCCATTACGGCGTGGCCGCGCTGGGCTTCGACATCTCCTTTCCCGAGGCGGACACCAGTTCCGGCTACGCCGTGCTGCAAGGCCTGGCGCATGGCGAGCTGGCCGGCGTGGCGGGCTTGCCGGCGCAGCTGGAAAAACTGCGCCCGGCCATGGATTACGATGGCCTGTTCGCCGACGCCATGCGCGGCCAGCCCGTGGTGCTGGGCTACAGCGTCTCCGGGAGCCAGACCAAGGGTACGCTGCCCCGGCCTGCCTTTACCGTGGCCGACCTGAATGGACGCGCCGTCACCGCCTACGTGGCGCGCGGCTACGAAGCCAATATCGCGCCATTGCAGGCGGCCGCCCAAGGCGCCGGCATCTTCACGGCGCTGACCGATGCCGATGGCGTGGTGCGTTCGTCGACCCTGCTGACGCGCATCGGCGACGGCTACTATCCCTCGCTGTCGCTGGCCACGGCTGCCGTCTACCTGCAGGCGCGCGCCATCGCCCCCCGTTTCACGGCCACGGCCGATACCTTATCGGCGCGCCAGCTGGACAACGCGGGCCTCGAACACATCGTGCTGTTCACCCCGCGCGGCGCCACGGCGATCCCCGTGGGCGAGGCCCTGACCACCACGGTGCAGTACCGCGGCACGGGCGGTCCCGATGGCGGTGCCTTCCGCTATGTGTCGGCGTCCGACGTGCTGGCCGGCAGCGTTGCGCCTGCGCTGCTGAAAGGCGCCATCGTACTGGTGGGCACCACGGCGCCGGGCCTGAACGACATCCGTGCCACGCCCGTCAATGCCGAATTTCCCGGCGTGGAGGTGCACGCCAACCTGATCAAGTCCATCCTCGACGATCGCTTCAAGGCGCGCCCCGACTATGCGCTGGCGCTCGAGCTGGTGCAGATCCTGCTGTTCGGCGTGCTGCTGGCCGGCGCCCTGGCCGTGCTGCCGCCGGCCGGCGTGATGCTGGTCACGCTGGGGGCGCTGACCCTGACCATCGCACTCAATCTGTACCTGTACGCCGTGCGCGACGTGGTGCTGGGGGGCGCCGTGGTGGTGCTGCTGATCGTTGCCCTCTTCATCGTCAACCTGGCCTGGGGCTATTTTTTCGAGGTGCGCAAGGGCCGCGCGCTGGTGGCGCGCTTCGGCGAATACGTGGCGCCCGAACTGGTGGCCGAGATGGCGGACAATCCGCAGCGCTACACCATGGATGGCGAGAACCGCGAACTGACGGTGCTGTTTGCCGACGTGCGCGGCTTTACGGCCATCTCCGAGCAGCTGTCGCCGGCGGCGCTGCGCGAATACATCAACGAATACCTGACGGCGATGTCGCACGATATCCGCGACAGTCATGGCGGTACCCTGGACAAGTACATCGGCGACGCCGTGATGGCCTTCTGGGGCGCGCCCGTTGCCTTCCCCGACCATGCCCGCCGCGCCGTGGCCAGCGCGCTGCTGATGCAGCAAAGCGCGGCGCGCCTGAACGGCGAGTTCGCCGCGCGGGGCTGGCCGCCGCTGCGCATCGGCATCGGCCTCAATACGGGTCCCATGCACGTGGGCGACATGGGTTCGCGCATCCGCCGTGCCTACACGGTGATGGGCGACAGCGTGAATCTGGCGGCGCGCCTGGAGGGCGCCAGCAAGCGCTATGGCGTGGGCATCGCGCCACGCGCGCGGCGGCGCCCGAATTCCTGTACCGCGAGCTGGACATGATCAGGGTGCTGGGCAAGCAGGAAGCGGTGGCCATCTTCGAGCCGCGCTGCCTGCTGGCCGACGCCACTCCCGCCGAACTGGCGCAACTCGTGCGCTGGCACGAGGCACTGGCCCGGCTGCGCGCACGCGACTGGCATGCTGCCGCCGCGCTGATAGGGCAATTGCAGGCGGATTTCCCCGACGACGGCCTGTATCGCCTGTATGCGGCGCGCGTGGAAGCGTACTGCCGCACGCCGCCTGCGGCCGACTGGGATGGCGTGACGGCACTGGATAGCAAATAGCTAGCTGGCGACGGGGGAAATGTTGTTGATTAAATTATCTTTCATCCTTGTATGCACGATGTATGCTGCGCTGCGACGAAAATGGGGAAAAAACGTCAGAAATTTCTGACTGGAAACTAAAAGCCGTCTAAAATTTGCCTTCAATCCATTGCTGGACACGCTGCCGCTGGCGCCTGCTGGGCCGCGCACGGGTCCGGTTACACAAGAAATCCTTCACATGACATATCGTTTGGTGCACCTGCTTGCGGGTTCCGCGCTGCTGTTCGCCGTCGGCGCCGCCGGCGCTGCCATTTCCCTGGACCAGGCCGCAGCGCCGACGGCCGAAGACAGCGTGCCGCGCTTCGACATCAGCCGTTTTGACGTCCAGGGCAATACCCTGCTCGACGCATCCCAGGTGCAGGCGCTGCTGGCGCCGTTCACGGGCCGCCAGCGTGACTTTTCCGACATCGCCCGCGCCGTCGAGGCGCTGGAAAGCGCCTACCGCGCGCGCGGCTACGGCGCCGTCCAGGTGCAGTTGCCCGAGCAGGAGCTGGATCGGGGCGTGGTGCGCCTGAGCGTGCTGCAAACGCCGCTGGGCAAGGTGCTCATCGGCGGCAATGTCCATGTCGACGACGCCAACGTGCGGCGCGCCTTGCCCTCTCTTCGCGAAGGCGAGACGCCGAATCTGTCCGCCCTGTCGCAAAGCCTGAAACTGGCCAATGAAAATCCGGCGCGCAAGATCGAAGTGCGCCTGCAGGCCGACGAGCAGGCGGACGCCAAGGCGGATGCCATCGACGCCATCGTCACGGTGGCCGACGAAGTGGCGTGGAAGGCCATGCTCAACGTGGACAATACGGGGGCGGCGCAGACGGGCAAGACGCACGTGGGCGTGGTGCTGCAGCATGCGAACCTGTGGGGGCGCGACCATGTGGCCAGCCTGCAATATACGAGCAGCCTGGAAAAGCCGGACAAGGTCGGCGTGTATGGCGCCGGCTACCACCTGCCGCTGTACGCGCTGGGCGACTCGATGGATTTCTTCGCCAGCTATTCGAACGTCGATTCGGGCAGCGTCTCGGCCGGCATTTTTGACCTGGCCGTCAGCGGCCAGGGCAGCATGGCCGGCATCCGCTACAACCAGAACTTTGCGCGCCGCGACGATTTCGAGCCCAAGCTCGTGTATGGCATCGATTACAAGGCTTACCGCAACAGCGTGCAGCTGTTCGGCATGGAACTGGGCGCCGACGTCACCGTGCACCCGCTCAGCGTCAGCTACATCGGCGCCTGGACCCTGCCCACGGGCGAAACCAGCGTGGCGTTGACGTTCGCACACAATATTCCTGGCGGCAAGCACGGTGCGCAAGCCGATTTCGACCGCGTGCGCGCGCATGCCAAGGCCGCCTATAACACCTTGCGCCTGAGCGCCACGTCGGGCCGCGTGCTGGCCGATGACTGGCAATGGCGCGGGCTGTTCAACGCCCAGGTCACGCCCGACGCGCTGGTGCCAGGCGAACAGTTCGGCGCCGGTGGCGCCTCCTCGGTGCGCGGTTTTGACGAGCGCGAAGTGGCGAACGATTCCGGTGCCAGCCTGAACCTGGAACTGTACACGCCGAACTGGTGCGGGCAGGCGCTGGGTTATCAATGCCGCGCGCTGGCCTTCTATGACACGGCCTGGCTGCGCCGCAACCATGCGCTGCCCGGCGAAAGCGCTTCGCAAGGTATCAGCAGCGGGGGACTCGGCATGCGCTTGCTGCTGAGCCGCTACGCCAATCTGCAACTCGATTACGCCCATGTCGTCAATGGCGGCGACACGGGCCGGCGGGGTGCCAGCCGCCTGCACTTCCGACTCGCCTTGGCTTACTAGTATCAGGATGAACACCATGCATAACCATGTCCACCACGCCTCCGCCTTCGTCCTGACGCCGCCCTACGGGCCACCCCTGCGCCGCACGGCGCTGGCGCTGCTGCTGGCCAGCTGCTTCGGCGCGGCGCAGGCCAACCCCGCCTTGCCGCAGGTGGTCAATGGCCAGGCAACGTTCAACCAGCAAGGCAACATCTTCTCGATCACGAACACGCCCAACACCATCATCAACTGGCAGAGTTTTTCCATCCATGCGGGCGAAATCACGCGCTTCATCCAGCAAAACGGCAATAGCGCCGTGCTCAACCGCATTACGGGACAAGACCCCAGCAAGATCCTGGGCAGTCTGGAATCGAACGGCAAGGTATTCCTGATCAATCCGAACGGCATCGTCTTCGGCCAGGGCGCGAAAGTGGATGTGAATGGCCTGGTGGCGTCCAGCCTGGGCATGTCGAATGAAGATTTTCTGTCCGGCAAGCGCCAGTTCACGGCCGGTGGCGTGGCCGGCGGCGTCGGCAATGCTGGTGTGATCAATGCGGGCAAGGGCGGGCAAGTGCTGCTGATCGCGCCGAACGTGGAAAACACGGGCATCATCACGGCGCCGAATGGCGAAGTGATCCTGGCGGCCGGACGCAGCGTGCAGCTGGCCGATCCCGGCAACCCGGACTTGCGCGTGCTGGTCTCGGCGCCACAGGACCAGGCGCTGAACCTGGGCCAGATCATCGCCCAGGGCGGCAGCATCGGCATGGCCGGCGCGCTGGTCAGCCAGCGCGGCGTGCTCAATGCCAACAGCGCCGTTGTCGGCGAGAATGGCAGGATCATGCTCAAGGCCAGCGGCAAGGCCGTGCTTGAAGCGGGCAGCGTCACCAGCGCCACGGGGGCGGCCGGCAAGGGCGGCGAAATCGCCGTGCTGGGCGACCAGGTGGGCCTGTTCGGCGATGCAAGAGTCGACGCCAGCGGCGCCACGGGCGGCGGCACGGTCTTGCTGGGCGGCGACTACCAGGGCAAGAATGCGGCCGTGCAGAATGCGCGCCAGGTGGTGGTGAACAAGGATGCCAGCATCGCTGCCGATGCGACCGACAGGGGCCAGGGCGGCAAGGTCATCGTTTGGGGCACCGAATCGGCGCAGGTGCACGGCAGCATTTCCGCGCGTGGCGGTGCCCACGGTGGCGATGGCGGTTTCGTCGAAACGTCGGGCCATTCCCTGGCCGTTGACGGCATCCGGGTCGATACGGGCACGCGCGCGGGCAGCGGCAAGCGCGGCACCTGGCTGCTCGACCCCTATGATATCGAGGTGGTGGCGGGCTCGGGTGGCAGCCTGGGCAATGTCGACGATTTTACGCACGGTTCGCCAACCGGTAGCACCAGCATCGGCGCCAGCGTCATTTCCAATGCAAACAGCAATGTGATCCTGCAGGCGACGCACCATATCAACTTCAGCAGTGCCGTGGACATGGTGAACACCGGCATCGGCCTGACCGCCATGGCGGGCGAGACGATCAACGTGTTTGCCCCCATCACGACCAAGGGCGGCGCCGTGATCCTGTCGGCCAACGATGCCAGCAGTACCGGTGGTGCCTACGGCCTGGGAGCGAACGTCAATCTGGATGCGGCCATCACCAGCAATGGCGGCAACGTTTCTCTTTCCGGCGCCAGCGTGACGGGCAGCGGCGTGGTCAACGTCGGCAATGGCAATCTGAGTCTGCTCGCGAATATGGCAGCCGGCGGCATCAGCCTGTCGGGCAGCGGCAGCCAGCTGATCGGCAGCGGCATCGCCGGCCAGACGGTAACGTTGCAGGCAGACAATGTCAGCCTCGCCGGCGGCATCAATTTCGGCGGCACGGCCGGCGGCGCGAGTGTGCTCATCAAGCCTTTGAACAGTACGCGCGGCATCGACCTGGGCACCAAGTCGGGCACGGCCCTGAGCTTGAGCGCGGCGGAACTGGCCGGCATCTCGGCGTCGTCGCTGACCATCGGCGACGGTACGAACACGGGCGGCATGCAGATATCGGGCGCGCTCGCCAGAACCGGCGACCTGCACATCAATTCAGGTTCCGCCATCACGGCCACCGCTGCCGTGACCGTGGACGGCGTCTTCGCCCTGGACGGCGGCAACTGGGTACAAAACGGGGCCACCTTGCCAGGATTTGGCGCCAGGAGCTTTGTCATCGGCAGCGGCGCCACATTCCTGCGCGTGGCTGGCGGCGACGGCGGCACGTCCGCGCCATACCTGATCGCCGATATCTATGGCTTGCAAGGCATCGGCAGTCTCGGTCTCGGCAACAGTTATCGCCTGGCGGGCAATATCGATGCCAGCGGCACGGCAAACTGGAATGGCGGCAAGGGTTTCATCCCCATCGCCGGCGGCGGCGCGGCCTATTCCGGCGTCTTTGACGGCGCCGGCTTTGCCATCGGCAACCTGGCCATCGATGGCCGCACGTATGACTCGCCCGTGGGCTTGTTTGGCACCCTGCAGGGCGGCACCTTGCGCAACCTGACGCTTGCCGGCGGCAGCGTCGCGGGCAACGCGAACGTGGGCGCGCTGGTGGGCAATGTGCTCGGCGGTACGATCGACAACGTCAGCAGCAGTGCCGCCGTCAGCGGCCAGCGCAATGTTGGGGGGCTGGTCGGCAGTAACGGCGGGATGATCTCGGCCTCCGGCGCCAGCGGCGCGGTCAGCGGCCTCAATTCCGATGCGGCGGGCAGCATCGGCGGCCTGGTAGGATTGAACCAGGCGGGCGCCAGCATCACGGCATCGATGGCGAGCGGCGCGGTGACGGGCACGCGCGCCATGGTGGGCGGCCTGGTGGGCAATAACGAGGGAGCGGTGGCGCAGTCGTATGCCACGGGCGCCGTCAGCGGCGCGGCCAATATCGGCGGCCTGGTGGGCCGCAATGGCGGCAGCATCAGCAATGCCTACGCCACGGGCGCCGTCGGCGCAGCGGCCAATAGCGACCCGGCGCTAATCCATGAAAACCTGGGCGGGCTGATCGGCTGGAGCGTGGCGGGCAGCAGTGCCAGCAATGTCTACAGCAGCGGTGCCGTGTCCGGCAACGGTTTTGCCGCCGGCACGGCGGGCGGCGTGGTGGGCCGTGCCGACACGGGCGCGGCTGTGTCGTTTGCCTTCTGGAATTACGAAACGGCCGGCATCCAGATGGACCAGGGCGGCGCCAGCGGCCGCACGACAGCCCAGATGCAGCAGCAGGGCAGTTTCAACGGCTACGATTTCAGCAGCGTCTGGCGCATCTACGACGGCTACACGACGCCGATGCTGAAGGCTTTTTTGAAACCGCTGCAGGTGAACGTCACGGACAATGCCAGCGGCAAGGTCTACGATGGCCAGCTGGCCGCCTTCCTGGGCACCATCGGTTACGTGGGCTTGCTCGATGGCGACACGGGCGTCAATGGCAGCCTCGGCTACGGCAATGCGCTCAACGTGGGCAATTACAACTTGACGGGCCTGTGGTCGACCAAGTACGACATCACCCTGGGCGGCACGACCACCTTCGCCATCATGCCGCGCGTCCTGACAGTGAGCATGGGTGGCAACGGCAAGGTCTATGACGGCACCCTGGGTTATGACGGCGCCAGTTTTGTGCTGGGCAATGTCGTGACGGGCGACAACATCAGCATCAGCGGCAGTGCCGCTTTCCTTGACAAGAATGCAGGGAGCGGCAAGGCCGTGCATGCAAGCGGATTGGTGCTGGGCGGCAATGAACTCGGCAACTACAGCTTGGCTGCCAGCACGCTGGACGGCACGGCGGACATCACCGCGCGCCTGTTGAACTATGGCGTCTCGGGTGCCCAGAACCGCGTCTACGACGGCACGACCAACGCCACCCTGAGCGGCTATTTCGAAGGCCTGGTGTCAGGCGATCAGGTCGCCATGGCCGGCTTGCTGGGCAGCTTCCGCGACAAGAATGTCGGCAATGGCAAGGTTGTGGATTACCAGGTGTCCACCGGGCACCTGACGGGACAAGACGCAGGCAACTATGTGCTGAACGCGAATACCGGCAGCACGACGGCCGACATCACCGCGCGCACGCTGAACGTGAGCTTGAGCGGCGTCAACAAGACCTATGACGGCACGACGGGCGCCGTGGTCCACTTTGACCGCATCGCTGGCGATACGCTGACGGTGGCGGGCAATGCGGCGTTTGGTGATAAAAATGCTGGCACCGGCAAGACCGTGAATGTGTCGAACGTCGCTTTGGGCGGACTCGATGCGGGCAACTATGTGCTGAATGCCAATAGTGGCAGCACGACGGCTGACATTGCCGCGCGCACGCTGAACGTGAGTTTGAGCGGCGTCAACAAGACCTATGACGGCACGACGGGTGCGGTCGTCCACTTTGGCGATGACCGGGTCGCCGGCGACACCCTGATGGTAGGGGGCAATGCGGCGTTTGGTGACAAGAATGCGGGTACTGGCAAGACCGTCAATGTATCGGATGTCGCGCTGGTTGGCCTCGATGCGGGCAACTACGTGCTGAACGCGAATACCGGCAGCACCACGGCCGACATTGCCGCGCGCACGCTGAACGTCAGTTTGAGCGGCGTCAACAAAACCTATGACGGCACGACGGGAGCAGTCGTCCACTTTGGCGACGACCGCATCGCCGGCGACACCCTGACGGTGGCGGGCGATGCGGCGTTTGGTGATAAAAATGCTGGCACCGGCAAGACCGTGAATGTATCGAATGTAGCCCTGGCTGGCCTCGACGCGGGCAACTACGTGCTGAACGCCAATAGCGGCAGCACGACGGCCGACATTGCCACGCGCACGCTGAACGTCAGTTTGAGCGGCGTCAACAAGACCTATGACGGCACGACGGGAGCAGTGGTCCACTTTGGCGATGACCGCATCGCCGGCGATACGCTGACGGTGGCGGGCGATGCGGCGTTTGGTGACAAGAATGCGGGCACGGGCAAGACCGTGACTGTGTCGAACGTCGCCCTGGGCGGACTCGATGCGGGCAACTACGTGCTGAACGCGAATACCGGCAGCACGACGGCTGACATTGCTGCGCGCACGCTGAACGTGAGCTTGAGCGGCGTCAACAAGACTTATGACGGCACGACGGGCGCCGTGGTCCACTTTGGCGACGACCGGATCGCTGGCGATACGCTGACGGTAGGGGGCGATGCGGCGTTTGGTGATAAAAATGCTGGCACCGGCAAGACCGTGAATGTATCGAATGTAGCCCTGGCTGGTCTCGACGCGAGCAACTACGTGCTGAATGCCAATACTGGCAGCACGACGGCCGACATCGCGGCACGCACGCTGAATGTGAGCTTGAGCGGCGTCAACAAGACTTATGACGGCACGACGGGCGCCGTGGTCCACTTCGGCGATGACCGCATCGCCGGCGATACGCTGACGGTGGCGGGCAACGCGGCCTTTGGCGACAAGAATGCGGGTACTGGCAAGACCGTCAGTGTATCGAATGTTGCGCTGGCTGGTCTCGACGCAGGCAACTACGTGCTGAGCAGCAGCGCCGGCAGCACGACGGCCGACATCGCGGCACGCACGCTGAATGTCAGCTTGAGCGGCGTCAACAAGACCTATGACGGCACGACGGGAGCAGTGGTCCACTTTGGCGACGACCGGATCGCCGGCGATACGCTGACGGTGGCGGGCAATGCGGCCTTTGGCGACAAGAATGCGGGTACTGGCAAGACCGTCAACGTATCGAATGTCGCGCTGGCTGGCCTTGATGCAGGCAACTATGTGCTGAACGCGAATAGTGGCAGCACGACGGCCGACATCGCGGCACGCACGCTGAATGTCAGCTTAAGCGGTGTCAACAAGACCTATGACGGCACGACAGGGGCAGTCGCCCACTTTGGCGACGACCGCATCGCTGGCGATGCGCTGACGGTCGCGGGCAGTGCGGCCTTTGGCGACAAGAATGCGGGCGTTGGCAAGACCATCAATGTATCGAATGTTGCGCTGGCTGGTCTCGACGCAGGCAACTATGTGCTGAACGCCAATAGTGGCAGCACCACGGCCGACATCAGCGCGCGCACGCTGAACGTGAGCTTGAGCGGCGTCAACAAGACCTATGACGGCACGACGGGCGCCGTGGTCCACTTTG